>CAWJYI010000030.1:0-87935 GCA_963847015.1 uncultured Alphaproteobacteria bacterium | reverse complement strand
CATCGGCGTGCGGCGCTGCGCGAAAGCGGAAATGGCTCGGACATCGCCGAACCGACGCGATTGACCCCCGAACGGACATGGCACTGGTCAAGGGCCTTTCCCAAAGCCCACGCCAGCCTCCTGAAGTGTGCTAGTTTGAACGAAATCTATGCCCCGCGGCTTTGAGTTGAGGGAGGGTGGGCATGCGCCGGCGAAATTTCATCAAAGTTATTGTTGGCTCAGCAGCAGCTTGGCCGTTAGCCGCGCATGCGCAACAGTCGAGAAAAGTGCCGTTGATTGGAGTGTTATGGCCCAATCCGCCATCGCAGTTCGAGTTCATACGTCAGGGTTTGAGTAGAGCTTGGCTACGTCGAGGATAAGAACATCCGTTTTGAATATCGATGGGTGGAAGGAGCGCTCGACCAACTGCCCGAAATGGCCCTCGATCTTGTCCGCATTCCGGTCGATCTCATCATAACGTTGGCGCCGTAAGCTACATTGGCAGCTAACGTGCACTCGAACAATCCCTATCGTCTTTGTTGCCATGGGTGATCCGCTCGCAAGCGGAGCGGTAGCAGTCTCGCGCGACCAGGCGGAAATCTCACCGGCACCACCCGAATGATTTCCGAGATGAGCGCCAAACATGTGGAATTGCTCAAGGAGAGTTACCCCGCACTCTCCAATTTGGCGGTCCTCTGGAACCCGAATAATTCGTCACACCGGCCAGCGCTCAGTGCGGTGGAATCCTCGGCTGGATCGCTTTCACTTCAAATTCGTCCATTTGAAGTGCGAGCTGTCGCTGACCTCGATATTGTCTTCAATGCGATTTTGCAACAGCGGGCCGATGGCGTTCTCTTCATCGCCGATCCTATCTTTTTCATCCAGCTCAAACGCATGGCCGATTTCATGACAGCGAATCGGCTTCCAGCGATTGCCAATTTTGTCGAGTTTCCAAAGTTCGGAGGTCTTATGGGCTATGCACCAAGCTTGCCGGATGAGTACCGGCATGCAGCGAAACACGTCGACCAAATTCTTAAGGGCGCCAAACCTGCTGATTTGCCGGTCGAGCAGCCAACGAAGTTCCAACTTGTGATAAACGCTAAGACCGCAAAGACGTTTGGCATCGATGTGCCGCCGACTTGCTTGCCCGTGCCGACGAGGTGATCGAATGAAGCGGTCGATGGCTGCTTCTGGCAGATTTTGCTGCCAAAGTCGAAAATCGTAAACATGTCTTGCGGGCGACTGTGGGAGGCGTGTAATGACGCAGCAAGCACAGTGGCAGGTCGCGGGCAGCGCGCCCGAGGTATACGAGCGTGAGCTAGTGCCGGCTGTGTTTGGGGTGTGGGCACCGATACTTGTTGATCTCACCCAACCCCGCCCAGGCGAGCGTGTCGTCGATGTCGCCTGCGGTACTGGTGCTGTGGCACGGATCGCCGCAACGCGTGTCGGTCCAACTGGTGCTGTGGTTGGGGTTGATCTTAATCCCGGAATGCTGGACGTCGCTCGATCAGTAGCGCCAACGGGATCGCTCCAGTGGCAAGAAGCCAGTGCTGACAAGCTGCCCTTCCCGGACGGCTCCTTCAACGTCGTGTATTGCCAGTTGGGCCTGCAATTCTTCGCCGATCGGGCCGCAGCCCTGCGTGAAATGCGCAGAGTTAGTAGTGCCGAAGGCAGACTCACGCTGATGGTGTGGCGCAGCATACACGAAAGTCCCGGTTTTGCCGTGCTGGCAGACGCATTGGAGCGACACATTGGTCCAGCAGCGGGAACCATTATGCGCGCGCCATTCGGATTGTCCGATGCCGGCGAATTGGAAGCTCTGGTTCGTACCGCCGGTTTTCAGGATGTTACCATTCTACAGCGGAATGGGACGGTCCGGTTTCCTTCGGTCGGGCGATTTGTGTTGAGTTATGTTGCGGGCTCGCCGCTGGCTGGCCCGGTATCCAAGGCCGACGATGCGGCGCGTGAAGCCCTGATCGCTGACGTCGGGAAGGCCTTGGAAAAATACACTGGCAATACCGAGTTGGCGTTTCCCATAGCTGCCCATCTGCTGAGCGCGAGAGTGTAGGACATCGCGTTCCAAGGCTATTTCACGGGCTATTTCAGCCACAGCTTGAGCGGAACGTCCTGTCGGCCAGGGCAGTTCATCGTGCCGGCATATGAGTCGGATAATTGTCCGCTGTAAGTACATTCGACGCCGGAAACCGACAGTGTCGCATTCAATCGGGACGATGAGGCCGATATCTGAAAGCGCAGTGCGCCGGTTTTCTCCTCCGGGCCGTCCTGGGTGCAGATGCCGACATGCTTCATCGTTAGCGGCCCCGAGTATTCCGCTGTCGAGCCGGGAGTTGTCTCCGTAACCGTCGCGGTCAACTCCCACTCCCCGAGATAACCGGAATATCCGAAGACCTGAAGCGGCTGCGCGGCCCCGGCCGGGGTCGCGAGGACACCCAGCATGACCGGCAGAAACAGTGCTTTCATACGTGTTGCCCTGCGCTTCATCTTGCGCGCCTCAGCGCTTTTGCAGAAACGCTTGCGCGTCGGCAACTTCAGTGCGGGCCTTGTCGGCATTATCGGCGATCGCGACGACTTTGCCGTAGTACTCCCGCGCCTTGGTGAGGTCGCCGGACTTTTCGGCGGCCACGGCCGCACCCGCATAGGCGCCCAGCCGATTGGGCTCCTTTTTCAGCGTCGCTTCGAATGCTGCGAGTGCTTCCTTGGCCATGCCACGCTCAAGCAGCATGGAGCCGTAGAGTTCGCGCGCCGGTTTCGGCACGCCCGGGGTCACCGGATGCTTTTCGGTCTTGTCCTCGGCATCGGCCGCCGCGCTCATCGCAGCCAGCGCTTCATCCTGCTTGCCTTCGGCATAGAGAGCCCAGGCGGTCGCGACCTGCCGCTCGATATCGACTTGCTCTGACCAATAGGCATCCTTCGCGTCACGCAGCTTGTCGCGAAACTCGGTGAGCTTGGCGATGTCGGCCTTGGCGGCTTCCGGATTGCCCGAGCGGGCCGCTCCGAGCGCGCGTGCGGTATAAGTAATCGCCTGCACCTGAGGCAGCGGGTTTGGGCGGACCTGAAGGTTCGCGGCCGCCTTCCAGTCGCCGCGCTCCACCACATAGCGCACCGGCGAGATGGCCAACGCATAGGGTCCGGGCATGTAGGTCTCGGTCAAACCGGTGACCTCAGCCATTTCATCGATGAGAGCCTTGGCTTTGGCGTCCTGGCCGAGCTGCAGATAGGCATAGACCTCGTAGTCCATGGCATGCAGCCGTTCGGCGATATCCCCGGCGTCCTTGGCGACACGCGCGGACTCGGTATTCGATGCAATCAATTCGGTCCAGTAGCCGACGCGCGTGAAAATGTGTGACGGCATGTGCTGGGCGTGTGCCGCGGCCGGCGCGATCTTGGCATAACGCCGCGCGGCGTTGAGGCCTTTCTCGGCGATCGGCGGATAATCGTAGAGATGGATCAGGTAATGCGACACGCCGGGATGTTGCGGTTGGCGTTCCGCAATCGGCTCCAGGATCGCCGCGCCCTTGAGTTGGTTGGCGTAGGTCTTGTCGGCCGGTGACGCCGAGGTGTTGAGTGCGAGGGCATAGTGGATCTGCGCCTCGTCATCGTTGGGATAGCGCTGCGCCAGTTGTTCCATCGCCTTGGCATAGGCCAGAAGGCGGGTGCGGTGATCGACCTTCTCATAGTCGGCATACATCGTGCCGAGCGCGTCGATATAATCGCGCTCCCGCTGGGTCTTGGCGCCGACGGTCTTGCCCTTCGCGATCACCGACGCGCCTTCGGCAAGATTCTTCGCGGGCGGTGTAGCGTGTGGATTCCACAGCAGGCTTAGCGCGATGCCCCAATAGGCAATGCCGCATTCGGGATCGGCCTTCAGCGCATCTTCGAAAACCTTTTGCGAAGCGCGATACCAGAACGAGTGCTGATACAGCATCGCCTGGTTAAAAAGCTTCTGCGCCTCCGGCTTGCACGATGTTTCGAAATTCACAATGCCGAGCTTGTCGTCCGACTGCCCCAATGCGGGTTGCGCGAGCGAAAATCCTGCCGCTGCTATGGCGGCAACCGCGAACGATGTGTTCTTCATGATTCAGCTCCAAGGCAACTTTGGAATTAAGGTAACTTTGGAATTAAGACGGCTTTGAAATTACGGCAGCTTTGAAATCAAGGCAGCTTTGAAAATTCCACAGAGCGTGCGTGTAGAGTATGCCGATTTCATAAGCGCTAGCCATGCTTTTCTATCGGGCAATGCGAAGGCATGTCAGCGATGCTTACGCTTATGGGCGTAACGGTTCGTTTGCCTATGTTCGAATATGTCTGCTCCTGAGCACGAATCGCCATAGTGCCCGCTCTCGGCGAAGTCTGCTCGCCGCAATAAAGCAGACGTCGTTTGGGATCGCGTCGAAGTCCGAGGGGTAAAACGGAGATGCCGCACTAACCGAAATAATTCCGGGCCCAAAGTGGATATTCTCCCGTGATCCTGGAAATGCCTGGACGATCAGGCCCAATCCGTAAGCGCTTGCCTAGATCAAAAAAATCCTTTTCACTATCACCGTTGGTATCACTAATAAGTTCGCCTGAAGCCCGCACCGAGTGGATCGGAATACGGCTGAATACTTGACGTCAAAGTAATTTCCGGTTCGCGCCAATTGTTGCGCGCATGGGCAGCAGGATCCTGAATTGACGGGAGTATGTTGGATGTCACATCTCATTGGAAAGCACGTCATTATCGTTGGTGCAGGTATCGGCGGGCTCGCCGCTGCCAAGGCACTTTCTGCGCATTTTGATCAGGTTACCGTGCTGGAGCGCGACCCTTTGCCGTTGGACGCCACCCCGCGCCAGGGCACGCCTCAGGCCCGACACCTTCATGCGCTGCTCGCAGGGGGGCTGGTCGCGCTTAACGATCTCTTGCCGGGAATCGAGGCGGAGCTTGAGCAAGCGGGTGCGATAAGGTTGACGCCCCAAAGTTTACGCCTGGATCGACCGGGCTTCGATCCCTATCCGCAACGCGATCTCGGACTGAGTTGGTTGTCCATCTCGCGCCCAATGCTTGAATTCATTACGCGACAGGCTGTTGGACGACAGAAAAATATTGAGTTGCTGGGAGGCTGCCGCGTAACGGAGTTTCTTGCGTTCGCCTGGCGGCTCTGCGGTGTCGGGTGTCCGCTTTGAAACGTCTGACGGCAGGGTCGAGGCTGTGACAGCCGACCTTGTCGTGGATGCTTCAGGTCGCGGCAGGATGACGCTGGATGCACTCGAAAGCATGGGCTTTCCGAAAACCGAGGAGAACGAGATCGGCATCGACATGGCTTATTCTACGGCCATCTTCGAGCAACCGGTCGACGGTCCCTCCAGCTGGAAAGGCGTGATCGTTCTGCCTTCGGCTCCTCGCGATAATCGCGGTGCATTTCTCTCCCCGATCGAGAACAATCGGTGGATTGTCAGCGTTGGCGCCAATCACGGCGACGCGCCGCCTGGCGATATGCGAGGGTTTTCTCGAATTCGCCAAATCATTGCGAACGGCGACCATTTACGATGCGATAAAAAATGCAAAGCCCGTCGGTCCCATCATTCGTTTCCTGCTGCCCAGTAGCGTGCGCCGGCGTTTCGAGACGCTCCAGCGCTTCCCACGCGGCCTGCTCCCTATCGGTGACGCGATCTGTCGTTTCAACCCGGTATTCGGGCAGGGGATGAGCGTTGCGGCCCAGGAAGCGGTCATTCTCGGTCGCCTTTTGAAAGCAAGGGCCGCGGACGCAGATCCGCTTGATGGGCTGGCAGCCGTTTTCTTCGCCGAGATACAGGGCGTGCTCGAAACCCCATGGGGGATCGCGACAAGCGACTTCGTCTATCCCAAGACGCGAGGAGAACGTCCGGCCAATTTCGAACAGAGAATGCAGTTCAACCTCGGCCTTGTTCGTCTGGGTGCACAGGATCCCTCGGTTCAGAAGCTCATGATTGAGGTCAACCATTTGCTCAAGCCGCACAGCGCCCTGCGCTCTCCAGAACTTTCAGAGCGTGTGGCCAGGCTCATGGCGATGCCGGCATGACCGCTACACGCGTCAAAACAAGAACCTGGAGCTTCGGTTCTGATTCAATCAGAACCAATCATGCGCTAGAGATCGCCAAGGAAGCGAAGCAATAGCTCGTTGACGGTGGAGGCGCGCTCTCTCTGGATCCAATGTCCGGCGCCTTCGAGGATATGGCAACCGCGCAATCCCGGCAGTGTGGTGGGAAAATTTGCGATCTGCGCTTGCGAGTTCGGAAATTTGAGAACGTCATCGCGCGCACCCGCGATGAACATCGACGGTTGACGGATAATCTCGCCGCGCCATGGCGCCATCAACTCCCATGATCGCGTCATGTTGCGATACCAATTTAGCCCGCCACGAAACCCGGTGCGCCCGAACTCCTCCGCATAATAGGAAATGTCTTCGCGCGTCAGCCAGGACGGCAGCGTCGCCGGTTCGACAAGTTCGTCGAGAAGGCCGCCATCTGGTTTCAGCATGCCGAAGGCGATCTTGTCCGGTCCATCCCCGGACCCATTGAAATGGATGCGACGGATCGAAGAGGTGACATCGCGCTCCAGTTCGGTTTCCGCTACTCCGGGTTTCTGGAAATATTGGAGGTAAAAATGGTGAATTCCGGCGTTTCGTAAGGCCGAGAGCACGTCAACCGGACCAGGCGGTGAAAACGGCACGCTCATGCCGACCACGGCGCGAAAGATGTCCGGCCGCAGCATGGCCGAATTCCACGCGACCGGCGCGCCCCAGTCGTGGCCGACAATGACCGCCTTCCTGTCGCCTGAGGGCTCCAATTGAGTGACCAACTCGACCATATCGCCAACGAGATGCAGGAGGGTATATGCCGCGTCGTCTTCCGGCGCGGTCGTGCCGCCGTAGCCGCGCATGTCGGGAGCAACCGCCCGGTAACCGGCATCGGCCAGGGCTTGCAGTTGCGCTCGCCAGGAAATCCAGAGTTCGGGAAAGCCGTGACAGAGGAGCACAAGGGGCCCGTTGCCCTGCATGGCAACCTGCATCTCAAGACCATTCACGTTCAAGTTCTTTAGCGTCGGCTTGTCCATGCAATTGGTTCCTCATCTGGGCCGGACGCGATAACGACACAGTCTATTGCTTCGGTTGAGCGGCATTCAATTGCCATTGGTCGAAAAGGATGAAATTGGCACTCCCGCCGGTGACCAATAACGGAAGTGAGCGTTATCGTCATTGGCCCAAGGGCCAATCGACATCATGCATAGCGGCCACGGACAATCGTTTCCTGACATCCTGGGTCGCCCCATGGCATTGGTACAGCGGCATGTTCACATTCCGAACCTCGATCACGCTGGCGGTGATGACTTTTGTCGTTGCGCTTGCGGCGCTGCTGATTGCGATTCAGGTCCGCTCGCTGCGCTGGGCGACGCACGAAGCGGCCTCGGCCTATATGGACGCCGCGAGCACCAAGGCATTGGGCCGCCTGCATGGCGAACTGAATACGATCGCCTCGCTGGTGAATGTGCTTGCCACCAGTTCGAGCGTGGCCGATTCGGATGAGCGATCGGAGACGGGCCGCGCCATTCCGCTGTTCAAGGCGGCTTTGCAGGAAATGCCGCAGATGGACAGCATCTATGTCGGTTTCGCGAACGGCGCGTGGTTGCAGGTGCGGCGCACCAGCGATCTCAACGAGGATCAGCGCGCAAGGCTGCGGGCTCCGGCAAATGCCGATGTGGTGATCAATCTGGTTCGGCCCACGCCGGCCGGCGACCTGCCGATGCGGCGGATCTTTCAGGATCGGCAGGGCAACGAGGTCGGCGAAGTCGATCTCTGGAAGTTCGGATACGATGCCCGGACGCGGCCCTGGTACACGCAGGCGATGAAATTGGAGCGGGCCTATGTCACCGAGCCCTACCTTTCTTTCAGCCTTGGCGCACCGGTGATTACGGTCAGCGCACCCTTGCAGGGCAAGGTGGCCGGCGTGCTTGCCGCCGATCTCAAGCTCGACACCTTCAGCGATTTCGTCCAGGCCCAGCGGCCGGGACCGCATGGCGCTGTCATGATCTTCGACCAGGCGGGTTCGCTCATCGCCCACCCCGATTTTGCGGAGTTTGTCGCAAGCGCGATGACCGACCCTGCGCGATCGCAATTACCCAATATCGATGAAATCAAATCCGGAACTCGTTGCTTCTGTGCTGCGCAAGTCACCCAATGTCGAACTCAACGAAGGAATCGTCCGTGATGACGAGGGCCAGGGTTACCTGTTCAGGTTGACGAAGTTCGCTCTCAGCGAAGGATACAGCGCCAGCATATTGCTGCTGGCAGCCCAGGATGATTTTGTCCAGAACGTCCGGAAGCTCCAGTTCACGGGACTGGTCCTCGCGATCGTTGTCGGCGCGGCCTTCATCCCGATGGTCTGGATGTTCGGCAGTCGCATGGCGCGTTCGTTGAATGCCATTACCGCGCAGGCACGAAAACTCCAGAATCTCGCCGAGCCCGATCCTGTGCCGGTGACGTCCCATATCGCGGAGATTCATGAACTCGGCAATACCGTGAACCTCGCGCAGCGGGCGATATGGTCGTTCGCGCATTTCGTTCCCAAGGAGATCGTCCGCCGGGTGCTTGACAATTCCATCTCCACCAGGCTCGGCGGCGTCAAACAGGAGATCACGCTGGTCTTCACGGATGTCCAGGGCTTTACCACGATCGCGGAATCTGCCGATCCCGACGTGCTGATGCGGCAGACGTCGCGCTACTTCTCCGTGCTGACGCAAGCCTTCCTCGCCGAAGGTGGCACGATCGACAAGTTTATCGGCGACGCGGTCATGGTGTTCTGGAACGCCCCCAATCCGCAGCCAGACCATGTAGCGCGTGCCTGCCGTGCGGCGCTTGCAGCCCAAGCCGCCGGCGAGCGGCTCAACGCCGAGTTCGAGGCGGAAGGCTGGGCGCCCTTCATCACGCGGTTCGGTATTCACGTCGGGGAAGCTGTCGTCGGCAATGTCGGATCGACCGAGCGCATGAACTACACGGCTCTTGGCAACGCAGTGAACCTCGCGGCCCGCCTCGAGGGATTGAACAAGGAGGTCGGCACGACGATCCTTGCAAGCGAAGACGTGTACTTGCGCGTTCGCGATCAATTCGAGTTTAGAGCCTTCGATGCGGTCGTCGCCAAGGGAATGTCCAGGGAAACCCGCATCTACGGGCTCGTCGGAGCATCGGCATGAAATTGGCTTGGATGTTACGCAGGGTTGTCGCGGTACTGCTCGTTCTCGGTGTTTCCTGGGCTCACGCCGCCGAAGACACCATCAAGGTCGGTATTCTGCATTCCCTGTCCGGCACCATGGCCATTAGCGAGTCCGCGCTAAAGGACACGGTGCTGATGATGATCGCGGACCAGAACAAAAAGGGCGGGTTGCTCGGCAGGAAGCTGGAACCGGTCGTGGTGGATCCGGCGTCGAACTGGGACGCATTTGCAGAAAAGGCCCGCGAGTTGCTCACGAAGGAGAAGGTCGCGGTCGTATTCGGCTGCTGGACCTCCGTGTCCCGGAAGTCGGTTCTTCCGGTCTTCGAGCAATTGAACGGCCTGCTGTTCTACCCCGTGCAATATGAGGGCGAAGAGAGCTCACGAAACATTTTCTACACCGGAGCCGCGCCAAGCCAACAAGCGATTCCGGCTGTCCGCTACCTGATGAGCAAGGATGGAGGCCAGGTTCGCAGGTGGGTTCTGCTCGGCACTGACTATGTTTATCCGCGGACCACCAACAAGATCCTGAGCGCCTATCTCGCTAACGAAGGCGTAGCGCCTGAGGATATCACGACGATCTACACGCCGTTCGGGCATTCCGACTGGCGGGAGATTGTCGCAAGGATCAAGGCTTTCGCTTCGGGAGGCAAACGGACGGCGGTCATATCGACCATCAACGGAGACGCCAACACCTATTTCTACCGTGAGCTGATCGCCCAACAGGTGAACGCCAACACCCTTCCGGTGATGGCGCTCTCGATCGGCGACCGCGAATTGCTCCAGGTTGGCGCGAGCGGTCTGACCGGCCAGCTCGCGGCCTGGAATTATTTCCAGTCCGTCAAGTCACCGGAAAATGACGCGTTCGTGAAGATGTGGGCGGACTTCAACGAGCAACGCGACAAGGTGACAAACGACCCGATGGAAGCCACCTTCATCGGCTTTCGGATGTGGACGCAGGCCGTCAGACAGGCCGGCACCACCGATGTCAACGCCGTCCGGCAGGCGATGTACGGTCAGAGGATCAAAGCGCCGAGCGGCTTTGAGATCGTCATGAACACCAATCACCATCTGTCGAAACCCGCCATGATCGGCAAGATCAATTCCGGTGGAACCTTCGACGTGGTCTGGCGCTCCATCAACCCAATCAAGGCTTCAGTCTGGAGCCGGTACATTCCCGAGAGCGCAAGACTGACCGCCGACTGGACCTTCCCTTGGGTTTGTGGCGGGTGCGCCGAGCCGACATTCAAGGAGTGATGATAGAGGACTCGCACACGAACGGGGACGAAGTGAGATATCCGCTGCGGCACCGTTCGGACTCCATAAGTGGACGCAACCATTTCCGCGCTGGTAGCGGGAGGTCACTCGACCAACGCAGGGAGCAGAACAAATCTGGCATCAAGTCGTTATGCTATCATGCGCAATAGCGAGCAAAAATCTGTCGGTCCAATGAGCACTCAGCCGGGTCATTACGTCGCGATTTATCCGGCGCTGCCTCTGATGCCCACAGCAGGAGCGCCTTCCGCAACACCAACAAGCCGAAAGCGAGTAACGAGAAAGGACGCTGTGCGAGTTGCGAAAGCGAAGATAAGCCGAATCCGATCACTCAAGAAGCAGCGGGAAGCACAAAAAGCCCAGAAAACCTAATTTCGAGAATCAATTTCCCGATAGAGCTTTTGCAGATATGACAGTCCTTCCACGGTTAGACGGTGCGGGTCTCGTTCCCCTTCGATATATCTTTTCATAAGATGTTTGGACAGCCGGTCTCGTACACCTTTCGGCTCGGAGCGGTCGGCGAGGGCCCCATAAATACTTAGTGTGCGATCAACTGGTAGCATATTCATCGGTTTTCTCTGGGACGGTTGGGCCGTTAAGTAGCAAGATGCTCAATCGTTCCGAGAAAATGTATGCTGGTCTCGGAAGTCCACGCCGATAGCTCCGGGTAGGTTGCCCACGAACTCTTTTATCTACTTGCTTTTCCCCTTGGCTTTGGGGGCGGCGTCGCTGCGGCCTCTCGTGCGAGCCGCTCGGCTTTCAGACGCTCTCGGTTCTGCGAAAATGCCTTCTGGGCGATCTCGTGCTCACTCATTGCCGCTTCGGGGTCTACTTGGCGGAACGCCTTGTGCGCTTCCCGCTCGGCATTGGTGATTTGCTTCGGCGGTTGGATTTCACCCGGTGTCTTCGTCATTCTTTGCCTTTCGCCGATCATCGCCCACCTCTTCTGAATTCTTCAGATCCCTCAGCAGCGGCCCTTGCGGCTAGCCAGCGCGCCTTCGGGCGCCGCCCCATTCGTCGGGGCGGCGCTTCCGGCAGTTACGCTGCTTCGTCTTTTTCCGCGTCCAGATTGATTACGGCCTTCGCGAGTTTGGTGAGAGCGGCGTCAGTCGCGCGTTCCTCATCAAGCGTCTGTTGGAGCAGCTTTGCTGACTTGGTGTAACCGAGTTCTTCGGCCCAGGTGCGAAGCGTGCCGTAGCGGGTCATTTCGTAATGTTCGACGGCCTGTGCTGCGGCGAGTAACCCCGCGTCATGGGCAGGCATGCCTTTATACTCATCCATGATTTCCTGGCCTTCCTTTGCGATTCCGACGATGGCATCACAAGTCTTGCCCAGAGGTTTCTTGTCGATTTCAGCAAACACCTGCTCCAGACGATCAATCTGACCCTCGGTCTCGCCGAGGTGCTTTTCGAAAGCAGCTTTCAGGCCGGCATGCTGCGCGGCCCTAGCCATTTTCGGTAGACTTGCAAGAATCTTCTTCTCGGCGAAATAGACATCTTTGAGGGTGTCGTGAAACAAGTCTTCGAGCTTCTTCATCTTGGCCATGGTTAGTCTCCGAATGAGGGAATTGCGCAGGCTAACCTCACGCCTCCCACTAAGTTCCGACAAGGCGAGCTCCCGCATAAGGAGACGTCGCACCCAGGGTCGTCGGGACTGCAGGGGATTTCCCGGTTGGTGCAACTGTCGGCGGCCTTGACTTGCGCGTTGCTCTCGCTGAGTCGAGTGACTCAATCGAGTGCAGCCTCCAAAAGCTCTTTCGGCCGGTAAGGTTTCAGAAGAAAGCTAGTGTCCTGCGGAATGTAGGGTGGATTTCCGCCGGAAATCATCACGACGTTGAGGTGAGGGAACTTACGCTTGGCGTATTCGGCCAGCTGCACACCGGACATCGGGCCAGCGAGGTTCACGTCTGTCACCAGGGCGACAAGTTCCGTGCCCGTAGATACCAAGACAAGTTCCGCGGCTTCCGCGGTGCTGCACTCCACCACCTCCAGCCCCTCGTCCCTCAAAAGATCGGCGATCAGCTCGCGTTGGAAAGCATCGTCCTCGACGACCAGAGCGACGAAATTCGGCATTTTCGCCTCCAAGTATCGAAGCTAATCCGTTGAACGATGATTTGTTCACAATTCCTCTGAACGTGGCGGTGCCCGCCGAACGAAAGGTCGGCAAGCCCTGACTTTCAATTTCCGGCTTCGAGCCACTCGTAATGAACCAATGCGCGCTCTGGGACTTGGTCCAGTAAGGGGAGTTGCAACAAGCGGAACTCGTCATGATCAACCGATATCCAAACAGTGTCAAAATCAACCGCGTCCATAGCGCTGCGATCTGTTCTGAGATCGGCGAAAGGCTGGGTGACGCCTTGATTGCGCCTTCGACCCGATTGCCGCCACGTCTGACGGAGCTGTTGGACATCATTGAGCGCAACGACGTTAGCTACAGGAGCCCCGCCGGGAATGACCTGAAATGAAAGACTTTCCGAACGCATCGTTTCCGCCTGAAACGATAAGCATCATGAAAATTGCGCTGCACGCCGCGGTTTCGTCGCTACCGGAGCCGGTCAGCTCGGTGCATGTGCAATCCATAGCTGAAAGCATCCTTCGTTCGACCAAGGAAGGTGAGAGAGATCCAGCAACGCTGCAAAGAATAGCGCTCATGGAATTGCAGATTGTGCCCCGATAACTGGCGAATCTCTTTGACCAGTCCAGGTTTGAACTCCACTCTGGGTCTCGTAGCGGCCCGCGATTAGCCTCTACACATTTGCATGCATTGGCCGGGCACAAACGGAACGAACCCGAGGGTGGGTTGTTCATTCTGCGCTGCAACACTTCTTGGATCGTCCCGGATTTCGTGCACGCCCCTTTGAGTGCATATGATGACCGCAGCCCACCTCCAAACTCGCTCGCCAAGATCCCTTGCCCATAAAGGCCGTACGATCGCCCAAGCGCATCCGTACGTGGTGGCTGCAGCCGCGACGCGTAGGAGCTTTGGCGATAACGGCTTTGGTGAATCGCCGCCTGGCCAAGAACGCTGAAAATGACAATCCCCCCGCTGGTCACTTCCTGGAGGTAAACGGCGTCCGGCTCCACTATGTCGAACGTGGCTCAGGCGCGCCGCTGATTCTGCTACACGGCAATGGCAGCATGATTCAGGATTTCGAATCCAGCGGTCTGATCGATTTAGCCGCCAAGAATTATCGCGTCATCGTTTTCGATCGTCCTGGCTTCGGCCATAGTGATCGGCCGCGTAATGTTGTCTGGACTCCGGCAGCTCAGGCTGAACTGATTAACAGCGCTCTCCAACGGCTGGGCATCTCACATGCGATAGTTTGCGGGCACTCGTGGGGCGCTTCTGTCGCAGTCGCCCTTGCCCTCAAATATCCGAAGCTGGTCCAAGGCCTGGTTCTTGCCTCGGGATATTACTATGCGACTTTGCGTCCTGACGTAGTAGCTCTATCCGCTCCCGCGGTGCCTTTGGTGGGCGATGTCTTGGGGCACACCATCGCACCGATTGTAAGTCGAGTTATGTGGCCGCTCTTGATGGCCAAAATCTTTGGTCCGCGGTCCGCGCCGAAGAAGTTTGAGGGCTTTCCGAAAGAAATGGCCCTTCGTCCTTCTCAAATTCGCGCGTCAGCCGCGGAATCCGCTCTCATGATCCCGGGTGCCGTCGACTTCCAGGATCGATATGCGAACCTGAAGATGCCCGTCAGCATCATCGCGGGCGAGGAAGATCGACTAATTGACATCGATGAGCAGTCGCACCGACTTCATGGGAACATTGCCCAAAGTAATTTTCATCGCGTTCCAGGCGCCGGCCATATGGTGCATCAAACGGCGACGAGCTCAGTAATGTCGGCCATAAACCAGGTTTCTGCTGATATAGGGTCGGAGCCAGTCGCAAATGCGGGGGTTGAGGACCACGTCTGATTTCGGGCACAGGAGGAGAGTGTGATCAGACAGCCCTTCAAAGCGCGAACGCCGGAAGAGCTGATTGCCCTTCTGAGCGCGGTGGCAACAGCGATCCTCACTGTAATCATTATCATGCTGCTCTATTTTGGTCGCGAGATCATCATACCCATAGCGTTGGCAATTTTACTCAGTTTCGTGCTGGCTCCTCGTCGTTGGGCTCCTCCAGCGCATGCGCATCCCGCGTGGATTGGCCGTCGTGAGCGTCGTCATAACCGCCTTCGCACTCATATTTGCGATGGGGAGTCTGCTCGCCAGCCAACTGACGCAACTGGCGGGGGATTTGCCGCGATATCAATCCACGATAAGCGAGAAGATCCAGGCATTTCGCGAAACCACCGCCAGTCGGGGAACGCTGGAGCGCGCGTCCGGCATGCTGAAGGACCTAAGCAAAGAACTGGACAAGCCCAAGGAGGCCGCGACAGCGCTGGGAGGGGGCGCAAGCCCAAAGGCGACGCAGCCCGCCAAACCCGTTCCCGTGGAAGTCCGTCAGCCTGATCCAGGCGCGCTGGAAAGTTTGCAAAGCCTGATTTCCCCGTTGCTCCATCCCCTCGCAACAACGGGCATCATCGTCATTTTTGTCATCTTCATTTTGCTTCAGCGCGAGGATCTTCGTAATCGGCTGATCCGGTTGGCGGGTTCGCATGACCTGCAGCGTACCACGGCGGCCCTTGACGACGCAGCGAGCCGCCTTAGCCGGCTTTTCCTGATTCAACTCCTTCTGAACGGAAGCTTCGGAGTCATTATCGGATCGGGCCTTTGGCTGATTGGCGTTCCCAGCGCGATCCTGTGGGGCATCCTGGCAGCGGTATTGCGTTTTGTGCCTTACATCGGAGCGGCCATAGCTGCCGCGTTTCCTCTGGCTCTTGCTGTCGCCGTGGATCCGACCTGGTCCATGCTGCTTTGGACACTCGCGCTGTTTATTGTCGTCGAGCCGATCGTTGGGCATGTGATAGAACCGATGGTCTATGGACACAGCACGGGGCTTTCGCCGGTCGCGGTCGTCGCGTCCGCAACATTTTGGACGGCCCTGTGGGGACCGATAGGTCTCGTTTTGGCAACCCCACTGACGGTCTGTCTGGTCGTGCTTGGGCGTCATGTCGAACGCCTGGAGTTTCTTGACGTTATGTTCGGGGATCGGCCTGCGCTATCACCGCCCGAGATATTCTACCAACGGATGCTGGCCGGTGATCCTACCGAAGCTTCAGACAAGGCCGAAGAGTTTTTGAAGGAGCGATCTCTTAGTTCCTATTATGACGAGGTTGCCCTAAAGGGATTGCAATTGGCTCAAGTCGATGCCGAACGCGGCACGCTCGATCCTGAACGTCTGACAAAGATCAGAGACGCGGTCAGCGAATTTGCCAATAATATTTCGGAGCTGGATGACCGTCCAATGCCAAAGCTCAATCCTACTACCGACGTGGAAGCTACGTCTGCGGTTGAGACCGTGGCTGAGGATGCGCCTTATGAAAATCTGCCAATTCTCAGCAAGGAAGATTTACCCCCTGAATGGCAGGGCGAACATCCCATCCTTTGCGTGGCGGGCCGTAGTCTCCTCGATGAAGCTGCCGCGATCATGCTCGGTCAGCTTTCGACTGCACACGGTTTAGCAGCCCGCGTGGAGGCAGCCGACGCGTTGTCGACCGCTAATATCTTTCGGCTAGAGACAGCTGGGGTCGCGATCGTCTGTTTGATCTATATGGATGCAAGTAGTCCAGCTCACATGCGTTATTCTGTTCGACGGCTTCGTCGTAAATTGCCGAAGGCTACAATTATTTTAGGTTGCTGGCTGAAAGATATGGACCCCGCGGCGTTAGAAACTCTTCGGGAAGGTGCCAAAGCCGACCTTGCTGCTGCAGAGTCTGGGCGGGGCGGTCAAACTATGTATCGAGGCGACAGGCGTAGAAGATCATTCGCACTTAACTACAAAAGATCAACTTTCTACGACCACAGCCGCTTAACCGCTCCGGAGAAATGTCGCTTTTTGACCGCAAAACGTAGGTAAGCCTGCCGCTACTGACCTCACGCCGGCCTCATCAACTGTGCTAGGGTAGGGCGGTACGATGCCTTCGTCTCGAAGTTCGGGTGCTACATGAGACGGCGCGAACTCATCAAGTTACTGGGGGGTGCTGCAGCGGCGTGGCCGCTCGCGGCGCGTGCGCAACGTACGGCCATGCCGGTGATAGGGTTTCTGGATCCGAGATCCTCGCCCAATTCCTTATCGGATAAGATCGCCTCGGATAAGATCGCCCCGGATCAGATCGCCGGGTTTCTTCACGGCCTGAAGGACATCGGCTTCGTCGCGAACGAGAACGTCGCGATCGAATATGCGTGGGGCCAGAATCAATTCGACCGGCTGCCAAAATTAGCGGCTGAGCTGGTCAGCCGCCCGGTCACCGTCCTCGTCGCCTCCGGAGGATCGCAGGTTGCGGTCATCGCCAAGGCTGCAACGACGACGATCCCGATCGTCTTCGCTGTTGCCCAGGACCCGGTCAAGCTCGGCCTTGTCGGCAGTCTTGCCAGGCCGGACGGCAACGCGACCGGCGTCAATTATTTCAGTGCCGAGCCCTATGCCAGGCGGCTCGAATTGCTTGGCGCGCTTTTGCCGCAGAGGGCGCGCGTGGCCGTGCTCGTCAATCCCGCCGACCCGGCAACCATGGAGGCTACGCTGCGTGAAGTAGGGGCCGCTGCCGGTTATCTCGGGCTGGAAACGATGGCCTTCAATGCCAGCAGCAGCCAGGAAATCGATGCCGCCTTCGCAGACCTGAAGGGCGCGCATGCCGACGCACTCTATGTGGGCAGCGACACGTTTCTGCAAAGCCGCCGCGACCAAATCGCCGCTCTGGCCGCGCGTGCGGGTCTGCCGGCAGCCTATCCACAACGTGTATGGGCCGAGGCCAGCGGATTGATGAGCTACGGGACGAGCTTGCCCAATATCTATCGTCTGATCGGCACCTACACCGGGCTCATTCTCAAGGGCGAACCGCCCTCGGAGCTGCCGGTCATTCAGCCGTCGAAATTCGAATTCGTCATCAACCTCAAGACCGCAAAGGCGCTCGGCCTTGCGATCCCGAAGACGCTTCTCGCCTTTGCCGGCGAGGTGATCGAATGAGACGCCGATTTCCGTCGTCGGGCGCTTTGCCGACGTCAACTGACATAACTCAAGACAACAGGGACGAACCGGACATTCCCATATCAAATGGATCGGTATCCAGTAGGTCAATTCCCGTATGCGGCTTTCTTCTGGCCGGCGCTTGTTGCTGCGTCAGCCGCTGAAACTGCGTCGTCCATAGCGGCGCATTTTCTCGGATTCCCAGGCGATGCCGATGGCGACCACACCCCGCAAGAGCCGGTAGGAGCCACGCCCAGTACGATTGCGCTCGAGCTGCAAGCGGTCCACCTCCGTGACTTCACGGTGGCCAAAAGCGGCATCCCTACCTTGCTGTGCACTCCGCTCGCGCTACATGACGCAGCTGTCGCCGACCTTGCCGCCGGACACAGTCTCGTTGCCACCCTCCGTGCTGCTGGAATTGAACGACTGTTCATGGCCGATTGGCGCTCGGCCAGCGCTGACATGCGGTTTCTCGGAGTTGACGAATATCTTGCCGATCTTAATGTCCTGGTCGATCATGTTGGTGGCTTGGTTGATCTCATAGGGCTTTGCCAAGGCGGCTGGTTATCCCTGATCTATGCTGGCCGATTCCCGGCCAAGGTACGCAAGCTTGTTATGGCCGGCGCGCCGGTTGATATTGCTGCGCGGCATTCCCCATTGTCGGCTATCGCCGAGGCAACACCCCTGGCGATGTTTCAGAGCCTGGTTAATCTCGGTGATGGTCGCGTTCTCGGTCGCAATCTCGCGAAGTTCTGGGGAAACGACGCGAACGCAAACGCCATTCGCGAAACTCTGCAGACGCTTCTGCTGATTGGCTCGCCAGAATTCACGCGGCTCGAAGCCATCTTCAAGACCTGGAACTCTTGGACGATCGACATTCCCGGAAAATATTATCTCGAAGTTGTCGAAAAACTTTATAAGCGGAACGAACTCGCCAACGGAAGCTTCGTCGCTCTGGGGCAAAAGATCGACCTCTCGCGCCTGCGGCTTCCAATGTATCTTCTTGCCGGAAGCACCGATGAAGTGGTTGCCCCGGAACAATTGCTTGCAGTGGGGCGGCTGGTAGGAACGCAGCCGGAGTATCGCCGCCACGCGGTCGCCCCGTGCAATCATCTAGGTTTGTTCATGGGGAAGCAGACGCTTGAAGAATATTGGCCGAGGATTGTGCGTTGGATGAAGTTGATCAAGTGAACTTCACCACGAGTTTGGCACAAAATGGACATGCCGCCGCAATCCCCGCACGCCCGCTACCGGGCTTTCCCACGCCGTTCATCAACATTAAATTTCACCGCAGGCCTTTTTCAGACGACAGTCGCGGGAAACTATGGCCGAACTGCCGGTTGAAGTTCCGGGAAAAACGGAGGCTTCGGATATGAAGAAAGCAGTATTGGCGTTAGCGACCGCTGGCACCATCGGCGTCGCTGCCCTGGTGGCCCCATCACCAGCTCACGCGTGGCGGGGCGGGTGGGGTTGGGGTCCCGGTCTCGCGGGCGGACTACTTGCCGGCGCGGTGATCGGTGGCATCGCATCCAGTGCCTATGCCTATGGCCCTGGTTACGGCTACTACGGCGGCGGACCGTACGGCTATTATGGCGGCGGCTATGCCCCCGCTTATTACGGCGGCTACGCCCCCGCATATTACGGCGGATACTATGCTCGACCCTATTATGGGTACCGGCGCGTTATTCGCCCCGCCTATGCCTATTACGGCCCTCGATACTATCGCGGGTACCGTTACGGCTGGTGATCGCCCGGGCGACCCTGAGGTCCCGACGACAAAAGGCTCGCGGAGATGTCTGCGGCCTTTTGCGCGCGCGGGTGCGCCCGAATTATGAGATCTTATGGCGTATCTTATGGCGTACCTTACAGCGTGATCACATCTGCGGGCCCGACAGGTTCACTTCACGTTCGGCCCGGAAGACGTTGCTATGAAGGTTCGCTATCCATTGACGCCCGCTCGATGTGACGTTGAGATAGCGTATTGCCGTTTGAATTTGCGGAGCGACATTGCTCCAATAAAACTGCGGATATTTATAAACAACGTCTGCCGGGGTGTCGTAGCCAAGCTTTTTATTCAGGCCGATTTCTTCAAATTCGTAGAACAGGGCATTCGATTTTTTCAGGTAGTTGGGATCGCCGAGCTGGCCGATAAGATCGGCGGCGCGCAGTAACAAACCCTCCTCTTCGATCAGATCATCGTTCGCCGATACGGTATAGGGAAATCGCGTATATTCGATCGCCTGGGCAATCCGGCTGGCGTCGACTTCTTCCGCGCCGTCGAGGCGTTCGAATACGAACAACTTTGAGCGGTCGACATGGTAAGGCGCCAGCGCGGCGTCGGACGATCCTCGCGGCAACCTGACCGTACGCCCGCTGAGATCTGCGATATAGGACTCGTGATCGTCGCCCTGAACAATTCCACGAACGTATCCGATGTCATGGGTCAGGCACGCCAAAATAAAATTCGCATAATCGTCGGGTGTGGTTTGCCGCAACATCGCCCGTCCCATCAGGATATCATGCCCGGCAAGTGCTACGAGCATCGAGTGCTCAATGTTGTGATACAGGGCATCGCTGTTGCCGATGCACTCCAATGTGAGCCGGGCCGCGTAAGGAAGCAATTCAGCCAGGCGCGCATGTGAAGAACCGAACCGGACTCTGGTTTCTGAAGTCAGAAACGACCCCAAGGCCTGCGCAACCAATTCCGGGATTGTGATCATCTGAACACCCATCTCAGGACCGACATCGGCACTGCATGATAGCACGTTGTCCCTCATGCAGGCGGTTACTGTTCATGGCACGAAACGGACATTCCGGTCGATTGGGCCAAAGCAGGATTTAAGTCTGTTCCGCACACGCCGACATTCAGCCCCTCAATTTGCCCACGGCTGGCCGATTGGTGCGCCGATTGATACTTTTGGCCACGACGGGCTACGCCGGTGTGCGATTGTTGAGCGCGGGTCGGGAGCAAAGGCGGCGATGACGGGGCAGTGGAAGCTGCCGCCGCTGGAGCTGGAAAAAAGTGAGGGCTGAAAACGGCAACCTTCTTCGGGGGAATTCTTTTTCGCGACAATTCTTTTTCTCGGCAGTCCTTCTTCGCGTAGCGACGGGAAAGTCGTCATGCTCGATGACGGAACGGGATTGGGCCTGCCTCGACCAGCAATCATCCTCAGTTTCCCGAGACCAGCTTGAGTCCGATCACGCCTGCCAGAATGAGAACGATGCAGAGCATCCTCAGCGGCGCAGCGGAGTTGCCCAGCACCGCCATTCCCAGAATCGCGGTGCCCGCCGCGCCGATGCCGGTCCAGACCGCGTAGGCGGTCCCCAGCGGCAGGGTGCGGAGCGAGAGTGAAAGAAGAAAGACACTCGACAAGCCGGTGACGACCGTAAACAGTCCAGGTATCAATCGCGTGAAACCTGCAGACCACTTCATGCCGAAGGCGAATGCGATTTCGAGAATGCCGGCGATGCTAAGTAGTGTCCATGCCATATGTGACAGATCCGTTCGTTGGTTCGCCAAGCGTGACGGCCGGGCGAGGTTTGTTGGGAGCTCTGATGTCAGGCAGGAGAACCGCGTCGGGTTCGGTCCGCTGACGATCAGTGCAGGTCGGAAAAGCTTCAAAGCTGGCCACGCCTTAAAGCGAGCGCTGACGAATAGACGTGTCTATGCGCGAAGCGCCCGCTTATGGGTATTTCAAGCTTTGGCAGCAGCGGCGGGGGGCGTGCGGAACGTAATCCCCAGTCGATTGAAGACGTTCATCAAGCCGATCGCATAGGTGAGATCAGCAAGTTCCTTATCGCTGAACTCGGCGGCAGCGGCTTCATAGTCGGCATCGGGAACGCCGGTTTCGGCCACGCGTGTTACGGTTTCCGCCCAGGCGAGCGCGCACGTTCGCGGGTACTGAATAATTCACCCGCATCGCGCCACACCGGCACCAGTACGAGCTTGTCGACCGCAATGCCAGACTTGAGCAGATCGCGGGAATGCATATCGATGCAATAGGCGCAGCCATTTATTTGCGAAACCCGCAGATACACGAGATCGACCAGTTCCTTTGGCAGGCCGGATTTTTGAATTGAGACGTACACCCCTCCGAAAGCCTTGTAACCTTCAGGCGAAGCCTTGGCGTAGTCGATACGATTGATCATGACGAAATCCTTTCTTGTCTGTTGATGGATTCTATCGTGTTGCATCTTGGCCTATCTTAGAAGGGCCATGATCGGTCTTGCGTACTAGGCCATGATTTTTCCAGTTCCGCTAAAGGTGAGCGACGCCTGGAACGGAGCTCTCGCGCCGACGTCATATCAGCTTCAAGATACGCCTTCCGAGATTCTCGGCGGTGCGCTGAGAGTCAATATTCGTGAAATTGAGAAGCAGGGCCGAGGCTCCATCATCGACCCATCGTCCAATCCGTCAATGCTTCTCCGTACAGACCCTCTTCTCGCATGCGCGCAACAAGCCGGCGGTCCGACCGTCGGCCCTGCAGCCGCAAGATCAAATGCATTCCACCCGGCTGTGAATCAATTCGCAGTGTTTCCCCAGCACGCTTTCCAGGCCTGCTGCCGTCGCTTCCCGGCGCTCGGCATAGAGCTTCCGCATCCGCTGGATATGGCGCGCGAAGTGCCCTTCCGTGATGAAGGCTGTGACGATGGCTTGCGTAAGCTCGGGACTGCCCCCTGCAAAGGCCTGAGTGATCTGCTCAAACCGCTCGACCTGCGTTTCCGGCACGACAAGATATGCAAGCCGGATGCTCGGAAAAGCACCTTGCTGAAGGTGCCGGCATAGAGCACTCGCCCATCGCGATCCAGGCTCTTCAAAGCAGGCAGAGGGCGGCTGACATAGCGGTACTCGCCGTCGTAATCGTCCTCGATGATCCATGCGTTATTTTGCGCAGCCCAGTCCAACAACGCCAGGCGCCGGGGCAGGGATAAGAGACACGCACAGCGGACTCTGATGCGCAGGCGTGACCACGGCAGCGCGCGCCCGTGGCGCCAGCTTAATGCCATCGGAAACGACCATGCCCTCCCGATCTACCGGCACCGGGACTGCCGCAATATGCATATGTCCCAACATTTCTCGCGTCGGCGGGTATCCGGGGTTTTCAAGCCAGACGCGATCTCCCGCCTTCAACAACGCATGGGCGATCAACTCGATGGTGTGGCGATATCCCGATGTCACGAATATCTGCGATGGGGAGCAGTTGATGCCACGCGAAACCTGGAGATATGCGGCGATCTCGGCACGCAGTGCCGGCAAGCCGTATACGGAGGGATGAACCATGTCGGATGGCTGCATGGCACGTACGCACCGCGCGCCCAGGCGTGCCCAGATCTTTCGGGGAAACATATCCAGGGCAGGCAAACCCATCTGGAACGGCAAAATCGAATCCGGACGAAAACCAGGCGCAGCAATGCCGCTATTGGATCGGGGCATCGGGCTTGCAACAGGCGCTCGCGGCTTGAGGCCCGGCGTCACGATGGTCCCTGCCTGGCCGCGGGCCTGAATGTATCCCTCGGCAGCCAACAGCGAATAAGCCGCTTCGATCGTGCCTCTTGCCAGACCCAATTCCTTGGTCAGCGCCGTGCCGAGGGAATGCGGTCACCCGGCTTCAACAATCCGCTGGCAATAGCGCCGCGAAACCGATCGTAGATCTGGCGGTAAAAAGGTTCGGCTGCCGTTGGATCCAACGGCGAGATCTTGCTGGCCTTTGCGACGGTCATGGACTAGCCAACTCCGCAGGACTAAGATGATCCATATGAGCCGAAGCGGCGTTCAGCGATTGAACCGATCAAGGCTTGCGGCCTGCCGGAGTCACATCGCGCGGATGGTCGCAAAGCACCTGAATCATGGACCAGTTGCAATTTCCATTCATGGACCTTGGGTGTAGGTCATGAGGCTTCTAGAATGATTGCTTATCGTGAAGTTCCAGACTTTCAGGCGTCAGCGACGGCATTTGAGAAAGAACCTGGAAATGGGTAGGATGATGAAAATCCTGCATGTCACTTGCAGCCCTCGCGGGAAAGCCTCCGAGAGTTACAGGATCTCTCAAAAGATCATCGGCTTTTTGCTTGAGAGCGAGCCAACGGCAATAGTGGTAAATCGGGTGATTGGCGGCGGCGCCATATCGCATATCGATGAAAATTACGCGACCGCCCTTGGTGCTACACAACAGCTCGTCCGCGGAAATATTTCCGGAAGGGCTCTATGTCCCAGTCCGATGAGCTCATTCAGGAGCTGGAGAGTTCGGACTTTGTGGTCATTGGAACTCCCATGCATAACTTCACGGTGCCATCAGCGCTGAAGGCGTGGATCGACCACATCGTTCGAGTCCGCCGGACGTTCAACGTGACCACGGAAGGAAAAGTGGGCGCGCTGCGCGACCGTCCAGTCTTTGTCGCCGTGTCCTCGGGCGGAAGATATTCCGGAGAGCACGCGCGTCAGCCAGATTTTCTTGACGCCGTATCTAAAGGCCATCCTCGGCACCATTGGGCTGCGTGACCTGACTTTCTTCTCGGTTGAAGGATCAGCCCTCGGTCCGGATGCTGTAGCCGAAGCCAGGACCAGAACGGATCTTGCGCTGCAGGAGCATTTTTCTTCGTTCGTCCTTGGACACCAAGCATCATCTCATTGTTTCGCACGGGTTGCATCCTTGGCGTGAGTTTGGAGCAACACGGGAGCGGAAGCTTGGCAGGGCGCCAATCCTGCGTAATGATCGCTTGCAGTCGAATGCCCATTCGATACGCTGATGCATCCACATGGTGAATAATAGCGAGCTTGATCCGAATGATTCAAGATACGCCTTCCGTCAGTCAGCTCTCAAACGTCATCTCACAGGCGGCTGCTCCCGCATTTCTGCTCGGAGCCATAGCGGCGTTTATTGCAATCTTGATTTCCCGGCTCAACAGGGTGATTGACAGAACGGTTATCCTGAACGCGATCGCCGACGACGACAGCGTCAAACAGCGTCTCAAGGCCGATCTTCCCCGCCTGATGCGGCGAACCGCGATGCTGAACCGGGCAATCTTCTGGGCCGTCATCAGCAGTATTACAGTAACGGTTCTCGTGATTGTCGCATTTGCAAGCGCCTTTTTCCAGATCGCGCACGAGCGGGGAGTTGCGGTTCTCTTCATGGTCTCTCTGGGCGCCTTCACGGTATCGCTTGTTGATTTTGCCAGAGAGGTAAGAATTGCGTTGAGCGAATTTGATCACCACGCTTGAACGATACGAAAATAGGTTATCCGGCCGTTGCGACCCGGCTGTCGATTTCATTGCGAAGTGCAACAAAATCGATGGGCTTGGTCAGAAGTGTCTCGGCGCCATATTCAAGAGCTTTTCGCCTGGTCGTTTCGTCGCCATAGGCGGTGATCATAATGACCGGAACATCGGGGCGTGAAGCCTTTGCTTTCGGCAAGAGCTCAAGCCCACTCATTCCGGGCATATTGATGTCGGAAAGGATCAGGATCAAAGGTACCGTGCCGGCATCATTGATCTTCCGCAGAGCGCTGTCTCCGGACTGGGCAAAGTCCATTGAAAAGCGGCCGGCGCGAATGTCGCGCCTGAATTGCTGGCGAAACAGTTGTTCGACATCGGGTTCATCGTCAACGACAAGTATGAGTGGATTCACGTGTGATTTCCCGTTTTGCCCGCGGCTGCAGAGCGTGGAAGGATAACCCGGAATTCAGTGAACTGACCGGGTTGGGTGTCAACCTCTATGGTTCCGGCGTGTTGCTTGACCACGATGTCGTAACTCAAGGAGAGGCCGAGACCGGTGCCTTCGCCGGCCGGCTTGGTGGTGAAGAAAGGATTGAACATCTTCTCCCGCACGTCGGGCGGGATACCGCTACCGCTGTCGCGGATCCGGATTTCAACACGATCGCCCAGGTCTCTGGTCGCGGCCATCAGCGCCGGCTCATAACCGTTGAGACCGCCCTCCGCCTTTCGTTTCATGGCCGCATAGAAGCCATTTGAAATCAGATTGAGCAGCACCCGCGTGATTTCCTGCGGCAACAGCTCGGCCATGCCTGCGGCCGGATCGAGATCCTGGTCCAACCTGATCTGGAATTCCTGTTTCTCGGCGCGTGCGCCGTGATAGGCGAGATTGAGGCTTTCGCCGACCAGGGCATTGATATCGACCGGGCGGCGTTCGCCGGACCCCTCCCTGGAATGCAGCAACATGTTCTTGACGATGGAGTTGGCGCGCCTTCCGTGCTGAACGACCTTTTCGAGATTGTTCTTGATCATTTGCGCCAGTTCATCGGTCTCCTCGCGCGTTTTTTCGTCCATCGTTGCCGGCTTGAGCGCTTCGCCAAGTTCATCGATCAGTTCCGCCGACAGAGCAGCAAAATTATTGACGAAATTAAGCGGGTTCTTGATCTCGTGGGCGATGCCCGCCGTCAACTGGCCGAGTGAGGCGAGTTTCTCGGTCTGGACCAGCCGGTCCTGTGCGGTACGCAACTCCTCGAGTGAAGCCGCCAGCTCCTTTGTGCGGACTTCCACGCTGTCAAACAGCCGGACATTTTCGATCGCGATCGCCGCCTGGTCGGCGAATGTCATGGCCAGATCGATCTGCTTTTCGGTGAACGGCTTCACCTCGGAACGGGTCAGGGCAATTACGCCGATAGGCACGCCTTCGCGCAGCATCGGGACGGCAAGCATGGTGCGGAAGCCGCCCAGCCGTTGCCCTTCGGTGAACGTATAATCGGCATCTGCCTGAACGTCGGGAATGTGGACCACGGCTCCTTCCAGCAGGGCCCGCCCGATCGCTGATCCCCGATCCGGCACAATCGGGACGGTTCTTACATAATCCATGAATTCGTCGGAAAATCCGTGGGTCTCGGCGCGAAAGAACGCGCCGTCCTTCTGACGGGTAATGGTGGCCTTGTCGGCGTCGCACAGCCGGGCCGCCGATTCAACGAGCGTCCGCAGCACGGTCGGCAAATCGAAGGTCGAACGGCTGATGACTTTCAGCACGTCCGCGGTTGCGGTTTGTTGCTGCAGCGATTCGCGCAGCTCCTTCAGCAGTCGCGTATTCTCGATGGCAATCACCGCCTGTTTGGCAAAATTGCTCAAAAGCGCGACCTGTTTGTCGGTGAATTTCTGGACCTCCTGGCGATAGATGGCAATCGTTCCAATCAACTCATCGTCCTTGAGCATCGGCACGATGGCAATCGTTCGCGCGCCTCCGAGGTCGGAGAGCGCGACCACCGCGGCGTTGCGCTCGAGATAGGGGACTTGCGTCCTGATATCCTCGATCTGAACCGGCTGACGTGTTCTCGCAATCGTTCCCAGGCCGCTCTTGGGGTGCGGGACAAAGGATACTTTCAGCTGTGTATCCGCGTAGGCAGGTGGGACATTATAGCTCCCGACCGTGCTGAATCTTTCACCATCGTAAAGATTCATCGTGCCGAATTGCGCGCCGCAGACGCGTGTCGCGTTTTCCAGCATCTTCTGGAACACCGGTTCGAGTTCACCCGCTGAACTTGAGATGACACTCAGCACTTCCGATGTCGCGGTTTGCTGTTCGAGCGACTCGGTGAGTTCGCTCGTGCGCGCCTGGACTTCCTCGAACAGGCGGACGTTTTCGATCGCGATCACCGCCTGGTCGGCGAAGGTCGAGACGAGCGCTATTTGCTGGTCGTCGAACGGCCGGACCGTCTTTCGCCCCAGGAGAAAAACCCCGACCGGATGCCCGTCGCGCAGAAGCGGCGCCGCCAGGAGGGTTCGGAAGCCGGCGCGCTTTTGCTGTTCGTAGTAGGTGTATTCAGGGTCGGCCAGGACGTCTGCCGATTGGACGGGCCGGCCTTCCATCAGCGCGCGGCCGACGATTCCCGCGCGCCCCGGCCGCATTCGAAAAGTCTTGCTGTACTCAACCCAATCCGCCGGGAAATTGTGGTTGGTGACGTTGTAAAAGCCGGAATCGTCCTGGCGAGCCACCGTGGCCATGTCGGCATTGCACAGTCTTGCCGCCGATTCCGTCAACGTATCGAGGACGGTTTGCAGATCGAACGCGGATCGGCTGATGACCTTCAATACGTCGGCGGTCGCGGTCTGTTGCTGCAATGACTCGCGAAGGTCCTCGGTGCGTGCCGTCACTTCATCGAACAGCCGCACATTTTCGATCGCTATCAGCGCCTGATCCGCAAAGGTCGAGACCAATTCGATCTGTCGCTCGACAAAGGGCTCCAAAACGCCTCGCGTCAGGATGATCACGCCAATCGCCACTCCATCTCGCAGCATTGGCACGCCGAGGATGGTGCGATAGCCGGGGTCGCCAATCATGCTTAGTGTGTATTCCTTGTCGGACTGGGCATCCAAAATGTGAACCGGCCGACGTTCCAATGCGACACGACCCACAGTTGATCCCCGACTTGGGGCAATCGGATTTTTCTTGAGAAATTCGATCCGTTCCGGCCGGGCGTCCTTGGCGGCTGCGAGATGGTATATGCCGTCATGAAGACGCATGATGTAGGCGTGCTCGGATTTGCACAGGCGTTGGGCAATCTCGGCTATCGTGTCCAGTACCGGTTGAATATCCGATGGCGAGCGTGAAATGACGCCGAGCACGCTGCTGATCGCGGTCTGATATTCCAGGGATTCCCGCAGGTCGTCGGTGCGTTCATTGACTTCATCGAACAGTCGAACATTCTCGATCGCGATTACCGCCTGGTCGGCGAAGGTTGTTACCAGCTCGATCTGTTTTTCAGTAAACGGTTCGACCGTCCTGCGGCACAGGCTCAGAACGCCGATGGGCTGCCCTTCGCGCAGCAAGGGGACTCCCAAAAAGGTCCGGAACCCTGCCTTCTTCTGCGGCTCGCGTTGGGTATATTCCGGATCGGCCAGCACGTCCGGGATCTGGACGGCTTTTTTCTCAAGCAGCGCCCGGCCAACGGTGGTGCCACGTCCCGGCCTGAGCGGTATAAGTTTGGTGTACTCGACCCAGTCGGAGGGGAAGTTGTAGTTGGTCACGTGGTAGAAATTGCCATCCTCCGCCTGCCGGGTAATCGATGCCATATCTGCTTCACACAGTCGCGCCGCCGATTCCGTCAAGGTATTCAGTACCGTTTGCAGGTCGAAGGTCGAACGGCTGATCAGTTTGAGCACGTCAGCGGTTGCGGTTTGCTGATTTAGCGTCTCGCGCAAATCATCCGTTCGCGCCTGAACTTCCTCGAACAGGCGAACATTTTCGATTGCGATCACCGCCTGGTCGGCGAATGTTGTTACCAGCTCGATCTGCTTGGCGGTAAACGGCTGCGGTACGGTTTTGGCCACAAAGATCACACCGACGACCCTTCCGTCCCGCAACAGCGGTGCGCCGAGGGCTGCGCGGTAACCGCCAATCTTCTGGGCCTCATTCCATGTGTATTCCGCGTCAGCCAGCACGTCGGGAATGTGGACGACCCGGCCTTCGAGCGTGCTTCGTCCGACAACGCTGCTCCGGTCGATCGGCACGTCCCGCCCGAGAAAAAAATCTCTGATCCGTGAATGAACCTCGATCGCGTGCCCATAGCTGGCGGCCCAATGCAAATAGTCGCCATGGCGCTGGAAGAGCCACGCGTGGTCGGCGTCGCACAGCCGCGTAGCCAACTCTACCAATGTGTCGAGCACGGCCTGCAGATCGAAGGTGGACCGGCTGATCACCTTGAGCACATCGGCTGTCGCCGTTTGCTGCTGAAGCGATTCCTGCAGGTCATCGGTGCGCCTGTTCACCTCGTCGAACAGCCGCGCGTTTTCAATGGCGATCATGGCCTGATTGGCAAAGGTCGTGACCAGTTCGATCTGCCGGTCCGTGAACGGCTTCACGACCGCGCGCATCAGGGCGATGACGCCGATCGGCGCGCCGCCCTGGCGCAGGGGTACGCCGAGCGAGGTGCGATACTTGCCGGCGCGCTGGTAATCCAGTGCCACATATTCGGGATCGGCGAGGCAGTCCGGCAGGTGAATGGTTTTCTGTTCGAGTGCCGTGCGGCCAATCAGCGAGCCACGCCCGGGCGCCAGAGGATGTTCCGCCGCGTATGCGACGAATTCGGTCGCGGTATTGTTGGTCGCGGCCAGGTGATATCTGCCGTCCTGAAGCTTGTAGATCAGAGCGAACTCGGCTTCGCAAAGGCGGCTCGCGGCTCGCACGATGGTGTCGAGGATGGGTTGAAGCTCGGACGTCGAATTGCTGATGGCAGCAAGGATTTCGCTGGTGGCTTTTTGCCGCTCCAGCGCCTCGGTCAGTTCGCGCCTCAGCCGTATCGTTTCTTTCCCGCCGCCGACACCTGCCGATCGTTTGCGCGCCGATCGGGTTCGCGGTGTAGAAGCCTTGCGTTTCTTGGTTGCCTTGCGCGCCGTTTGTTGGCGCTTCGCCATCCCTGCCTACAGGCCTTAAATCCACAAAATAAAGCCGAGCATATGAGATTACCGCCAAGGCGTATAGTCCGGCAATCTGCCGCAGCGGCGGCCGGGGCGGCCCGATCGCTCATTCGGCGATCTCGTCGGTCCATACCTTGAAGCTCGCCAGCGTGTTCGGCCCGAACGTCTGGGTGATCGGAACATCGGAGGCATCGCGGCCCTGCGCGATCAGGATGCGGCCGATCCGCGGCACGTTATTGCGCGGATCGAAGGTGCGCCAATGCCCGCCGATATAGGCTTCAAACCAGCCCGCGAAATCGCCGGCGGCCCAAGGCAGCGGCGTGCCGATGTCGCTGAGATACCCGGTGCAATAGCGCGCCGGAATGTTCATGCAGCGGCAGAACGCGATCGCCAGATGGGCATAGTCGCGGCATACGCCCCGGCCTTCGTTGTAGGCCTCCCACGCCGTCCTGGTGGCGCGCGCGTGCTCATAGCCGAATGCGATGTGACGATGGACGAAATCGCAGATCGCCTGCACCCGTGCCCAGCCCGGAGGCGTACGCTCGAACAATTGCCAGGCGATTTCCGAAAGCCGATCGGTCTCGCAATAGCGGCTGCCCAGGAGATAGACCAACGTGTCCGCAGGTAAATCCTCGATCGCATGTTGAGGCGCCGAAGCGTAGACCGGATCGGGCAGGCCGCTGTCGCGCACCACGCCATCGGCGGCCAGGCGCATGCGGCCGGCCGGTGCGACCATGCGGCTGCACCAATTGCCGAACATGTCGCGATAGGGCGTGATCTCGACCGCAGGCGTGGTGGTCAGGAAGTCGGGCACGATGACGTCGGAGGCGCGCGTGAAATGCGTGCCCAGCACCATGATCATGGGCGTCGGTTGCGGGAAATCGTAGAGCATTTCGAATCCGACGCGAAGCTTCATTCGAAATGCCTTTCCGGCTGCGATCTGCTGGAAATGGCTACGAAGCCATCGAATACAAGGCTTTTGCGCCTTATTCGATCAAATGCCCGCCAGAGCCGGAGAAAACGATAGCTAATTGCCGCAAAAGCGCGCAGGCTGCGCCGATGTCCAAACAAACCGATGTCGTCGTGCGCCGCTACGCTGGGCCGTGGACATGACCATGCGCACGCGCCGGGAAATGGTTCATTTCAGGCATCCGTTCCGCATCAACGGAATCGATCGGCAGCTCGCGCCAGGCGCTTACGAGGTCATCACCGATGATGAGATGATCGAAGGGCTTTCGTTTCCGTGTTTCAGGCGTGTTGCCACCATGATCATGATCCCAGGTGCGCCGCCGCGGCATTCTTCGGTGGAAATGATCTCGATCAGTTCGGTCGATCTGTCCGACGCACAGCGGATCGACGCGGGCATGCCAGCGTGAGTGAGACCCCGATGAGTGAGACCCCGATCGAGCTCGACAGACATCGCGGCATGGCGGCGCAGAAGGCAACCGATATCCGCCGCGTGCTTGCCGACGTCGAGGCCAACGCGAAACTGTTGCGGGACAAGCAGGTCGCGGTCGAACTTCAGCTGCTTGCCGTGCCGGCGGCGTCGTGGCACGAAGCGGTAGCGAAAGCGCGTTATGTCCTCAATCTCTATTCGGCCAGCCTCGCGCCGGCCGATACGCATCACCGCGACCTCGTGGCCGTGGTGCTCGCGGACCTCACCCGATTATGCGGTGAGGAGGCTTGAACAAAGCCTGCAGTGACCTAAGACCTCATGCGGCACGTTCGACGCAAAGCTCGAACGGCCCAACAGAAAGCACCTGATGCAAAATCTCTCGCCCCGTCACGTCAAGACCGAAGAATCGCTGCGCCTTGGTGTGGTCTCCGGCTGGTATTCGACCAAGGTCAGCGGCACCTTCGTTTCGGGCCCGCATGATTCCGAAGCCGACTGCCTGCGCCGCATTGCCGAGATCGATCCGGCGCCGCCGAAAAGAAGGTGAGTTGAGAGGACAGTAATCGATGGAACGACTGCTCCGGCCTGTGAGGAACTACCCGATGACACTCGCTCGCGGAAGTATCGGTGGCTATGAATTCGACCGCATGGTGCTCAAATTCTCCATGATGGACGGCGCAACGGAGATCCCCTGCGCCGTCAGCGCTTCCGCCATGGACGATTTGGAACACGTGCCGCGAACGCCGCCGGATCAGCGCGAGCAGCAATTCGCGCGTTTGCGTGACCGCATCGAAGAATGTGCGTCGCGCAAATTCCTCGCGCGCGAATTCGAGGGCAATCCCCGGGGTATCATCATACGCAGCATCGACCTTCGGGCCTAAAGGCGAGAGCAGACAAGTCCAGCGCGCGTCGCTCCCGCATGGAAGCCTTAATGATCCCTTTACCATAACTGTTCATAATATGGCTGGTTTGCAAGTGGGGGTCCTTTTCATGGCGTACCGGCAAGCAAGACCTGCCGTTCGGGGTACTGAAAACATATTGAATTTTGCACGATCCTCAGCGCCGGAACCCGGCGCCAGGGCAATCGATTTGGTCTACCAGGCCGCTGAAGTTTTCAGCACCATCGAAAACAATGCCCGAGAGATCGAAGCTCGCGCTCAAGCACTGTGCAGGAGTGCGGCGGATCGTCTGATGCAGGCCGAGCAACGGGCAGAAGCTGCGGAGTATTCGTTGCGAGAGGTCGTCGCCGATGCCGATTCCAAATTGCAGGCCGCCTCGAAAGCCCTGACGCAGGTCGAATTGCGCATCACGGCGGCGGAGGACAAGGCGACCGCGGCGGAAATTCGTGCGCAGATAGCCGAGGCGGAAGCGCGCGAGGCCAGGCAAACCCTGGCGCTTGTCGAAGACGCCATTCGCAGACGCCTGCTTTGTGCAAGCCCGGAAGCTACCGCCAAGTTGCACGAGGTGGCCTGACTCAGAGCGTTTTCGGTTCGCATAGCAATCAAGCTTGCGCAGATTGCGTAGATTTATCTGCGGTAGAAAACGCGTCAAACAAGAATCTAGCGATCGATCTAATTCACACCCAAGAGTTGGCTGAGATTTGTCATGAGCGATGATGCCAGACAATTCAATGCGGACCGGCGAATTAAACTTGAACGCCGATCCGGAGCGGACACGCGATCGGAAGAAGAAAAACGGCTGATGGGCGAGCGCCGCTCTCCAGCAGAGCGGCGATCCGCCAAGGCGAGCGAACAGCCTTCGAAAGACCAGCTTTCTCTGTTTGCAAAGCGCATCCGGCGCGCCATGCGCGACCCCAACAGCCGCCATATCTTCGGTCATTCTTCGGGCGAAGACGATTTTCGAGGCCATCCCGACGTGCTTCGGACGCTGGACTGGCTCGAGGATTTGGCGAATTCCTGATCTAGCCAGAGCGCGCTGCTAAGCGCCCGTCACGCGCCAGATCACATCGCCGACATCGTCCGCCACCAGCAGCGAGCCGTCGGGACCGAGGGTGACACCGACCGGCCGTCCATAGGATTCCCGCTCGTCGGGTGCGAGGAAGCCCGACAGAATATCCCGCGGCGGTCCGGACGGGCGCCCGTTTGCGAACGGCACGAACACGACCTTGTAGCCGCTCAGCGTGCTGCGATTCCAGGAGCCGTGCTGCCCGATCGCCATGCCGTCCGGAAAGCCCGGCAGCGTGCCGGCCGGCATCCAGCATAGACCGAGCGAGGCGGTGTGCCCGCCCAGCGCATAATCAGGCGTGATCGCCTTTGCGACCGCGGCCGGATCCTGCGGCACCCGGTCGTCCACCGTCTGTCCCCAATAGCAATAGGGCCAGCCGTAGAAGCCGCCGTCGCGAACCGAGGTCAGGTAATCCGGCGGCGTCTCGTCGCCAAGACCGTCGCGCTCGTTGACGACCGTCCAGAGCACGCCGGTGGTCGGCTCCCATGCCAGCCCCACCGCGTTGCGCAGGCCGCCGGCAAAGATGCGGCTCGTGCCATTAGCCAGATCGAGTTCGTGGACGGCGGCCCGGCCTTCCTCCACTTCCATGCCGTAGTCGGCGATGTTGGTGAGCGAACCCACGCCGGCATAGAGCTTCTTGCCGTCGGGGCTCGGCAGCAGGCTCCGCGTCCAGTGCCCGCCGGGCTTGAAGGTGACGAGTTTCGTGCCCTGCGCCGTGATGCGGTCCGCGCCCGCTTGATACGGGAAGGCCACCACGCCGTCGGTGTTGCCGACATAGAAGGTGTCGCCCAGGAGCGCCATGCCGAACGGCTGGTTCAGTCCCTCCATGAAGATTTCGCGCTTTTCGGCGACGCCGTCGCCATCGGTGTCGCGCAACAAGGTGATGCGGTTGGCGCTTTCGCCAAGGGCGGCCGCACGCCGCATCGTCGCCTGCATCGCATAGTGAAACATGTTCCGGATAGGTCCGGCCACCTGCGTCGCCTCGGCGATCAGCACGTCGCCATTGGGCAGCACGTTGATCCAGCGCGGATGTTTCAGGCCGGTCGCAAACGCATTGACCTTGAGCCCCGGCGCGGCAGTCGGAAGCTGCCCGTCGCTCCAGCCCCTGGCCGTCGGCATCTTCAGCGTCGGGATCGCGCCTTGTGGTTTGGCCGTGGGAACGACGGGCGTGCTGCCCCAGGCCGGCTCATGCGCGGCGGCGCCCTGCAGCCGGCGCCACAGCAGTGCGACGGCGCCGATCAGCGCGACCACGCGCGCAATAATTCCGGACATGTTCATTTCATTCCTCTCTAAAGCGCGGCGCACACTACCCGACGCCGCGGCGCATGTTCAACCCCGATCGTCGCCGGGCATCATCACGGCAGCGCCATCAGGCTTGCTGCGACCGCCATCGTGGCGAGCGCCGACAGCGCCAGCGACCAGTGCACGCCGATCAGGCTGCCGACGAGGCCGACGGAAATGCCGCTGAAGGCGCGCAAGCCGAGGCTCGCCATGTTGAACAGGCCGATAACGCGGCCGCGTTTGTCCGGCGGCGCGTTCAACTGGACCAGACTTTGCGCCATGGCGTTAAAGGACAATTCGAGGAATCCGGCGGCGCACAGGAAGGCGAGCGCCAGCGGATAGCTCGTGTGCCAGCGAGAACACCGCCAGCGCCGCGCACCACAGCATCGCGAGCACGATCGCGGTGCGCGGATGCGGCCGCAACCACCCGCCGCCTTCGAGCACGATGCCTGCCAGCAATCCGCCGGCGGCATCCGCGGCCAGCAGCATGCTGTAGGAGATGCCGGGATCGCCATGGCCGAGATCGCTGGCAAAGCCCGGCATCTGCGAACTATAGGCATTGCCGACGAAGAACGACGCCGCGCCCGCGAGCAGCGTCATCGACACGATGACCGAATGATTCCGGATGTCGCGGATCGTCTGCACGATGTCATCAAGGCCGCGGACGGCGCGGCGCGGCGCCGGCGTATCTTTGCGAAAGCGCGGGCCATAGGGCGCCTTCACGAGCCACAGCACCAGCGGCAGATAAAACAGCGTGTTGAGCATGATGCCGGGCGCCGGCCCGAACGCGAGCAGGATGGCGGCGCCCACGGCGGGGCCGGCCAGCACGGCGAGATAACGCGCCATCGCGTTGAGCCGCACCGCGCTCTCCAGATCCTTCGGGCCCGACGATATCGTAGAGCAGCATCTGGTTCGGCGTCTGCCACAGCACGCCGGCGCAGCCATGGATGACCAGGATCACCATCGCCTGCCACATCTGCAAGCTGTCGGTGACGAAGAAATAGCTCCAGCTCAGCGACGCGATGATGAACAGCGCCATGCCGATCTGGATCACCCGCCGCGGATCGAACCGCTCCGCCAAGCGCGCCTGACGCGACCGAGAACAGCAGGAACGGCAGCCAATGCGACACGATCGCAAACCCCGCCAGCGCCGGCGAATGGAATTTCTGGAACACCACCCAGTAGCTGATGACGTGCTCGATATTGTCGGCCATCATCGCAAGCACGAAGGTGGAGAATTGCGCGCGAAAACCCGGGTGGCGCATCGCCGCAAACGACCGCTTCGCAGGTGGTGAAATGTTTGCGGGCGGAGATTTCGTATCGGACATCAGGAGCCGTCAATGTGCCGCGCCGTGTGAAAGCCACATCCGGCAGCGCGACGCATTGGATATGTTCGGGTGGATTTGAGGTGTGGATATTACACAGCGCAGGGCGGATTAGCGACAGCGTAATCCGTCGTCCGACGGAGAAAAATGGCGGATTACGCTTTCGGCCAATCCACCCCACGGCCCTACAGTTCTGCAAGGGTATTTTCTTCGTTTCGTCCTTGGACGCCAGGCCTTCCAACGTTTGCAGTAATACGCCGGATGACGGAAAAGGAATCCGCCGGATGTCGCGGAGCATGCCGACGTTGGGGATGGGCAGGCTGTCGTTATAAGCCGCATAAAACAACGGCGCGCTTTTGAACGTCCTCGCCAGTGACCGGTACCAATAACAAGCTGACATGGCAAAGGCTGCGTCTTTAGGAAATCAATAATGAACACGACGAAATTACTCATCCTCTCCACCTTGGCGGGAGCGCTTTTGACAGGCAGTGCGGCGGCGGCAACCGATGACGCCGCGGCGACGCGCATCTTGACGGAGTGGGGGAAGAGCATGCAGGACGCGGTTGATACCGGCCTGAACAAGGCGCGCATGTCCTACGTCACTGCGCAAGCCGAGGAAGCTCTTTCGAAGCTGGCCTGCACGAGCTTGAACGACGGAGCCGGATTCGAGCCCGCCATCAAATACTGGGTCAATCGGTTCAATTTGCCTGTTGAATACGAGTTTCACGGGGGCTGCGTTCTCTCACTGCAGAAGATGACCTATCAGTTCCGGATCACCAAGTTCATCGATGAAACTCCCGTTCAGGCCGCGCAGCGCAAGCTGGATGCAGCGCGTGTTGACGCTGAGGTGGCCGCGTGGGCGGATAATGTCCTGAATTTCACCAAGGCCATTCACAGCGATACGTCGCTGAAGACCACCGTCGACACTGCGACCAGTGCGGCAACCGGCCGCCTTCAGGCCATTCCCTGCCGATTTACGTCCGACGCGAACATCCACGATATCGTGGCCAGGGAGGTCGAGAGGCGAAAGCTGCAGCTCGACTATGACGCCTCCGGTAAATGCGTCGCCAACAAGTGGGAAGTTACTTTCAAGGTCACGAAAATTGCGGCCGCCTTCGATGTGAACAAGGATGCAGGCGGCGTCAGCTACGAGGCGACGCGGCAGGCGACAAAGGCAGTCGATGATTTTTTCGCGGCTGCGGGTCAAATCAAGTTCGATGGCGTCAGCTGGGACAAGCGTACGGATCTGTTGAGGCAATTGGACCAGGTCGTCGGTGATCACCAGGCGCGGATCAGGGAGATCACGTGCCAAACCTCGTCGACGGACCGGACCGCCGGGTTCGTGCAGGACCTGTTGACGACGAAAGCCAGCGAAAAGCGCGGTGCTATACTGGTCAAGGATATCCGCGTCTCCTGCAACGGCGGCCATCTCGTCGCCTCACTGAAGGCGGAGCCGGTTCAGCAGGCCCAGCAACCCACGATCACGCCGGGAGTCGACCCGCGCTCCGAGCCCGCCATCAAAAGCGCGTTCGGCTTCTGGGGCATTCAGATGGTCAAGGATTTGCAGGCGGGCAGCGGTGCTGCGGTGGCATCACTTCCGTCCGTGCTCAAGAGCGATAATGAGAAGATGAGGGCAACACTTGCCCAGTTCGGATGTGTGAAGGATACCGACGTAAATGTGAAGGAGATGTTCAACGACCAGGTGCGAAGTCACAATCTGCAGGATATGTTCACGATCGATATCAAGTGTGTGAGCAACAAATGGTCGATCGTGATCGCGGCAACCGCAGCAGCAACGGCAGCAGGCAAAAAGACGCCGGCCCGGTAGCCTTGCGCCGCAATGGCGTTGCGGCATATCGATATGCCGCAACGCCATCCCGCATCTGGCGCGCGATCAAGCGTTGCCCGCGAGAACTCAGCGGGGCGCCAGCGTTTCGAGGTCTTTCAGCCGCTTCAACGCAGCCTCCTGCCTCAGCATTCCGTAGTTGATGCCGCCGGCGTTGAGCGAATTTCCCGGCCTGATACGGATAATCATTGAAGTCCGAGAAGAACTCCTTGATTTTTCCCTGGATGGGAACCAGCAGCCAGATGTTCTGCGCGAGGAAATTCATCGCGCCGCCGCCCTCGTCCAACCCTCGCTCGTAGGGGTCCATGCGCAGGTTGGCGATCAACGCCCACGCCGTCGTCTCCCGAACGCCGGTTGCGATATTGCCTTTGGCTATCGCGAACGTAAGTTTCCAATCGTTCCAACGGATCGCATTCAGATTGCCGCCCTGATCGAAGTAATAGAGCGCATCGCGCGGCCCTGCCTTGGTTTCGCCCCTGAAATACGGTCCGAAATCATAACCGTCGAGGTGCACCTTGAATGTCTTGTTGCCCGCGACGAACCCGGTCTTCATCTTCTCCTTGATGTCGCCTGCACCGGCGGCCGCCGCAAGCGTCGGCATCCAGTCGATCAGCGAAATGACATCGTTATACTGCGTGCCGGGTTTGACGACGCCGGGCCAACGCACCATCATGGGGATGCGCATGCCGCCTTCCCACGTCGTGCCTTTTTCGCTCTTGAACGGCGTCATCGCGCCGTCCGGCCACAGCGCGATTTCCGCGCCGTTGTCGGTCGTGTAGAGTACGATCGTATTGTCGGCGATGCCGAGGTCGTCGAGCTGCTTTAAGAGTTCGCCGACCATTCCGTCGTGCTCGACCATGCCGTCGGCGTGAATGCCCTTGCCGGTCTTGCCGAGAGATTCCTTCTTCAGATGCGTGAAGACATGCATGCGCGTTGAATTGAACCAGACGAAGAACGGCTTGCTCGCCTTGGCCTGACGATCGATGAAGTCCTTGGCGGCGCCGAGAAACTCTTCGTCCACCGTTTCCATGCGCTTTGTGTTGAGCGGGCCGGTATCTTCGATCTTGCCGTCGGCGGAAGATTTGATCACGCCGCGCGGCCCGAACTTCTTCTTGAAATCGGGATCCTTTGGATAGAAGTAGCCTTCGGGTTCTTCCTCTGCGTTCAGATGATAGAGATTTCCGAAGAACTCGTCGAAGCCATGCTTGGTCGGCAGATGCTCGTCGCGGTCGCCAAGATGGTTCTTGCCGAATTGCCCGGTGGCATAGCCTTGCGTCTTCATGACGTCGGCGATGGTCGGCATCCAGTCCTGAATGCCGTGCGGATCGCCGGGCATGCCGATCGTCAGCAGGCCGGTGCGGAACGGTTCCTGACCCAGGATAAACGACGCGCGGCCCGCCGTGCAGCTTTGCTGGCCGTAGGAGTCCGTGAAGATCGCGCCTTCGCGGGCGATGCGATCGATGTTGGGCGTGCGGTACCCCATCATGCCCATGGTGTAGGCGCTGATCTGCGGTATGCCGATATCGTCACCGAAGATGACAAGAATGTTGGGTTTGCGCCCCGATGCGGGAGCGGGAGCGGGAGCGGGAGCAGGAGCCGCAGCGGGCGCGGCCGGGGCCGCTTTCTGCGCCTGCGCCACGGCGTCCGAACTGATGGCTACCGCGGCGACCAGGGCCGAACTGCCGAGCAGAATTTTGCGGCGGTCGAAATCGATATTGGATTGGGTTTCCTGCTTCTCTTCAGTGCTCATAACCTACTCCTGCATGTTTTGCTGTTTTGGTACGGCAGATGTGTATGAGTTGGAGATTGCTGAGTTGAAGTTGCGTGAATTCGGCGCGTATTCTAGGAAGACCATCCTTTCTGAAGTGCGAGACAGATTGTTACGTTCCTTGTTACGCCTCGGCATCACGATTGTTTGAACCAAGCTGTGAGAGCCGCATTGCGCGAAGTTCGCGATCGGCAGCTTGAGGAGTTTGCGGCGCACGGCCTCCTCAGGCAAGCGCAGCGACTGCGACAAATTCCACCAGCTCGGGAGGGATACAGTCTTCCCCGACCTAGCCATCGTCACGCAGGCGCGCTAATGGTCCGGGCGTTTGACTAAATGCTTGCCCCGTCCCGTCGGCCGCCTCAGCTTCGGCAGATGCGTGGCAGCTCATTGTCAGGTTACATCGGAATTGGCTGGCATACGGACTTGCCAAGCCTTGCGAACAAGATAGTCCGCAACGTTGGGAGAAACTGTTATGTTGGGAATGCCGACCCGCCGCGCGATCATCGGGGGAGCTGCCGCGCTGGGCTCACTCACCATCGTCAGCCGCGCCGGTCTTGCCGCCGACTTCAAATTTCGTCAATTCCACAATCAGGCCCTCTCGAGCCCGCTGCACAAGCGGCTGGTCGAGATGTGGGCGGCGGTGAAGACGGAGACCAACGGCCGCGTTGACACCGAGGTGTTCGCCGAGAACGCGGGTATTGCGGGCTCGGACCCGGCCGCTCTCAAGATGGTGATCTCAGGCGAACTCGACTTCTTCACGCTCATGGGCGGCATTCTGGGACAGGCCGTGCCGGTCGCCGAAGTGCAGCAGGTGCCGTTCGCCTTCAAGACGGCGAGCGATGCTCATGCTGCTGCGGACGGTGCGCTCGGAGCCTATTTGCGCGAGGAAATGGCGGCGAAAGGCTTGTACGGGTTTCCGGTGATGGCCTTCGACAACGGCATGCGTCAGACGTCGACCACCGATCGGCCGATCGTCCTCCCTAAGGATTTCGACGGCATCCGCATCCGCCTGCCGGCCGGGCAGATGTTCACCGACACATTCAGGGCGCTCGGTGCCGAGCCGGTGACCATCAACGTCAATCAGATCTACCAGGGCATCAAGGACGGCAAGGTCAATGCCCAGGAAAATCCTCTGGCCGTCACGGAGGTATTCAAGCTCTACGAAGTACAGAAATACATGGCCATGACCAACCACATGTGGTCGGGCTTCAACCTGATGGCCAACCTCGCTCTCTGGCGGAGGCTGCCGGCCGATATCCAGGCTGTGATTGAACGCAACGCCACGAAGTATGTGCGCCTGCAGCGCGAGGATCAGGGTGCCTTCAATGGCGGCCTGCGCAAGACGCTGACCGAGCGTGGCATGTTGTTCAACGACGTGGACCAGCAGCCGTTCCGCCTCCGCATGGCCCCGGTCTACGCGGTGTGGAAAGAGAAACTCGGCGCCAAGTGCTGGTCTTTGCTCGAAGGGCACGTCGGCAAGCTCGGATGAAGGCGAGACCTGGATGCCGGGCGGCATCGGCAAGCGGATCGAATACCGCTTTGGCGTCAATCCCGGAAATGGTTCTCGTAAAGTATCACCCTTGCGGGCGACATCGGCAGCCCGGAAAAATCCGAAGCCGCCTACGCTCGCCGACAGGAGAGCAAGTCTCGACGGGATGCCGCCATGCGGATGCATTATTGAGTGAGCGGGTGTCGATTGGACCAAAGGGCAATGCTGCTGCAGGACCTATAAATGTAGGATTCTGCAACGTCCGTGAGGGGGTCGCACACCGGACGAGAAAAACACCGTCCTGCAAGCAAACTAAGCTTTCCAAGCATTTGACGCGGCGCTCCTATCACGCCCGCAATAAGGGAGGGTTACGTTATGCGTTGCTACACACATATGGATAGTCCATCTGGCATCCCGAACCTGCTTCGCAAAGTTGCGACAGATTGCCACAAGCGATCCTGCGCCGCGCTTCTGGGCGCCACGACGCTGATGTCACTATCGCTGTCCGTACCGGTCAGCACACCGGCGACAGCGCAAGCAACGCAGAAACCAAACATTTCTCTTCATCATGGGTGATGATATCGGCTGGATGCAACCGAGGATCTATCACCAAGGCCTGATGGTCGGCGAGACGCCCAACATCGACAGGATTGGGCAGGAGGGCGCGAAGTTCACTGACTATTACGCCGAGCAGAGCTGCACCGCCGGGCGCAATGCCTTCTTCACTGGAATGAATCCACTGCGCATCGGCATGATCATGCCGCAACTCCCCGGCAGCCCGTCATATCTGCTGCCCCGCACGCCGACGATCGCGAAGTTCCTGCTTGATCTCGGCTACACCACCGGCGAGTTCGGCAAGAACCATCTGGGCGACCACACCGATGCCCTGCCGACCGCTCACGGCTTCCAAAAGAGTTCTGGGGCTACCTTTATCACCTCGATGCAATGCAAGGGGTGAGCTTCCCCGACATCAACAATACTCCCACGGAGCAGGGCGTCGCGCCGCCGTGCAAGAACACGCTGATCCCTGGCGTGCCTGAAGTCCCCGGTGCGGTTGACCCGAGAGCAGCAGTTTGTCTGACCCCGCCGCGTCCCGTGCTTGCGTGCAAGTCCGACGGCTCAGCCCAGAATATGATGTGCAAGGATGAAGGTCCGCTGACCCTAGAGCGGTCGAAGACCGTGGACGAGGAGATTTCGGCAAAGGTCGTTGACTTCATGGACCGCAACGATCCTAAGAAGACCAACAAGCCGTTCTTCGTCTGGTACAACCCGGCCCGCATGCACATCACCACCGTGTTGTCGGACAAGTATCTGGCGATGGTGGGTACGCGCGGCGGCAAGGACTGGGGCGTCAACGAAGCCGGCATGAAGCAAATGGACGACAATATCGGTGTGGTGCTGAAGAAGCTCGAAGACATGGGCCAACTCAACAACACGATTGTCGTCTTTACGACCGACAACGGCGCGGAGACCCAGACCTTCCCGGACGGCGGCACCACTCCCTTCAAGGGCAGCAAGGTCACCACGTGGGAGGGTGGCATGCGCGCCCCGGCGGTGATCCGCTGGCCCGGCGTCATCAAACCCGGCACGGTCAAGGAAGGCATTTTCGCGTCTCTCGACTGGCTGCCTACCCTCGTCGAGATCGCCGGTGGCCCGAAGGGCGACGGACTGAAGAAGCAGATCGAGGCCGGCCAATACCCCGGCATCGTGAAAACGACACTCGACGGTGTGAACCAGATCGACTATTTGACCGGCAAGTCGGAGAAGTCGGCGCGCGATACGTTCTTCTACTATTCCGGCAAGGAACCTTCGGCGGTCCGGTACAAGAACTGGAAGATGTACTTCGCGATGGTCTCCGACAGCCCAGAGGGCTTCACAGTAGGGGTGGTTCCTTATCACTGGACGCAAATCGTCAACATCAAACGCGATCCCTTCGAGACTTCTATCGGCTCGCAATTCAAGACGCTCATGGCGCTAGGCGGAGCTATCGCTGCACCGATGACCGCTTATCAATACGACTGGAACATGCTCCCCATCGGTCAGCTGCTTTGGCTGAAGGAGCTGGAGAGCTACGTTCCTTTCCCGCCGATGCAAAATCCGGCGAGCTACAACCTCGAGCAGGTCATTCAGCGGGTGCGGGAAATGAAGGTGATCAATAAAGCGAGCGAATAACCGGCGTCGAGCCCACATGACTACCGAGCGGACGCCCCGTGGGGCGTCCGCTGATATATCGAAATCGATCTAGTCCAGCCCATAGGTGTCAGCTTCTGGGTGCCAATGCGGTGAGACCTTGGCTGCGTCGTCGCCTCCGTTGTGCCCAGCAAGCCATCCACAACCATCTGTAGCGGCTTGCCTGTCCATCGCCGCCCGGCGATCCTCTCTCGCATGGGCACGAAGTCACGCGAGACGATCTACGGCGCATCGGTGCGGGCGGCGGCAGAGCGGGCAACGGAAGCACGCAAGGAAGCCGACCGGCTCGCCTGCGAGGCGTGGAATAAGCGCATGCTCGGCTTTCAGGGACCGGCGCAGCCATCGCCCGCGCTCGGCGACGCATCAATGCCGGGTTTGGCTATCTCGAAGTGAAATGCCTCGGCTGCAACACGCACCAGACCGTTGCGTTGGGCATCGTGCGGCGACCGAAGGCAACGCCGGTCCATGAACTGGAGCGCTACATGCGCTGCCAGCCAGTGCTCCGAAGTCCGGGGCTATCCGTACAAGCGGAGCCACCTTTTGGCACTGCGGGCGACGAAGATTTCAGCCGAGCGATCCGCCATCAACGTGGTGGCCGGGCGAGCGGTAGGGGATGAAAGAGGCCGCCAACTGAGGCGGCCTTGCTATGCTAACCGCAACTGCAACGAGCCGGAATTGAGCACGCCGATCGTAAGATCGCTACGATTCACTAGTCGAGATTTAGGCCCCGTCTTGGGTCCCACATCCCCTATAGCTTTTTATGCACGCACGGTTTGGGCGGCGTGTCCTTGAAACATAAATTTGTCTCGCCGCTGCGTGTGTTACATTGATAAGATCCGTCGGGATTTTCTATCCACGAGCCATTAGAGGATTTGCATCCGTCTTTGAACTTGGCCTTATGGTCACTTTGTGGGTCGGCCCGCGTAGGCTGCGCCAGCGCGCCCACCACCAGCAACGTCAGGACGGCGGCACCAATTCTTCCTGCAAACTTCGTGATAGCCATGATGGCCCCCATTTCAAGAGTTTCGAATATAAGTGTACGGCCGGGGCTAGACGGTTCAAAGACTTTCACCTCGAAGAACAAATTAGGACACCCCTAACCACAAACCAGGACACCGGGGTCAAATACGGAAAGTACCCCAGCGGCGATAGGAACAGACCGCAATCCGGAACAATTCCGAAACGTGGCTAATACCAGCAATTTTGATTGAATTTTCGGCGGAACCTACGAAGTCCCGGCCGCCCGAATTTCCCAAACCCTTTCAACGCAATTCCACCCGTCCAGTCCCCCTCGCAAAAATAAACCTCTTCTTCCTTCCCCCAAATCAGCCCTACAAACCGCGCCGTCTCATCCCTCAACGAGGGGCGGATCGCGATCGTCACGGACGTTGGGATGGGATGCGGTGGACGCGGCAGCGCCGGGCGCGAACGGGATTGCAGGGCGGGTCTTTGGGCCCGTGAGCGATCGACCGGCGCGACAGACGAACGGCGCTGCTTCTGACTTCATCAATGTTTGCCTGACGTGCACAGCCCGGCAAAACCTCTTGGCGAAGGCGGAGTCGCGGACGGCGAAGTCGTGTGGTCCTGGCACCCGTTGCTGGTGTCAAGTTGGCGGAGGTGCGTCGGCCGAACCGGGCTTAGACAAGCCTTAATCCGTCAGCGACGGTGGCAAGAGGAATTCGTCGCCGGGGAGATCACGAAGTAAGCCGTTAAAACCATTGCGCAGGGAAGGCCGGATGTTTCCGGCGTACCTGTGGTGACTACCGTGTGCTTACTACCAATGCACACGGGCCGCGGGTGCAACGGGCACCCGGCCTTCCCTGCGCCCTCTGTATTTGGAGGGACGAAGCTTGACGCAAAACTCGGGCGCATCGTGCCGCGAGAATCGCGAAGCTGTATCCGGCTGTTTGAAATTTAAATCGGAAAAATTCTCTCGTCGTCCGGCCGGTCGCATTGCGCAGCGGAGCGATACGCCGCGGCTTATCGGTCAGAGCCTGGCGTGAGACCTCGTAAAGATGGCCGCCGCGGCGTATGGGTCCCGGCGTTCGCCGGGACGACATTGAGGCCAGTATCACGCTCCTGCTCCTCGCAATGACGGCTAGGTTTGAGCCCCGTGCCCCATCATCTGCCGCTCCCGCGCGTAGCGCACCAGTGCGACGAAGCGATAAATCCCGTGCACGAATTTGCCGTAGGGCATGGTGATGAAAAGCGAGAACACCACGCCGAGATGCAGCGCCAGCAGCGGCCCCATCGCATTCGTCTCACGCAGCAGCAGCAACGCCATGCCGGTCAACGCAGTGAGGAACAGCATGACGATGAAGGCGACATCCATGCCCATGCGGGCCTCATCGACCAGCGCGGGATCGCGCTTCGATTTTTCGGCGAGCAGGCCCGCGGGCCCGATCAGGAGGCCGATGCCGCCGAGCGTGCCGAGCACGACCGGCAGATCCCACCACGCATAGGGCGCCTCGCGCGCCAGCAGAAAGTGATAGAGCGTGCCGACGCAGGTGGCGGCGAAGCACAGCGCAAAGCCGTAGAAGGTCAGATGGTGATAGAGCTTGCGGCGATCGGTCGGGCGGTCGTCCTCGTTGAAACAGCCGACGCCGCCGCCATCGAGATAGCGCAGCTCGCCGGCGTCCCGGATCGCCTGCAAGATCGAGCCCGCGTCGGTGCGCATCCCGACGGGTTCGCCGATGTCGCGCCAGAACGCGCGGACGCCCATCACCAAAGCGGCGATGGCGTAGAGAAAGGCCGCGCCGAACAGGGCGGCCATCGCGTTATGCGGCATCAATTTGTAGAACGCGCCGGGGCCGGTGTGGATGCCGAACAGCACCTGCCGGTCGTTGAAGGCGGCAAAACCGAAGATGAAGGCGGCGACGCTGAGCGCGGCAATCAGGCTGATGACGAGGCCATTGCGCGCGAACGCGCCGGAAAACGCAGCCGGCCAGGCATAGGCGGCGTAGGATTCGGCGCGCGCGATTGCGAGCGTCTTCGGCACATTGACGTTGAATTCATGCGGCGGCGAGAACTGGCAGTCGGTATAGCAGGCGCCGCAAGAGTGGCAGAGATTGGCGAGATAATTCAGATCGCCGTCGGAAAACGAACGGCGCATTTCCATCGCCGGAAACACCGCGCAGAGCCCTTCGCAATAGCGGCAGGAATTGCAGACCGTCATCAGACGATCGGCTTCCTCCAGAATTCTGGTTCCGTGCATCTCGCTATGTTTTCCTGCTATTTCGTCAGGCCTTCGAGCTATCTCGTGCCGCCAATTTTCGTGCCGTTGATTCTCGTGCTGTTAATTCTTCGCATTCCGCGCCGCTTCCCGTCCCGCAACCCGTCCGAACACGCTGCCGATGGTCATGCCGATGCCGGCGGCGTAACCCTTGCCGAGCACATTGCCGGCCATGATCTCGCCGGCGGCGAACATGTTGGCGGAGGGTTTGCCGTCCTTCATCAGCATCCGCGACTGCTTGTTCACGCGGGTGCCGAGATAGGTGAAGGTGATGCCGGGCCGCACCGGATAGGCCAGATAAGGCGGCGTATCGATCCTGCGCGCCCAATGCGTCTTGGCCGGCGTCACGCCTTCGGTGCGGCAATCGTCCAGGATCGTATGATCGAACGTGCCGGGCTGCACCGCGGCGTTGAAATCGGCAACGGTCTTTTCCAGCGCCGCCGGATCGAGGCCGAGTTTGCCGGCGAGTTCGGCCAGCGTCGGCGCGCCGATCGGCGGAAACAGCGTCGGCATGAAACTCGTGACCACCGTCGAGTCGAAAATGATGTAGGCGATCTGGTCGGGCTGCGCCGCCACCAGCCGGCCCCAGATGGCGTAGCGCTTCGGCCAGATGTCCTCGCCCTCGTCGTAGAAACGTTGCGCGTGCTTGTTGACGACGATGCCGAACACGACGAAGTCGTGCCGCGTGATGATGCCGCCGTCGAATTTCGGCGCGCGGGCGTCGATCGCCACCGCGTGGCACTGGGTGGGATCGCCGATGTCCTGCACGCCCTTTTCCAGCAGCATCTTCAGGATCGAGCCGCGGTTATAGGGCGTGCCGCGGATCAGGAAATTGTCGGCGGCTTCGCCCCAATACTCCTTGAGCCATTCGATGTTGGCCTCAAAGCCGCCGGCGGCGGCGACCAGCGTGGCGGCGCGGATTTCCGTGGCGCCGTCGATCGGCTGCTTCAGATGCGCGGACAGGAACATCCCGTCTTCGATTTTGAGGTCGCTGACTTCGGCATCGTAGATGATCTCGACGCCGATTTTTTCGGCGGTCAGGTACAAGGCGTTGAGCATCGCCCTGCCGCCGCCGAGGAAGAACGAATTGGTGCGGCCGAGGCTGAGCGTGCCGCCCAGCGATGGCTGCCAGCGCACACCCTGTTCGACGATCCAGCCCAAAATGTCCTTGGACTCCCGGATCATGAATTTGGCGAGTTCTTCGTCGGTCTGCCCGCCGGTCAGGACCAGCAGATCGTTCCAGAATTCCTCTTCCGTATAGGGGCCGGTGAGGATGTCGGTCGCCGCATCATGGGCGCAGCGCATGTTGCGGGTATGGCGGGTATTGCCGCCCCGATAGAATTTCGGAGCGCCTTCCAGCACCAGCACCGAGGCGCCGGCGCGCCGGGCGCTGATCGCGGCGCACAGCGCGGCGTTGCCGCCGCCGATCACCAGCACATCGAACTTACGTGTCAAATCCACCATGCGCTCTTGTTATCGTTATTTGCATGGAAATCAAAAGCCCCGTCGGCCGAGGCAGTTATTGTTGTGATGCGGCAATCTGCCACGCCCGCGCGGCGCGACCAACCGCAAAACGCAGACAGGGGTCTGAAAACGGCGCAGGGTCTGAAAATGGGGAATGGCTGAAAACGTCAGGGTTTGCTTCGCGCCGATGCGGTGAGCCATTGCCGGAAAGCCGACAGTTTCGGCGAATCCGTCCTGCCCGTGGGCGAGACCAGATAGAAACCGGCATCGGTCGGCAGCGTGATCTTGAAGGGGACCACCAGCCGGCCCTTGGCGATGTCGTCCTGCACATAGGAGGTGCGGCCCATGCGCGACGCCGACGCCGTCGATCGCGGCCTGCACGGTCATGAAGACGAGGTCGAAGGTGATGCCCGGCCTGGTCGAGATATCGGTCGGCAGGCCGGCCGCCGTCAGCCACAGCCGCCAGTCGTCGCTGTTGGCGTTGCTGGTGTGCAGCAGCACGTGATCCCTGAGGTCTTCCGGGCATTTCAGCGGCTTGTTTCCGCTGAGCAGCGCCGGGCTGCACACCGGAAACATCTCGTCCGCCATCAGCCAGTCGGCGCGCACGCCCGGCCACTGGCCGCGGCCATAACGGATCGCGGCATCGACATTGTCGCGCTCGAAGTCGACCAGCCCGGTCGAGGTGGTGATGCGCACGTCGATGCCGGGATGGGCCTCCTGGAACGCGGAAAGCCGCGGCAGCAGCCATTTCGCCGCGAGCGAGGCCAGCGTCGATACCGTCAGCACATGGTCGTCGTCCTTGCGCAGCAGGCGGTCGGTTGCGAGCCGCAGATCGTTGAACGCGGCGCGGATCCCGGGAAGGTAGTCCTGCGCCTGCGGCGTCAATGTCAGCGCCCGGTTCTGGCGGACGAACAGGCGGACCCCGAGTTCTTGCTCCAGCCGTTTGATCTGATGGCTGATGGCGGTCTGGGTGACGTTCAGCTCGGACGCCGCCTGCGTGAAACTCAAATGCCGGGCCGCGGCCTCGAAGGCCCGCAATCCATTCAGCGACGGCAGTCTGGCGGTCATCCCGCAATCCCCAGATATATGAGTTTATATCATGCGAAGCGGTACAAAGTGTCGTTTGTGAAATGTCCTGATAGCGCAGATATTAGCGCCAAGAGATTAGCTAAAGGAGTTTCAAATGTCCACTTGCACCCATGAATCGATGATAAATCATCATGCACCGGGCGTTTTCGCCCAGCTGGGCGAAACCCTCCATGTCTGGCGCCAGCGCTACGAAGCGCGCCGCGAATTGTCCACCTGGACCGAGCGTGACCTGCACGACATCGGGGTGTCCTCGAGCGACGTCATTTACGAGGTTTCGAAGCCGTTCTGGCGGGCTTAGGAAGCAGCCAGGCCGGCGTCGCCTCTGACGGGGACGCCGGCCATTTTCCTTGCGAGCGATGGGAGCGTGCGATGACGATGCTGCGTTTCGACGATCTCAGGCAATATTCGGATGTGCTGCGCTCGCGCGATGGCGAGTTGGTGACCGTGCGCTTCGTCGAACCGCGCGACGCGGACGCGCTGCAGGATTATTTCCGTTCGCTGACGAGCCGTTCCCGCTACAACCGTTTCCTCGGCGCCATGAGCGAATTGCCGAAGGGCGTGCTCGACGATTTCATCCATATCGGCCAAGCCGACCGTTTCACCGTAATCGCGACCATGCTGGTCGATGGTTCTGAGACCATCGTCGGCGAAGCCCGTTACGCATTCAACGCCGATACCGCCAGCATCGAATTCGGCCTGTCGATCGACGACCGCTGGCAGGGCCACGGCATCGGCAAGGCGCTGCTCAGGAATCTCGAATGCCGCGCGGCTTCGTTCGGTGCCGACCGCCTGTTCGGCGACACGCTGCGCTCCAACGACGCCATGATCAGCCTCGCCCGCAAATCCGGTTACGCCTTCGTCGCAAGCCCCGGCGACTGGAAACTGGTGCGCTTCGAGAAGCATATCGACGCCGAACCCCGCGACATTCCCTGCGCCAGCTGGAAACTCGCCGCCGCCTCCCGCCAACTCGCGACCCGTCCTCACGCGAGCTGACAAACTAAGCCCGGTTCTGGGCACCCCGGAACCGGGCTGTTTTTCTATCGCAGATGCCAGGCTAAGACCTCAGCCTCCCCTAAAGACCGCCTTGCGCTTGTCGATGAAGGCCTGCACGGCCTCCTTGTGGTCCGCCGTCGTGGTCAGGCGAACCAGCCGCTCGGCCTCGTGGTCGCGCGCGGTAGCGAAATCAAACAGCAGCGCTTCGTCGAGATTGTCCTTCATGTAGCGCAGCGCCACCGTCGGCCCTTCCGCCATCGCCTTGGCCATCGCAAATGCTTCTGCCTGAAGCTGGTCGTCCGGAACCACACGGTTGACGAGGCCGATGACTTCGCATCTCGCGGCATCGACCTTGTCGGCGGTGAACATCAATTCCCGCGCCCGTGAGGTGCCGACCAGCCGCGTCAGCAGCCAGGCGATACCGTAGTCGCCGCTGAGCGCGACGCGTAGATAGCCGGTGGAGACGAAGGCCGATTGCGCCGCGATGCGGATGTCGCAGGCCATGGCGAGCGCGAGGCCGGCGCCGACCGCGGGGCCGGGCAGGGCGGCGATGGTCGGCTTGCGCACCGAGACCAGCGCGCCGGTCAGCAGGCGCTGCCGCTCCTGCAGATCGGCGACCTTCTCGTCATAGGACATTTCGAGTTTCTTCTTGTCGCGGTGGGCGCCCATGCCCTTGACGTTGCCGCCGGCGCAGAACGCCTTGCCGGCGCCGGTGATCAGCAGCACGCCGACATCGGGGTTTTCGCCGCAGGTCTTGATCATGGTGCGCAGCGCCGGCGTCAAAGTGTCCGACATCGCGTTACGGACCTCGGGCCGGTTCAATGTGATCACGGCGACGCGGTCGCGGATCACGCAGAGCAGTTCGTCCGTACCGGTGTCGATCTTGGTTTCGTTGGTCATGTTTTCCCCCATCTCTTGTTTTTCGTAGCGTGGGCAAAGCGAAGCGTGCCCACCGACATGCATCCCCAGATCGCAACAATGGTGGGCACGGCGCAACTGCGCCGTTGCCCACCCTACGGCTATCGCATGATTGCGTCTTGTCAGAACTTCTCCACCCACGGCCGCAATTCCAGTTCCCAGCTCCAGGCGCTGCGCGGCTGTTGCAGCACGTTCCAGTAGCTCAACGCAATCGCGTCGGGATCGAGCATCGAGTCCGGTCTATCGGCGGGCTCGGTGCGCGCCGCGCTGCGGATGCCGCCGTCGATGACGAAATGCGCGACATGGATGCCCTGTGGCGACAATTCGCGGGCCATGCTCTGCGCCAGTCCGCGCAGCGCAAACTTGCCCATCGCGAACGGTGCCGACTGGGCGTAACCCTTGACGCTGGCGGAAGCGCCGGTGAACAGGATGGCGCCGTGCTTGTTGGGAAGCATCCGCTTCACCGCCTGCTGCGCCACCAGAAAGCCGCCGAAGGCCGAGACCGCGATCGCTTGCGCGACGTCGGCCGCGACCAGATCGGCGAAAGCGCCGCGTGCGCGTCCGCTGGCGTTATAGACGACAAGGTCCGGCGTGCCGATTTCGCGCTCGACCTGGCCGAACAGACGCTCGACGTCGTCGGCGTTGGTGGCGTCGCAGGCAAAGGCGCGGGCGCCGGTCTCGGTGCAGAGCGCGCCGAGCTTTTCGATTTTGCGCGCAGCGAGCGCGACCTTGATGCCTTCACGGGAAAACAGCCGCGCCAGCGATGCGCTAAGCCCTTCGCCGGCGCCGACGATCAGGGCAATCTTGTAATTCGGCGTCGGCATGGGCGCTCTCCAGAGATGACCGGGATTCCGTATCTAGGCGCGCAATCCGGCAAGGCAACCCGCCGCGGCCAAAACCAGATCGAGATCGCGCTTGTCGGTGACGGCGGCATATTTGGCGCGCAACATGCCGAGCGACCGCGCGTGATATTTTTGCGGCTTCTGGGTCCAGACCTTGTCGCCGAGCGTGACGCTGAATTCTTCCTTGCCTTCCGCAAGCGCCCGCTCATTGGCGAGGATCCAGGGCCAGAACTGGCGGCCCACCTGTTTGACCAGGATCGGCATCAGGGTGGGCGCCAGCGCGGTCCATGACTCGAATGCGCCTTCGGCCCTCGGCCATAGCATGCGGTGTATCCACTCGAGCACGCGCGGCGCGCCGCCCCCGATCAGGGCGCCGACCGTCGGATCGGTCCACATCTCGTAGAATTGGCCCCAGAGACCGAAATCGCCATAGGCGGGCCGTTCGCCGAACAGATACGGACGCGTCGAGAGGTGAGCGTCGAGCAAGCCGAGCATCTCGTGAAAGCCGGCCTCGATCTGCGGTGCGGTCACGGCGTTGGAGCCGACGAACCAGACCCGATCCACCATGCGTGCCCGCACCTGCGCCGCGAACGCCGTGTGCTCCTGCTCGTTCGCGTTGGGGCTGCGCATTCGCGCGATGCGTCCGGCGGAAGAAATCTGGTCGACGTCGCGCTCCCAGCGGTAATGAAACATCCATTTGTTGCCCCACTCGTCGCCGAATTCCTCGATCAGCACGGAAATGAATTGTGCGATCGGATCGTCCGGGTGGATCGAGGGCTCCGGACGAAGCTTTTCGATGGCGTCGATGATCGGCGTGGAATCCTGCATGCCAGTACCTTCAGGCGTCACCACCAGAGGGATGATCGGCATTTTGGCGTGTTTCTCGAATTCCGCCTGGCTTGCCGCATTGCGTAAAATCCATTGATGCGGAATGGCCTTGTAGCGGAAATAGGACCGGACCTTGACCGAATAGGGCGACATCTCGGCGCCGATGATGCGATATCCGTCCGCCATGGGTGGTCCTCCGATGATGCTTGTTGACGGCGTGATCGCCTGCGTTATCGGTAGATGATCAATATCGGGCGGCACGAACAAGGGCTAAAAAAATGCAGCCACTCAAGCAGGATCGCAAGGCGCCAGCGGCCGGTCGGCCGGAACTGCTCGCGCCGGACACGACGGGCATGAATTTCTACCGGGCCGATCCGGCATTGACCGATCTGCTGCGGCTGCATCTGCCCGATGCGTTGTTCCGCCATATCGAGCCGCATCTCGACCGGCTCGGTGAGCTTGCCGGCAGCCATCTCGACGAATGCGCGCGGTTGGCCGACCGCCATACGCCGGTGCTGCATCAGCGCGACCGTTTTGGCCGCGATTTCCAGACGATCGAATATCACCCGGCCTATCGTGAGCTCGAGAAGGCCGCATTCGGTGAATTCGGCATTCACGCGATGTCGATCCGCAAGGGCATCATGGGTTGGCCGGACAAATATCCCGTCGTCGCCAAGCACGCCTTTACGTTCCTGTTCAATCAGGCCGAGTTCGGCCTCGGCTGTCCGATCAACGTCACCGATGGCTGCGCCAAGCTGCTCAACAATTTCGGCAGCGAGGCACTGAAGGCAAAGTATCTGGACGGGCTGACCCAGACCGACATGAGCAAGCTGACCCAGGGCGGCCAGTTCATGACCGAGAAGGAGGGCGGCTCCGACGTCGGCACGCTAACAACGACCGCCGTGCAGGAAGGCGATCACTGGCGGCTCACGGGTGAAAAATGGTTCTGCTCCAACGCCGACGCCGAAGTCGTGATGCTGCTGGCGCGGCCGGACGGCGCGGGGCCGGGCACGCGCGGGGTCGGGTTGTTCCTGATGCCGCGACGGCTCGATGACGGTTCGCAAAATCATTACCGGATCGTTCGTCTGAAAGACAAGCTCGGTACCCGCTCGATGGCCTCGGGCGAGATCAAGCTCGAAGGCGCGATAGCCTATGCGGTCGGCAAGCTCGATCGCGGATTTGTGCAGATGGCCGAGATGGTCAATTCGTCGCGGCTTTCCAACGGTGTCAAATCCACCGCGCTGATGCGGCGCGCGCATCATGACGCGATGGCGGTGGCGAGAAATCGTGTGGTGTTCGGAAGCCGCATCATCGACCTGCCGCTGGCGCGGCGGCAATTGATGAAGATCATGCTCGCGACCGAGCAGGCGCTGTCGATGAGTTTCCTCACCGCCGATGCGCTCGATCGCGCCGAGGCCGGCAGCCAGGATGCCGCGGCGCTGCTGCGTATCCTGACGCCGACGCTGAAATTCCGCGCCACCCGCGACGCCCGCAAGGTATGCGGCGACGCCTTGGAGATGCGCGGCGGCATCGGCTATATCGAGGAATTCGCGACCGCGCGGCTGTTGCGCGACGCGCATCTCGGCTCGATCTGGGAAGGCACCGGAAATATCGTCGCGATCGACGCGCTGAAGCGCGCGGTCGGCCGGCACGGCGCCGACGCGGCGCTGGCCGCCGATCTGCACGCGCGCCTCGACGATAGCGCCAATGTGCCGCAGGCGTGGCGCGATCGTCTGCGCGATCTCACCGACCGTGCCATCGGCTTTGTGCGCGAGGTGGCGAGCCGCACCGACAACGAGGCCGATGCTCGACGCGCGACCAGTTTGCTCTATCACGTCGCAAGCGCGGTCGCGTTGGCATGGGAAGGCGGTCGCATTCACGAGATGCGCGGTGACGCCAGGCGGTTGTTGCTGTCGCGGATGGTGATCGACCACCGCCTCTCGGCAAGCGATCCGTTCCGGCTAGCGGAAAATCCGGCATCGCGAGCCATCACGGGCCATCTGCTCGGCGAACGCGCCATCGGCATGGCCGAGGTTGGCGAATTGCTTTCGGCAGCGTAGGCTGTTTCCGCGAGCACGATCTTACCTCTTCAACTTGGAAGAGGAGATTCCGCGCTGAATCAATAAACAAAAGAGGAAACGCCGATGAAGGCCGCCGTTCTGTTCGAGGTCAACAAGCCGCTGGTAATCGAGGATGTCAGCGTGCCCAATCCGGGCCCGCGCGAAGTTCTGATCCGCACGCGCGTCGCCGGCCTCTGTCATTCCGATCTCCACTTCATGGAAGGCCTCTATCCGCATCCGCTGCCGGCGGTGCTCGGCCACGAGTTGGCCGGAATTGTCGAGAAGGTCGGCTCCGATGTCACCTATGTAAAACCCGGCGACCATGTCGTGACGTGTCTGTCGGTGTTTTGCGGCACCTGCGACAATTGCACTACGGGCCGCACGGTTCTCTGCACGGATACCACCGTGAAGATGCTGCCCGGCCAGTCCAACCGACTGTCCTGGGCGCGTTCGGAGAAGCTCAATCAATTCCTCAATCTGTCATCGTTCGCCGAACAGATGCTGGTGCACGAAAACGCCATCGTCAAAATCCGCAAGGACATGCCGCTCGAACTGGCGGCGCTGATCGGCTGCGGCGTCATTACCGGCTACGGCGCGGTGGTGAATACGGCAGGCGTCAGGGCCGGTGAAACCATCGCGGTGATCGGCTGCGGCGGCGTCGGCATGGCGGCGATCAACGGCGCGCAGATCGCCGGCGCCGGCCGCATCATTGCGATCGATACCAATCCGGTCAAACTGCAACTCGCGACCAAGCTCGGCGCTACCGACATCGTCGATCCCCGCCAATGGCGACGTGGTGCAGCAGGTACGCGACCTCACCGGTGGCGGCGTGCATCACGCCTTCGAGGTGCTGGGCCGCAAGGAGACCGCCGAGCAGGCGTTCGCGATGCTGGCGCCGGGCGGCACCGCGACCATTGTCGGCATGATCCCGTTCGGCCAGAAGATCGAGTTGCACGGCTTCGATTTCCTGCGCGAGCGCAAGATCCAGGGCTCGTCGATGGGCTCCAACCATTTCCGTGTCGACATGCCCCGGCTGGTCGAATTCTACATGCGCGGCAAGCTGCATCTCGAGGACTGGATTTCGGCCAAGCTGAAACTGTCCGAGATCAACGAGGGCTTTGCCAACATGAAGGCCGGCAAAACCGTACGCAGCGTGATCATGTTTGATGCGTGACAGTGCTTATGCCCGGGCTGACCCGGGCATAAATTGCGTCGTCTGGCGAAGCGGGGACCCATAACCACAGCCGTTCATGGGTTAGCACGCATGGTCGCTAACAGCTGTCTTTGACGACGCGGGCCGCGGAGTATGGGTCCCGGCCTTCAAGCCGGGACGACGGTCTACCGCGCCACATGCGCCGATACCGCAAGCCACTTCCCGTTCTGCTTCGCCCAGCAATCGGTATAGCGGCCATACGCCTGCTGGCCATCGGCCGTCGTATAGCTCGTGCGTGCATGAATGATGGCGAAATCGCCCAGCACGCGAATCTTGACGTCCTCGGCCTTGAGATTCCTGATCGTCACCGGCACGGCCGTCTGCTTCAGGAACGCGGCGCGGTCGACCAGCGACTTGTCGGGATTGGTGCAGTAGAAATCCTGCGCCAGGATTTCGTCGAAGCGTTTGACGTCGCAATTCTGCACGGAGGCGACGTAGTCGCGATTGAGTGCGGTGAGTTCGTCGATGTCCTTGTTCATGTGTTTTCTCTCCGTTCGTCCTTGCCAATCACGTCGTGCGAATGCGCGCCGATGACGCTCGCGACGAAGCAATCCAGTCCTTCGTCGCGCGCGCAGATGGATTGCTGCGCTGCGCTCTGCAATGACGGCATGGCCCAGATCAATCATCAAACATCGGCGGCGGTTTGAACCCGCCGAATTCACGCTCAATCAGTTCGGCCAATTTCAGCGGCGTGCGATCTTCCAGCCAGGGGCCGACGATCTGCACGCCGACCGGCAATCCATCCGGCGCGAAACCGGTCGGGATCGCGGTCGAGGGCAGGCCGGGCAGGGTGGCGATGCCGGGCCATGCGAGTTGATCGGGATAGACGTAATCCTTGCCGTCGATCTTGATGCGGCGGGTTTCCTGGTCCTCGGAATGGTCATGCGGGTAGGCCGGCGTCGGCATGATCGGACAGATCACCGCGTCGTAGCTTCTTGAACAGTTCGCGCCATTGCGCGCGCAGACGGGAGCGCCCGCCGTCGGCGATCAGCCAGTCGCGATGACTGAGCGCGATGCCGCGCAGCCGCTCGGCGGCCAGGCTGTCGTCATCCGGCGACAGCGCCTTCGCGGCGGCCGTGGCGTCCGCATAGACCTGCGGCGTGAAGGATGCGGCGAGGAACGACATCAGCATCCGCATATAGAGCCGCGTCGAGGCGGCGAAGTCGGGCAATAGCGGACTGTTTCGATCGACCTTGACGCCGGCCTTGGCAAGATTGGCGGCCAGTGTGTCGAGGGTTCCGCGCACCGCCTTGTCGGTCGGCATGACAGGATCGGTGTCGATCAGCAGCACGCGAAAATTTTTCAGTTCCGAGTGGCGCGGCGGCGATAGAGCGAGCTTGTAACCCTTGCCGGCATCGATCGGGTCCGGGCCTGCGATCGCATCGAGCAGCAGCGAAAGATCGGCCGCGCCCCGCGCCATCGGCCCGATCACGCTGAGGTCGCGGTCGAACGGCAGTGGCGGCAAAGGCGGCGGCGTGTGGCCGCGGGACGCCACGAGGTTGAAAGTGGGCTTGTGCGCATAGACGCCACAGTGGAACGCGGGCACGCGCAAGGAGCCGCCGATGTCCGAGCCCATCGAGAGCGCGCCATAGCCCGCGGCCAGCGCCGCCGACGAACCGCCGGAGGAGCCGCCCGGCGTGCGGCCGAGATCGAAGGGATTATTGGTGGTGCCGTAGATATCGTTATAGCTCTGCCAGTCGCCGAGCCCGAGCGGCACGTTGGTCTTGCCGAGGATCACGGCGCCGGCGTCCTTGACGCGGGTGATCGACAGCGCGTCTTCGGCCGGCACGAAATCCTTCTGCGCCGGATTGCCCCAGGTCGTCGGCAGCCCGGCGACGTTGTAGGATTCCTTCACGGTCATGGGGATGCCGAGCAGCGGCTTGTTTTCGCCACGCGCCAGAGCCGCGTCCGCGGCGCGGGCGGCGGCAAGCCCGCGCTCGAAATCGCGGACGCAAACGGCATTGATCCCTGAATCATGGCGCTCGATGCGGTCAATGACATCCTGCGCCAGTTCGACCGCAGACACTTTCTTTGCAGCCAAAGCTGCTGACAATTCGACGGCGGTCTTGAAGCTCCATTGCGACTTGGCCAAGGTGTACTCCCGGTCTGTTTTTTGATGCGGCGCGGATGATGCTCAGTTTGAACAGGCGCCGCAAGAGCAATAAGTGTACAGCGGCGGGCCTGTCATGCTGCGCATGCTATTGGCGTGCACGCTGTCCGCGCTGTAGTGTCCCGCTCAACAAGAAATGAAACTTGCAACAAAAAACGAAACTTGGCGGGAGATGGCAATGCGCGGGATGACAATGCGGCAGATTGCAACGGGATCGGCATGGGTGGCGGGCGTACTCGCCTTCGCAATCGGCACGGCGGCGACGGTGGCCGGTCGCGGCGGAGATCCGGCTGGCTGAGCAGTTTTCGATGGGCTACCTGCAATTCAACGTCATGAAGCGGGACGGGCTGATCGAGAAATACGCCACGCAACGCGGCCTGAAGGATTTCAAGGTATCCTGGCAACGGTTCAACGGTCCGGTGGCGATGAACGAGGCGCTGCTGTCGAACTCCACCGACATCGTCAGCGGCGGGGTGCCGGGCCTGATCACGCTATGGGACAAGACGCAAGGCACCTCGTTCGAGGTCAAGGGTATCTGCGCGCTGAGCTCGCAGCCGTTCTTGCTCAACACCGCCAATCCCGACATCAAGTCGATCAAGGATTTTGGCGAGCGCGACCGCATCGCGCTTCCCTCGATCAAGGTGTCGGTGCAGGCGGTGCTGCTGCAGATGGCGGCGGCCGCGGCCTTTGGCGAAGAAAACTACGCCAAGCTCGATCCGCTCACGGTGTCGATGTCGCCGCCGGATGCGACCATCGCCATGTTGAGCGGCGCGGGCGGCATCTCCTCGGCCTTCAGCGTGCCGCCGTTCCAGTTCCAGCAACTCGAACAGAAAAACATCCATACCGTGTTGTCGTCATTCGACGTGCTCGGACCGCATACCTTTACGGTGGCCTGGACGTCGGCGCGGTTTCGCAAGGATAATCCCGAACTCTATGCCGCCTTCCTCGACGCCGTGAAGGAAGCGACCGCGATCATTGCCGCCGATCCCAAGGGCACCGCGCAAAGCTGGATCAACGATACCAATTCCAAGCTGCCGCTGGAGATGGTGACCAAGGTGGTGATGGGCCCCAATGTCGAATGGACCATGACGCCGGCGGCAACGATGAAATTCGCCAAATTCATGCGCAAGGTCGGCACCACCAAGCACGAGCCGGCCTCGTGGAAAGACCTGTTCTTTCCGGAGATCGGCAGCCTGAACGGCAGTTAAACGAGCTGATGTCTTTAGGTGAGATCGCCATCGCGCTTTCCCGTGTTGTCTGCGTTTGATCGTTGCGGGAAAACCGCGTTTCCACTTTTCCGGATCACGCGTTTCTACGCCGCGCCGATCAGAATCCCGACGCCGAGGACGATCACGCCACCGAGCACGATCTGGAACACCGCCTGCAGGAACGGCGTGTCCATGTAGCGCGAGCGGATAAAGGCGATCGCCCACAATTCGAAGAACACCACGATGCCCGCTATGCTGGTGGCGATCCAGAATGCGTTCGGCCAGGAGTCCGGCACCAGATAGGGCAGCGAATGGCCGAGGCCGCCGAGCGCGGTCATGATGCCGCTGGCCGCACCCCGCAGCCAGGGCGAACCGCGCCCCGTCAGCGAGCCGTCGTCGGAGAGCGCTTCAGCAAAGCCCATGCTGATGCCGGCGCCGATCGAGGCGGCAAGTCCGACCAGAAAGGTCTGCCAGTTCTGGTGGGTGGCGAAGGCTGCGGCAAACAGCGGCGCCAGCGTCGAGACCGAGCCATCCATCAATCCGGCAAGACCCGGCTGCACATATTGCAGCACGAACGCGCGGCGGCGCGTGCGGTCCTCTTCCGCGCGCATGTCGGGTTTGAGGATATCGTCGGTGAGCTTGACCGCGAGCTTCTCGTGGCCCTTTTCCTCCTCGGCGAGATCGCCGAGCAGCCGACGCACGCCGACATCCTCGGCCTGCTCGGCGGCCTTGATGTAAAATTGCTCGGCCTGCAGCTCCATGGTCTCGACTTCCTTGCGGATGGTGTCGAGCGGCAGGTTCTTGGTGAGCCAGATCGGACGCCGCTTGAGAAATCCCTTGACGTCCTCGCGGCGGATCGGCGGCAGATGCGGGCCGAAGCGCTGCTCGTACATTTCGAGCAGGCGGTGACGATGCCCACGTTCCTCCTCGGCCATTTCATGGAAGAGTTTTGCCGAATCCGGATAGCGCGCGGCGAGGTCCTCGGCGAAGGTCATGTAGATGCGGCTGTCTTCCTCCTCGGAGGAGATCGCGACGGCCAGCACTTCGCGCTCGGTCAGATCGGCGAAATTCTTCACGGGCAACGCCCTTATAACAATTTAGAATGGTTCTAAATTTGTTATACTGCCCTGCCGTTTCCCGGTCAAACCGTTCGGCCGCCAACAGCCTCTAGCCCCTGTTGGCCTGCTTGAGGAATTGCAGCAGCAAGCGGCTGACTTCAGCGGGCTGCTCCTGCTGCACCCAATGGCCCGCGCCGTCGACGAGATGGCAGCCGATCATGTTGGTGCAGGCCTTCGACTGCATCCTCTCGTAGACGCCGGGGCGCTGATAGGTGCCCCAGTCCTGCTTGCCCGAGATGAAAGCGGAGGGCACGTCGATGGTGCGGCCCGACCATGTCTGCAGCTCGGACACGAACGCGCCCGAAGTGCCGCAGCGATACCATTGCAGGCCGCCCTGGAATCCGGTGCGCGAATACTCCGCGCCGTAGAAGGAAAGCTCGCTGTCCGGCAGCCATTGGTTGGCGGCGATCGCGGCGGCCGACGGCATTTCCTCCGCGACGGTCGCGGCCATGTCCTTTGCAAGATCCATCACATAATAGGTCGGCAGTTTTGCCAGCTCGCCGGCGGACCATGATTGCAGCGGATAGGGCGCGTTGCCTTTCCAGTCCGCGCTCTTGTGATGGTAGTAGGCGCGCAGGAAATCATGCACGCCCTGCGGCGCGCGGTGCATGTCCGCATTGGCCTCGCGCGTCGAGTAGTACCATTGGTAATGTTTGCGCGGCCGCGGCAATGCCGCCAGTTCGTGATGCACGGGATCTTCCGCGGCAGGCTTGGCCGGCTTGTCCGCGGTGTTGAACGGCAGCGGCGGCGGGCCCGCAAAGGGTGCGCTCATCAACGCGACCGAGCGGAACACATCGGGCCGCAGCAGCGCGCACCATGCGGCAACCGAAGAGCCGAAATCGTGCCCGATCACGGCGTCGACCGATCGATAACCGAATTGCCGACACCAGCCCGAGCGCATCGCGCACCAAATTGGTGAGGCGGAACGAAGTAAGGTCGCCGTCGTAATCGGCGTCCCAGCCGGTGGTGCGGCCATAACCGCGCTGGTCCGGCGCGATGACGTGATAGCCGGCGGCGGCGAGCACAGGCATTACCTTGCGCCAGCTAAAGGCCAGTTCGGGAAAGCCGTGCAGCAGCAACAGGCACGGCCGGCCCGCGGTCTCGAAGCCCGCCTCCAGCACATGCATGCGCAGACCGTTGATACCTTCGACGGTGCGGGAGCGGATGGTCGGCGGAGAGCGGGATATCGGGGAGGGTGGTCATTCGTTCGCACCTTTCTTTCCCTCTCCCCTTGTGGGAGAGGGTGGCTCGCATCGCCAGATGCGAGACGGGTGAGGGGTTCTCTTCGCGGATAGAGACCCCTCATCCGGCACGGACTTCGTCCGCGCCACCTTCTCCCACCCTAACTCGGGTTTACCCGAGTTAGGCATCTAAATATGTCGAAGTCGGATAGATCCGACTTCGATGGGAGAAGGGAAGAAAGCCCTACCCCTTCGCCGCCGTCTTCGGCCAATATTTATCCCGCAGATGCCGCTTCACCAGTTTCCCCGTCGGCGTGCGCGGCAATTCGGTTTCGAAGTCGATGCTCTTCGGGCATTTGATCGGGGACAGATGTTTTCTGCAGAACACGATCAACTCGGCTTCGAGTTGCTTGCCGGCCTTTGCCATGTCGTGCGGCTGCACCACGGCCTTGACCTCCTCGCCCATTTCCTCGTTCGGCACGCCGAACACTGCGACGTCGGCGACATCGGGATGGGTGATCAGCACGTCCTCGGTCTCCTGCGGATAGATGTTCACGCCGCCGGAAATGATCATGTAGGACTTGCGGTCGGTGAGATAGAGATAGCCTTCCTCGTCGAGATAGCCGACATCGCCGAGCGTCGACCAGCCCTTGGCGTTGTAGGCGCGTTTCGTTTTCTCGGGATCGTTGTGATAGGTGAAGACCGGCGCGTCGGCGAAATACACCGTGCCGATCTCGCCGGCGGGCAATTCCTGGTCGTTCTCGTCCAAAATCCTGACCTTGCCGACCACCGCGCGGCCGACGGTGCCGCGATGGGTCAGCCATTGCTGCGAGTTCGAGACCGTGACGCCGTTGCCTTCGGAGCCGGCGTAATACTCGATCAGGATCGGTCCCCACCATTCGATCATTTTGGCTTTGACGTCGACCGGGCAGGGCGCCGCGGCGTGGATCGCGCCTTTCAGCGACGAGACGTCGTAGCGCGTGCGCACGTCTTCCGGCAGTTTCAGCATGCGCACGAACATGGTCGGCACCAGCTGCGACTGGGTGATCTTGTATTTCTCCACCAGCTTCAGGAATTCCTCGGCGTCGAAGGATTCCATGATGATAGAGGTGCCGCCCAGCGTGATCGCCATCATGTTGAAGCGCAACGGGGCGGCGTGATAGAGCGGCGCCGGCGACAGATAGATGCTGTCGGACGACATGCCGCACATATCGGCGCAGAGAATCTTCAAGAATGGACTCGGCAGGTCGATCGGATTGTTTTCCGATTCGCGCTTGATGCCCTTGGGCCGTCCCGTCGTGCCCGACGAATACAGCATGTCGTAGCCCGCGACCTCGTCGGCGATCGGCGTGGCCGGCTGCGCGCCGGCTTCCTTGTCCCAGGAACGAAAGCCGGCTTGCGGCTCGTCGACCATGTAGAACAAGGGCGCGCCCGGCTCGCCTGTGAGCAGGCCTTTGACCTGGTCGGCGCATTTCGGCGAGGTGATGACGACCTTGGCGCCGCAATCCCTGACGATGTAGGCGATCTCGTCTTGCGTCAGATAGCGGCTGATCGCGGTGTAATAGAGTCCGCTTCGCTGCGCCGCCCAGCAGATCTCCATGAACGCCAGCCGGTTTTCCATCAGGAACGCGATGTGATCGCCGGCCTTCAGGCCGAGCGAGCGAAACAGTTGCGCGCCCTGGTTGGAGAGTTCGTCAAGTTCGCGATAGGTGATCGCCTTGGAGGTCGCTCGCCATCTGATAGGCGATCTTGTTCGGCTGGATGCGGGCGTAGATGGACGGATGGGTCATGGGGTTTCCTGACAAGGGGCGAATGGCGAGTACGCGAATGGTCGAATAGCCGAAGAAGGCAAACATGCCTTCACCGCGACTACACCATTCGCCACTCGCCGGTCGCCTGCAGCCGCTCGGCTTACAGCCGCTCGACGATCGTCACATTCGCCATGCCGCCGCCTTCGCACATGGTCTGCAAACCGTAACGCTTGTTGCGCTGCTTCAGTGCATTGACGAGCGTGGTCATCAGCTTGGTGCCGGAGCCGCCAAGCGGATGGCCGAGCGCGATCGCGCCGCCGTTGACATTGAGCCGCGCCGGGTCGGCGCCGGTGGTCTTCAGCCACGCGGTCGGCACCGAGGCGAAGGCCTCGTTGACTTCGAACAGGTCGATGTCGTCGATCGACATGCCGGCCTTCTGCAGCGCGCGTTGCGTCGCCGGAAGCGGCGCTTCCAGCATGATCACGGGATCGCCGCCCATCATGGTCATGTGATGGATGCGCGCCAGCGGCTTGACGCCAAGCGACTTCAGGCCCTTTTCGTTGACGACCATCACGCCCGAGGCGCCGTCGCAGATCTGGCTGGCGCTGGCGGCGGTGAGCTTGCCGTTCTCGGCGATCAGCTTCACGCCCTTGATGCCATCGATGGTGGCATCGAAGCGAATGCCTTCGTCGATATGGTGGGTGTCGGTCGAGCCGTCGGCGCGGGTGATCTGCAACGGAACGATCTCGTCCTTGAAGCGCCCGGCCTGGGTCGCTGCGATCGCGCGCTGGTGGCTGTTATAGGAATACTCGTCGAGTTCGTCTTTGGAGAGACCGTATTTCTCCGCCATCATTTCCGCGCCGGTGAACTGGCTGAACATGATGTTCGGATATTTCGCCTCGATGCCCGGGCTTTTGTAGTGGCCGAAACCGTTCTTCGCCGGCAGCGAGGAGGCGAGGCCCATCGGCACCCGCGTCATCGACTCCACGCCGGCTGCGATCACGATGTCCATGGCGCCGGACATCACGGCCTGGGCGGCGAAATGCAACGCCTGCTGCGACGAACCGCACTGGCGGTCGATCGAGGTGGCGGGAACGCTCTCCGGCAGTTTCGAGGCCATCACGGCGTTGCGCGCGATGTTGTTTGATTGCTCGCCGGCCTGCATCACGCAGCCCATGATCACGTCTTCGATCTGCGCGGGATCGGCGCCGCTGCGCTCGACCAGTGAATCCAGCACGGACGCGGCGAGATCCGCCGGATGCCAGCCGGCGAGACGCCCGCCCTTGCGGCCGCCTGCGGTGCGCGCGGTGGCGACGATATAGGCCTCGGCCATGTCTGTTCTCCCTGATTGTTGTGATTGACGTTTGAAAGATGGGCCGGATTTAAGGGGCGCTCCGGGATTTAGTCAATCAATCAATTAACTCTTGAGTGCAGCCGCGGCATGCGCTTATGTGCGGCCGGATTTCCGGCAGCCAGTGATGGGATCACCGTTGAATACCAATGTACCGACGAGGCTTGCGAGCGGCAAAAATACCACCGCCGAGAAGCTGCTTGTCGCGGCAAGCGAACTGATGATCGAGCGCGCCTCGATCGAGGTGTCGCTCTCCGACATCGCCCAAAAGTCCGGCGTCAATGCCGCGCTGGTGAAATATCATTTCGGCAACAAGGACGGGCTGTTGCTGGCGCTGTTGGCGCGCGATGCCGCGACCGAGATGTCGCAGCTCGAATATCTCATCAGCCAACCGATCTCGCCGACCGCGAAACTCCGCCTGCATATCGGCGGCATCATCCGCGCCTATCACCAGTTCCCCTATATGAACCGGCTGATCCATTATCTCCTGCATGAAAGCAGTCCTGAAGCCGCCGATGAAGTGTCGAAATTCTTCGTGGCGCCGCTGCTGGAGTTCCATCGCCGGCTCCTCGCCGAAGGCATCAAGGCCGGTGAATTCCGCACCATCGATCCGGTGCTGTTCTACACCAGCCTGATCGGCGCCTGCGATCATCTGTTCTTCGGCCGGCACGCCATGTCGCGCGCGACCGGCGTCGGCCCTGTCACCGACGAAGTCTGCCGCGAATATGTCAAGCACATGGAAGCGCTGATCTGCAGCGGCATGCTGGAAGAAAGAAATGGGCGAATGGTGCGTAGCGAATAGCGAACGGATCCCTACCCCATTCGCTACTCCCTATTCGCTACTCGCCAGTCTAGAGAAGAAACGCCCAAGGAAACGCCGCAAGGAAAGGTTTTCAAAATGCAGTTGAAAGACGTTGCCGTTCTCATCACCGGCGGTGGCTCGGGCCTCGGCGCCGCCACCGCCCACGCCATGGCCGCCAAGGGCGCCAAGATCGGCGTGATCGACCAGAACAAGGAAAATGCCGAGAAGGTTGCGGCCGAGGTGAAGGGTGTCGCCCTTCACGCCGACGTCACCGACGAGGAAGCGATCAAGGCCGCGATCGCCAAGGCCGAAGCAGCCCACGGCATCGCGCGCGTGCTGATGAATTGCGCCGGCATCGGCGGATCGCAGCGCGTCGTCGGCAAGGACGGCGTCTATCCGCTGGCGAAATTCGTCCGCATCATCAACGTCAATCTGATCGGAACTTTCAACGTGCTGCGCCTGTTCGCAGAGCGGCTGGCAACCGAAGCCCCGATCGGCGAGGAGCGCGGCGTCGCCATCAACACCGCCAGCGTGGCTGCCTATGAAGGCCAGATCGGCCAGATCGCCTACGCGGCTTCAAAGGGCGGCGTCGTCGGCCTCACGCTGCCGGCGGCCCGCGATCTCGCCAGCCTCAAGATCCGCGTCAACACCATCGCGCCCGGCCTGTTCCTGACGCCGCTGCTGATGGGCCTGAACGAAGAAGCCCGCAAGAGCCTGGGGGCGCAAGTGCCGCATCCGGCGCGACTCGGCGATGCCTCCGAGTATGGCAACCTCGCGGTCCATATCGTCGAGAACCCGATGCTCAACGGCGAAACCATCCGTCTCGACGGCGCCATCCGCATGGCGCCGCGGTAGGCGGCGACTGCTTCTTCCCTTCTCCCCTTGTGGGAGAAGGTGGCATCGCGAAGGCTGACGGATGAGGGGTTCTCTCCGTCTGGCAACCCCTCACCGTACCGAGTGCGCGGCTGGCGCCGGTGATGCCCTCTCCCACAAGGGGAGAGGGCGCAGCAATTGGCGCCGCGATCTGCGGATGGCTCAGGAGCACGATGTGACTCAACCGCTGCTGATCGAACATGATGACGGGGTCGACCGGGTGACGCTCAATCGCCCCGAAAGCCTCAACGCGCTCGATCCGGCACTGATCGACGCGCTCAATGCTTACTTTGAAGGCCTGCAGCGCAATCGCGCGACCCGCGTCGTGGTGCTCAAGGGCGCGGGCGCGTCGTTCTGCGCCGGGCTCGACCTGAAGCATGCGATGAAGCGCCGCGCCGGACAGCAGGAGCCGCCCGGCGTGACCGAGTTGCTGGATTCGCAACGCCGGATCGCCGACATCGTGATGCTGATGCGGCGTTGTCCGCAGCCGATCATCGCGCTCATTCAGGGCGCGGCCGCCGGTGGCGGTTTTGCGCTGGCGCTCGCCGCCGATATCCGGATCGCCACCAAATCCGCACGGATGAACTGCGCCTTCATCAAGCTGGGGCTTGGCGGCTGCGACATCGGCACCAGCTATTTCCTGCCGCGCCTCGTCGGCGTTTCGGTGGCGTCGGAATTGATCCTCACCGGACGCTTCATCGGCGCCGAGCGCGCGCTGGCCGTTGGCCTCGTCTCGGAAGTGGTCGAGGAAGGCGGGCTCGATGCCGCTGTGGAGCCTTATGTCGATGCGATGATGACGGCCTCGCCCGTGGGTCTGAGGCTGTCCAAGGAATGCCTCAACATGAGCGTCGATGCCGGCTCGATCGAAGCCGTGATCGCGATGGAAGACCGCAATCAGGTACTCTGTAGCCGCTCGGAGGATTTCAACGAGGGCATCAGGGCCTTTCTCGAAAAACGAAAGCCTGTCTATATCAGGCGATAACGACGAAGGATCCGCAAAGGACCGAATTCCGGGAGACGCAATATGGATGGGAATGCCGCCGCGGTGCTGACCAAGCCCGGCTTTCGCAAGATCGAATGGCTGAAGCGCGACATCGCGGTCGAGCGGCGTCCGGACGGCGTCATCATTTTACAGTCGCGGATTCCGCTCCAGCCCTACGGGAAACACATCCCGGCATCGTTGGCGAAATGGGCCAAAGAAGCGCCCGAGCGCACTTGGCTCGCGCAGCGCGCCGGCGCGGACCGGCAATGGCGCCGGGTTTCCTATGGCGAGGCCAAGCGCACCGTCGATGGACTGACGCAGGGCCTTCTCAATCTCGGTCTGAGGCCGGACGTGCCGTCGCGATCCTTTCAGGCAATTCGATCGAGCACGCGCTGATGACGCAGGCCGCGATGCAGGCGCGGTTTCCGGCGGCGCCGGTGTCGCCGGCTTATTCGCTGATGAGCCAGGATCATCTCAAGCTGAAATATCTGTTCGACCTGATCAAGCCGGCCGTGGTGATGGTGCAGGACGGCCCGACCTTCGAGAAGGCCTTGAAGGCGCTCGACCTCACCGGCGTTACGGTCATTCACGTCATGCGCCCCTGCGAAGGCATCAAGAGCATTGCCTTTGCCGATCTGGCGGCGAGCCCGGTGACAAAGGCCGTTGAAGAGTCGATCGCACAAATCACGCCGGATACCGTCGGAAAACTGCTGTTCACGTCGGGCTCGACCGGCATGCCCAAGGCTGTCATCAACACCCAGCGGATGATGTGTGCCAATGCGGCGATGATGATGCAGGCGCGTCCGCGCGATCCGAATGGGCCGATCTCGACCATGCTCGACTGGATGCCCTGGAATCACACCATGGGCGGCAATGCGGCGTTCAATCCGATCCTGGTCGATGGCGGCACGCTCTATATCGACGACGGCCGGCCGATGCCGGGCCAGATCGAAGAAACCTTGCGGAACCTGCGCGAAATATCGCCGACCTATTACGCCAACGTGCCCGCCGGCTATGCGGCGCTGGCGGCGGCGATGGAGAAGGACGACGCGCTGTGCCGCAGCTTTTTCAAGAATCTGAGCGTCATGGCCTATGGCGGCGCGCGATTGCCGGACGATCTCTATGACCGCATGCAGGAGCTCGCGGTGCGCGCGACCGGCGAGCGCATCGTATTCTATACCGGCTGGGGCTCGACCGAGACGGCGCCGACGGCCACCGGCACCTATTGGGACACCGAACGTGTCGGCCTGATCGGGCTGCCGTTCCCCGGCGTCGAATTGAAGATGGTGCCGTGCGGAGCGAAATACGAATTGCGGCTGCGCGGCATCAACGTCACGCCCGGCTATTTCGGCAGGGCCGATCTGACGAAAGCCGCGTTCGACGAGGAAGGGTTTTACTGCATCGGCGATGCCGGCGTGTTCGTCGATCCCGAGGATCCCTTGCAGGGCATCATCTTCGCCGGCCGCGTCGTCGAAGACTTCAAGCTCACCACCGGCACCTTCGTGCATGTCGGTTCGCTGCGCACCGATGCGATTGCGGCGGCGACGCCTGTCGTGCAGGACGCGCTGGTGGCCGGACAGGATCGTCCGTTCGTCGGGCTGTTGGCGTGGCCCAATCTCCATGCCTGCCGGCAAATAACCGGCAATCCCGACGCGACTTATGAAGAGGTCGTCAAACACCCCGCCGTCATCGCATGCCTGAAGCAGGGCCTGCAGGCGCATAACGCATCGACATCGGGCGCCAGCAGCATGCGGGTCGCCCGCGCCATGCTGATGGTCGAGCCGGCCTCGATCGACGGCAACGAACTCACCGACAAGGGCTACATCAACCAGCGCGCGGGACTGGAACGCCGCGCCGCGCTGGTGGAGCAACTTTACGCCGATCATCCGGCAGAGGACGTGATTATTCTGAACTGATCGTAGGATGGGTAGAGCGCAGCGAAACCCATCAATCGCAATCGACGTCGTGATGGGTATCGCTTCGCTCCACCCATCCTACAGGACCGACCAACACCAACGCGAGTAACACGCCATGAATTTCGATTTCTCCGACGAACAAAAGCAGATGCGTGACGCGGCAAGAAAATTTCTCGCCGAAAAATGCCCGCCGAAAGCGGTGCGCGCGGTGCTGGACGGCAACGCGGCCTACGACAAGGAATTGTGGAAGGGCCTTGCCGAGATGGGCTTTCTCGGCGTCGCCATTCCTGAAGAGTTCGGCGGTGCAGGCGCGGGCCATCTCGAACTCTGCGTGATATGCAGAAGAAATGGGCCGCGCGCTGGCGCCGGTGCCGTTTTCCTCGACCGTCTATCTCGCCGCCGAAGCGCTGTTGCTCGCGGGCTCCGATGCGCAAAAACGCAAATGGCTTCCGGCAATCGCCGCGGGCGATGCGATCGGAACGTTGGCGCTGTTCGAAGGCAAGGGCAACCCGTCGCCGCAGGCGATCAAGCTGCAGGCCGCCGGAGGTCTGCTCAACGGTGTGAAGAGGCCGGTGCCGGATGGCGCGATAGCCGATTTCGCCATTGTCGCCGCGCGCACCGGTTCGACCGGACGCGATGCCGATATCTCGCTGTTCCTGGTCGACATGAAGGCCGGCGGCGTTGAAGCCAAGGCGCTGACCAATGTCGATCCGACCCGCGGCCAGGCCGAACTCACCTTCAAGAATTGCAAGGCCGAGCCGCTCGGCGCAGCCGGTGACGGCTGGAGCATTTTGTCAGAGGTGCTCGACCGCGCCGCCGTGCTGCTGGCTTTCGAGCAGGTCGGCGGTTCCGACCGCGCGCTGGAAATGGGCCGCGACTATGCGCTCGATCGCATCGCCTTCGGCCGCCCGATCGGCTCGTTCCAGGCGGTGAAGCACATTCTTGCCGACATGTATGTCTCGGCGACGCTGGCGCGCTCCAATTGCTATTACGGCGCCTGGGCGCTCTCGACCAACGCGTCGGAATTGCCGGAAGCAGCCGCGGCTGCGCGCATCAGCGCGACGCAGGCGTTCCAGCACTGTTCCAAGAACAACATCCAGGTCCATGGCGGCATGGGTTTCACCTGGGAGTTCGACTGCCACATGTATTACCGCCGCGCCAACGCCACCGCGCTGACGCTCGGCAGCCTGTCGTATTGGGAAGACGCGTTGATCGACCGGATGCGCAAGAAGAATGCGGCGTAACAAGTCATCACAAAGGACGACGCACATGAACTTCGATGACACCCCGCAGGAAGCCGCGTTCCGCACTGAGGCCAAGGCCTGGATATCCGCCAATGCGCCGAAGCAATATGAGGAAGAGCTGCGCAAATCCTCGCTCGGCCGCACCGCGCTCAAGGGCGCCAACATCCTCGAGGTCGCCAAAGCCTGGCAGAAGAAGAAGGCCGACGCCGGATGGGCCTGCCTGCACTGGCCGAAGGAATATGGCGGCCGCGGCTCGTCGCCGATCGAGCGCGTGATCTGGCAGCAGGAAGAGGGCCCGTTCGGCAAGCTCTCCGGCATGTTCATCATCGGCCACGGCATGTGCGGGCCCACCATGATGGCGTTCGCCGGCGAGGAGCAGAAGCGCAAATATTTGCCGCCGCTGGCATCGGGCGAAAAGGTCTGGTGCCAATTATTCTCCGAACCCGCCGGCGGCTCCGACGTCGCGGGCCTGCGCACGCGCGCCGAGAAGAAGGGCGACGACTGGATCATCAATGGCCAGAAGATCTGGACGTCGGGCGCGCATTATTCCGACTACGGCATCCTGCTGACCCGTACCGATCCGAATGTAGCCAAGCACAAGGGCCTCACCATGTTCTTCCTGGACATGAAGAGCCCGGGCGTCGAAGTCCGCCCGATCAAGCAGGCGAGCGGCCAGTCGGATTTCAACGAGGTCTACTTCACCGATGTGAAAATTCCGGATTCGCAGCGGCTCGGCGCCGTCAATGACGGCTGGAACGTCTCGCTCACCACGCTGATGAACGAGCGCATGTCGATCGGCGCGGGCGTTTCAACCGGCTTTCCGGAACTGTTCGAGTTCTGCAACAGCCTGATGCTGGAAGATGGTCCTGCGATCGACGACCGCGGCGTTCGTTCGAAATTGGCGAACTGGGCGGTGAAGGCGAGCGGGCTGAAATACACCAGCATGCGCGCGATCTCGGCGCTGTCGAAGGGCGAGCGTCCGGGCCCGGAAAACTCCATCGGCAAGCTGGTGGCGGGTTCGATGGTCCAGGACGTCGCGGCCTATGCGCTCGACCTGCAAGGCGCCGCCGGCGTGCTGAGCGGGCCGGAGGACGCGGAAGTCGCCGGAAAATTCCAGGCGATGCTGCTGCGTGCGCCGGGCACCCGCGTCGAAGGCGGCACCGACGAGATCATGCGCAACATCATCGCCGAACGCGTGCTTGGCCTGCCCGGCGACATCAGGGTCGACAAGGACGTGCCGTTCAACAAGATTCCGACCAAGGGAAGAGCGTAAGGAATCGTAGGGTGGGTTAGCGAAGCGTAACCCACCATTCTTGCAACGTTTGATAGATGTGGTGGGTTACGCCTTCGGCTAACCCACCCTACGAAGCATAGAGGAAGCCGCCATGAATTTCGACGATACCCCGCAGGAAGCCGAATTTCGCGCTACCGCCCGCAAATGGATCGAGGCCAACGCGCCGAAGAAATATGAGGCGGAGCTTTCCAAATCCTCGCTCGGCCGCATCCGGCTCGAGAAGGAAGAGATCGTGGACGTCGGCAAGGCCTGGCAGAAGAAGAAGGCCGATGGCGGCTGGGCCTGCCTGCACTGGCCGAAGGAATATGGCGGCCGCGGCGCGACGCCGATCGAGAAGGTGATCTGGCAGCAGGAAGAGGGCGTTTACGGCAAGCTGACGCAGCCGTTCCAGATCGGTGAGGGCATGTGCGGGCCGACCGTGATGGCGTTCGGCAGCGAAGAGCACAAGCGCCACTATTTGCCGAAGCTTGCTTCCGGCGAACATATCTGGTGCCAGTTGTTTTCCGAGCCCGCCGGCGGCTCCGACGTCGCGGGCCTGCGCACGCGGGCGGAAAAGAAGGGCGACAACTGGATCGTCAACGGCCAGAAGATCTGGACCTCGGGCGCGCATTATTCCGACTACGGCCTTCTGATCACGCGCACCGATCCCAATGTGCCGAAGCACAAGGGCCTGACGATGTTCTTCCTCGACATGAAGAGCAAAGGCGTCGAGGTGCGGCCGATCAAGCAGGCCAACGGCATGCAGGAATTCAACGAGGTCTATTTCACCGACGTGGTGATTCCGGACAGCCAGCGTCTCGGCGCGGTCGGCGACGGCTGGAACGTCTCGCTGACCACCCTGATGAACGAGCGCATGTCGATCGGATCGCGGCTCGCCACCGGCTTTCCCGAGATATTCGAGTTCTGCTCCAATTTGATGACGGATGACGGGCTCGCGATCGACGATCCCGCCACGCGTTCCAGGCTCGCGCAATGGGCGGTGAAGGCGAGCGGGCTGAAATACACCAGCTACCGCGCGATCTCGTCGCTGTCGAAGGGCGAGCGGCCGGGCCCGGAGAATTCCATCGGCAAGCTGGTCTCGGGTTCGATGCTGCAGGACATCGCGACCTATGCGATGGATATGCAGGGCGCGGCCGGCGTCTGCACCGGCGCCGACGAGGAAGAGGCGCGCGGCCAGTTTCAGCAGATGCTGTTGAGCTCGCCGTCGATGCGTATCGCGGGCGGTACCGACGAAATCCTGCGCAACATCATCGCCGAGCGCGTGCTGGGCCTGCCCGGCGATATCCGCGTCGACAAGGACGTGCCGTTCAACAAGATTCCGACCAGGGGGCGTTAAGATGGCCGCTGCGGCAAAAGCGCCGACGGCGCGTTACGAGACCAAAGAGCGCATCGGCGTGCTCCAGGAATTGCTGAACGAGCGCTATTCCGTGCGGGCCTTCCTGCCGCAGCCCGTGCCGCGCGAGACCATCGAGCATGTTCTTAACGTGGCGCAGCGCACGGCGTCATGGTGCAACAGCCAGCCATGGCAGGTGTTGATCGCCAGCGGCGAGGCCAAGGAGCGGTTTCGCAAGGAGATCTATGCCGAGGCGGCTTCCGGCGCCAAGGACGATCATGATTTCGCGCCGCCGCGCGAATATCTCGGGGTCTATCTCGAACGCCGCCGCGAGAGCGGTTTTCAGCTCTACAACACGCTCGGCATCATCAGAGGCGACAAGGCGGCTTACGGCAGGCAGGCGCTGGAGAATTACAATTTCTTCGGCGCGCCGCATGTGGCCATCATCCACACCGACGAGCCGCTCGGGATTTACGGCGCGATCGATTGCGGCGCCTATGTCGGCAATTTCATGCTGGCGGCCCAGGCGCTCGGTCTCGGCACCATCCCGCAGGCAGCCCTGGCGCGGCATTCGGGATTGATCCGACGTCACTTCAAGCTCGCGAGCGACCGCCGTGTGGTCTGCGGCATCTCGTTCGGGTTCGCCGACAACGCGCACAAGGTCAACAGTTACCGGACCTCGCGGGCGAGCGTGGCCGATACCGTTACCTTCATCGACGAATAGAGAAACACTTCAAATCAAAATCATTCAGAACAAGAGACCGCAACAAGAAAGCCCCGATCGCCTGTGGCGGTCGGGGCTTTCGTTGCAGGCAATCGATCAGTAGGCGCAGACGTTAACCATGCGCAGGCGCATGCCGTTGCGGGTCTGAACCCACTGCTGCTGATAGCAGTCGCTGGCGCCGGTGTTGATGTAGATGCCGCCGAAGCCGTAGCCATGACCCCAGCCGTGGCCCCAATGGCCGCCGCCATGGAAGCCGTGGGCGGAAGCGGGGGCAACGGCTGCAACACTGAGGGAAGCGGCGGCGATCAGTCCGAGGGTAACCTTGCGAAGCATTGTCGTTCTCCAGTTGGTTGGCACAGAGGCCGTTGTTTCGTCCCTGCCCATCAGTCGGAACAACGCCGCCGCGCGTTCATGCCCGAGGACAGGAATCGTGTTTCAGGACTGTTTCGTGGGGCGGTCTAGGATCGGAAGTCATTAAGTCCACTATACGAGAGCGGCGATCGGGCAGGCAGACGCCAGGTAGTTTCGAGCCAATCTGTCATAACGCGTTGCGATACGGCGGAAGTACTTTAGCCCGTTGAATGCAGCTTCGATACGCCAGCGAAGCTTGTAAAGGCGCTTGCTGAAGCGGAACGGTTGCTTCCTGTTGCTGCGGTTTGGAATGACAGGCCTGGTTCCGCGTTCATCCAGTTCCTTGCGCAACTGGAAACCGTCTCTGCGGCAGCAGGGTTGACAGCGCGCACGCGCCAATTCAAGTAGCAACATGAGAAAAATTGCTGTTGTCGGATCGGGGCAGGCGGACTCCTCGCTGCCCACGGGCTGCTGCAAGCAGGATACGACGTCGAACTCTACTCCGACCGACCGGCCGAAGGCTGGCTTGAACAAGCGCGGCCAACTGGCACCGCCGTTCGGTTTGCGCGTTCGCTCGCGTACGAGCGAGCGCTCGAACTCGACCACTGGCACCACGCGGCTCCATCAATGGACGGTCTCAACGTCACGGTGTATTCGCATCCCGCGAAACCCGTTCTCTCATTGAACGGTCGTTTTCCGGTTTCGCCGCTCGCCATCGACGTGCGACTGCAAAGCGCGCGGTGGATGAACGACTTCGAAAATGCCGGCGGCCGGCTCATTATCGAAAAGGTCTCCGCTCTCCAAATCGATGAACTGTCTCGCAAGAACGATCTGACGATTGTGGCGACAGGCAAAGACGGCGGCGCGTTCTTCGCACGAGACGCAGCGCGCAGTCCCAGAACGGCGCCGCTTCGCCAACTCGCCATGGTCAACTGCGAAGGCCCATCAATGCGTTTTGCCGACGTGCCCTTCTCCAGTGCGAAATTCAACGTCTTTGAAGGCCTCGGCAAATCCTACTGGACACCGTACTTTCACAAAGACGGAAAGCAAATCTCGAATCTCGTGTTCGAAGCGAAACTCGGTACGCCCTACGATCGCTTCCAAAGCGCCTGCTCGGGCCATGACGTGTTGCGTATCGGTAAGGAAATCATTCGTGAAATGATGCCGTGGGACTATGCATCGATTGAAAACGCGACGTTGGCGGACGAAAACAGTTGGCTGGTCGGCGCCATCACGCCCGTTGTTCGTGATCCCGTTGGAAAGACGGCAAACGGCCGCCCAATCGTTCCGTTCGGTGATGCGTATCTGGCTTCGATCCGCTTGGCGCTCAAGGCGCGAACATGGGCAATCGCCTGGCCGAGTCGCTGGTTGCCGCCGTCGTTAAGCGTAAGGATGGTGCGTTCGATCCTGACTGGATTCGTGAAACGTACGATGCGTTTTACGCACGCTGGGGCGCGCCCGCGATGCGCTGGACTGAGTTGCTGCTCTCACCAAGGGGCCGCAGCACGCTATTTCTTTCTCGCGCAACTCGGAGCGGACGGCAGTACTGTGCGGCACATCCAGACAACGGTTGGCCGACGCATTCGCCAATAACTTCGACGATCCCGCTCAGCTGGTTGATACGCTGAGCGACTTTGGCCGCACGCGGCGCTGGGTTTCAAACGTCATGGAACTGGATCCGACTGGAAAGTCGCAAAAGGACTTTTTGCGGTCGGCTCGCGACAGTTACGGAACGCGCTGTCGACGTGAGCGATCACACCGCCTGTTCAAACGCGATGCGGCCGGAAATCCCTATGCCAAACGGTGTTCTCGAATTAATGAGCGTTGACTCTAGAACCTCGGCGGGCGTTTTTCCGCGAATGCCTTGATGCCTTCCTTGATCTCGGCGCCGCGCATGCTCTCGCGGTGGCGGAGATCGGCGGCGGCTTCGTCAAGCTTGCCGCGGGCGAATTCGTTAATGGCGCGTTTCATGCCGCGCATCGCCACCGGCGCGTTGCCGGCAAGGATCAAGGCAAGCTTGTCGACTTCCTCGTCCAGATACTCGACCGAAACCATGGCCGTGAGATAGCCGATCCGCAGCATTTCCGGCGCCGTGATTTTTTGCGCGGTCAAGAACAGCTTTCTGGCGTTGTCGGCGCCGAGCCGCGACACGTAACGCTCGATGCCGCTCTTGTAGTAATGCAGCCCGAGCCGCGCCGCCGGCATGAACATTTCCGCGGTATCGACGCCGATGCGGAAATCGCAGGCCAGCGCCAGATCGGTCGAGCCGCCATAGACGCCGCCATTGAGCCGGCAGATCGTCGGCACGCCGAGATCCTCCAGGCGGTTGACGACCACTTCAAACGCCGATCCGGCGCTCTGCTCTTCCTTTGCGCTCGTCGCGCGGTCCGCAACCGAGTTGAGATCGTAACCGGCACTGAAGGCGCGGCCGGTGCCGGTCAGCACCAGCACGCGAACGGCGGGATCGGCCTCGATCCGGTCGAACAGCTTTACCAGCTCGCCGAGATCTTCGCTCTGCAGCCGGTTCAGATGTTTCGGCCGGTTGAGGCGGATGGTGGCGCGTGCGCCGCTGATTTCGAGCACGGGCGCGGTTGCCGCGTCGGCGGGATCGGACATGGTGATCTCCATTCTTATTGTTATCTGATTATTTTTTTGTTATTTGTTTTCTTGCGCGCGCCGCTTGGCCTCGGCATCGATGGTTTCGGCGAGATCGGGATGCCGCGCCATCAGCAGGCGGAAGTCGACGAGGTCGAGCACCAGGAGCTTCGACAGCCGCGTCGTGGTGATGTTGGCGGAGCGCAGATTGTTGCCGAGCAGCGCCATCTCGCCGAAGAACGCACCATCGCCCAGTCTCACCTTCTTGCCCGGCAGATCGACCTCGACCTCGCCGGAGGCGATGAAATACATGCAATCGCCGGTCTGGCCCTTGCGGATGATCATGGTGCGCGGCGGCAGATCCATGGTGCGCAACATGTGGGTGACGTCGGCGATGGCGGAGGGACCGAGTGCAGCGAAGAACGGCACCTTGCTGACGGATTCCCAGGTCTTGAGGAAATTGTCGCGGCGGGTCTCCGCGGCAAAACCGGTCGCGAGAATACCGGTCCAGAGCCCGAACACGCCAAGGCCGCAGATCATCACGAAAGCCGCGACCAGCCGGCCGAGCGGCGTGATCGGCACCACGTCGCCATATCCGACCGTGGTCAGGGTTGCGATCGCCCACCACAACGCCGCCGGCACGCTGCCGAAGGTCGCCGGCTGGAAGTCGCGTTCCAGGAAATATTCGGCAACGGAAGCCAGAAACAGCACCGTCAGCAAGATCACCAGCACGCTCAATAGCGGCCCGGATTCCTGCACCAGCACCCGGCGCAATTGGCGCAAGCCCGGAATGCCCGGAACCACCTTGAGCACCCACAGCACCGCGAACAGCCAGGCCGTTTTCGGGTCGACGCCACAGATCATCGCGACCGGCACCGCGGCGACCGCCGCGACATCGACCAGCCCGCGGGTGGAGATCACATAGGCCGAGAGGCGTTGCGTCACCACGGCGTGGCGCAGCCGCACCACCCACTCGAATGCGAAATAGGCCCAGCATGCCCACAGCACCGCATCGACCCAGTGATGCGCGCTTTCATAGGCGGGGGCGACCGTCAGCAGCATCATCGTGGCGATGCCGGCCGTCACCGCGACATAGGCCGCTTTGGTCATGTTGCGGCCGGCCGTTGCGGCGGCGAATTGAGCCAGAGCCGGATGAATAAGCCGCTTGGACATCGGAAAGAAGGCGCCTGATCGGTGCAAAAATAAACGGGTAGCGGTCATGCCGGGGCGTGACCAATTTCCACAAGGTGCCCGCCTCGGGCGAAGCCGTCAACGACGGCCGGCAAACAGCGTTATCGCAGCGAAGGGCCGGTTCAGGCCGTTCTCGACGCCGGGGTGGGGTCGAATTTAACCCGGGATTGGTGAGAATCCCGACAAAACGTCGTTTTTTCCTCGTATATCAAAATGGGTCCGCGGACATTACGATAGCGGGCGCTGCAACAGAATCGTGAAAACGTTCAATTCCCTAGAAATTGGTTGGCTTCCAATGGATACGTCTCATCTGGCAGAACACGCAGGAACCGCCGGCGCGCTGTTCGCGTCAATCTTCGTGGTCGCCACCACCACGATGCGGACCATGATCCCTTTGCGGATCTTCGGCATTCTCGCCAACGTCGTCCTGATCGTGACCGCGATCCCGGGCCATAATTATCTGGTCATGGCGGTGCAGACGGTCATGCTGTTCGTCAATTCGTACCGGCTGCACCAGATGCTGCAGCTCGTGCGCGACGTGAAAAAATCCGTCAACAGCGATTTGTCGATGGAATGGCTGAAGCCGTTCATGACCGAGCGCAACTGCACGGCCGGAGAGATCCTGTTCTACAAGGACGAGAAGGCCGAGGACATGCTCTATATCGTCAGCGGCAGCTTCAAGCTGGTCGAGTCCGGCATTGTGCTGCCGGTCGGCGCCATTGTCGGCGAACTCGGCATGCTGTCGCCGTCGAACATTCGCACGCAGACGCTGGAATGCGTCGAAGCCGGTCTCGTTCTCAGTGTCAGCTACAGCAAGGTCGAGGAGCTCTACGTGCAGAACCCGGCGTTCGGCTTCTACTTTCTGCGTCTCTCCAGCGCCCGGCTGTTTCAGAACCTCGACACGCTGCAGCAGCGGTTCGACCAGCTAGCGGCGGCGTCCGCCGCCGAGCCGAAGCCCGCATAGCGGCCGGGAGCAAGGGGCGTGTCAGACCGCGGTATCATGTCCTCGTTGCGTTATCTGTTCGCCGATTTCATCGGCGAGGAAGATGAGACGCCGCCGTTTTTGCCGGAAGGGCTGCCGGACGCTGTCGTACCCGTCGCAAGCGATGCCATTCATCTGCTGATCGACTATCAAAGCACGAGCTACGCCCAGCTCTATGTCGACCGGCTGCGGCGCTTTGTCGGCAAGCCCGGCGTCGATGACGCGATGTTTGCCGACATCGCCCGCCTGATGGCCGCACGCATGAGCTATCTGGACCCGATCCGCATCGCGCAGCTGAAGCTTGCCGAATTCGACGAGGCGCCGCCGGCGCGCGCGCCAAATCTGCCGACGACGTCAGGAAATTCCGGATCGACGAATTGGTCAGCACGCTCCCTGCCATCGTCGCCGAACATGTGCTCGATGCGCTCGAATGGGCGGGCTGGCTGCACAAGCCGGTCTCGATCCGTTTCAGCACGGCGAGCCGCTGGGGCATCCGGCGTTTGAAAATGGAGGCGGGGCTGCGGCGGTGGCGGCGCTACTCGGTTCGCTATGCCAAGGAGCGGATCTGGGTCGAACGCTGGCTGCACATGATCGACCGCAGCCTGACCAAGCAGCCGGCGGCGGCGCCTGCGGTGGTGGCGACCGCGACCATGATCCAGGGATATGGCGACGTCTATCGACAGGGCGTGGCGGACTGGAACGCGATCATCGACGGCCTGGCCAAGCCGACTTTCGACGGCGTGCTGGCTCTGCCCGACCTTGCCGGCGCGATCGCGCAAGCGCGCGCTGCGGCACTGCCCGATCCGCGGCAGACGGCGCTCAAGCGCAAGATCGCCGAAATCCGCGCGCTTGTGCCGGCCGGCTCGAACGCGGCGGCGGGGTGACGGATCGGGCCGAGGCGGGTGCCGCTTCAAATGATCGCGGCGCATGCCGATCTCGTCGCGCACGAATTCGTAGCCGAGCTTGAAGGTGTCCAGCCCGTCGCTCGAGATGGTGCCGTCGCGTAGCGGGGGGAGGGGGGGGGGGGGGGGGGGGGGGGGAAGGGGATATAGGGGGGGGGGGGGGGGGAGAGGGGGGGGGGGGGGGGGGGGGGGGGGGGGGGGGGGGGGGGGGGGGGGGGGGGGGGGGGGGGGGGGGGGGGGGGTGGGGGGGGGGGGGGGGGGGGGGGGGGGGGGGGGGGGGGGGGGGGGGGGGGGGGGGGGGGGGGGGGGGGGGGGGGGGGGGGGGGGGGGGGGGGGGGGGGGGGGGGGGGGGGGGGGGGGGGGGGGGGGGGGGGGGGGGGGGGGGGGGGGGGGGGGGGGGTGGGGGGTGGGGGGGGGGGGGGGGTTTGGGGGGGGGTGGGGGGGGGGGGGGGGGGGGGGGGGGGGGGGGGGGGGGGGGGGGGGGGGGGGGGGGGGGGGGGGGGGGGGGGAGAGAGGGGGGGGGGGGGGGGGGGGGGGGGCACGCGGGGGCGCGGGGGGGCTGTGGGGGGGGGGGGGGGGGGGGGGGGGGGGGGGGGGGTTGGTGTGGGGGGGGGGGTTTTTTTTTTTTTTGGTGCGGTTGTTTTTGGGCGGGGGCGGACAGAGAAGGGGGGGGGGGGGGGGGGGGGGGATTTGGTCGGTGCAATATTGAAGATTGGCCTCTTGCGGTCGAACTGCGCAAGCGCCTTCGCGTTGTCGCCGCTGGGCACGATCTTGAGCCGCAGCCGCGAGGAATTGTTCTTCAGCACGGTGGCGAGCCTGGCGGCGAAGCGCGCTTCGAGCCCGTTGGCCTCGCCGACGGCAAAGACCAGCGTTTCGGAATTGCGCAGCCAGACCCGGCCACCCCACACCGTTGCGGCGGTCAGGATCAGGGTCAGGATTGAAAACAGCACGATCTGGCTGCGGTTGCTTTTGGCTACCCGCGAGCGGCGCGGCGGCTTTTCGGGAGGCGGCATTGAGGCTTCAGCGCTCATGGCTCTTACCCGTCGGGGGGCGTTTCGCCGTCAAACCGGAACCGCAGGCCGCCCAAATGAATTCGTAAATGCCTAGAAAAGAACGAGAAATTTGCCTATCCGGCAATGATACCCCGCCCGGGGCGGATTGCAACTCACCCGCCTCGGGTAACCTTACCCGCAGTGGCTGTGCGCCAATGCCGCAGTATGCAGTTCAGTCACACCACCGCTTTTTTTGGACTACCCACAGGTGCATTCCGGCCCGGGAGGTGTCATAAATAATGACAATGTTCGAGCCGTCCGGGTTTGATAAGAAAATTGAGCTGACAGCCTAGAGCCCGATTTTTCGCCACCTCGTCAGTCCCAGCAAAGGGCGTCAGCTTTGTTGTTTCCCTCCATGTCGTCGTCGGTCCCGGTCGGTGCGCTGGTGGGATGGATGTTGCTTCTTACGGTGAAGCACGTCATTGCGGATTTCATGCTGCAAAATTCCTGGATGGCGATCGGCAAGGATCAAAAGATCGGTTGGGCGCTGCCGCTGCTGGCTCACTGTCTGGTCCACCTCGCCGTCGCCTTGCTGTTGATTCTGATCATCGCGCCGAGATTCTGGTATGTCGCCTTTGTCGACTTCGCCATTCACATCACGGTCGATCGCGCCAAGGGTCTTTGCGCCTCGAGATTGGGCGTGACGCTCGAGAACGAGCATCCCTGGTTCTGGACCCTGATCGGCGTCGATCAGGCGCTGCACCATCTCACCGGCTTCGGCCTGTCGATCTATATGGCGGCGAACTGAGCCTGCTATCTTCGGAATCCAGCGACTGGACTGACATCCGGTGGGAGGCAACGAACCCATGACCGAAGACTGCCAAGACCCATGCTAAAATCCATGACCGAATTGCCGCTGACAAAAAAGCTCGTCGACGTGCTCGATGCCCGCATGGCCTATCATGAGTAGCGATCTGACCCGAATCACGCTCGTCGCGGCTCTGATTCGCCTGCAAGTTACAAGCGCCCCGGGGCACTACTGGCGCCCTTGGTTAACCTTTCGTTAGAGGATTGCACGGCATCTTCCGCAAAGGGGGAATTGAGATGTTTTCAAGCCGCGACGCCTTCGAGAACGATTTCTGCCCGGTTCGGGACGAATTGCTCGGCGAAATGTACCGTGCCAACGCCAATGGCCTGCCGCTCCTCGTGGAGAGTGTCTCCTCCGAGGTTCGCGCCATGCTGGCGCTGTTCTGCTACCGTCGCAGCCATCTCCACTCGCTGGCACTTGCGATCGCGGCAAGCTGCAGCGAACGCGAACTGATCCAGCTGGGCGGCCGTGTCGGCTCCACGCTTTATGCGCTGTCGCGCGAGCCGGCCGCGCGTTCCGCGCCATCGTCGTCCTACGGCAACCGCAAGCCGATCACGCTCTCGACCAAACCGCTGAGCACATTCGCGCCGATCGAGGACGATCTCGACGACGAAGATCTGGCGCAGGCCGTTACGGCGTAAGCGGACGCCAGCACCGGCAACCCGTGCCGCCGCCGCGCCATGGCGCATTCGGGGTCGCCGGGCATGCAGGTTCGGCATACCTCGGGTCGCACCGCATAGATGGTGCATGATGTCGCGATCCCCACCTTGCCCGACAGCGCCGAGCAGCGGTCTCCCTCGCAGCGCATGCCCGACAGACGTTCGTTGACGAATTTTTCCGGGATCAGATCGAGCGCCGAATCATCCTCGGTGGTGAAGCGCGGCCAGTTTTGCGAATAGCTGCAGCACGCGCCGCAGGCTTGGCAGGGGCTCTGGCAGGGGCTTTCGGCATCGAGCGTCGGGTTGGCGTTCTCCATGATGCTGGTCTAGCGCGGAACCAGGGGATCGGCCAGCCGGGTGCGCCTGCCTGAATCAGGTATCTTTCGGCGCTTCCCAGACCAGGCTTCTTCGCCATTTCGCCCGCAGCAGATCGCGCCGTTCCGGATATTTTTCGTCGTGATACACGGCGTCGATGACGCGGTCGGTGCGAAAGCTGCGGAAATCCTTGCGTAACTCACACCATGCCGCCAGAATCCGCACGGCCTCGTGATAGCCGACGGCAATCGGCCAGATCGTGCGTTCGCTCTCGCGGCCTTGTTCGTCGCGATAGCAGAGCGTGATCTTCTTGCCCTCGTGGATATGCGATCGCGTCCGGACCATGTCGATGCGGTCGGGTTCCCGGTTCCAGCCGGGGCGGGCGCGGCTTGCGGGTTCGAGCACAAAGGGTCGCAGGCGCTCGGGGACGGTGTCGGCGATTTTCGACATCAGATCCTGGGCGGCGCGCGCGAGCACGGGATCGGCATGGCCCGCCACCCATTGCGCGCCGAGCACGGCCGCCTCGATCTCATCGGGGGTCAGCATCAAGGGCGGCAGGTCGAATCCCTTCTCCAGGATGTAACCCATGCCGGCCTCGCCGCGGATCGGCACGCGCTGTTCGATCAGGGTGGCGATGTCGCGGTAGATGGTCCGCTTCGAGGTCTCCAGCTCGGCCGCGATCGCATCTGCGGTCAGCGGTTTCCGGGTGCGCCGGAGCACCTGAATGATCTGAAACAACCGGTCGGCGCGTCTCATGGTTGGTCTCTCGGTTGTCCTCTTGGCTCGTCTTCCCGTTGTTTTGCTCGTCGCTTTTCTTGCGGAGCGCCGCTCCTGATGCTGACAGCATGTTGGCAGCAGGTGGTTTGTATTATCGGGACAACACCTCAATCGAAGGGAATTTGTCCATGACACTTCTAAACGAGACAATTCTAAACGAGTTCGGCCTCCGGAGAAGCCGCGAACCGCTGCTGTCCGCCCAGACTTTTGCGCTGGAACATCTGATCTCCATTCATTGCGCCACCACCGACCTGCGCTGGGCGATGGTCGAACTGGGCTTGCGTTCGATCACGGCCATGTGGGCATCCGCGCAAGGGCGGTTTGTCAGGTGGGCGCGCGGCGGCAAGCCCCGTCATGCACACCGCGTCACCGCTGCTGACACCACGGTGGCAGCAGGACGTCGCTAGGGTCGGATGTCCTTCTTTCAGGAGCCCCAAATGATCACTCTCTACGGCTTCGGCGCCGGATTTGGCCTGCCCGAAATCAGCCCTTTCGTGACCAAGACCGAAGTCCAGCTCAAGATGGCCGGTCTTGCCTATCGCAAGGAGAAGGCAAGGCCGCCCAGTTCCCCCAAGGGGCAGCTGCCCTATGTCGTCGACGAGGCCGAGAGCATTGCCGATTCCACCTTCATTCGCGCGCATATCGAAGGCAAATACGGTTTCGATTTCGACGCCCCGCTCAGCCTGCAGGCGCGGGCTCAGGCCTGGGCGTTCGAGCGGATGATCGAGCACCACGTCTATTGGGCGCTGGTCGGCGCACGCTGGGTCGATGCCGAGAATTTCGCCAAGGGCCCGTCGCACTTCTTCGACGGAGCGCCGGAACATTTGCGGGAAAAGATGCGGGAGGACGCCCAGTTCCGCGTGGCCGAAAATTACCTGCTCAGCGGTCTCGGCCGTCACGCCCCCGAAGAGGACGTCGATCTTGCCGTTCGCTCGCTGTTTGCGCTGTCGGTGCAGCTTGGCGACAAGCCCTATTTGTTTGGAGATATGCCTTGCGGCACCGATGCCACCGCATTCGGTGCGCTGGCGGGAATCCTGACGCCGTTCTTCGAATCGACGTTGCGGCAGCGGGCGGAGCGGTTCGCAAACCTCACCGCCTATGTCGACCGCATGATGCTGCAATACTATCCGGAGTTCGCCTGGGCGCCGCTGCAGCAAGCCGCGTAGTCACTTCGGCGGGGGACACGTCTTCATTGACCCTTCGTTCCCATCATGTCGAGCGGGCTCGGCCCGCTTGACATTTTTGATCGATACCGGAAGCGCTTCAGAGCTTCTTCAATTCGCATCCGCCGTTGCTGGATTTCACGACCTGAATTGTGCTCGCCGAGCCTTTAATTTTTACGTTGCCGCCGCGATTGCCGCAATGGAATTCAATGTCGATACTATAATTGCCGCTCTTGTCTTTCTTGCCAGTGGCACTGGTGGTGTGGCTATGACCTGTCGATTTGCCATTGAGCATGGCGGGAGCCATGCTCGTTTCTTGTATGACCCCAGGGACCGCCTCGTCCCATATTCGCAGCGATACTCCTTCTTGATTGTCCATTGTGTTGTCAAACGTGATTTTGATTGACTTGCCGGCGCCGTCTCCGCTGTTTCCCGATGTCTTGTTATTGCCCTGAGTGTTGCTGGCGCTGTTTTTCGGTGCTGAGCTGCTGCTGTCTGTGCCTTTCTCCGATGTTTTGTTATTGGCGTCGGACTTCGGAGCCGCGTTGGCTCTGCTGCAGCTATCGGGAGACATCACGATGGTAGCTGAGGAGCCGGAGATTTTCTTCTCGCCCTTGCAAGACGTGAACTGGTTTTTGTCCTGATCGCTTTTGGGTTTCGCTTCCCACTTGATATTTGTTCCGTCCGGAAACTTTCCGATTACGCGCGTCCCGTCGCCCGTGGATTGCCAGGGGCTGATTTTCTTCAGCGCTTCGTCACCGGTGAATGTGACCTCGACGGTCACCTTCAGTGCATTTTGCAAACTGACTTCTGTGACCTTGTTTGTCGTCTTCGCCTTTGGTGTGTCGGCGGCGCACATGCCGGCGCCGATGATTGTTGCAATGACCACTGTTCCGGCGGTTGCCGCAGCAGCCTTAATTCGTCCATTTCGTAGCACGTCGAACATCGAAGCTTCCCCTTCGAAAAAATAATCTTCGATATAGACGTCTGTTTGAGCGCACTGGTTCACGGCCCTCGTAACGAAAATCGTGTCGCAATAACCCACAATGCTCCTGCTCTTTCAGCCCACTGCCGCGCAGCACCTCTGTCGCTTTAGGAGCAAAGCTGACATCAATTATCGTGCGGTGCTACGGTGCTACATGGTGTGGCCCGCCGTTGCAGGCTGGCTCTTCAACGCGGCCAGTTCCGCTTCGAGTTCTGCGATGCGCGCATCGCGTGAGGCCAGCGCCGCCGCTACGTCGGCCGCGTCGAATTTTTGCGGGATGTGCTGCGGGCAATTGGTGTCCCACGCCGAAATCCTGAACAGGATGACCTGCTCGCCCCGCGCCTTGTAGCCTTTCGGCATCAGCGCTTTCGTCAGCGCGGGATCGTCATCCACCACGTGCGCTTCGCCCCAGATCTTGACCCGCCGGCGATGCGCATAATCCATGACGAAGATATGCGCCTTCGGATTTTCCGAGAGGTTGCCTTGGGTGATGTACTGCCTGTTGCCGCTGTAGTCGGCGAACGCGATCGTGTTCTTGTCGACGATCTTCACGAACCCTTTCGGGCCGCCGCGATGCTGGATATAGGGTTGGCCGTCGGCGCTGGCGGTGGAAAAAAAGAAACTATCGGTCTCGCCCAGGAAGGCCGCGAGGTTTTCATCGATCTCGGTGCGCCACCCGCCACGCTGCTCGACGCGGGCATAGGCCTCGCGCGAGCCCTTCCGGGTCTGGATCGCCTTCACCGCCGGCGTGAACGCGACATCGCTGGAATAGCTGTGAACGTCTGACATCTGAGCCTCCTGGAATATTCAGGGCGCGCCACCGGGTCGTCCGCGATCTCGAAGATGGACTTTTCTGAAATTTAAACAATCGTTCGGATTGACACTTCACTATTGCAAGATATGAAATAATTGTCATGGACCGTCTCGATGCCATGCAGGCCTTTGTCGCCGTCGCCGATTTGCAGGGTTTTGCCCCTGCCGCCCGCAAGCTCGGCCTGTCGCCATCGGGCGTCACGCGGCTGATCGCAGCGCTGGAGGAACGCCTGGGCGCGCGGCTGTTACAGCGCACCACGCGGTCGGTAACGCTGACCGATGCCGGCGCACGCTATCTGGAGCGGGCACGCCGCATCCTCGGCGATGTCGAGGAAGCCGAAGGCTCGGTCGAGGGCGAGCGCACGCGGCCGGGTGGACTGCTGGTGGTATCCGCGCCGCTCGGGTTCGGCCGGCTGCACGTCAATCCCGTGATGTCGGCCTATCTGAAGCGCTATCCCGAGGTAGCCGCGGAACTGCGGCTGTCGGACCGCATGATCAATCTGGTGGAAGACGGCGTCGATCTGGCGGTGCGGATCGGTCACCTCCCGGATTCGACGCTCGTCGCGCGTCACGTCGGCGAGATGCGGCGGATCGTGGTCGCGTCAAAGGATTATCTCAAAGCCCATGGCGAACCGAAGCACCCGGCGGAAATCGCCTCCCACCAAACGATTCAGTTTGGCGCCATGACCGCGGGCCCGGACTGGCGCTTCGTCGAGGCCGGCCGCGACATTCGCATATCGAGCACGCCGCGCTTTGCGACCAACAGCTCCGATGCCGCGATCCATTATGCCGAGCAGGGCGGAGGCCTGACGCGGGTGATGTTCTACCAGGCCGCGGAATCGCTCAAGGCCGGGCGGCTCAGGATCGTACTCGCCGAATTCGAGCAGCCGGCCATGCCGATCCATATCGTCTACCCGACCTCGCGGCTGCTGTCGGCCAAGGTGCGCACCTTCATCGATCTCGTGACCGAGATCAGCGAATGGCATTTCGGTTAGGACCAATTCCCGTTTTGGCCGGGCTTAGTCCCGGCCATCCACGCCTTCGCGTGAAGCGAGAAAACAAAACGTGGATGCCCGGAACAAGCCCGGGCATGACGGTCAGATAACGGTATTAGGCTCTACGACGCCCCAACCGGCTCCTTCTTCGGCACCACGCGGAATGTTCCATTGGCCCGCGCGATCACGGCGTCGTCGGCCTTGATCAGGCTCTGCGCGAAGCAGATGGTGCGGCCGGTCTTGATTACTTCGGTCTCGATCGTGAGCCATTGCCCGACCTGTGCGGAGCCGATGAAATCGACCGCGAGGGAGATCGTCACCAGCGAGGACACGCCGCGCAATTGATGGCCGCAGCTATGGCCCATCGCATTGTCGGCCAGTGTCGCAATCAGTCCACCGTGAATCAGGCCGCGGCCGTTGGTATGCGGCTTCGCCAGCCGCAATCCGATGATCACGGCCCTGTCGGTCCGCTTCGAATAAAGCGGTTCCCAGGGTTCGGTCAGCGGGCTCTGCCGGTAGTGAGGTTCGAAGCCTTGCGGGATGTCTTGAAGAATGTCTTGCGCGCTCATGTGCAACTCGCGTGTTCTGATGTTGCAATCATTAGACGCGAAGTGGCGATGCAATGCATCGCCTACAAAGTTTTA
>CAWJYI010000029.1:0-189134 GCA_963847015.1 uncultured Alphaproteobacteria bacterium | reverse complement strand
AATATCGGGGGCAAAGCGGACCTCATCTACTCGCGGTGAGTATTTCTGGTTTTGACCCATCTGAGATATCGCGTCGAGGTGGTTGGGCCATTTGTTCCTCGCTAGCCATTCGCAAAGTGCTAGGTTTTGGTTGTTGGACGCGGCAAGCTTCCATGAGGGACGGCATGAGGCGGCGGGATTTCATCACCATTCTCGGCGGCGCGGCGGCGACACAAGTGATCAGGCCGGGCTTGGTGCGTGCCGGCACATCGCCCAAGCGTCCGATCATTGGCATTCCGGGCTTCTTTGGCCCATCGAAAATAGGCCAATCCTTCGGCAACATTTTTCGGAAGGGTCTAGAGGACCTAGGCTACGTCTTGGGCCGCGATCTCGACATACAGGCTCGCAACGCAGGCGGCGATTGGGATCGATTGCCAGCAATTGTAGAAGAAATCGTTCAGCTAAAGCCCAATGTCATCTATGCGTTTGCCACCCTGGACGCGGTTGCTGCGAGGAAGGCGACCTCGACGATCCCGATTGTCTGCGCGGCTCTCGCCGACGCCGTTCGCCTTGGCCTGATAGCGAACGAGGCGCGACCGGGAGGCAACGTTACTGGAATAGAACCCTATGTTGCGGGATTGCCTGCGAAACAAATCGAAGTCGCACGGGAAATAGTGCCGGGTGCGGGCACTATCGGGCTGCTTACGAATTCGAGGGACCCAAAAGGAGCACCCCAAGTCCCTGAACTTGAGGCTGCAGGCCGAGCCGCCGGTCTCAAGACCGTGGCGGCGGAAGCGGACCGGCCAGAAGATATCGAAGGTGCATTGCGCGAACTGGCAAACAAACGCGTCGATGTGGTGATCGTGCTGCAGACCGGCCTGCTCGTTGTCAACAGCCCACAAATTGCTGCAGCGGCCCTAGCGATGCGGCTGCCGACGGTTTACGGGTATCGTGAGCATGTGATTGCAGGCGGATTGATCAGCTATGGGGTCGATTTGCGCTGGTGCTATCATCGTTCCGCGTATTTTGTGGACAAGATACTGCGTGGTGCCGCGCCCGGTGACTTGCCAATCGAATTCCCGACTCAATTCCCGTTGTCGATCAATCTAAAAACAGCGAAAGAGTTGGGCCTCACCGTGCCGCCTTCGATGCTGGCCCGCGCCGACGAAGTGATCGAATAGGGCGCGTCACTTCCGTTGTTGGCACGTTCGAGACATTCAGCGATGTCTATCATTTGTTCGCTATTGGGGGCAAAGCAGACATCGATATCCGATTATAATGGTGAGGGTCGAACGGACGATGCACCTAATGGGCAGGGAAGAATGAGTTCGAAATCAGTGGTGCGCTGGTAATCAGTTTGTTGATGTGTCTCGGCTTAGGAATATTGGAAACGCTGGTGACGAGACCTGAGATCCCGACATGGTATGCCTCCCTCACCAAGCCGTCTTGGACACCTCCTCCTGTGGTTTTCCCATCGCTTGGACGGCCCTCTACATCTTGATGGCCATCAGCTTCTGGAAGCTCTGGGAAACGGAGCCACGATCTGCAGCTCGCTCAAAGGCGATGGTATGGTTCTTGGTACACTCGCGCTCAACGCGGCGTGGTCGCCAGTATTCTTCAGTTGGCACGACACCAAAACGGCTCTTGTCATAATAGTTGCATTGCTGACCGCCATCGGCGCAACGATTGTCTCTGCGTCTCGTGTCGATCGGGTCGCGCCTTGGCTTCTAGCACCCTATTTCGTGTGGGTGGCCTACGCGACCACGATCAATGCTGGCGTTGTGGCTATGAATTAACGTCAGCCCAACGCCGCGGCTGCGCTGACCGCTTAGACATCTGTGCCAAAATTGGAGTGACTTCCGAAATTGACACAACCCGGACACAGAGCGGTGGTCCGACGACGTCTGCTGTTGGGGCCCTCAAGAACGGACTTCGTCAGGTTAGTCTGTCACGTCGAAAAGTGCCGCAACCGAAATCGTGCACCGCAACAAATGGCATCCTATTCGATCACTTCGTCGGCGCGAGTGAGAAGTGTCGGTGGACGATGATGCCTAGCGCCTTTGCGGTCTTTAAATTGATCACAAGCTCGAGCTTGGTCGGTAGTTCGACCGGCAGGTCGGCAGGCTTCGCACCCTTGAATATCTTGTCGACGAAAATGGCGGCTCGACGAAATTGATCTCGCATGTCAATCCCGTAGCTCAGAAGCATGCCGGCCTCCGCGTATTCACTCACGGCAGAGACTGCCGGTAGCCGATTTCTGACGGCCATGACGCCAATCGGTCACGACAGTTGAACAGCACACCATCACTTAGAACGGTGAGCGCTTGCGCGCGCTCCCCTATCATCGTCGCGAACGCTTGTTCAAGTGCATCCGGTCCGCGTGCTTCGACCGGGAGCCTCAACCCGAGCGGCCGGGCGGCGTCTTGCGTCGACTTCAGACGCTCCAGATTGGGCGCAAAGTCCGGATTCAAAATTGCCACACGCGAGAGGTTCGGTAGTGTTTCCTTTAGCAACTCAAGTCGCTTGCCGTATATCTCGTCGCCAGTTTCCGAGCTGAACCCGGTGACGTTCCCACCCGGACGCGCCAGACTGGCGACAATCCCGGCACTAACTGGTTCGGCACTGTTGGTCATGACGATTGGGATGGTTGTGGTGGCTTTCATAGCCGCAATCGTGCTCGCGTTGGTCCCGGCAACGATAACATCCACGCCGAGCCGGACCACGTGCGCGGCAAGCGCGAGTGGCCGTTCCATGTGGCCATCGGCAAAGCTGTAGTCGATGACGACATTCTCGCCAACGCGGTAGCCCAGCCTCCGCAGGCCCTCTTCGAACGCCTTAATGAGATGGAGCGATTGCTCCCGCGACGCGAGTGCGAGGTAACCCACCCGGTAGACCCGCCCTGACGGTTGTTGCGCGCGGGCCAACGACGATGTCGTCGCCTCGCCGCCAAAAAGCGTAATGAACTCGCGCCGTCGCACTGATCTCCAGGAAATGCGTCACCGACGTCCGGAGCCTAGCACTTTGCGACGGGGCGACGAGCGAGAATCGGCAAACAATTGGTACCAGACGCTGCGGTTCAACGTCCGCTCGGGGTCATTCGCGTCGGTTTGACACTCAGTCGGTGACTTCCGGTCTACCCCTACGAACGGACATCGTCAGTGACGTTCGGTAGGTCCGGTTCGTGCCAAAATCGGAAGTGAAAGGCATCTACACCCAAGGGAACGTCGCGTTTAGGTCATGAGTGATTGCACGGCCGGCCGATGGAATGGAGGATCAGCGGCCGGTACCGATGTTTCGCACGTCTCATGCCAAGTCGATCGGCTTAGGCAAGTGCGCGGTTCCTAGATCATGGCTGTGAAGAGGTGCGGCGAAGTTATATCTCACGGGGATCGGCGCGCCCGTGTCCTCAAAGAGCGCTCTCAGTAAACGCCATAGTTCGCGATGCCCAGCGGTTTGACCACCTTGCGTTAGATAGTCCGCAATATCCATTGTCGCTGTTTGGTATTCGACTGCGCCCCCAATGCCTGTCTCTAAATGCGCCACCTCTCGCTCGACATACAAACTTTTGGTGTCTGTATCGAAGACAAGGGAACACCGATCCTCGTGTGTGATCTCGGGCCCGCTTACCTGACGATATAGTTCTCTTTTTAAGAAGGCCATTTCCCGCTCCCGATGAGGACGGTGCGATAGCTAGGTTTCTTAGCTCAATAAGGTTCGGACCTTTGTAGCGGCGTCATAAATTTCGATCTGGAGCATCGGATAAATCGATTTCAGTTTCCGACCCGATGATTCAGCAGCTTCGGCCGTGTCAAACTCCGACTTGAAGTGTCCGTCGACAATTACCACAAATCCTTCCGTCGGCGGCCTGTCGGCACGTGGCGCCTTCCGCTCAGGCTCGTCAATTGGGCGAATTGGCTTTTTCATCGGAGCTCTCATCGTATCGTAGAAGCGTAACAGGCGACTCTTTGAGACCGAAAGCGCAATCAAGCTGCGAAACCAGCGCAAAATGGCTGGGTCATTTCGAGGCGGAAAGGCCGGCCATGATGCCAACAAGCGAATGTACCTGCATAAGCTACTTGCACCATGGCTCGCAAAGGCAAAATCAACGCCTATCTAATGGTTTGGATGAACTTCCAAGCTCGCAAGAGAGCGCGTCAGTGAGGTTGACCTAATGAGCAGAAAATATCCGATGAGCCTGCATGACCGTACTGAAAGCCGGCAGGTTTCGCTAAGACAAATCCACGGTCAGATTGTTGTGACAATCGAGCGTACATTGCAGCGCATATTTAACCGTGACGGTTCGCTGATCCCAATCCCGGTAAAAGCGGTCGCGGACCGGCGACGACTTGATCGGTGCCGATCTCGTGATTGATTTTCCCAATCATAGTCGTTCATACGACCAAACGCGGCGGGCCGTGCGATTTTGGGGACATGACAGCGCTCTCGAGTTGTCATTTTACATAGACGAAGAGGCATTGAGACGGATTGAACCAGACGCTCGCCCCGATGAGTTCGGGCTTTCTGAAAGCGTTCGATTCGAACCGCGATTTAATATGTGCCGCCGCAGCCAAAATTTATGTCCGCGGAAGCAGAGGTTCTTATGATCTAGTTGCCGCTAATTTTTGAAACAATTTTCTGCAGTTTAATCCCTCACACTGTTCGCTTGCATAACGACGCTAACCCAGCCGGCGAGTTACAAAATAGGCGTGGACGGATGCCGGACGCCTGCAAGGTTTAATGTCCGGGGTGGATCATTCGCGTCGTTTTGACCGCCACCTGTCACTACCCCAAGAAACGGACATCGTCACGAGCGGTCGGCATGTCCGCTTTGTGCCAATAAGAGACATCAACAGCATTGCTGCGGCCTCCCTGAATTTGAGCCAGGTTCTCGACGATTTTTGATCTACGTCAAACACATTGATCTGAATGGCCTTAGACCAAAAAGGTTGTCCATTCGGCACAGCTCAATCCATTTTCCCTGTCAGGAGTGCGCAATGAAGACCCGACGACAATTTCAAGGTTTGATTGTTGCTGCGAGTGTCGCCGTTGCATTTTTTGTCCTGCCCGCCTTCATTACGGATGTCGCGCATGCGCAAGGCGCCGGAGTGGGGCGCCCGCCAGCGCAGATCAAGCACTTCGACCCGAACGGCAATCTGCCGTCGACGTTCACGCTCGAGCTGCGCAAAGGCATCACGGCCACGCTGCCCTTCGACGACAAGCGCGACTTCGACGAGGCCAAAAAAGGCTTCATCGCCGAGCCGCCCTACAAGCAGATCATGGCCGATGCCGGCCAAGTTGCGTGGGACATGGGTAGCTATCAGTGGCTGCTGCAAGACAAGGACTTCCAGAGCATTCATCCCTCGTTGCAGCGCCAGGCCGTGTTGAACATGGCCTATGGTCTGTACGAGGTGGTACCGGACAAGATCTATCAGGTGCGTGGATTCGATCTAGCCAACATCTCGTTCATTAGGGGCGATACGGGCTGGATCGTGTTCGACCCGCTGACGGCCAAGGAAACCGCCCGCGCGGCACTTGAGTTTATCAACGAGAAACTCGGCAAGCGGCCGGTTGTCGGCGTCGTCTATTCGCACTCGCACGTCGACCACTTCGGCGGTGTGCGTGGCGTGGCGGACGAACCCGACGTCGTCAACGGCAAGGTAAAGGTGATTGCACCCAAGGGTTTCCTCGAGGCGGCGATCTCCGAGAACGTTTTCGCCGGCAACGCCATGTCGCGCCGTACGCAGTGGCAATACGCGGTATTGTTGCCGCGCGATCCGCACGGCCATGTGGATCAGTCGATTGGCAAGAACGTGGCCAACGGCAACACCGGGCTGATTGCGCCGAACCTGGTTATCAGCAAGGACTTCGAAGAATTGACGCTCGACGGCGTGAAGATGGTGTTCCAAAACACGCCGGATACCGAGGCGCCGGTGGAGATGAACACCTACTTCCCGCAGTTCAAGGCCTTCTGGGCCGCGGAGAACGTGACCGGCACCATACACAACATCTATACGCTGCGTGGAGCGCCGACTCGCAATGCGTTGAATTGGTCAAAAGAGATCAACGTCGCGCTCTGGAAGTTCGGCCAGGAAGCCGATGTGATATTCGCTTCGCACAGTTGGCCCCGCTGGGGCAACGCTCGTATCCAGGAAGTACTGCGCGCGCAGCGCGATGCGTATGCCAACCTGAACAATCAGGCGCTACACTACGCCAACCAGGGCGTGACGATCAACGAAATCCAAAATGTCTACCAAGTACCAAAGAGCCTGCAGCATCAGTGGGCTGCGCGCAGCTACCACGGCGACGCGCAGAACAACTCGCGCGCTGTCATCAACCGCTTTCTTGGCCACTACGATGGCAACCCTGTCAATCTGGCGCCGCTGTCGCCGAAGGATTCGGCACCGCTGTATGTCGAAATGATGGGCGGCTCGGCGAAGATCATTGCCAAAGGAAAGCAACTGGAGGCCGAGGGCCAATACCTGCAGGCCACAGAGATTCTCAACCGCCTGGTGTTTGCGGAGCCGCAGAACAAGGAGGCCCGGGGTTTGCTGGCCGATGTGTACGAGCAACTTGGCTACCAGTCCGAGAGCACCAGCTTTCGTAATAGCTACCTGCAGGCATCCTATGAGCTGCGCAACGGACTGCCTGGCGGCACGCCCCAACGAAGCACCGGGCCGGACGTGGTACGCGCCATGTCGACGGAAAACTGGCTCGACTTCTTGGGCATCAGCATGGATCCGAAGAAAGCCGATGGCATACGCTTCACCATCAACCTGGTCACGCCCGACAACGGCGAGAAGTATCTGGTGGAGTTGAGCAACGCCACGCTGACCAACATCAAGGGCGAGCAGGCAAAAAACCCTGATCTAACGATCACGCTCAACCGGGCCGACCTCAACATGGTGATGATGGGTGTCAACTCCTTCGACGACTTAATGAACGCCGGCAAGGCGAAGTTCGACGGCGACCGCAAGCCCTTTGATCAGCTTAGGGGCCTCATGGTTTCGTTCACGCCAAACTTCGAGATCCTTCCGGGGACGGCGCCCAAAACACCGACGAATGGCCCGAAGCCGTTCGAGCTGCCGGACATGATGCCTCCGGAGGGCGACTGAAAGCGCTTACTAATACTGACCGACGATATTGACTGACGTCAGTTGTGGGTCATCAACGGAAGTATCCGGGCTCGCGCGGCGCGTCCGCTCCTCCCGCAAGCGCAGACATCCTCAGGCTTCCCCGACATGTCGGATTTCTGCCAAAGAGCGACATCAATCGCTTCGCTTGACTGGAATGAACCCACGCGGTGTACGGGACCAAATGATCTCCAAGGTATTCGAGCTGCGGACGAGACGGGCCGCTCAAGAGTGGCGACCCGATGCGACAAGTTCGCGGCCAACTATCTGGCTTTCATCAAACTTGCATCAATCCGTATTAATGAGTCCCGCACCCTGGATTTATCGCGCGGCAAAACCTGAAAGCGAAAACGGCCCCGGCGAATGCCGGAGCCGTTTTTGAGCGTTTGAATAGGTTCGGGCTTAGCGGATGGTCGAGCCGAGGTCGGCGCGGCGATCCGTCATCGGCAGCACGATCACCTTGGTGCCGACATTGACCCGCGAATACAGGTCGGTGACGTCTTCATTGGTCAGGCGCAGGCAGCCGGAGGAAACCCGGGTACCGATCGTTTCCGGCGCGTTGGTGCCGTGGATGCGATAGATGCTGCCGCCGAGATACATCGCGCGGGCGCCGAGCGGGTTACCGGGGCCGCCGGCCATGTGGCGCGGCAGATAGGGCTGGCGGGCGATCATTTCCGGCGGAGGGGTCCAGGCCGGCCACTCGGCCTTCCTGCTGATGGTCTGGGTGCCGGACCAGGTGAAACCGTCGCGGCCGATGCCGATGCCGTAGCGAATGGCCTGGCCGCCGCCGAGCACATAATAGAGATAGGTGTTGGGGGTATCGATGATGATGGTACCCGGCGCTTCGCGGGTCGCGTAGCTCACGACCTGGCGACGCAGACGTGCCGGTATTTCGACGACGGTGCCTTCGTCCTGCGACGGCGCGGCCTGCACCGGCGGCGGAGCCGCTTCGGTCTGCGGGAACAGGAAGAACGGGAACAGCGGCAGCGGAGCGGCTGCGGCGGCAGTGGAAAATGCAACGGTACCGATCGCCAGTGCGCCGAAAGCGGCAGCCGCGAGTCCGGTATTCATCCTGAATGAATTGAACATTTGTCGTCCCCTGAGTTTGCGCCCTGTCGCGCCCGTTTCAGCGCGTCGTTGAGGAGATGAGTAACGGTCAACCGTTTCAGGACGTTTGCACAAAACCGCCGAAATGGTTTCGTCGCGTTAGGGAATTGTTTCGTTAAGACTTCGTCGCAGGCCGCCCCGTGCCGAACCTATGTCCTTGACTCCCGGTTTTGTCCGCAGGCAAACTGTTGGCGCAATTAAGAAAAACAATGCGCATCGGGTCTCGCCAGATCACATGCGCCAGGGAGTCTCACAATGAAGCCATTATTGAAGCTGTTCGCAGCCGCGAGCGCCTTGAGCCTCGGTGTTTTGAGCCTCGGTATTTTGAGCGTCGGCATCTCGGCCACCCCCGCTTCCGCCCAGCAACCGCCGATCCGCATCGGCATCCCGACCTCGATCCAGCTCCAGGTCGGGCGCGACACCCAGAATGCCGCCAAGATGGCGATCGACGAAATCAACGCCAAGGGCGGGCTGCTCGGGCGCAAGCTCGAGATCGTGGTTGCCGACGAGACCGAAAATCCGGAACAGGGCATCGCCGCGATCAAGAAGCTGACCGCCGACGAAAAGGTCAATGTGCTGATCGGCGGCTATACCAGCGGCGTGACGCTGGCGCAGTTGCCGCACATCTCGCAGGCCAAGACGATCTATATCGGCGTAGGCGCCGCGTCCCCGGCGATCACCGCCAAGGTGAAGGCCGACTACAACAACTACAAATACATTTTCCGCGCCTTCCCGATCAACGCCGCGCATCAGGCCCGCGCGCTGGTCGACTTCATCGGCGGCAAGCTCAAGGACGATCTGAAACTGACCAAGATCGCGATCGTCGGCGAGAACGCGAAATGGGTGCAGGACCTGGTGCCGATCCTCAAGAAGGGCGCCATCGACGGTGGCTCCGAAGTCAAGCTCTCGGAGTTCTTCGATACCTCCACATCGGACTTCTCGCCGCTGTTCGCCAAGGTCAAGGACTCCGGCGCGCAGTATCTGATCGTGATCCTGTCGCACGCCTCCTCCGACGTCTTCGTCAAGCAATGGTATGACGCGCAGGTGCCGATCCCGATCGGCGGCATCGACGTCAAGAGCCAGGACGCCGACTTCTTCAGCCGCGTCAGCGGCAAGGCCAACAGCGAAACCGTCGGCATGCTTGCGATCCGCGCGCCGGTGACGCCGAAGACCATTCCGTTCTGGGATGAATTCGTCAAAAGGTTCGGCACCGCCCCGGTCTATACCGGCGTCGGCGCCTATGACGCGGTCTATGTCTATGCCGACGCGGTGGCCCGCGCCAAGTCGGTCGAAGCCGATGCCGTCATCAAGGAGCTCGAAAAGACCGATCACGTCGGCATCGCCGGCCAGATGGTGTTCGACGAGATGCATGACGTCAAAGCCGGACCCGGCATGCAGAACCTGCTGTTCGTGCAATGGCAGCCGAATGGCGAGCGCGTGGTGGTCTGGCCAAAGGATGCCGCCACCGGCAAGATGATCGCGCCGCCCTGGATGAGCAACTAACTGCTCATCCTCACGGGGCGCGACCGGCCGGATTTCAAATCGTCCGGTCGCCTGAAAGCGGAGGCGCCAGCCTTCGCAAATTGCTCTCTTTTGGTCCTTTATAGCTTTTTGGTCCTCTGACATCGGGGCGGCATGCTCGAAATCCTGATCTACGGCGCCGTGTCGAGCGCGATCTATGCCATGCTGGCGGTCGGCTTCACGCTGATCTTCGGCGTCGCCCGCATCCTCAATCTGGCGCATGGCGCGTTCTATGCGCTCGGCGGCTATTCGGCCTACGTCTTCACCGGCCTGCTGCACTTTCCACTGTTCATCGCGGCGCCGCTCGCGGTGCTGCTGGTGGCGTTGTTCGGCGTGTTGATGGAGCGTTATCTGGTTCGGCCGCTGCGCTATTCGCAACTGGCGGTGCTGATGATCACGCTGTCGGTTTCGCTGGCGGTCGAGCAGGGGCTGTTCATCACCTTCGGTTCCGAATACCGCAACGTGCCGTCTTTCGTGGCCGACAAGGTCTCGATCGGCGGCGTCGATATCGGCGGCCAGCGATTGCTGGCCTTGTTCGCCGGCGTGCTGGTGCTGTGCCTGCTGTGGCTGTTCATCCAGCGTACCCGCCTGGGCGCTGCGATCCTGGCGGTGTCGCAGGATCCGGAAGCCGCGCAATATATGGGGATCCCGACCAACCGCATCTTTTCCATCGTGATGGCAATCTCGGCCGGCACCGCGGCGCTGGCCGGCGTGCTGGTCTCGCCGTTCCTCACGGTGCAGCCCGGCATGGGATTGCTGCCGATGGTCAAAGCCTTCGCCATCGTCATCGTCGGCGGGCTGGGATCGATACCCGGCAGCATCCTGGCGGCGCTGCTTCTCGGCTATTCCGAGACCGCCGTTGCCTATCTCATTTCGACGTCATGGACCGAACTGGTGTCGTTGGTCGCCGTGGTCACGACGTTGATGATCAAGCCGTCCGGGTTGCTCGGTCGGCGGGCGGCGTTCTAGATGATGCGCCCCTCACTCATCGATCTGGCCGGTGCTGCCGCAATCGTCGCAGTGCTGGCGCTGACGCCGATGCTGCTCGACAGCAATTACCTCACCGGCGTCCTCACCGTCTGCGCGATCTACGCGATCTGGGCGGCGAGCTGGGATTTCATGTCCGGCCTCACGGGCCGGGAGAATTTCGGGCATTCGCTGTTCATCGGCGCCGGCGCCTACACCGCGGGCTTCCTCGCCACCGTCTGGTTTGCCAATCCCTGGTACAGCCTGCCGGCGGCGGTCGTGATCGCGGTTGCGTTCAGTCTTATTGTGGGCTTCCCGACGCTGCGCCTGAAAGGGCCGTATTTCGCGCTCGCGATGCTGACGGCGTCCGCGATCGTGCAGCGGCTGTGTCTGATCTTCTGGGAATATAGCGGCGGCGAGGAGGGCCTTTACGGCCTCGAACCGCTGATCCAGTCGCCGCTGCATTATTACTGGTTCGTGCTGGCCATTCTCGTGGCCGCGGTCGCGATCCTCACCGCGCTCGCGCAATCGCATTGGGGCCTGTTGCTGCGCGCCATCCGCGGTGACGAGGCGACCTGCCAGGCGGCCGGCATCAACGTCACCTTCTACAAGATCGCCTCGCTGATGATCAGCGCCGCCTTTGCCGGCCTCGGCGGCGCGCTCTATGCGCATTACCAGCTCCAGGTCAGTCCGCCGCTGTTCTCGGTGGTGGTTTCGATCACGATCATCATCATGGTCTATGTCGGCGGCATCGGTTCGATTTATGGCCCCGCCCTCGGCGCGATCCTGTTGACGTTGCTGACCGAGATGCTGCGCAGCTTTGGTGAGTACCGGCTCTGGGTCTACACGCTGACGCTGATGCTGATCCTGTTCTTCCTGCCCAATGGATTGATCGCGCCGCTGTGGCGCCGGCTGTCGGGGCGTTTCCGATGAGCGCGATCCTGGAAGTAAAGGACGTCTCCAAGCGCTTCGGTGGCCTCACGGCTGTGAAGAACGTCAGCTTTTCGCTGGAGCCGGGTGAACTCACCGGCATCCTCGGCCCCAACGGCGCCGGCAAGACCACGTTGTTCAATCTCCTCACCGGGTTCATTCCGGCCGACACCGGCACGATCAGTTTCGAGGGGCAGGAGTTGCGCGGGCTTGCACCCTACAAGATCGTCAACCGCGGCGTCGCCCGCACCTTCCAGCTCACAAGGCCGTTCCTGGGCATGACGGTGCTGGAAAATGTGGTCGTGGCCTGCCTGTCGCCGCGGGCGCGCGAGGCCCACAACAAGGAAAGCCGCGCGCATCAATTGCTCGATCAGGTCGGCCTCGGCGCCAAGGCCGGTGAGCCCGTGGAAACGCTGCCCTATGGCGATCTGCGGCGGCTGGAAATCGCCCGCGCGCTCGCGACCAAGCCCGATTTGTTGTTGCTGGACGAACCTTTTGCGGGCCTGGGCAGCAGCGAGATCGAGCCGCTGGCGCAATTGATCAAGCGGCTGCATCGCGAGGAAAGCCTGACCATCCTTCTGATCGAGCACAAGCTGCGCGAATTCATGGCGCTGGTGTCGCGCGTCATCGCGATCGACTTCGGCGAGATCATCGCGGTCGCGCCGCCTGCGGAGATCGTGCGCGACCCGCGCGTGATCGAAGCCTATATCGGGCGAACGGAGGCCGATCATGCCTCTGCTTGAAGTAACCGATCTCAGCGTGCGTTACGGCAAGGCGCTTGCCGTCGAAGCCGTCACCATCGCCGTCGACAAGGGTGAGCTGGTCGGCGTGCTCGGTCCCAACGGCGCCGGCAAGACCACGCTGTTGAAAGCCATCTCGCGCGCGATCCCCTCGACCGGCACGCTGAAATTCAAGGACGAGGGGCTGGAGCGGCTGCCCGCCTATGACGTGGTCGCCCGCGGCATTTGCCATTGTCCGGAGGGGCGGCGGCTGTTTCCGGAACTATCGGTTCTGAAAAATCTGCAGCTCGGCGCCTATCTGCGCTCGAACAAGGCCGAAATCCAGGACGATCTCGAACGCGTATTCTCGCTGTTTCCGGTCCTGAAAGAGCGCCAGCAGCAACAATCGAGCACGCTGTCGGGTGGCGAGCAGCAGATGGTCGCGATCGGACGTGCGATGATGGGCCGGCCGGAACTGCTGTTGCTCGACGAGCCCTCGGTCGGCATCGCGCCGCGGCTCAAGGGATTGATCTTCGACGCGATCGAGAAGATCAGGAAAGACGGCACCGCGATCCTGATCGTCGAGCAGGACGCGACCTCGACCTTGCGGATCGCCGATCGCGTTTATGTGCTGGAGCATGGCCGCACGGTGCGGGAAGGGCGCTCCAGCGATCTCGCCGGCGACAAATATATCCAGCAGGTTTATCTCGGGGTCTGAACCCGCATCAGCGGCGCGTCGGGCACCAGGGTAGCGAGCGTGGCGCGGCGGTCGGCGACGGCATGGTGGAATTGTTCGAGCGCCAGCCCGATCACCGACAGGTCGCTCTCCTCGATCGCGCCGTCATCGTAGCTGTCAAGCGCCTCGCGCAGGAATCCGTCGGCCACGCCCTGCATCTCCGCCAGCTCTTCCGGCGTTTCGGCCTGACGTACCCTGGTAATCAAATCGAGCAGGTTGTCGCGATGGACGGTATATCGCTCCCGCTCATCCCGCTTCCAATAGTGCCGCAGCCAGGCGCCGGCCGATCCGAGGCCCGAGAGCAGAAGAACCACGCCCCAGATGTAGTCGGAATATTTCTCGAGGAAAGTGCGCTCGTTGCCGTCGATATAGGCGGCCGCGCCTGCATGCGCGGGCAGCGCCGCGTCCTTGTCGGTATCCGGTTTTTCGATTTGCGCGGCACTCGGCAATTCCCGCGCGAACTGCTGGCGATCGGTAAACAACTGCCGGGCGAATGCGCCGACCGTCGGTGTCCGACAGCGTCTTCGGCGCGATGATCAGATGGTTGACGCTGACGGTTTCGATCTTGTCGTCGGGCCGCGGCGGCGACGAGCTGAAGATGCTGCCGGGAATTTCCTCGAACTCATAGAGCGGGTGTTTCTGGGCGATCGCCTCCGAGACGTCGATCGGAAGAAATTTCGGTTCGCCACGGCTCGTTGCCGTCGCCGTGATGGCATCCGCGGTGATCTTGCTGTTGAGCGGGCCGACCGCCATGAATGCGTCGATGCTCTGGTCGCGCGCCATCTCGGCAATCTGGCTGGTGCCGAACTGGGCGACCGTCACTTTGTCGGGGTTGATGCCCGAACTCGGTCAGGATCACGCGCAGCAGCGTGACGTTGGCTTGCGTTCGGCCGATCACGCCGACGCGGTGGCCTGCGAGTTCGTCGAGACTTTTGATCTTTGGCGTCGGCTGTTTTTTGGAGCCCTTCGGAGCAAGGCCGGAAGGCGCCCACAGCACGACGACGTTCTTGCGCAGGATGGCGACGGATTCGGCAATGGTCGGCAGATTTAAATCGCCGCGTGCGACCGCAAGGTCGGCCTTGCCGGCCGTCAACAGCGCGACGCTCTCGGCCGCGCCGTCGGTCGTGATCGGCGCCAGCCGAATGGCCGCTCCTTCGTGCGCGAAGCTCTGCGCCATCAGCTGGATCAGTTTCTGATCCTCGCTTCCGGCAGGTCCGACGGCGATCCGCAATGTGACCGGCCGCAACGCATAGTAAAGCGTGCCGGCGGCGATGCCGAACAGGAAAATGCCCGCAGCGAGGATCAGCAGCGAATAGTTTCGCCGCTTCCGTCGCAGGCGCCGTGGCGCGGGATCTTCGTTCAGGTTTGACATCGTTCTGTCACGTTACACGAAAAAGCGTCAAAGCAGGGTGAAAAAGAACCTTACATATCGATGACGTCATACGCCTGAAATATCCATGTCCTTAACGTCGTTAATCGAGAATCAACGGATCTCAGGTTCGACCATGAGGATATTGATCGCGACCGACGCCTGGCACCCGCAGGTGAATGGCGTCGTCCGGACGCTGACGTCGCTGGCCCGCAGCGCCGCAGGGCTTGGCGCCGAAATCAGCTTCTTGACCCCCGACGGATTTCCATCCGTCGGTGTCCCGACCTATCCGGGATTGCGCGTCGCCTTGCCGAACCGGCGCGAGATTGCGCGCAGGATCGAGCAAGCAGCGCCGGACGCCATCCATATCGCGACCGAAGGGCCGGTCGGCTGGGCGGTGCGCGCCTATTGCCGCCGCCGCAAGCTCGCGTTCACGACATCCTATACGACGCGCTTTCCGGAATATGTCGCCGTGCGAACCATGATTCCGGCAAGCGTCGGCTATGCGGTGCTGCGGCATTTTCATGCCGCCGCTTCGACGATCATGGTCGCGACCGCTTCGCTGCGGCAGCAGCTCGGCGAGCGCGGCTTTCGCAGGCTCGGCTCCTGGACCCGCGGCGTCGACACCCAATTGTTCACCCCGGACAATCCGGCGCAACTCGGTTTGCAGCGGCCGATCTTCATGACCATGGGCCGGGTCGCGGTTGAAAAAAATCTCGAAGCGTTTCTTTCGCTCGATTTGCCGGGAACCAAGGTGGTGGTGGGCGACGGACCGCAGAAGGCGCAGCTCGCGCAGAAATATCCGGACGTGGTCTTTCTCGGCGAGAAAAAGGGACAGGATCTGAGTTCACACCTCGCAGCCGCCGATGTCTTCGTGTTTCCCAGTCTCACCGACACCTTTGGCGTCGTGCAGCTGGAAGCGCTGGCTTGCGGCACGCCGGTTGCGGCTTTTCCCGTCACCGGCCCAAAGGATGTGATTGCCGATCACCCGATCGGCGCGCTGGACGAGGATCTGCGCAAGGCCTGTCTTCGCGCGCTGACGATGTCGCGCGAGACCTGCCGGAATTTTGCGCTCGATAGCTCCTGGGAAAACAGCGCGCGACAATTCATCGGCAATCTGACGGCGTTGCAGCCCAGCCGTTCGCTGCGGCCGGCGCTGCATGTGCCCGGCACCAGCGCCGCGCAAGGCTGATCGGCTAATCGAAGAATAACCACATTCACGAGAGACGAGAAGGCAAACGAACCATGGCAAACACCATCAAGCTTGACGGCGGCCGGCCGTTGGACTTCGACCGCGAGATGGTCGAGACCGCCTATGATCGCTGGGCGCCGGTGTACGATCTCGTGTTCGGCGGTGTGTTCAGCAAAGGCCGCAAGGCCGCGATCCAGGCGACCAACAAGATCGGTGGCCGCGTGCTCGAGGTCGGTGTCGGCACCGGCATCTCGTTGCCGCAATACGCGCCGCACCTTCGCATCTTCGGCACCGATATTTCCGAAGCGATGCTGCAAAAAGCCCGGAAGCGCGTTGCCGAACTTCGCCTGAAGAACGTCGAGGACCTCGCGGTGATGGACGCGGAGAAGCTCGAATTCCCGGACAATTCGTTCGACGTCGTGATGGCGCAATATGTCGTCACCGCGGTGCCCAACCCGGAGGCCGCGCTGGACGAATTCGCCCGCGTGCTGCGGCCGGGCGGCGAACTCATCATCCTGACCCGTGTCAGCGCGGACGCCGGCGTGAGACGGTTTATCGAGCAGCGTCTGCAGCCGGTGGTTCGCCCGCTCGGCTTCCGCACCGCCGAATTCGCCTGGTCGCGCTATGCGCAATGGCTGGCGGGCGCGCGGGGAATGGAATTGGCGGAGCGTCGCCTGGTGCCGCCGCTCGGCCACTTCTCGCTGGTGCGTTTCCGCAAGACCGAGGTCGCTGCTGCCGCGTGATGCGGCACGCAGCCAGTTGCGTCATCGCGTCGCTGTACATCGTCATATGTCATTTTGATGATGTCACACGCCGTACATCGAATCCCTGTAAACCTGATCCCGAAAGAAATTTGGGGGAGACAATGATCAAGAACTTCCTGCAGGAACTGCGAACCCAGCGCTGGGACGACCATCGCTACTACCACCACAGCCGCATCAACCAGTCGCTGCACTTCGTCAGTGCCGCAAGCTTCCTGGTTGGCTACGCGATGCTGTTCATCGACCCCGTGGTGTCGGCGCTGCTCGGCTGGCTGGTTTCGATGACCTCGCGCCAGGCGGGTCACTTCTTCTTCGAGCCGAAGGGGTATGACCATGTCAACCAGGCGACCCACGAGCACAAGGAAGAGATCAAGGTCGGCTATAATCTGCAGCGCAAGGTCGTGCTGATGACGATCTGGGCGCTCTCGCCGCTGGTGCTGTATCTCGACCCGACGCTGCTCGGCATGGTCACCCCCTGGGCTACGCCTGCGGACTTCATGCGGCAGGTTGCCAAGATCTGGCTGGCGATCGGAGCAGGCGGGCTGGTGTTCCGCACCGTCCATCTCTTCTTCATCCGCGACGTCGAAACCGGCCTGGTCTGGATGACCAAGATACTCACCGACCCGTTCAGCGATCTGAAACTCTACTACAAGGCGCCGCTGTTCCTGATGAAGGGCGAACTGATCGACCCCGGTCTCGAAAAGCACGTCAAGCACGCCTGAGCGACTTGCGTCGTCGCCTACGTTTTCGTCATGCCCGGCCTTGTGCCGGGCATTCTACGTCTTTGCTTCTCTTGCGGCCAGGACGTGGATGGCCGGGCATAGGCGAGCGGAAGCGACGCCGTCCTTCGGACGGCTGTCCCGGCCATGACGGAAAGTGAAAATACCGACTTATCGCTGCCGTTTTCGCGTCAGCATCTCTTTGAGGATCTGCCGCTTGATGTTCTTGTTGGTCGTGGAAGCGTTGTGCCACCACCAGCCGTCGCGCTTCATCTTCGCGCTCGCGGCGACAAAGCGGTCGGCCACCGCGGCAAAGTCGGCGTCGGTGTAGTTGAGACTGAAGATCAGCCGGCCGGTCCCGACCCAGCTCAAGGCGAGCCCTTCGGCGCGCAGGTAATATTGAAGCATCCAGTTGTAACGGGACGGCTCGGTATAATGCACCATCCAGATCGACGACAAATTGCCGACCCGCACCGGCAGGTCCTCCGCGATCAGCCTGTCGTTCAATTGTTTGGCGCGCGCGTTCCAGGTCTCGTCGAGCCCGTGATAGACGGCATTGAAATTGGGGCTGGCGAGCCTGGAGAGGAACTCGTCCATCGCCGTCATGACATAGGGATGCGAATTGAAGGTGCCGCGGGCAAAGCAGATGTCTGCGGGACGATCGTCGCGAAAGCGTCGCATCAATTCCTTGCGGCCGCAGACGACGCCGACCGGCAAGCCGCCGGCGAGGCTCTTGCCGTAAGTCACCATGTCGGCGCGGACGCCAAAATATTCCTGCGCGCCGCCGGCGGCGAGGCGGAAGCCGACGAACACTTCGTCGAAGATCAGCACGATGCCGCGCTCGGTGCAGACCTGCCGCAGCGCCTTCAACCATTCGCCGTAAGCGGCGCGATCGTATTTGGCGCCTCTGGAGCTATCGACCAGCGCCGAATTGCCGGGCGCGTTGGCGTTGGGGTGCAGCGCCTGCAGCGGATTGACCAGTACGCAGGCGATGTCGCGCCGCGTCTTCAGGACATGCAATGTCCGCTCCGACATGTCGGCGAGCGTATAGGTTTCGTGCGGCGATACCGGGTTGCCGACGCCGGGCTGCACGTCGCCCCACCAGCCGTGATAGGCGCCGGCAAAGCGAACCAGATGCGAGCGGCGTGTGTGGTAGCGCGCAAGCCGCACCGCCTGCATGACCGCTTCGGTGCCGGACATGTGGAACGAGACTTCGTCGAGCCCGGAAATCTCGCACAGCCGTTTGACGTTGTCGGTGATGACGGGGTGATAGGAGCCGAGCACCGGGCCGAGCGCATGGGCGCGCTTTTCGGCTTCGGTGATGCACTCCTTGTAGAAATCATTGCCGAAAATGTTGACGCCGTAGGAACCGGTCAAATCGTAGAAGACGTTGCCGTCGACGTCGGTGACGGTGACGCCGGCCGAGGATTGCATGAAGGCGCCGGTGCCGAGATGCTCGCGCACGAGGCGGCTGTACTGGAACGGCACCCGGTAGGCTTCGGTGAATTGCAGGTCGGAGATGTGCAGGGCTGCTTCCGCCGTCATCTGCCGGCCCTTGGCATAGCGGTCCTGGTAGAGGCCGGCGAGACGGAAAAAGCCGTCCTGGCGCTGCGTCGCGACCTCGCGCGGCGCGCCGTCGGAGCAGAAGAAGTCGTCGATGTCGAATTCGTAATGCGGCAACAGGCGCGCGACCATTTTGGACATTTTGGAATGTCCGGTCAGGGAGCGGTGCTTGGCCCGCGACAGCGCCAGCCGCGCCTGCAATTTTGGGAAGGCCACTGCGGCGCCGGCAATCGCGGCGGCGGACAGCGACAGAATCGGGAGAGGCGAATCCATGCCACCAGCGCTAGCTAAACCTGCTGACAAATTCATGACAATCCGGGGGCTGATTGCCGGTCTGACCCAGCAGGAAGACCTCAATTTTCTGTTGACCAACCGTATCCCGCGGGCGGCGCTGACCCGGTTCATCGGATGGTTCAGCAAGATCGAAAATCCGCTGGTGCGCGATTTCTCGATCGCCTGCTGGCGGATGTTTTCCGACCTCGATTTGTCCGAAGCCAAAAAAACCGAATTCAAAAGCCTGCACGATTGCTTTACGCGCGAGCTCCGGCCGGGCCTGCGGCCGGCCGATCCCGATCCTGCCATTGTGGCGAGCCCGTCGGACGGCATCGTCGGCGCGTTCGGGCGGATCGCGGATACCGAGCTGTTTCAGATCAAGGGCGCACCCTACTCGCTGCTCGACCTGCTCGGCGATCCCGCGTTGGTAGAGAGCCACCGCAACGGGCGCTTTGTCACCCTGCGGCTGACGTCGAGCATGTATCACCGTTTCCATGCGCCGCATGATTGCCGCATCGAGCGGGTGACGTTCATCCATGGCGATGTCTGGAACGTCAATCCGATCGCGCTGAAGCGGGTCGAGCGGTTGTTTTGCAAGAACGAGCGGGCGGTCCTGCAAACCCGTCTTGCGTCAGGCGAGGCGCTGACGCTGGTGCCGGTCGCCGCAATCCTGGTCGCCAGTATCCGGCTGCACTTTCTCGATGTGACGCTCAATGCCCAAAGCAAGGGACCGGTGGTATTTCCGTGCGATGCAAGCGTCCGCAAAGGCGATGAACTCGGCTGGTTCGAGCATGGCTCGACCATCATCGTGCTGACGCCGGATCATTTCGAATTCGCGGATAACATCACGGAAGGCGCCCACATCCGCGCCGGCGAACCGCTGCTGCGGAAACCGCACGCCTGATCTCGCTTCGTACTTCGTCTCCAGAGCGTTTTCGAGCGAAAGCCTGCCCGGACTTGATCCGGGGTGGATACCGGTTCGCATAGCAATCAAGCCTTTTCAGCGCTCGTTGCTTCGGTGGCGGCTTGCCGCCCCTTGGCGGCGGCCGCAGCGCCGGTCGTTGCGCACCGGGCCGGGCGGGCACACCCTGTTGAACGCCGGGTTGTTGAACACCTGGTTGCGGAGCGGCTGGCTGGGCCGGCACGCCCTGTTGTTGCGGCTGACCCGGTCGCGGCGGCAGTCCGGTCTGTGGTGGGGCGGATTCCGGCCGTTGCAGCTGCTGCCCCTGCCGGTTGGGCGAGCCCGGTTGCGGTGGCGCTGGCGGTTGACCCGGCCGGTTCTGCAATTGCTGTTGTCCGGGACGGTTCTGCTGGCCGGGCTGTTGCTGCTGCAAGCCCGGACGATTCTGCAGACCGGGCTGTCCGGTCCGGTTCTGTCCCGGCAATCCGTTTTGTCCCGATCGGCGCGGCGCGTTGCCACGATTGACGCCCGGATTGGCGCGGCGGAAGGCGCGCTGCTCGTCGACGATGCGGCGGCCGAGAGTTTGCGTTGAGTGAACCTGACGCACGAAGCTCTGGTCGCGCTGCATCTGCTGCGGCGAAATCGTCAGCGGCACGGCGGCGAAACGCGCGCCGCCAACGCCGGGGCGGATCGTGAAGCCGCTGGCGCCTTGCGTCAGGAAACCAAGCCGGGCGCCCGCGCGGTCGTTGACTTCGATCCGTCCGACCTTGCCGTCGGCGTCGGGATAAAGCTTGATCGCGACATTCCCCGGATTGTTGGCGGCCGCACCTTCCGGCACTTCGACGAGGCCGGTGGTGCCGCGAATGCCGAGCGTCGCGGTCGGCGTCGTGATTTTCATGTCGCCGGTTTTGGCAACCGCTGCGGCCACGAAGGCGGCAGTGCCTTTGGCGACGTCGAATATTCCGGCGTTTTGCTTGCCGCCATCCTCATAGACGTAATTGTCGATGGTGATCTGCGTGCTCGCCTTGAGGTTAAAGGTGGTGGCGTCGTTGAAGGTGATGCCGAGCGTGGAGTTCGCGCCGGTCTGCACGATATCGTTGAGGTAAATATCGTCCTTTGGCTTGAGCGGCGTGGTCTCGTTGCTGCGGGTCACGTTCGCGCTGCCGGTCAGGGTCGCGACATTGCCGATCGGTTCTTCGACGGCCGGCTGCGCGTCGGCAGCAGGTGCGGCGGCAGAATTGGTGCGGTAGAACTTGGTGCGGTAGGTGCGGCCGGCCGCGCCGGCGCGGGCTGCGCCTGTGCCAGTTGCGTCATTTCGGGTGAAGCCGCCGAAACCTGGGGCGTGCCGATCGCCGCCACGAGCAAGAGCGCGAATGAAAGCCGGCGCTGCATCGGAGGGGTTCCAGATGACGGGAGATCAGGCAGAATCAGACAAAAGACCAGGCTGGCATTTCAGCCCCGCCGGGCTGAACGCGGGATGAACGCAGCGGTTTTGTCGTTTGTAATGGTGGTCGAGCGTCTGAAAACTGTTGCGCAAAGGCACGAAAACGCCCGGTGGATCGGCCACCGGGCGAGAGGGTCCAGAGCCTGGACGGGAAAGCTAGATTACGCCGAGCACGATGGCGCCGACGAAGGCGAACGCAACGTACGCGGTAACAACGCTCAGCCTGCTGACGAAAGTCATGGGAATGCTCCCTTGGTTTACGTCGTGCCCGCAAATAACGCTTCAATCTAGCAAAGCGTTCCCGGCCGAAAAAGGCAGCGGTGCTGCCTGTCCCCGCCATCTGCGCCGGTCCGGCCCGGGCAACGTGGTAAAAAATTCGTGAAATCAACGCGTTGAAGAGTCCTTAAATAAATTGGTTGAAGTTGCGCGCATGACGCGCGGAGTTCGTTTGTATCTCGTCGGCTCCTTCGTCCTTGTCTCGCTAGCGGGTTGTGGCCGCGGATTTTTTCAATCCGCCGAGCGCGAGCCGTGGCGGGCCGAGGCTGAATTGGCATGCCTTAAGTCCGGCGCGGTCAAGGAAAGCCCGGAACTGGTCCGGATCGATCCGATTTCCGGCCCCGGCGCCTGCGGGGCCGAATTCCCGCTCAAGGTCGCAGCGCTCGGCGAGGGCGGCGCGACCTACGGTTTCGCCGATGAATTGCGGCCGCCCGGAAACATCGGCAACCAGCCGCGCTGGCCGATCCAGCCGGCGCCCAGCGTCATCGCAGGCGCCTTATTCGGATAATGCGCTGCGCCAGCCGAATTACGCCGCGCCCTCCAATGGACCTATTTCCAACAGACCCATTTCATTGACGCCGCCGGGCATCGCCTCGCAGGAAGACGAGATCGATCTGCCGCCTGAGGGTACGCCCGGGCAACCGCCTTATATGGGCGCGCCGGCCTATCCGCGGCGCGACCGCTATTCGGCACCTTATTCCGCGCCCTATTCGCAGCCGCCCGCCGCTTCACCCTTGCCGCGGCTCGGTCCCGCGCCGGGCAATTCCGTTGCTTCCGTGGGCCCGGTCGCGGTCAGGCCGGCGGCGACATTGGCCTGTCCAATCGTCTCCGCGCTCGATCGCTGGCTCGCCGACTCCGTGCAGCCGGCGGCGATGCGCTGGTTCGGCGCGCGCGTGGTCGAGATCAAGCAGATCTCCGCCTATTCCTGCCGCGGCATGAACGGCAATCCGAGCGCGCATATTTCCGAACACGCCTTCGGCAACGCGCTCGATATCGCGGCCTTCACGCTCGCCGACGGCCGGCGCATCACGGTGAAGGGTGGTTGGCGGGGCATGCCGGAAGAGCAGGGCTTTTTGCGCGACGTCCAGGCCTCCGCCTGCCAGCAGTTCAACACCGTGCTGGCGCCGGGCTCCAACTCCTATCACGAGGATCATATCCACGTCGATTTGATGCGCCGCGCCTCGCGACGCCTCATCTGCCAGCCGGCGGCCGCGTCGGGCGAAGAGATCGCGGCACGGGCAGGCGGACGCAACGCCTACGCCTCGCGCGAACCCTACGTAACGGGATCGCTCGGCGGACGAAAGCCGCCGCATCCGCACAAGGCCGGCAGCAAGGTCAACGAAGAAGACGAATTCGAGGACGATTGATCGATCGTTTTCGAATTTGTTTTCACGCCGCCAGCCGCTCGAGCAGATCCTGCACCACGCCCGCCAGCAGATCGAGCTTGTATCCCGTCATCGGCAATGGTTTTGCGCCTGAAATCGCCTGCTTCGCGGCGTCGGCAATGACCGCCGCGTTCACAGGCTTGCCTTGCAATGCGGCCTCCGACGCCTGAAGACGGAGCGGGACCGGTGCAATGCCGCCCGCGGTGATGCGAATGAACGCGAAGGCGTCATTCCTGATGACTGCGCGGGCGCAGACCTCGACCAGCGGCCACTCGGCGTGCGTGCGGCTGATCGCGCGCTTGTACAGCGCGCGTTCGCCCTGGAGCGGCGCGGGCAGTTCGACGCTTTTGATCATCTCGCCCGGCAACAGCGCGTTGTCGGCGGCGCCGTTGGCGCCATCGCCGAAGACGTCGCCGACCGTCAGCCCGCTCCGCTTGTCGGTGGCGATGCTGGCCTCATAGGCGAGCAGCGCCGCCGCCATGGTCGAGGGATGCGCCGCCACGCAGGGGCCGAGATCGAAGGCGACGCCATAGAGATGATTGCCGGCTCGCGCCGGGCAATCCGATCCGCCCTTTTTCAGACAGGCGATATGGGGATTGCGAAAATACCAGCAGCGCGAACGCTGCGCGAGATTGCCGCCGAGCGTGGCGAGATGGCGGATCTGCGGCGTCGCGAGACCTTGCGCGGAAGCGGCAATGCCGGGGTAGGCCGCGGCAACGCGTGGATCGGCCGCGATCGCTGCGATGGTGGTGAGGGCGCCGATACGCACCGTGCCGTCGGCGCCCCAATGGATGCCTGTCGTGTCGGGCGCGGATGCGATATCGATCAGCGGTCCCCGCGAAATGCCGCTGCGCCGCCGCTCGGAAAGGTCGGTACCGGCGGCGCGAAATTCGGCGGTGGTCAGGCTTGCGGAACTCATGCGGCGGCCCTCCCTTTCAATGCGGCGATCAGACGATCGGGCCGGATCGGCAACTCCGTCAGCCTGATGCCGGTCGCGTTGCAGATGGCGTTGGCGATGGCAGGCGACGTCGGCACGGTCGCGACTTCGCCGATGCCGACGCTGCCGCCGAGCACATGGTCAAAACCCGCTTCGTCGAAATGCACATCGATCACAGGCGTGTCGGCAATCCCGGGGATGCGGTAATCCTCCATCCCGCCGCTAAGTGTGTCGCCGGTCCGGGAATTGATTTCGCGCGCTTCGTACAGCGCATAGCCGACGCCCTGGATCACCGAGCCCGCCGCCTGGCTTCGCGCCAGCGCGGGCGCCGCAATTTTGCCGACGGCGATGCCGGTATGAACATTGACGACGCGCACATGGCCGAGCCAGGTATCGACTTCGACCTCGATCACCTGCACCGAACTCGGCACACCGGCGCCGATCGCAAGGTTGGAGAAGCGCCGCATCATCCAGCCGAAGATCATGCCCATGAATCCGGCCTCCTTCAGCGGCGAACGGATTCCCGGCGCCATCTGCTTGCTGTCTTCCGGCCGCTCACCGGAGGCGGTGAGATCGGGCGAAGCCGCGAGCAAATCGCGCCACGGCGCGTTCGAGCCCGGGACCGGTTTGCGTTGCGCGTTTTGCTGGATCGCGGCTTTCAGCTTTTGAATGGCCAGCAGCGTCGGCGGGATCACCGAGGCCGTGGTGCGGCTGCCGCCGGAACCCGGTCCTTCCGGCAATCTGGAATTGCCGATGCGGACATCGACCTCGTGCGGTTCGAGACCGAATTCATGTGCAACCGTGTTCGCGATCACGGTGCGGCTGCCGGTGCCGATGTCCTGCGTGGCCGTGCTCGCGATCAGGCGTCCGCCCTTGAGCGAAACTTCGACCTTCGAGCCGGGTTGCCAGAGATAAAGCCAGTAGCCGGTGGCAACCCCGACGCCACGGCGGTAACGGCCGGTTTGGGCGGCCGGCGTTTTCCGGTTGCGCCAGACGTCGAGCCCGAGCGCCCAATCATAAAGACGCTGGCGATTGGGATCGGTATCCCAGCGTTTGCGCAACGCAATCGGATCGACGTTCATCCGCAGTGCCGCCTCGTCGATCGCCTGTTCCAGCGCGAATGCCATCGGCGGCCCACCGGGACCGCGGAAGGCGGCGCCGGGAGGCAAATTGCTGATGACGTCGAAATCGGCGAGTTCCTTGGCTTCCGCCGGATAGATCAGCCGGGCGAGGGCAGCGATGGTCGAATTGGTGGCGGCGCCGGTGTCGGCATAGGCGGTGAGCGACAACGCTTTCAGTCCGCCTTGCTCCGACGGCAGCAGCGCGATCTTCACTTCCGCCGCCGGCCGATAGCCGGTCACCGAAAGCTCTTCATGGCGGTCATAGGCGATCCGGACCGGCGCCTTCGCCTCGCGCGCCAGTTCGATCGCGGCGATGGTCTCGACGCCAAGGCTGGACTTCGAACCAAAGCCGCCGCCGACATGATCGGCGATCACGCGCACCTTGTCGTGGGCGAGCTTGTAGCGCTTGGCGATCAGCTCCATCAGATGGAACACCGCCTGCGTCGAGGCGTGCACGGTCAGATGATCGCCGTCGAAGCGTGCGACGGTCGCATGCGGCTCCAGGCATGCGTGCGATTGCGTGCCGGTCCGGAACACGCCCTCGACCAGCAGCGGATTTTTTCCCGCGCGCGCATCCGCGACCCAGCTCCGCACCTTCTTGGGCTTGTGCGAGAACGCGGCCGACGGTCCGCGGATGTTGCCTTTCCAGGGCGCCGGCGAACCGCCGCCTTCGGAAACATTGCCGGCTTTCTTGCGCGCCGATTTTTCGAACACCACAGGCGCATCGGATTTTCGGGCTTCGTCCAGTCCGATCACCGACGGCAGCCGCTCGCTGCGGATCTGGATGGCAGCGATGGCGGCCAATGCGGTCTTGCGATCCCTTGCCGCGACGGCGGCGATGGGCTCGCCGACATAGCGGACGATGCGGTCGTCGCCGAGCAGGGAGACCGCCGCGCTCACGCCGGGCAATGCGCGTGCCGGCGCGAGGTCGAGTTCGCCGATGCGGGCATGGGCGATTTGCGAGCGCAGGATGACGCCCTCGAGCTGACCGTCATGGCGGATATCGACGGTGTATTTCGCTGACCCCGTCACCTTGTCGCGCGCCTCCATTCGCGGCGAGACGAAAGCATCGCCATCGAAGCGGCCGGCGCAGGCATCGGCCACGGCGCGGAAGATGCCGTCATAGGCGCCGCAGCGGCAGAGATGGCCCGACAGCGCGGCGCCGATTTCTTCGCGCGACGGCACAGCCGTTCCCCTGGTGCTCCGCCAGTTGTCGCAGAACGCCGCTGCCTCCACGACAAATCCCGGCGTGCAGAATCCGCATTGCAGCGCATCTTGCGCCATGAAGGCCTTTTGCACCGGATGCAGTCTTGCGGCGCCGATGCCCTCGACGGTCGTCACGGATTTGCCCGCCACCGCGCGCGCCGGCAGCAGGCAGCTCACCACAGGCACGCCGTCGACCAGCACGGTGCAGGCGCCGCAGACGCCGGCGCCGCACACGAGCTTGGTGCCGGTCAGGTCGAGCGCATCCCGCACGAAATCGACGAGAAGCGCATCGGGATCGTCGGGCAGCGGCTCGACGCGGCCGTTGATCGTCATCGTACTCATCTGCGATCTCCAGTTTTGCTGCGGGAGGATTTTCTTGCGCGGGCGGCTTTGGCCGAAAGCTGCTTCGGCGAGGGACGCACGGCGCCGGCGACGAGCGTCCGCACCATGATTTCGAGATCCCGCAGGAAAGCGTCGGCCGGCTGCATCGCCGGGTAGGCGGATTTAGTGCCGTTGAACGCCATCTCGATGCATCGCGCGAAGTCGCGCGCGGTCATGCCGTGGCCCAGCACGAGCCGCTGCTTGCGGCAGACGCGCTCGATCGTCGCGGCCAACTGCGTCGGCATAGCAGGCGGCATATTTCTGATAGAGGTCGCGGGCCTGCGCGAGATGTTCGGAGAACAGCTCCTCGACATGGGGCGAGCCGTCGAGTGGGGCGATCAATTGGCCGAGCCGCGCGGTGATTTCGGCGATGAGTATGTCGGCAAGGTTGCCGCCGGCCTTTTCCGCGGCGTCCGCGGATGCGATTTCGGCAGCAAGCGCATTCGCGTACAGCCGTTCGATGACGGCGCGGAACAGCGCTTCCTTGGATTTGAAATGATGGTAGAGCGCCTGCCGCGTCAGACCGGCAGCCTCGGCTGCCTGCTCGATCGACGAGCGCCGAAATCCCTGCCGGCGGAACACCAGCATCGCGGCGTCGAGAATGCGGTCACGGGCCTTCATTTGACGATTTTGACAAAATAGATCGAAATGTCAAGAAATGACCCGCCGGCCTTCGTTCGCCCCGTGTCCGGACCAGGTTCGAGGGTGGCGGCGATGCAAACCGATCCGCGAACGGAACCGCGTCTACGGCTTCCTGACCGCGTCACCGGCAGCTATGTCTGGATGCGCGGGCCTGCAGGAGATCGCCATGTTGGACAAGGCGCCAAATCCCGACCGATTGAGTGCGTTTTCGGATGGCGTTTTCGCCGTCATCATTACGATCTTGGTGCTCGAGTTGAAGCCGCCCTCGTTGCCCACCTGGGAGGCGCTCGGGGGCCTTTGGCCGTCGGGTGTCAGTTACGCGGTAAGCTATTTCTTCATCGCGATCGTCTGGATCAATCACCACCACCTCATGCGATATGCCGACGCCGCAACGCCGCGGCTGATCTGGGGCAATTTCGCCCACCTGTTTTCGGTTTCACTGGTGCCGTTTTCGACGGCGTGGATCGCCGGCAGCCGCCTTGCAGCCATTCCGGTGGCCTTGTACGCCGGCGTTTTCGTGCTGGTGAATGTGACCTATCTCGTTCTCCGCTGGGAAACGATGGATAGGTCGCAGGCCGAAGGCATCACGCCCCGGCATCGGCAGACCATGCGAATCCGCTCGACGCGTGACGCTGGGGATATTTGCCGCCGCAGCGATCGTTGCACTCAAATATCCGATAGCGGGGATCGTGCTGATATGCCTCTGCCTCGGCTTCTATGTCCGGCCAGAGGCTCCCAAGGTGTAATTCCCCAGTCATTGCTTGCCGAGTCGTCGGCGCAAGACGGCCCGCCGCGAGTTGCGCAACGGCTTCGCCGTGGCTGGATCAGTTTGCTGCTTCGCCCGATACGCCGCGAGGAACATCCGCGTCGCGCTGTCGACCACCTCCTCGATGCGCTCGGGCGAGGGCGCGGGTGCGGCCTGAAAAATAAACGGCAGGAACAGCGAGGCCTGGCACATCATCGTGAACTGCGATGCCGCGAGTTGGCAGTCGTCGATTGCGAGATCGTTCGGCCCGACATGGGCCTCGAGATAGGCGGCGAGGCGGTTGATGGTTTTCTCCAGCACGCGTTCGTAAAAGCGGCGCCCGACGTCCGGCATCCGCTCGGCAATGGCCATCACGGTGCGGATCGAAGATCCGCCGCCCGGCCGGCACTGCGCCTGGATATAGGCCTGGCCGAATTCACGCAGCGTGGTCACGACGTCGCGTTCGGGGTCGAGATTGAATGCGATCTGGCCCCGTTCGAGCGCTTCCTCCTCAACGATGGCTTCGAACAGCCGGTTCTTGTCGGCGAAGTAGACATAGAGCGTGCCTTTGGAAACGCCGGCGGAACGCGCGATTTCGTTCATGCTGGCGCCGTCAAAGCCGAGATCCATGAACACCTTGCGCGCGCCATCGAGAATCTGGCGCCGTTTCGAGGAATCCTCGTCGCCGACGAGATGAATCGGGTTCGTGACAGATGCAACCATTGGTTTATCTTCTCGGGAAAGATTTCAACCCCCGGTACGCATCGGGAGGATATTTCGCTTATGGTTCGTACGCACGGAATCTACCTTGACCGAACCGTTCGGTCAATGCTAATTTTATGAAGTGACGATGCAGGCGCGACCGGATTTGGCCGCGTTTGCATCGCGACATTGTAAGGAGGAGGCGGTAATGGCCGCAGCGAGAGACCAGGCCGCACGCGTCATCCGCACCGAGCCGGAAACGGCAGAAGGCGATGCTGCGCGCGACACCGCCGACCAGTTGGCGGATCAGCCTCGGGCTCACGTCGCGGAAGAAGCCAGACGCCGGCCCGCGGAGACGCCGTCCGCTCCCGCGACCGAAAAGCCGGCCGCATCGCGAGCCGCTCCCGCGAACTCTTCCGCGCCGAAATCGCAACGGCGCAAATTCGTCATGATGGGCATCGTCGGATTGCTGGCGCTCGCTGCCGTCGGCTACGGCGTCTACTACATTATCGTCGGACGCTTCTACGTCTCGACGGACGACGCCTATGTCCGCGCCAACAACACCACGCTGGGAGCGCGGGTTGCCGGCCATGTCGCGGCGATCCTGCCCGGCGACAACGCGATCGTTCGTACCGGCGAGGTCATCTTCAAGATCGACGACGGCGACTACCGGATCGCGGTGGACGCAGCGCGCACCAGGATCGCGACCCAGCAGGCCACCATCGACCGCATCGGCCGTCAGGTCACGGCGCTTGAAAGCGCGGTCGAGCAGGCGAGGGCGCAGCTCGTCTCTGCCGAAGCCGGACTGAAGCGCGCGGGTCTCGACTATGAACGCCAGCAGGCGCTCACCACCAAGGGCTTTGCCTCGCGCGCCACCTTTGAAGTTTCCGAAGCCGGCCGCGATCAGGGCGTCGCTGCCGTGAAATCGGCGCAGGCGGCCCATGACGCGGCGCGTGACAATGTCGAGGTGACGAAGGCGCAGCAGAACGAGGCCCGTGCCCAACTGGCGGAATTCCAGACGTCGCTCGCCAAGGCCGAGCGCGATCTCGACTTCACCTCGGTGCGCGCGCCGGTCGACGGCACCTTCTCCAACCGTCTCGTCAACACCGGCGACTTCATCCAGGCCGGTCAGCGGCTCGGCAATGTGGTGCCGCTCAATGACGTCTTCATCGACGCCAATTTCAAGGAAACCCAGCTCAAGCGCATTCGCCCCGGCCAGCCCGTGAAGATCTCGGTCGACGCTTACGGCCATCGCAAATTCGCAGGCTTCGTCGACAGCATTTCGCCCGCGGCAGGCTCCGTGTTCACGCTGCTGCCGCCGGACAATGCCACCGGCAATTTCACCAAGATCGTGCAGCGGCTGCCGGTTCGCATTCGCGTGCCAAAGGACGTCGCCAGGCAAAACCTGCTGCGCGCCGGCATGTCGGTCTACACGACGGTCGATACCCGCGAGGGCGCTACCGACGCCGACAGCGAGGCCGATCTCGACTCGCATCCGCAGTGATCTTTGCGCAGTAATTTTTTTGCGCTCGGGCCAGGCCCGGCGCGTGTCCCGAGCAGATCATGGCTGACGTCACCACCGCCTCGCCTTCCATGATGAACGCCGCGGCTCCGCCGTCCGAGCGCATCGAGCCGCGGCGGTTGATTGCGTTTCTCATCATGGTGTTCGGGATGTTCATGTCGATCCTGGACATCCAGATCGTCTCGGCGTCACTCAACGAAATTCAGGCCGGCCTCTCGGCAAGTTCGAGCGAAGTCTCGTGGGTCCAGACCGCGTATCTGATCGCCGAAGTGATCGCGATTCCCTTGTCCGGATTCCTGTCGCGCGCGTTCGGCACCCGTCTGCTGTTCGCGATTTCCGCTTCCGGTTTCACCATCGCCAGTTTCCTGTGCGGATTCGCCTCCACGATCGAGCAGATGATCGTGTGGCGCGCGATCCAGGGATTTCTGGGCGCCGGCATGATCCCGACGGTGTTTGCGTCGGCCTACACGGTGTTCCCGCGCTCCAAATTCTACATCGTCGGTCCGATCATCGGCCTGGTGGCGACGCTGGCGCCGACCATCGGTCCGACCGTCGGCGGTTTCATTACCGACGCGATGTCGTGGCACTGGCTGTTCTTCATCAATGTCGTTCCCGGCATCGGCATCACCGTCGGCGTGCTCGCACTGGTCGATTTCGACCAGCCGAATTTCAAGCTGCTCGAATATTTCGACTGGTGGGGCCTGCTCTTCATGGCGAGCTTCCTGGGTTCGCTCGAATATGTGCTCGAGGAAGGGCCGCAATATGAATGGCTGCAGGATACGTCGGTCGCGATCTGCGCCGCGATCTGCTTCGTCTCCGCGGTTGCATTCTTCTGGCGTGTGCTGACCGCGGAGGAGCCGATCGTCGATATCAGAACTTTCGCCGACCGCAATTTCGGCATCGGCTGCCTGATCTCGTTCTGCGTCGGCATCGGGCTCTACGGCCTGACCTACATGTATCCGCGTTACCTCGCCGAAGTGCGCGGCTACAGCGCGCTGATGATCGGCGAGACCATGTTCATTTCGGGGTTGACCATGTTCCTCACCGCGCCGGTCGTCGGGCGGCTGATGACCAAGGTCGACATGCGTTACATCATCGCGAGCGGCCTCTGCATCTTCGCGCTCGGCTCGTATCAGATGACGTGGATCACCCGCGACTATGATTTCTACGAATTGCTGATCCCGCAGATCCTGCGCGGCATCGGCATGATGTTCGCGATAGTCCCGACCAACACCATCGCGCTCGGGACGCTGCCGCCGGAGCGGGTGAAGAACGCCTCCGGCCTGTTCAACCTGACGCGCAATCTCGGCGGCGCGGTGGGCCTGGCGGTCATCAACCAGGTGCTGAACGAACGCACCGATTTGCATATCGTGCGGCTGCAGGAGCGGGTGCACTGGGGCAACGCAACCGCCACCGAGACATTGAACATGTTCACCCAGCGCCTGCAGGGCATGGGCGATGCCGGGTTGATGGCGATGAAGCAATTGTCGCAGATCGTGCACCGCCAGGCGGTGGTGATGGGCTATGGCGACGCCTTCTTCATGCTGACCCTGTTCTATTTCGGCCTCAGCCTTCTGGTCTTGCTGTTGAAAAAGCCTGCGGCGCTGCCGGCTGGTGGCTCCGGGCATTAGCGGTTTCGAGCGAAAGGCTAAGCCGGAGTTGATTCGCGTGAAGAAGACGCGTTGCAATTCCGACACGCCAAATCCCGAACGACGCGCTCACGCGGTTGTTATATTGCAAATCACGCGTGATGCATTTATAAGCACCGCATTGTCGCTCGAACCAGGGAGGATTTGCATGATTTCGTCTTATTCGCAGACCGCCCGTTCGCGTTCGATGTTCATGCTGGACGCGCCGTATCGAGCCTTTGAGGCTCATTTTCGCCAGTATCGATCGGGTCTGACGTCCCGATCTCCAAAGCTTCCCAACAAGTTACCGATCATTTTCAACGACGCGTGCGTCCGGTTTCGTACCGCGCGCGCGTCCATCAGATGGAGCCGGCATGCGCGCAAAACGCGGTGCCGGGCAAGGCCATGACCGCTCAACTCGACAAACGTCCCGCCGCCATCCGCGTGGTGATCCCGTTTGTGTTCCGCCACTGGCTCGAACAGCCGGCCCGCGCAGCAATTGTTGCCGGCGGCTTCCTCGGGGCGACGATGGCCGACCTGTTCATGCCGGTATTTTCCGGCCATCTGGTCGATGCGCTGACACTGGGCGCCGCGGATCCGGCGGCGCGCCGCGCCGCATTCACGGCGTTCGGCGGGATCGTCGCGCTCGGCCTGCTGTCGATGATCCTGCGCCTGACCGGCTTGCAGGCGATCGTGCCGTTCACGCTGAAAATCATGTCGGACGTGTCGCGCGACGCCTTCATGCGGGTGCAACGCTTTTCGACCGACTGGCACGCCAACAGCTTTGCCGGCTCGACCGTGCGCAAGATCACGCGCGGCATGTGGGCGCTCGACCTGCTCAACGACACCCTCTTGATGGCGCTGTTGCCGTCGCTGCAGGTGCTGCTCGGGTCGATGATCCTGCTCGGGCTGCATTGGCCCTCGCTCGGCGGGGTGATTGCCGTCGGCACCGTGATCTATGTCTCGATGACGGTCGCGTTCTCGACGCGCTACATCGCACCGGCAGCGCGCATCTCCAATGCCTGGGACACCAAGGTCGGCGGTACGCTGGCGGACGCCTTGACCTGCAACGCGGTGGTGAAATCCTTCGGTGCGGAAGCGCGCGAGGACGCGCGGCTTGCTAGCGTCATCGCGCGATGGCGCGCGCGCGTGCGGCGGACCTGGCTGCGTTACAACTACACGAGCACCGCGCAGCTTGCGGTGCTGCTGTGCTTCCGCGCGTCCGTGATCGGCGGGGCGATCCTGCTGTGGATCGCCGGACGCGCCAGCCCGGGCGACGTCACCTATGTGCTGACCAGCTACTACATCATCCACGCCTATCTGCGCGAAGTCGGCATGCACATCAACAATCTGCAGCGCTCGGTGAATGACATGGAGGAGCTTGTCGCTATTCATGACGAGCCGATCGGCATTGCCGACAGGCCGGATGCGAAACCGATCGACATCCAGGGCGGACGCATCGTGTTCGACGCCGTGACGTTCCATTACGGCGGCCATCCTGCGCCGCTGTATGACGGCCTGTCGGTCGATATCCGCGCCGGCGAGCGGGTCGGCCTGGTCGGCCGTTCCGGCTCCGGCAAGACGACGTTCGTCAAGCTGGTGCAGCGGCTCTACGATATCGGCGGCGGCAGGATCCTGATCGACGGCCAGGATATTGCGGATGCGACGCAGCAGTCGCTGCGCAGTCAGATCGCGATCGTGCAGCAGGACCCGATCCTGTTCCACCGCTCGCTGGCCGAGAACATCGCCTATGGAAGGCCTGGCGCCAGCATGGCGGCGATCGAGCAGGCGGCGCGGCTTGCGAACGCGCACGACTTCATCGTGCGGCTGCCGAAGGGCTACGGCACGCTGGTCGGCGAACGCGGTGTCAAACTGTCCGGCGGCGAGCGGCAGCGCGTCGCGTTGGCGCGCGCGTTCCTGGCCGATGCGCCGGTGCTGATCCTGGACGAGGCGACGTCCAGCCTCGATTCGGAATCGGAAAGCCTGATCCAGCAGGCGATGGCGCGGCTGATGAAAGGCCGCACTTCGATCGTGATCGCGCACCGGCTATCGACGGTGCGCAGTCTTGACCGGATTCTGGTGTTCGATCGCGGCGAGATCGTCGAACAGGGAACCCACGCCGCACTCACGGTGCGGCCGGGCGGCGTCTATCGCGGGCTGTTCGAGTTGCAGGTGACCGAGTTCGGCCGCATTTCGGCGGCGGAATAAGCCGTTGTTGCAAAGCCGATGCCGGAATATATTTCCGGCATCGTTCAGGGCGTCAGTGATGCGTTGGTTCCAGAAGGAGCGGCCACCGGAGATCCCGGAGGTTGCCAGCGAGCAACCAGTTGGCGATATCGAGGCGGCGCAAAAAATTCGCGAGATTTGCGCATCCGCCGGATTGATCGCGGAAAAAATGGCGGCACTCGCCGGCCGCAGACAACGAGAAGGCCGAAAAGGAAAGGGCCGTCGAGGCCGAGCGCTATCAGGCAGCCATCAAGCGCGCGCTCGAAATCGCCAGGCAAATCTCCGACGATTCGATGCGTGACATTTCGGTCAGCCAGATCATCAGACTATGCGTCAAGCTCGATCATCTGAAAACCGCAAGGGTTCTGCTTCGCGCCATCCAGTCGCAAAAAAACCGGGCGGAGTTGATTGCCGAGAATCCGGTGCTGGTCGATCACGACGCCGCCAATTGAGGCGGCTCCCGATCCTGTTTCGGCGGCGGCGCCACCTGTGGAGAAGGCGCCGCTTGTGGTGACGCGGCCGCCTGTCCGCGGGTACGCGTGGAAATTGCGACGGTAGCCACGACGGCGGCGGCGAACAGCACGATTTGCAGCGTAATGGTCTCGTCGTTGAAGAACGCCGCGAGCACGAAGGTGACGAAGGGTTGCAGCAACTGAACCTGCGATACCCGCGCGATGCCACCCATCGCCATGCCGGCATTCCAGGCGAAGAAACCGATCCATTGCGAGAACAATGCGACGTAGAGCAGCGCCAGCCATGGCTTGATCGCGATGTGGGTGATATCCGCCGGCATCGTCAGCGCGGCCGCCGGCAACGAGACCGGCAACGCGATCACCAGCACCCAGCTGATGACCTCCCAGCCCGGCATCTGCGAGGTCAGCCTGCCGGAGAAGGCGTAGCCGATTGCGGATACGGCGACCGCTGCAAACAGCAGCAAATCGCCGGACGAAAGCGCGCCGCCGCCCTGGCGCAGCGCGAACGCGATCACCAGCGCGGCTCCGGCGACGGATGCGATCCAGAACAGCGGCCTCGGCCGCTCATGGGTGATGGCGACCGCGACCAGCGCGGTGGCGATCGGGAGAATTCCCAGCACCACGCCGCCATGCGAGGCATCGACGGTCTGCACCGCGAGCGCCATCAGGAACGGAAACAGGATGCTGACGCAGAGCATCGCGATGACCAGTTGCGGCCACAACGCGCGCGGCGGCAGCGGCCGGCGCAACACCAGTAACAGCGCCAGCGAGCACAGTCCCGCGATTGCCGTTCGCAGCGAAGTCAGTGCAATCGGATCAATTGCGCTGACCGCGATCCGCGTCGCCGGCAGCGTGCCGCCAAAGATGGCCATGCCGACAAAACCCAGCAACAGACCGAGACGTTCGCGTGACAGAGAAGGAGAGGTCATGGTGGGAGAGGTAGCGAGTTTGCCGGCCGCGTACAGCCGTTCACAAGCGCTGCATGGCGGCCATGCAGGCGGCTGAGCAGATCCGTTCTGATTAATCGACGAGCTCGACATGTTCGGCTTCTTTACGCGAACCGGTATCCATTCGCGAAACGCGCGGACCGATGCTGCTCCACACCAGCACAACTCCGGACAGAAACAGCAAGCCCAGCACGACGTCGTAGAAATTACGGTCGCTCAACGCCCGATAGGTGCGCGCACCAAGCCATGCGCCGATCAGCGTGCCGGGCAGCGCCAGCAGCGCGAGCCAGAACACGTCCTGCTTGACGAAGCCGTTGGCGATTTGCAGGCAGAGGGCTGCGCCGAGCACGGTGCCGTTGAAGAGCTGGAAAACGCCGCGCCGCTGATCCTTGCTCCAGCCGCGCACGCTCGCCCACAATGTCGGGAGCGGGCCGGACAGGCCGGCAAGTCCGCCAAGGATGCCGCCCGCAAATCCGATCGCCGCATCCGCCGCCCGGCCGCCGAAGCGGAACGCCATCGGCGCGCGGATCAAATAGAGCGCCACCGGGAATACCAGCAGCATCACGCCGACGCTCAATTTGAATATTTGCGGGTCGGCACGCGAGACCAGCATCGCGCCGAGCGGCATGCCGGCCAGTCCGCCGGCCACAAACGGCCATGCCAGCTTGAAGTCGAGCAGCCGCCACATCGCCGGCAATGTCGAGATCTGCGCGCTGACCGAACAGATCAGCACCAGGGGGACGGCAATCGCAGGCGGCAGCACGTACAGCCAGATCCCGAGCGCCATCAGCGCCGTACCGAATCCGGCGAGGCCCGACACGAAACCGCCGGCGAGTGCGCCAAAAAGCAAAACCGCGTCGGCGCCGTCATTTTCTCGTTTTCTTCGTCATTTGCGGGGTCGTTTACACGAGGCGTCCGGCAGGTACTATCGCAATTGACGCCTTCAACGAGAACTTCATGGAAACGGCCAATGGGATCAACCGCCACGAAAACCTTTCTCGTCTGTCACGGCGCGTGGTCCGCGGGCTGGGCATGGAAGAAAATGCGCCCGCTGATGCAGGCGGCCGGACATCGGCTGTTCACGCCGTCTTACACGGGTCTTGGCGAGCGCGTGCATCTCGCCAACCCCTCGATCGATCTCGAGACGCACATTGAGGATATGCTCGGCGTCATCAAATACGAGGATCTGCGCGAGGTCGTGCTGCTCGGCCACAGCTATGGCGGGATGGTCGCAACGGGAGTAGCCGATCGCGCCCGCGACCGCATCGCGCAACTGATCTATCTCGACGCCTTCGTGCCCGAAGACGGGCAGTCGCTGCTGGATCTCAACGAGCCGGACCGGCAGCGCATGCAGGAGCTGTGAAGGCGGGAGGCTGGCGAGTGCCGCCCCGTCCGACTTCGCCGGATACAGCGGACACTGATCTCGAATGGCTCAATGCGCGCCGCGTTGACATGCCGGTGAAATGCTTCGAGACCAGGCTCAAGCTGCAAGGCGGCAGGCTGACGCTGCCGCGCAGCTATATCTACGCCACGCGCATCACGCCGGCGGACACGTTCGGACAGTTTGCGCAAGCGTACAAAAAACGAGGCAGGCTGGCGTTACTACGAGATCGACGCCAGCCATTCGCCGAATGTCACCGCGCCGGACGCGCTGATGGCGTTGCTGGAGAAGATCGTGGCTTAACGAGTCATTCGGGGGCGATGCGAAACATCGAACCAAGATGCGCAATTGCATATCTGGAATATCGAGATTCCCCGGTGCGCAATTGCGCACCTGAGGTCCGCGCTGCGCGCATTCCGGAATGACAGCGTCCGAATTGGTGAGGGGTCCGGCGTGTTTGCGCCGAACCCCTCATTCTCGGAAAGACGCGTTTTCTTTCGAAAACGCTTTCGCTCAAAGATATCAGCCAGCCTGTAAGCCGGGTTCTGTAGGGCACCGCCCGCTTGCGCGGACGATACGTGACGGCCATTCCTCTGGGACCATGTTTGCACATGGCCTCGAGCAACCTACCCGGACGGCGAGCCTGACATCGCCCTGCGGAGTTATCGCTTTCGCGAACGTCCCGCGTTGCCGTCCCTATTCGGTTTTGCTCCCGGTGTGGTTTGCCATGCCGGTTCCGTTGCCGGACCCGCGGTGCGCTCTTACCGCACCTTTTCACCCTTGCCCCCTCCGAGGAGAAGGCGGTTCGTTCTCTGTGGCACTGTCCCTGGGGTTACCCCCGCCGGATGTTATCCGGCACCGTATGTCGATGGAGCCCGGACTTTCCTCTCCCGCAGCCTTTCGGCTGGTGCGGGAGCGGCCGTCCGGCCGACTGACGCCTTAGCCATGGGGGCTCCATGGCGCTGCGTCAAGCGATAGCGATGGTTAATCCGGCCCAAAATAAATTATCCTGACGATGTCGTTTGGCGCTGGCTCCGTTCGACCGGGTGCCGGCGATCCAGCCGATCAATGAGGAGTTCTCGAAATGCAGTATTTGTTGATGATCTATCGGAACGAAGCCGAACTCGGCAAAATGGGCGCCGCCGAGCGGAAGCAAATGACCGCGGATTACGGCGCGTTCACCCAGTCCATCGTTCAGAGCGGCCACTTCAAGGCCGGCGACGGCTTGCAGCCGACAACGACCGCGACCACCGTGCGGGTTCGCGACGGCAAGACGTTGACCACGGACGGCCCGTTCGCGGAGACGCGCGAGCAACTCGGCGGCTATTATCTGGTCGAGGCCAAGGATCTCGACACGGCGCTGGCCATTGCCGCGCGGATTCCCGGCGCCAAGACGGGTTCGATCGAGGTCAGGCCGGTCATGGTCTATGACTGACCTCTTCCGCTAATGCTGCCCGCAGGCACATGACACCCATCGAGATCGAAAAAATTTTCCGCGACGAGGCGGGGCGGGCGCTGGCCACGCTGATTCGCCTCGTCGGCGATTTCGATCTCGCCGAGGACGCCTTGCAGGACGCTTTTGCGGTGGCGCTGGAACGCTGGCCGTCCGCCGACCTGCCGTCCAATCCGCGCGCCTGGCTGGTCAATGTCGGGCGCAACAAGGCGATCGATCGCGTTCGCCGCAAGATCGCCTTCCGCGGCAAGCAGCAAGCGCTGATGCACGAACTGCTGCTGAATGCGTCGGCGCCGTGCGAATCCGCAGACAATGCGCTCGACGACGACATGTTGCGGCTGATCTTTACCTGTTGCCATCCGTCGTTTGCGGCGGAAGTGCAGGTCGCGCTGACGCTGCGCACGGTGTGCGGGCTCACCACGGCCCAGGTCGCGCGCGCCTTTCTCGCCAGCGAAGACGCGATGGCGCAGCGCCTGCTGCGCGCCAAGCAGAAAATCCGTCTCGCCGGCATCCCCTATGAGGTGCCGGAGCGCGAAGCGCTGGAGCCGCGGCTGCGCGGCGTGCTCGCGGTGATCTATCTCGTCTTTACCGAAGGCTATGCTGCGACCTCGGGCGAAGATTTGATGCGTCCGGATCTGGCGCGCGAAGCGATCCGGCTGGCGCGGCTGCTCGATGCGCTGATGCCCGGACGCGGCGAGATCAAGGGATTGCTCGCCCTGATGCTGCTGCACGATTCCCGCCGCGCCGGCCGCCAGACCGCAGGCGGCGACATCGTGCTGCTGGAAGAGCAGGACCGTTCGCTGTGGGACCGCGCCCAGATCGCCGAAGGCTTGCAACTGGTGGAAGACGCGCTGCGGACGCCGGGACGGCCGGAGTCCTATGCGGTGCAGGCGGCGATCGCGGCGCTGCATGCGCGCGCGCCCAATTATAAAGACACCGACTGGCCGCAGATCGCGGGTCTGTACGAAGTGTTGGTGCGGATCACTCCGTCGCCGGTGATCGAACTCAACCATGCCGCCGCGGTGTCGATGGTCGACGGGCCGGCGCGGGCGCTTGCCTTGATCGATGCGCTGGAAGCCCGCGGCGGACTTGGGGGTTATGAACTGCTGCCGGCGGTGCGCGCCGATCTGCTGCGCCGGCTCGGCAGGAACGATGCCGCGCGCGACGCCTATCTGGCGGCAACCGCCGCGACGCAGCTCGAGCCGTTGCGACGGCTCTATGCGCGGCGGATCGCGACGGAGCATCGACCGTTTTGCGAGCCGTCGAGCGACTTCCACTCTCGTCCTGACAATAGGCGCTACTTCGTCGCGACCGCTGTCGTCGCGTTGGCCGGCAGGCTCGCCAGCAGCGCATGCAGCGTCGTGATGGTCGAGTGATCGGCGATGCCATCGACGCGCGCGGGGCGGAAGTGACGCTGGAACGCGGTGACGACTTCCATGGTCGCGCCGTCGAACTTGCCATGGGTCGGGACGTTGTAGCCGTATCTGGCCAGCGCCGTTTGCAGGCCCGCGACGCCGTCGCTGATGCTGCCGAGCCTGAGCGTTTCGCCGCGCACGATCGGCGCCGGCTGCACCCAATGGCCGACGCCGGAATTGGCGAGTGAATGCCACGGGAATTTTTCGCCGGGATCCTTCTTGCGCGCCGGCGCGACGTCGGAATGGCCGAGCACGCGATGCGACGGCACGTTTCGGCGAAGCATGATGCCGCGGCACAGCGCGATCACGGCGGCGATCTGGCGCAGCGGGAAATCCGGATAGCCCCAATCGTGGCCGCGATTGATGATCTCGACCCCGATCGAGCAGGAATTGATGTCCTCTTCGCCAGCCCAACAGGACACGCCGGCATGCCAGGCGCGTTTGCTCTCGGGCACGCATTGCACGATGCGGCCGTCTTCCAGCACGATGTAATGCGCGGAAACCTCGGTGCCGGCGGTGCAGAGCTGGGCGATCGCGCCTTCCACATCCGGCATGCCGGTGTAGTGCAGCAGGATCATATCTGCCAGGCGCCCCTTGTTGCGGTCGCCATAGTTCGCCGACGGGATGACGTCGGAAGCAATCGAGGAATCCGGAGTAAAGGTCTTCATGTCTGCGTTGGCCCTGGGAACGGGAAGGGCACGTTGACGCTTCGAATCAATACCAGCAGACGCGAACGAACCAGAGGACATATTATAAACCCAAAAACCGGGCGGGGGAGCGGCAACTCGTCGTTTTCAAAAGGGAACGCGTTTACTATTTCTTTACCTTGCCCTCCCGCGCAATCGGAGTGAAGGCCTTGAAGGTCTTTTGAAGCTCTTTTGGAGCTCTTGGCCTTCGCATTTCGGCGGAGTGTGTGCGGTGCGCATCACTGCCGCAAGCGAGGGCAAAGCGCGCAAATCCCTATGTAGATTATCAACGCTTTCTTAACGCTAAGTGCCGTTACTAAGTGGTGAAGAGCCGAACCGGTTTTGCGGACGGCCGAGGCCCTCTTTCACGCTCGAAGTGCCATGGCAGCCCAGCAAATTCCGTTCGGAAATGAGGGTTTGCGGGCCCGGGCGGGGAAGGGCGATCGCGTCCTGCGTTGCCTTTTTGGCCGGATAAACCCGGCAAAGCGCAAAGATTTGAGGCGCAATGGGCCCGTTGGCGTCCAGTTTTCACATCAGGCACTGGAATACGCCAGGAGACGGCGCATGAGCCCGGCTGCCCCGCGACATATCTCCGTTCTCGGCCGCGAGGCGGTCGAGATGCTGGCTCCCCGCGACGGCGGAATCTATATCGATGCGACGTTTGGAGCCGGCGGCTATAGCCGCACGATCCTTGGCACGCCTGGAACCCGCGTCGTCGGCATCGACCGCGACCGGTCAGCGATTACCGGCGGCTTCGATCTCGTCGACGGCTCGGATGGCCGGCTGACCCTGGTTGAGGATCGCTTCTCCAACCTTGCCGATGTCTGCACCGCGCAAGGAATTGCCGCGGTCGATGGCGTCGTGATGGATGTCGGTGTTTCCTCGATGCAGCTCGACCAGGCCGAGCGCGGTTTTTCGTTCCGGCTCGGCGGCCCGCTCGATATGCGGATGGGCCATGACGGCCCGACCGCGGCGGACGTGGTCGCAAAAGCCTCCGAGACCGATCTCGCCAACATCATCTATATCTTCGGCGAGGAGCGTTACTCCCGCAGCGTCGCGCGCGCCGTCGTCGCCGCGCGCAAGGAAGCGCCGATCACGACCACGCAAGAGTTGGCCAATATCGTCGGCAAGGTCGTCCGTTCCAAGCCGAACGAGATTCACCCGGCGACGCGGACGTTCCAGGCGCTGCGGATTTTCGTCAACGAGGAACTCGACGAACTGCATCTGGCGCTCTCGGCGGCCGAGCGCGTGCTGAAGCCGGGCGGCCGGCTGGCGGTCGTCTCCTTCCATTCGCTGGAAGATCGCATCGTCAAGGATTTTTTCAACGCGCGCGGAAAAGCCGCCAGCGGATCGCGGCATTTGCCGGAGATCGCGCAGGCCGCGCCGAGCTTCCAGATTCTGACCAAGCGGCCGATTACGCCCGGTGATGCAGAAATTGCCGCCAATCCGCGGGCGCGCTCGGCAAAACTGCGCGCGGCCGAACGGACCAATGCGCCGGTGCATGCGGCCGGCGCCTTGCCGGGGTGGCCGACGCTGCATGACGTCATGAGGGGAGGCTGATCATGCGGATCATCCATCTCCTCGTCATCGGCGTGCTGGTGTTTGCTGCCGCCTATGTCTACCGCATCAAGATGGAATCGACCTCGCGCACCGAGCGCGTGCTGCGCCTGAACGCGGAAATCCGCGAGCAGCGCGACGCCATCGCGACGCTGCGCGCGGAATGGGCAAAGCTCGACGCGCCGCTGCGGCTGCAAGGCCTCGCCGAGCGCCATCTCGGCCTGAAGCCGCTGATCGCCACGCAATATGATTCCCTGAAGAACCTGCCCGACCGGCCGCCGCGCCTGGTCAGGCCGGGCGAACCCGACCCGATCGGCGCCATGATCAATACCATCGAGGCGACCGCCGATTCCAACAGCGTCACCGGCTCGGTGCCGGCGCAGGCAGGTCGGCAATGACCGGTCAGGCACTCGGCAAAATCAGGCGTTTGGAACCGTGGCGGCAGCGGCTGATCCGCAGCATGCTTTACGGGCGCAATGTCGATCGCGCCGCCAAGGCGCGCGCCCGTGTCGGATTGGCGATCCTGGCATTCGCTGTCATCTACGCCATTCTCGCCGGTCGGCTGGTGATGTTCGCGGTCGGCGCCGACAGCCACGGCGCGCGACGCAGCCGCCTCGCAGGACGCGATTGCGACCGCGCGGCCGGACATCGTCGACCGTAACGGCGAGGTGCTCGCCACCGACGTCAAGGCTCCGAGCCTGTTCGGCGAACCGCGTCGTATCATCGACAAGGACGAAGCGATCGAGCTTTTGACCGCGACGCTGCCGGACCTCGACACCGGCGAAGTGCGCGAGCGGCTGTCGTCGCGCAAGGGATTTGTGTGGCTGAAGCGCGAAATCACGCCGAAGCAGCAGCAGGACATCCATCGCCTCGGTATTCCCGGCATCGGCTTCCTGCGCGAGAACAAGCGCGTCTATCCGACCGGCCCGGCGGTCGCGCATCTGATCGGTCTGGTCAATATCGACAACCAGGGCATCGCCGGAATGGAGAAGTGGCTCGACAATAACGGTCTGGCCGATCTGCACCGCGCCGGCTTTGCCACCGATCGGCTGCAGCGGCCGATCGAATTGTCGGTCGATTTGCGCGTCGAGCACGCGTTGCGCGACGAACTGATGAAGGCCAAGGAAAAATACAAAGCCAAGGCTGCCTCCGGCCTCGTCTCCAACGTCAGGACCGGCGAGATCGTGGCGCTGGTGTCGCTGCCGGATTTCGATCCCAACAATCCGAAAGAGGCGCACGACCCGGACCGGATCAACCGCCTGACCACCGGCGTGTTCGAAATGGGCTCGACCTTCAAGGCGCTGACGCTGGCGATGGCGCTGGATTCGGGCAAGGCGACGCTGAACACGCTGTACGACGCACGCGGCGCGCTGCACTTCGGCAAGTTCGCCATTCACGATACCCATCCGCTCGGCCGCTCGATCACGCTGTCCGAAGTGTTCACCTTCTCCTCGAATGTCGGCGCTGCCCGGATCGCGATGGCGCAGGGCGTCGATGCGCACAAGGCCTTCCTGAAGAAGCTCGGCCAGATGGACCGGCTGCGCACCGAACTGCCCGAGAGCGCGTCGCCGATCGTGCCGAAGCGCTGGAGCGAGCTCAACACCATCACCATTTCCTTCGGTCACGGCATCGCCGTGGCGCCGCTGCAGGCGGTGATGGGCATCAACGCCGTCGTCAACGGCGGCTATCTGATCCCGCCGACCTTCCTCAAGCGTTCGGAAGAAGAAGCGAAGGCGATGGCGAAGCGGGTGATCAAGCCCGAGACATCAGAGAAGATGCGCTATCTGATGCGGCTGAACGCCGAGATCGGAACCGCCAAGCAGGCCGATGTGAAGGGGTACTATATCGGCGGCAAGACCGGCACCTCGGAAAAGGTCGTCGGCGGCCGCTATTCCAAGAAGCAGGTGCTCAACTCCTTTACCGCCATCATCCCGGCCGACAACCCGCAATATCAATTGCTGGTCATGCTCGACGAGCCGAAGGCGTTGCCGGAAACACATGGCTTCATTACCTCGGGCTGGAACGCGGTGCCCACCGGCGGCAAGGTGATTGCCCGCATCGGGCCGCTTCTGGGCGTTGAGCCGCGCTTCGATCTGCCGCCGTCCGACCGCCTTATTCTTGCGGCATCGAGGACAACCCAGTAAGGCGTAATATCACGAGCGCTGAACTGCGCCGGGCCGGACTGGAAGATCATGAGACTTCGCGACCTCTTCAGCGATGACGCTGCGATCGAGCCGCAGGCGGAAGCAGTCGTGGTCACGGGCCTCGCGGCCGACAGCCGGGCGGTGAAGCCGGGCGATCTGTTTTTCGCGCTCGCAGGCCACAAGACCGACGGTTCGCGCTTCATCGAACAGGCCATCGCAGCAGGCGCCGTCGCGATCGCGGGCGATCGTCCTTCGCAGCATCGCGGCGTGCCTTTCGTCGTGACGCCGAATCCACGCCGTGCGCTGGCGCTGGCTGCGGCGCGATTTTATCCAGGGCAGCCGCCCACGATCGCAGCTGTGACCGGCACCAGCGGCAAGACCTCGGTCGCCGCCTTCGCGCGCCAGATCTGGCAGCGGCTCGGCCATGATTCCGCCAGCATCGGTACCATCGGACTGGTGTCGCCGAAACGCACGGTCTATGGCTCGCTGACGACGCCGGATCCGATTGCGCTGCATCGCCAGCTCGACGAAATCGCAGGCGACGGCGTCACGCATCTGGCCCTTGAGGCGTCATCGCACGGGCTCGACCAATACCGGCTCGACGGCGTGCGCGTCGCTGCCGGCGGTTTTACGAATCTTTCGCGCGACCACATGGATTACCATCCTGATGTGGCGCACTACCTCGCCGCCAAGCTGCGGCTGTTCCGCGATCTCGTCGCGCCCGGGGGAGCTGCGGTGATTTCGGCCGATCATGATTGTTCGATAGATGTGATCGAGGCCGCGCGTTCAAGGAAACTGCGGCTCATCACCGTCGGCCGCGAAGCCGATGGCGCGGGCGAGGGGATCGGCGTCATCGAGGCCACCGTCGACGGCTTTGCGCAAAAACTCGTGCTCGAACATCGTGGGCGCAGGCACATGATCAAGCTGCCGCTGGTCGGCGAATTCCAGATCGAGAACGCCCTGGTCGCGGCCGGGCTTGCGATCGGCACCGGCAGCGAGCCTGCCGCCGTGTTCGCTACTCTCGAACATCTCGAAGGCGCCAAAGGCCGGCTTGAACGCGTCGGCGAACATAATGGCGCGCCGATATTCGTCGATTACGCGCACAAGCCGGATGCGCTGGCGAAGGCGTTGCAGGCGCTGCGGCCTTACGCCAAACGCAGGCTTGTCGTGATCTTCGGCGCCGGCGGTGACCGCGATGCGGGTAAACGTCCGCTGATGGGCGCGATCGCCATTGAAAATGCCGACAGCGTCATCGTCACCGACGACAATCCGCGCAGCGAGAATCCGGAAACGATCCGCGCCGCAATCCTGGCCGCGGCGAAAGGCGCCAGCGACATCGGCGATCGCGCCGAAGCGATCCGGGCCGGCATAGCGGCGCTGCAGCCGGGCGATGCGCTGTTGATCGCCGGCAAGGGCCACGAGGTCGGGCAGATCGTCGGCGACAAGACGCTGCCGTTCAGCGATCACGATGCGGTCGCGGCCGCACTGGCAGCGAGGGTTGCATGAGCGTTGCACCGTTGTGGACGATTGCCGAGGTCGCGGGCGCGTTGGGGCAAAGGGGCGAATTCCCGGGCACGCCGATCGATTTCGTCACCCAGGACAGCCGCCTGGTGAAGCCGGGATGTCTGTTCGTGGCGCTGAGCGGTACGCCGAGCGGCGGCTTCATCTCCAGTTTTGCCAGCGCGCGCGACGGCTGGGAATTCGCCGACAAGGCCGAGGCGGCCGGTGCGGTGGCGATGATCGTCCCGCATCCGATCGACGGCGTGCGCGTTCCGCAACTGGTCGTCAAGGACACGCTGATCGATGGCCTGTGGGCGTTGGCGCGCGCGGCGCGGGCGCGATTCGACGGCCCCGTGATCGGGCTGACCGGTAGCGCCGGCAAGACCAGTACCAAGGAATTCCTCGCCGCCTATCCCGGCGCTTATGCGAGCCCGAGCAGTTTCAATAATTTTTGGGGCGTGCCGCTGACGCTGTGCAACGCCAGCCCGAACGCCGACGCTGTGGGTGGTGGAAATGGGCATGAACCAGACCGGCGAAATCGCGCGGTTGAGCGAGTTGACCCGCCCCACCGTGGCGCTGGTGGTGAACGTGCAACCGGTGCATCTGGAAAAACTCGGCAGTCTGGAAGCGATCCGGCGCGAGAAGGTGAGCATCGCGCAGGGATTGCCGCAGACGGGCGTGCTGGTGTTGCCGGCGGACGTCGTTGCGCCGGAATGGAATGGCGGGATTATCCGCTTTGGCGAGGCGTCCGCGGTGCGGGAATTGAAACATGCCGCGGATGGCGAGAGCTGGAACGTTGCCGCGCAGGTGAACGGCAAGCAGGTCGAATTCAGCCTGACGCCCGGCGCGCCGCATCGCCTGCAGAATGCGCTGGCGGCGCTGGCGTCGATCCATGCCGCCGGCCTCGACGAGACGGCGCTGGCAAAACAACTCGGCAATGTCGGCATCATGACCGGGCGCGGTGTGGAGCAAACCGCCGCCGGCGTGACCGTCATCGACGACAGCTTTAACGGCAATCCGGCCAGCATGGTCGCCGCGCTGGACAGCCTGAAGGCGCGGCCGGTGAAAGCCGGCCGTCGCATCGCCATTCTCGGCGACATGCTGGAACTCGGAGCGGATGCGCCCGACTATCACAAGAAGCTGGCCAAGGACCTGGGCGGTATCGACGCCGTCTACTGCGTCGGCCCGCTGATGCGCCATTTATACGATTTGCTGCCGGCGGGAAGCGGCCTCGGCTGGCATGAAGATCCGGCCACGCTCGCACCGGAAAAAATCGCCGCATTGCTGCGCGGAGGTGACGTGGTGGTGGTCAAGGGCAGTAAAAAGATGTTCTGGGTCAACAAGTTTGTGCCGAGGCTGCTGGCCGCCTTGCAGGCAAAAGCGTAAACTGGCCGAACTTGCCACCGCCCGTTTCCACGCGGCGATTCGCCTGCTCGCGATGCGATCATGACCAAGATTTGCTTGGTTTGAGGATGAAAACGATTGTCAACGCGCTCCAAAGGCGCTTACCCGGCAAGACGGCACAACCAAGCCGCGTGATAGGGCATATTGAATGTTTTACTGGCTGATCGACCTCTCCAACACCGTTCCCGGTTTCGGTGTGTTTCGCGGCGTGCTGAACGTCTTTCGCTACATCACGTTCCGCACCGGCGGGGCGATGGTGACGGGCGCGCTGTTCGTATTCCTGTTCGGTCCCTGGATCATCGATCATTTGCGGCTGCGTCAGGGCAAGGGCCAGCCGATTCGCACCGACGGCCCGCAATCGCACCTGATCTCCAAGAAGGGCACGCCGACGATGGGCGGGCTGATGATCCTGTCAGGTCTCGTCGTCTCGACGCTGCTGTGGGCCAATCCGGCCAACCCCTATGTCTGGATCGTGCTCGCGGTGACGCTCGGCTTCGGCTTTGTCGGATTCTATGATGACTATCTGAAAGTCACCAAACAGACCCATGGCGGTTTCGCCGGCAAGCTGCGGCTGTTGATCGAGGGCGTAATCGCACTCGCCGCCTGCTATGCGCTGGTGCGGCTCGGGCGCGATGCGGCCTCGACGTCGCTGGCGATCCCGTTCTTCAAGGAGATGGTATTCAATTTCGGCTGGTTCTTCGTGCTGTTCGGCGCCTTCGTCATGGTCGGCGCCGGCAACGCGGTCAATCTGACCGACGGTCTCGACGGTCTTGCGATCGTGCCGGTCATGATCGCGGCCGCCAGCTTCGGCATGATCTCGTATCTGACCGGAAACGCCGTGTTCTCCGACTATCTGCAGATCAACTACGTCGCCGGCACCGGTGAACTCGCGGTGCTGTGCGGCGCGGTGCTCGGCGCGGGCCTCGGATTTCTCTGGTTCAACGCGCCGCCGGCGTCGATCTTCATGGGCGACACCGGTTCGCTCGCACTCGGCGGCATGCTGGGCGCGACCGCGGTTGCGGTCAAACATGAAATCGTGCTGGCCGTGATCGGCGGCTTGTTCGTGCTCGAAGCCGTCTCCGTGATCGTGCAAGTGACCTCGTTCAAGCTGACGGGAAAACGCGTGTTCCGGATGGCGCCGTTGCATCATCATTTCGAGCAGAAGGGCTGGACCGAACCGCAGATCGTGATCCGGTTCTGGATCATCTCGGTGATGCTGGCGCTCGCCGGCCTTTCCACGCTGAAGCTGCGGTGATCGCTTGATCCCCGTCACTTCCTTTGCGGGCAAGACGGTCGCCGTCTTCGGCCTCGGCGGTTCCGGCCTTGCAAGCTGCCACGCGCTCAAGGCGGGCGGTGCGGAAGTGATCGCCGCCGACGACAGCGCCGACAATGTCGCCAAGGCCGCGCAAGCCGGCTTCATCACCGCCGATCTTCGCAACGTATCCTGGGAAAATTTCGCCGCCCTGATCCTGACGCCCGGCGCGCCGCTGACGCATCCGGCGCCGCACTGGAGCGTGCTGATGGCGCGGCAGGCCGGCGTCGAAGTGATCGGCGACATCGAATTGTTTTGCCGCGAGCGGCGGCGTCACGCGCCCGACGCGCCGTTCGTCGCGATCACCGGCACCAACGGCAAATCGACCACGACCGCGCTGATCGCACATCTGATGAAATTTGCCGGTTACGACACCCAGATGGGCGGCAATATCGGCACCGCGATCCTGTCGCTCGAGCCGCCGCGGATGGGGCGGGTGCATGTGATCGAAATGTCGTCCTACCAGATCGATCTTTCGCCCTCGCTCGATCCTTCCGTCGGCATTCTTCTCAACGTCAGCGAAGACCATATCGACCGCCATGGGACGCTGGAGCATTACGCCGCGGTGAAAGCACGGCTGGTCGCCGGCGTGCAGCCGCGGGGTACCGCCATCGTCGGTGTCGACGACACCTGGTGCCGCAACATCGCCGATCGCCTCGACCGCGCGGGAAAACGCGTGGCCCGCATCTCCGTGAGAAATCCGCTGCCCGATGGCTTCTATATCGAGCGCGAAACCATTTTGCAGGCATCCGGCGGCGCCCGCCGCGAAATCGCAAAACTCGGCGGCATCGGTTCGCTGCGCGGCCTGCACAACGCGCAGAATGCAGCCTGTGCCGCGGCCTGCGCGCTGGCGATGGATATTTCGACCAACGTCCTGCAAGAGGGCTTGCGCAGCTTTCCGGGACTCGCGCATCGCATGGAGCAGGTCGGCCGCCGCGGCAACGTGCTGTTCGTCAACGACTCCAAGGGCACCAACGCCGATGCGGCGGCGCATGCGCTGTCGTCATTCGCCGATATTTTCTGGATCGCCGGCGGCAAGCCAAAGCTCGGCGGCATCACCAGCCTCACCGAATATTTCCCGCGCATCCGAAAAGCCTATCTGATCGGGGAGGCCGCGCAGGAATTTTCCACGACGCTTGGCGAGCGCGTGCCGCACGAGATTTCCGAGACGCTCGATGTTGCGGTGGCCAATGCCGCGCGCGACGCGGAGGCATCCGGATTGGCGGACCCGGTGGTGTTGCTGTCTCCCGCCTGCGCCTCATTCGACCAGTACCGCAACTTCGAGATACGCGGCGCCAGGTTCCGTGACCTGGTGACGGCGCTGCCGGGTGTCAAGCCGGTGGTGTGATCACGTCAGTGGCCGGGCATACGCTCGTGCCGAAGGACGGGTCGCTTGCCCGCATCCTAGACGAGAGGCGGCGTCTCCATCTCAAAAGATTACCGCTTCATTAACCCCTTGGAAACCATCCTCGGCCACCAATGGGCGTTACCTCCGCCATTTTGGGGACGCCCATGCTTGCCCGTGACCAACGCACCCCGTTCTCGGAATGGTGGTGGACCGTGGATAAATTGCTGCTGGCCGCGATATCAGCGCTGATGCTGGGCGGCGTCATCTTGTCGCTGGCGGCGAGCCCGCCGGTGGCGACGCGGATCGGGCTCGATCCGTTCCACTTCTTTAGCCGGCACATGCTGTTCCTGCTGCCGTCGTTCATGGTTCTGATCGCGGTGTCGTTCCTGTCGCCGAAGCAGATCCGGCGCAGTGCGCTGCTGGTATTTTTCGTCAGCATCGCGCTGATCGTGGCGACGCTCGCGTTCGGCCCCGAGGTGAAGGGTTCGCGGCGCTGGATCACGCTGATCGGCGTCAACATCCAGGCCTCCGAATCCGCCAAGCCGGCCTTCGTCGTGATGGCGGCATGGCTGTTTGCGGAATCGACCAAGCGGCCGGAAATGCCGGCGACCTCGATGGCGATCGTGCTGCTGCTGATGCTGGTGTCGCTGTTGGTCATGGAACCGGATTTCGGCCAGACCATGCTGATCCTGATGGTATGGGGCGCGCTGTTCTTCATCGCGGGCATGCGAATGATCTGGGTGGCCGGCCTTGCCGGCGCCGCGGGCGCCGGATTGTTCGGCGCGTATCTTTTGGTCCCGCACGTCGCCGGCCGCATCAAGCGCTTCATGAACCCGGCCTCGGGCGATACCTTTCAGGTCGACACCGCGATGGAAGCATTCTGGAACGGCGGCTGGTTTGGCCTCGGGCCCGGCGAAGGCATTGCCAAACGCAGCCTGCCGGATAGCCATACCGACTTCGTCTTTGCGGTGGCCGCGGAAGAATTCGGCATCATCCTTTGCCTGGTGCTGGTCGCCTTGTTCGCTTTTGTCGTGATCCGCACGCTCACGCGCGCCTATACGAGCGAAGACATGTTTTCGCGTTTTGCCGCTTCGGGCCTCGCAATCCTGTTCGGCGTGCAGGCCGCGATCAACATGGCGGTCAACCTGCAACTGATCCCGGCCAAGGGCATGACGCTGCCGTTCATCTCCTATGGCGGCTCGTCGATCATCTCGCTGGCTTACGGCGTCGGCATGATGCTGGCGCTGACGCGGCAACGTCCGCGCACCGAAGTGGAATCGATGAACGACGCCAGTTCGGCGCGCGGTTACGCCTGAGCCAAGCGGCGAGCCTGTCATCGGGCGGGCATTCGCCCGTGCCGGTGGCTGGCAATGAGCGTACCCGGCGTGTAAAGTTCGCAATCCATGACCGATACCCCTTTGATCCTTCTGGCTGCGGGCGGCACTGGCGGACATCTGTTTCCGGCCGAGGCGCTGGGCGTCGAGTTGATCAGGCGCGGCCTGCGGGTGCGGCTTGCGACCGACGCTCGCGCGCTGCGCTACAGCGGGTTGTTTTCCAAGGACAATATCGACGTGGTCCCGAGCGAGACCGTGCGGGGCCGCAATCCTCTGTCGCTGGCGCGCACGATCATCACGCTCGGCTACGGCACAGGCGTTGCGCTCAATCTGGTGCGGCGGCTGAAGCCGGCAGCCGTGGTCGGCTTCGGCGGCTATCCGACGGTGCCGCCGCTGATGGCGGCAAGGCTGCTCCGCGTGCCCTGCATCATTCACGACGCCAATGCGGTGCTCGGCCGCGCCAACCGCTTTCTCTCCGGCCACGTCAACGCGATTGCGACGTCGCTGCCCGGCGTGCTCGATCGCGATCCGTCGCTTGCGGGGAAGACAACAACCGTCGGTACGCCGATGCGGCCGACGATTCTTGCCGCGGCTGAAGTGCCGTTCGTTTCGCCCGAACCGAACGGGCCGCTGCGGCTGCTGGTGGTCGGCGGCAGCCAGGGCGCGCGCGTGATGAGCGACATCGTCCCGGGCGCGATCGAAAAACTGGAGCCGGCGCTGTGGAGCCGCTTGATCCTGACGCAGCAAGTGCGTGAGGAAGACATGGCGCGCGTGCGCGCAGTCTATGACCGGCTCAAGATCACGGCCGAACTCGCGCCGTTTTTCGGCGATTTGCCGGTGCGGCTGGCGTCGAGCCATCTGGTGGTCTCGCGGTCCGGCGCCGGTACGGTGGCCGAGCTCGCCGCGATCGGCCGGCCTTCTATCCTGGTGCCGTTGCCCGGCGCGATCGATCAGGACCAGTTCGCCAATGCCGGCGTGTTGTCGCAGGTCAACGCGAGCTTACGGATTCCGCAGGCCGAATTCACGCCGGACCGGCTCGCCGCGGAAATCTCCGCGTTTGCGGCAGAGCCGGCGCGGCTGACCGCGATGGCGGCTGCGGCGCGCACCGTCGGCAGGTTGGATGCGGCCGAGCGGTTGGCCGATCTGGTGATGAAAGTTGCCGGAATCTAGGCGATTGCACGCAAAATTGCCCTTGTCATGCCGTGCCGAACCAAGGCATCCAATATGCGCAATGACAGGAACCGTTTCATGAGACTGCCGCGCGAGATCGGACCCATTCATTTCGTCGGGATCGGCGGCATCGGCATGAGCGGTATTGCCGAAGTCCTGAGCAATCTTGGCTACAACGTGCAGGGCTCGGACGCCTCCGAGAGCGGCAATGTCGCGCGCTTGCGCGACAAGGGAATCACGATCTCGATCGGCCACAAGGCCGAGAATGTCGCCGGCGCCGACGTGGTCGTGGTGTCCACCGCGATCAAGCGCGACAATCCGGAATTGATGGCGGCGCGCGCCCAGCGCATTCCCGTGGTGCGCCGCGCCGAAATGCTGGCCGAGCTGATGCGGTTGAAAAGCTGCGTGGCGATTGCGGGCACCCATGGCAAGACCACGACCACCTCGATGGTCGCAGCATTGCTCGATGCCGGCGATCTCGATCCGACCGTGATCAACGGCGGCATCATCAACGCCTACGGCACCAACGCGCGGCTCGGCGCCGGCGACTGGATGGTGGTGGAAGCCGACGAGAGCGACGGCACGTTCCTGAAGCTGCCGGCGGATGTCGCCATCGTCACCAATGTCGATCCCGAGCATCTCGACCATTTCAAAACGTTCGACGCCGTGCAGGATGCGTTCCGCAATTTCGTCGAGAACGTGCCGTTCTACGGTTTTGCGGTGATGTGCATCGATCATCCCGTGGTGCAGACCCTGGTCGGCAAGATCGAGGATCGCCGCATCATCACCTATGGCGAAAATCCGCAGGCCGATGCGCGGCTGGCCGATCTCACACCGATGGGCAGCGGCTCGAAATTCAAGGTCGTGTTCCGCAACCGCAAGACCGACGCCACGCATGAGATCGCAGACCTCATGCTGCCGATGCCCGGCCGGCACAATGCATTGAATGCGACGGCGGCGATTGCGGTGGCGCATGAACTCGGCATTGCCGACGACACGATCCGCAAGGCGATCGCAGCTTTTGGCGGCGTGAAGCGGCGCTTCACCAAGACAGGTGAATGGAACGGCGTCACGATCATCGACGATTACGGCCATCATCCGGTCGAGATATCAGCGGTGCTGCGGGCGGCGCGGGAGTCCACCAACGGCAAGATCGTCGCCGTGGTGCAGCCGCATCGCTTTACCCGGCTGCAATCGCTATTCGAGGAATTTTGCACCTGCTTCAACGACGCCGACGCCGTCGTGGTCGCGGAAGTCTATCCGGCCGGCGAGGCGCCGATCCCGGGCATCGACCGCGACCATTTCGTGCTCGGCCTGCGCGCGCACGGCCATCGCGAGGTGATCGCGTTGCAGAATGCCGGTGAACTCGCAAAGGTCATTCACGGCATCGCCGGCCGCGGCGATCTGGTGGTGTGCCTTGGCGCCGGCAGCATCACGCAATGGGCCTACATGCTTCCCGGTGAACTGAAGGCGCTGGGGTGAGGGCGGTGTCACCATCCTTCCCCGACATCACGCCCGATCTCAAAGCCGCGATGCCGCAACTGCGCGGGCGGCTATTGGCGAACCAGTCGCTGGCGGAGTTGACCTGGTTTCGCGTCGGCGGGCCGGCGCAGGTGTTGTTCACGCCGTCGGATGAAGACGATCTCGCTTACTTTCTTGGCTCCCTGCCGAAAGAATTGCCGGTCTATGTCGTCGGCGTCGGCTCGAACCTGATCGTGCGCGACGGCGGCTTGCCGGGCGTCGTGATCCGGTTGTCGCCGCGCGCATTCGGCGAGACCAGCGCGCGAGACGACGTCGTCAGCGCCGGCGCGGCCGCGCTCGACAAGCGCGTGGCGGAAACGGCGGCGGCGGCCAATATCGGCGGGATGGAATTCTTGTTCGGCATTCCCGGCACCATCGGCGGTGCGCTGCGCATGAATGCCGGCGCCAACGGCAGCGAGACCAGGGATGTGCTGATCGAAGCCACCGGCATCGGCCGTGACGGCACGAAGCATGCGTTCACCAATGCCGACATGAAATTCGTCTATCGCAACAGCGGCGTCGATCCCTCGGTCATCTTCACCTCCGCGCGGTTTCGCGGGCAGATCGCTGCGCCCGAAACCATTCGCGCCCGGATGAACGACGTGCAGACCCATCGAGAGACTGCGCAACCGATCCGCGAAAAAACCGGTGGCTCGACCTTCAAGAACCCGCCCGGCAACAGCGCCTGGAAACTGATCGACGCCGCCGGCTGCCGCGGCTTGCGCGTCGGTGGCGCGCAGGTGTCGGAAATGCACTGCAATTTCCTGATCAACACCGGCAACGCGACCGGGCATGATATTGAAACGCTCGGTGAGACCGTGCGCGCGCGGGTTAAGGAAAATTCCGGAATCGAGTTACACTGGGAAATCAAGCGGATCGGGATCGAGCCAGGCTGATGCGGATTACCATTCTTTTCGGCGGCACCAACAAGGAGCGGCTGGTCTCGGTGGCGAGCGCGCAGGCGCTGCATCGGGCTTTGCCTGAGGCCGATTTGTGGTTCTGGGATGTCGCCGATACCGTGCATGAGGTCAGCTCCGAGAACCTGCTCAATCATTCGCGGCCGTTCGAGGATGAATTCAAGCCTGGTAACCGCGGCATCGCGCTCGAACAGGCGCTGGACAGGGCGAGGCGCGAGGATCGCGTGCTGGTGCTCGGCCTGCATGGCGGCCGGGCCGAGAATGGCGAACTGCAGGCGATGTGCGAAATGCGCGGGATTCCTTTCACCGGTTCCGGTTCGGCGTCGTCGAATCTCGCCTTCGACAAGACGGCGTCCAAACGCTTTGCGGCGATCGCGGGCGTACAGGCGCCCGCTAATGTTGCGTTGGAAGACCTCGACACGGCTTTGGCCGAATATGGCAGGCTGATCGCAAAGCCGGCGCGGGATGGATCGAGCTACGGCCTGATTTTTGTCAACGCCAAGCAGGATATCGTCGCAGTCCGCAACGCCGCCAAGACCGAAGAATATCTCATCGAGCCGTTCATCGCCGGCGTGGAAGCCACTTGCGGCGTGCTGGAGCAATCGGACGGCGCGGTCATGTCGTTGCCGCCGATCGAGATCGTCCCGGCGGAGGGCGCGTTCGACTACACCGCCAAATATCTGCTCAAATCGACCCAGGAGATCTGCCCGGGGCGCTTTTCAGACGAAATCACCGCGCAACTGAAGGATCAGGCGCTCCGCGCGCACAACGCGCTGTCCTGCACCGGCTATTCCCGCAGCGACTTCATCGTCTCGGCCAAGGGATTGATTTATCTGGAAACCAACACGCTGCCGGGGCTGACCGCGGCCTCGCTCTACCCGAAGGCGCTGAAAGCGCAGGGAATCGAATTCCCCGACTTCCTGCGCGACCAGATCGTGCTGGCGGAAAAACGCAGCCAAAAACGGGTTTGACGGCCGGGCTTGCTGTCACGGATGAGGAGCCGGCGGGAACCGGACGATTAATTGCTAAAATCTTAACTTACATCCGGCAAACTACTCATAACCCACATCAAAACGTGCCCGGCGGGCACCGAATTTACCCTTTGTTTACCAGGAAGTCCGAAGGTTAACGCTGGCGGCGCATGTGGCGCTTGGCTGCCGGGGCGTGAGCTGTTGCGGATTTCCGCTTCGACGATCGCATCGAGGGGACGAGCCTCTTCTGCCTTGAGGTCAACACCCGGCCCGGATGACCGAGACGTCATATGTGCCAGAACTCGCAAGACTTTTTTGCGGGAACAACATTTGACGAGCCCGTGCAATGGATGGTGCAGGACGCCTCGCTCGATCGCTGAGATCGCTGGGGCCCCAAGCTGACCTGAAAGCAGCCGCTATTGGAGCGGCGGTGCTGTTGCGCGAGTACCTGGGCCTTCGCGCCCGTGTTTCTGCCCGTCCGGCGATCAATCGCGCACCGCCCCATCGCCTGATCCTGCTGATCGAGCGCTATCTGCCGAACCGCACCGGTATTGCCCTGACCGTGCTGATGCTGCTCGGCAGCGCCGGTCTTGGCATCGTCAAGGGCGGTCATCTCGACGAGCTGGCCACGGCACTCAGCGATACCCGCAATGCGCTGGCCAATTCGGCCGGGTTCCGCATCAAGACGGTCGCCATCAACGGCCGCAAGCAACTGAGCCAGGACGAGATACTCGCGATCGGCGGCGTCAATGGCCGCTCGTCGCTGCTGTTCCTCGACGCCGCGACGGTGCGCGACAAGCTGAAAGCGAATCCCTGGATCGCCGACGCCACCATCCTCAAGCTTTATCCCGGCCAGCTCCAGATCGACATTGTCGAGCGTTCGGCGTTTGCGCTGTGGCAGCAGGACGGCCGGCTCTCGGTCATCGCCGATGACGGCGCGGTGCTGGAACCCTATGTGGCGCACCGCTTCGTCTCGCTGCCGCTGGTGGTGGGCAAGGGCGCTGATACCCGCGCACGTGATTTCATCGCGCTGCTCGATCGTTATCCGCAGGTCCGCGCGGCGACCAAGGCTGCGGTCTTCGTCGGCGAACGCCGCTGGAACCTGCGCCTCAAGGACGGTCTCGATATCCGCCTGCCGGAAAACGACGTGGGTCACGCGCTGGCGACGCTGAGCAAGCTCGACAAGGAAGAGCGGCTGTTCTCGCGCGACATCGTCGCCGTCGACATGCGACTGCCTGACCGGCTCGTGGTGCAATTGTCCGACGAGGCAGGCAAGGCCCGCGACGAACTGTTCAAGGACAAGAAGACCAAGAAAAAGGCCGGTGACGCATGACCGGCCTCGATCGCAACCAGACGCCGAAGACGCGGCCCGTCGCGCAGAAGCGCACCGCGCTGGTGGCCTCGCTCGATATCGGCACCAGCAAGATTGCCTGCATGATCGCGCGGCTTCGGCCGAGCCCGCCGAATGAGGCGCTGCGCGGCCGCAGCCATGCGGTGGAACTGATCGGTTACAGCCAGATCCAGTCGCGCGGCGTCAAGGCGGGTTCCGTTGTCGACCTTGCCGAGTGCGAACAGGCGGTGCGCCAGGCCGTGGCGCTGGCCGAGCGCATGGCCAAGGTCCGCGTCGAGTCCATTCTGCTGTCGGTCTCCGGCGGCCGGCTGCAGGGCCAACTGGTCGAGGCCGCCGCCGATATCCGCGGCGGTTCCGTGACTTCAGACGACGTCACCCGAATCACTTCGACAGGGATGCGCCACGCCACCGGCGAGGGCCGCACCGTGCTGCACGCGCTGCCGGTCGGCTACGCGCTGGACGGCGTCAAGGGCATCCGCGACCCCCGCGGCATGGTGGCGCGGCAATTCGGCGTCGACATGAACGTCGTGACGGTGGATGCCACGGTAGCCAAGAACCTGATGCTGGTGGTCGAGCGCTGCCATCTCAATGTCGAAGCCATGGCGGCAAGCCCCTATGTGGCGGGCCTTTCGGTCCTGACCGACGACGAGGCCGATCTCGGCGCCGCCGTGGTCGAGATGGGCGCCGGCTCGACGACGATTGCGACCTATTCGGGCGGGCGGTTCGTCCACGCCGGCGGATTTGCGGTCGGCGGGCAGCACATCACGATGGATCTTGCACGCGGCGTCGGCGCATGCATTGCGGATGCCGAGCGAATCAAGACGTTATATGGCACGGTGCTGACCGGCGGGTCCGATGCGCGTGAGCTGATGTCGGTACCGACTGCAGGCGATGAGCCGGATGCTCCGCAGATCGTCTCGCGCGCCACGATCGCGAATATCGTCCGGCATCGCGCCGAGGAGATTTTTGAAATGGTCCGGGACCGGCTCGCGGATTCTCCCTTTGCAGCAGAGCCGAGGGCGCGCGTTGTCTTGAGCGGCGGCGCCTCGCAACTCACCGGGACCGTCGAACTCGCCACCCGTATTCTCAACCGGCCGGTGCGAATCGGCCGTCCGCTCGGCTTCGGCCGGCTGCCCAACGAGGCCAAGAGCGCCTCGTTCGCGGTGCCCGCGGGCCTGCTGGTCTACCCGCAATACGCTCATCTTGAACACGTCGAACCGCGGCATACGCGGCAGCTCAGGACAGGGACTGACGGTTATTTCGGAAAGGTCGGACGATGGCTTCGCGAGGGCTTCTGATGACCGGTCGTTCGACCCAAGGACTTTCACCAACTCCCGCGGCCGCCGGCCGGGGCGAAACAACGCGCGCGTAATAATCGAGAGGCAACCATGGCACTCAATCTGACCCCCCCTGACATCAGCGAGCTGAAACCGCGGATTACCGTCTTTGGCGTCGGTGGAGCAGGCGGCAATGCCGTCAATAACATGATCACTGCCGGGCTGCAGGGCGTCGATTTCGTCGTCGCCAATACTGACGCGCAGGCGCTGACCATGTCCAAGGCGCAGCGCATCGTGCAAATGGGCACGCAAGTGACCCAGGGCCTCGGCGCCGGTTCGCAGCCCGATGTCGGCGCGGCCGCAGCCCAGGAGGTCATCGACGAGCTTCGCGATCATCTCTCCGGCGCCAACATGGTGTTCGTTACCGCCGGCATGGGCGGCGGCACCGGCACCGGCGCAGCCCCCGTCATCGCCAGGACCGCGCGCGAGATGGGCATCCTCACCGTCGGTGTGGTGACCAAGCCGTTCCACTTCGAAGGCGCGCGCCGCATGCGCACCGCCGAGTCCGGCATCGCCGAGCTGCACAAGGTGGTCGACACGCTGCTGATCATCCCGAACCAGAACCTGTTCCGGGTCGCCAACGAAAAGACCACCTTCGCCGACGCCTTCGCGATGGCCGACCAGGTGCTCTATTCCGGCGTCGCCTGCATCACCGATTTGATGGTCAAGGAAGGCCTGATCAATCTCGACTTCGCCGACGTCCGCGCCGTGATGCGCGAAATGGGCAAGGCGATGATGGGCACCGGTGAAGCGACCGGCGACAAGCGGGCGCTGACCGCGGCGGAAGCTGCGATCGCCAATCCGCTGATCGATGATTCCTCGATGAAGGGCGCCCGCGGCCTGTTGATCTCGATCACCGGCGGCAAGGACCTGACCCTGTTCGAAGTCGACGAAGCCGCTACCCGGATTCGCGAGGAAGTCGATCAGGACGCCAACATCATCGTCGGCGCGACCTTCGACGAAACGCTCGACGGCATCATCCGCGTCTCCGTCGTCGCCACCGGCATCGAACAGGCGCAGATCGCGCGCAATGCGGCGGCGCCCGCCGTCGCCGCGACCAACGCACCGGCAGCGACAGCGACGCCGGACAGCCGCCTGGCCGATCTCACCGCTCGCCTGCGCGCTGACAATGCGCGCCTCGCCGAGCGCGCCCAGAAGCTCGAACCGTCAGCCGCTCCGGTGCAGGCGCACGCACAGGCTTCCGCCGCCCGCGCCGGCGCCGCAGCGTCCGGCCAACAACGTCGAGCGTGCTGCGCTGGCCGCGATCGCCGCGGCTGTCGCCCCGGAAGCGCCGTTGCAGCCCGCGTCCTATGGCGACGTCACGGTTCGTCCGATCGCGCAGAAGCCGACCCTGTTCCCGGATCGTCAGGACGGCGGCCGCGCCGAACCGGCAGAGCCGGCGGCGCCGCCCGAAATGTTCATCCCGCAGGCGGCCGAACGTCCGCCTGTCCGCACCCCGCGGATGCCGAAATTCGAGGACCTTCCGATGCCGGCGCAGGCCGAAATCCGGCAGGCCCGCGGCGAGGCCGAGGAAGAGCATCCGCAGAAGACCCGGCTGTCGCTGCTGCAGCGCCTGGCCAATGTCGGCCTCGGCCGCCGCGACGAAGAGACCGAGCCGCCGATCGCGGCCCGGGCCTCCGGTCCGGCGGTGGCGCCGTTGCCGCCGCTCCCGGAGCGCAAGCCGCAGCGTACGGTCGCCCAGCAGGTGGTCAACGAGCCGGTATCTGAGTATGCGCGCCGTCCGGCGCCGCAGGGTCTGGACGTCCACGGTCGCCCCGCACCTGTTGCTACCGCGCCACAGGGCGACGACCATCTTGATATCCCCGCCTTTTTGCGCAGGCAGTCGAACTGACGATTGTTGCAATTCCGGTAACCAAAGAGAGCCCCGGCTGGACCAGCCGGGGCTTTTTCATATCCCCGGCGGCATGTCACAGTCGGGTCATCAAGCAACTGATATTAAATGATTAATTATGAATTCTGTGGGTGGATGTCGCCGCCGGAACCCGGCCCGACCGCGCCGCAATTTGGTTAACCCTTGGCGCGAATGCGGCAGAGATAGGGTAACAATCGGTAAAAAAGCGTGAGTTGGCGCTCTTTGAGGCTGTGACTATGTTCTGCCGTGACTTGGGGATGCCTAAAATTCGAATCACCGCGTAAGCGTGATCTTTGTCTTTAGGTTAAGTCGGGTAGTGGGCGATTATCGAATGAAATTCAGCCGTCAAACCACGCTTCGGTCGCAAGCCACCGTGACAGGCGTCGGCGTTCATTCCGGTTTACCGGTAAATCTCACAATCGGACCTGCTCCTGTGGATGCAGGTTTTATTTTTGTCCGCACCGGCCTCGATGATGCCGACCGCGAGTTTCCCGCGCTCGCGGAATCCGTGATCGCCACCGATCTTGCAACCGTTCTCGGCGACCGCGAAGGCCCGCTGGTCTCCACCGCCGAACATGTGCTTGCAGCCTTGCGCGGCATGGGCATCGACAACGCCACCATCGAAGTCGACGGACCCGAAGTTCCTATCATGGACGGCAGCGCGGCTGCGTTCGTCGCCGCCATCGATCAGGCCGGTATCGTTACACAGTCCGCAGCCCGCCGCTTCATCCAGGTATTGAAGCCGGTGCAGGTTGCGATCGGCGATTCCTTTGGTGAGTTGCGCCCCTATGCCAACGGGTTCCGCGCCGAGGTCGAAATCGACTTCGCCAATCCCGTGATCGGCCGTCAGAATTTTGCGCTTGATCTCAGCCCCGAAAGCTTCCGTCGCGAGGTTTCGCGCGCCCGGACCTTTGGCTGCATGAATGACGTCGCGCGGCTCTGGAGTGCGGGTTTCGCACTCGGCGCATCCTTTGAGAATTCGGTGGTGTTCGACGAAACCCGTCTGCTCAACACCGAGGGCCTGCGTTACAGCGACGAATGCGCCCGTCACAAAGTGCTCGACGTGGTCGGCGATCTCGCGCTGGCCGGTCTGCCGCTGCTCGGCGCCTACCGTTCGGTGCGTGGCGGCCACAAGCTCAATCATGCGGTGCTGACGGCCCTGTTGGCCGACCGCAGCGCCTGGCGCGTGGTCGAGGCCGAAACGGCACGCCGCCCCCGCGGCCATGTCGAGGCGGGCGCCGGATTGGCGGGCCGCATGGTCGCTCCGGCCTATGGCCCGGACGTTTCCTGATTCCCGGGTTCGAAAACTGTCGCGAAATCTCTTGTGAAATTCCTCGGCGGCCATTGCCGCGGCGCCGAGCGTTCCATTTTCCGTAGTAACTACAATTGGTAACGATGGTGTTCTGCCGCCTTAATCCGGGCGAATTGGCTGCGTATTCGGTTGGTTAGCGACCGTTTTTCGGCTAGAGAGGCCTGTGGTTGTGCCGTGGCACGGGAAGTATCGGGCACGGGAAGTATCAGGCACACGGGGAATATGGCATCCATGACCGCGGTTCTTGGACAGGCGGGCTTCCGTCATTAACCGCACCGCAGTCAATTATAACGGCGGTCAACTATTTCGGCAGTCAACACGATCGAAGGCGTCAGGTCTCACACTCCATGTCGGCACAGCGTATGACGCTCGAACCACGCAAATCATCCGGCGATTCCAGCCTTGAGCGGGCCGGACGGTCGCTGCGGCTGGCGGCGGGTCTGATCGTGCTGGCCGTTCCGCTCAGCGGATGCGGCACCGGCGCGCTGTGGGACAAGTTCCTGGCCAAGGACGACACCTTCGTCGAAGAGCCCGCGGACAAGCTCTACAATGAGGGCTTGTACCTGATGAACCAGCGCAAGGATCCGAAGGCGGCGTCGAAGAAATTCGAGGAAGTCGACCGCCAGCATCCTTATTCCGACTGGGCGCGCAAATCGCTCTTGATGTCGGCCTATTCCTTCTACAATGCCGGCGACTATGACAGCTGCATCGGCGCCGCGACCCGTTACGTGACCTTGCATCCCGGCAGCCCGGATGCGGCTTACGCGCAGTACCTGATCGCAGCTTCGCATTACGACCAGATCCCGGACATTTCCCGCGATCAGGGCCGCACCGAAAAGGCGATCGCCGCGCTGGAAGAGGTGATCCGCAAATATCCGACGTCGGAATATGCAACCTCCGCCAAGGCCAAGCTGGAAGGCGCGCGCGACCAGCTCGCCGGCAAGGAAATGGACGTCGGCCGCTACTACATGGATAAAGCGCGACTACACCGCCGCCATCAACCGCTTCAAGACCGTGGTCACCCGCTACCAGACCACGCGGCATGTCGAGGAAGCGCTGGCGCGGCTCACCGAGGCCTATATGGCGATCGGCATCGTCGGCGAGGCGCAAACGGCGGCAGCCGTCCTTGGCCACAATTTTCCTGACAGCCGCTGGTACAAGGACGCGTATAATCTTGTAAAGTCCGGCGGTCTCGAGCCGAGCGAGAATCAGGGTTCCTACATTTCCAGGGCCTTCAAGAAGTTGGGCCTCGGCTAGGAATTTACTTCGCATGCTGGCGCGTCTGTCGATCCGTGACATCGTCCTGATCGAACGGCTCGATATCGAATTTTCCCGTGGCCTCGCGGTGCTGACCGGCGAAACCGGCGCGGGCAAATCCATCCTGCTCGATGCCTTCGCGCTGGCGCTCGGCGGCCGCGGTGATTCGGGCCTTGTCCGCCATGGCGTGGAGCAGGGCCAGGTCACCGCCGTGTTCGACGTGCCCAAGGGCCACCCGGCGGCAAAGATCCTTGCCGAAAACGGTCTCGACGACACCGGTGAAATGATCCTGCGCCGCGTGCAGCTTGCCGACGGCCGCACCCGCGCCTTCATCAACGACCAGTCGATCAGCGTGCAGACCTTGAAAGCGGTCGGTGCGGCGCTGGTCGAAATCCACGGCCAGCATGACGAGCGCGCGCTGGTCGATGCCTCGACCCACCGGCAATTGCTCGACGCTTTCGCCGGGTTGGAAAAGGATGTCGCGGCGCTGGAAGCGCTCTGGGATCTGAGGCGGGCCGCCTATACCGCGCTCGACGAGCATCGCGCCGGCATGGAGCGCGCGGCCCGCGAGGCGGATTATCTGCGCCATTCATCCGATGAACTGAAAAAGCTGAAGCCAAAGGACGGCGAAGAAACCGAGCTGGCCGGGCGTCGCACCACGATGATGCAGGGCGAGAAGATCGCCAGCGACCTGCGCGAGGCGCAGGATGCGGTCAGCGGCAACCATTCGCCCGTCGCGGCACTTGCGGCGGCGGTGCGCCGGCTGGAACGCCGGGCCGGAAATTTGCCGGCGCTGGTCGATCCGGCCGTGAAAGCGATCGATGCCGCCATCAATGCGCTCGAAGAGGCCGACCAGCACTTGACGGCGGCGCTGGTCGCGGCGGATTTCGATCCCGCCGAGCTGGAGCGTATCGAGGAGCGGCTGTTTGCGCTGCGCGCCGCCTCGCGCAAATATTCGACGCCGGTCGACGGGCTGGCGGCGCTGGCCGCGAAATATGCCAATGACGTGGCGCTGATCGATGCCGGCGCAGACCAATTGAAGAAGCTGGAAGTTGCCGCAGCAGAAGCCGACAAGGGCTACAGCGCAGCCGCGACAAAATTGTCGGCCGCGCGCGCGAAAGCCGCGACCAAGCTCGACAAGGCCGTCAATGCCGAGCTGCCGCCGCTGAAACTCGAGCGCGCCAGCTTCACCACGCAGCTGGAGGCCGACGCGAAGTCGCCCGGTCCGCAAGGCATCGACCGCATCGAGTTCTGGGTGCAGACCAATCCGGGCACGCGGCCGGGCCCGCTGATGAAGGTCGCTTCCGGCGGCGAACTGTCGCGCTTCCTGCTGGCGCTCAAGGTGGTGCTCTCCGATCGGGGCTCGGCGCCCACGCTGGTGTTCGACGAAATCGATACCGGCGTCGGCGGCGCGGTGGCGGATGCGATCGGCGGGCGGCTGGCGCGGCTTGCCGGAAAGGTTCAGGTGATGGCGGTGACGCACGCGCCGCAGGTCGCCGCCCGCGCGGACCAGCATCTCCTGATTTCCAAGGACGCGCTCGACAAGGGCAAACGCGTCGCCACCCGCGTCAACGCGCTCGCCGCCGATCACCGCCGCGAGGAAATCGCCCGCATGCTGGCCGGCGCGGAGATCACGGCGGAGGCGAGGGCGGCTGCGGAACGGCTGCTGCGCGCGGCGACGGCGTAGCGGTGGCGGGCGGCTATGGCTGTGAAACCGAAGAAAGCGCTGGTTGACGTCGCCAAACTCACCAAGGCCCAGGCCAAGGTCGAGTTGATGCGGCTGGCGCTTGAAATCGAAGGCCATAACGAGCGCTACTATCAAAAGGATGCGCCGAGCGTTTCCGATGCGGCCTATGATGCGCTGCGTCAGCGGCTGGAGGCGATCGAGGCAAAGTTTCCCGATCTGGTCGCGAAGGACTCGCCATCGCAAAAGGTCGGCGCCGCGCCTGCGCGCGGTTTTGCCAAAGTGCAGCATGCCGTTCCGATGCTGTCGCTCGGCAATGCCTTCAGCGACGAGGATGTCGCCGATTTCGTCGATCGCATCAGGCGCTTTCTCAAGCTCGATGCCGACCATATGCCCGCGATCGTCGCCGAGCCGAAGATCGACGGCCTGTCGCTGTCGCTGCGCTACGAGAACGGCGAACTGGTGCGCGCGGCCACGCGCGGCGACGGATTTGAAGGCGAGGACGTCACCGCCAATGTTCGCACCATCAAGGACATTCCGCACGCGCTGAAGGGCCGCAATATTCCCGCGGCCTGCGAATTGCGCGGCGAAGTCTACATGCTCAAGAAGGATTTTCTCGAGCTGAACAAGAAGCAGGCCGAGGCCGACGAGACGGTATTCGCCAATCCGCGCAATTCAGCGGCGGGCTCGCTGCGCCAAAAGGACGTCGCGATCACGGCGTCGCGGCCGCTGAAGTTTTTCGCCTATACCTGGGGCGAAATGAGCGAGCGTCCGGCCGACACCCAGCACGGCATGCTGGCGTGGATGGACAAGGCCGGCTTCATCGTCAACCCCCTGACCAAACTCTGCGGGGATGTCGAGGAGGTCCTCACATTCTATCGCAAGATCGGCGAAGACCGCGCTTCGCTCGGCTACGACATCGACGGCGTCGTCTACAAGGTCGACCGGCTCGATTGGCAGGACCGGCTCGGCTTCGTGTCGCGCAGCCCGCGCTGGGCCATCGCGCACAAATTCGCTGCCGAGCAGGCGACCACGATCCTCAATGGCATCGACATCCAGGTCGGCCGCACCGGCGCGCTGACGCCGGTGGCGCGGCTGGCGCCGGTCACGGTCGGCGGCGTCGTGGTGCAGAACGCCACGCTGCATAACGAGGATTACATCAAGGGCATCGGCAATGACGGCGGCCCGATACGCGACGGCGTCGATATCCGGATCGGTGACACCGTCGTCGTGCAACGTGCCGGCGACGTCATCCCGCAGATCGTCAGCGTGGTGCTCGACAAGCGGCCGAAGAATGCGAAGCCGTACAAATTTCCGGAGACCTGTCCGGTCTGTGGCAGCCATGCCGTGCGCGAAGAAGGCGAGGCGGTGCGACGCTGCACCGGCGCGCTGATCTGTCCGGCGCAAGCCGTGGAACGGCTGAAACATTTCGTCTCGCGGCTTGCATTCGATATCGACGGTCTCGGCGACAAGCAGATCCAGGAATTTTATGACGACGGTCTGGTGATGTCGCCGGTCGATATCTTCACGCTGCAAAAACGCGACGCCCGCTCGACCAGCAAGCTGATGGAGCGGGAGGGGTACGGCGAAACCTCGGTGCGCAATCTGTTCAACGCCATCGACGCCCGCCGTACGATCGAGCTGCATCGTCTGATCTTCGCGCTCGGCATCCGCCATGTCGGCGAGGGTAACGCAAAATTGCTGGCGCGGCATTATGGCAGCATCGAGAATTTCCGCGAGGCGATGCTGGCGGCCGCCAAGGGCAGCAAGGACGAAGAGAATACGACCGAGGCCTATCAGGACCTCAATAATATCGGCGGCATCGGCGAGATCGTCGCCGATGCCGTGGTGGAGTTTTTCGCCGAGCCCCGCAACGTCAAGGCGCTCGGCGAATTGCTGCGCGAGATCGAGGTGAAGCCGGCGGAGCAGCCGCGCAAGAGCTCACCGGTTTCGGACAAGACCGTGGTGTTCACGGGCTCGCTGACCAAATTCACCCGCGACGAGGCCAAGGCGGTCGCCGAGCGGCTCGGCGCCAAGGTCGCGGGCTCGGTGTCGAAGAAGACGGATTATGTCGTCGCGGGCGAAGAGGCCGGCTCGAAACTCACCAAGGCGCGCGAGCTCGGCGTCGCCGTGCTGACCGAGGACGAGTGGCTGAAGCTGATCGGGGAGTAGGGGAGTAGAAGGGTAGCGCGTCAAATCAGTTTCTTCGCCCCGTCGCCAACCACTCGGAGGTCGATCCTGCCGATCAGGTCCGAACGGCGCGCCTCGGCAGCGTTCATGGCGGCCATCGTCTGTTGCAACGTGCTGATGTTCGATCCGAGTGACACGATGCCGCCCAACAGCGCGGCGATCGATCCGAGGGCGGCGGCCTGATTGGACCCGAACAGGCCAAGTATCATGGCGAGCAGCCATGCGGAGGCGGCGGCGATCGCTGCCTTCGAAACCAGAATGATCTTTCGGCATCGCTCGGCGACCTCGGCAAGCTCCTCCAGCCGCGCCTCGATCTCTGAAATCTCGTCGATCGGGTCGTCCTCGGCCATCGCATCTTCCTCCGCCATTTTTATCGGCGCCTCGCTGATCATTACGTCCTCCGCGGCACGATGAAAATCATTGTCGAGGCGCAGGCGATCGAAATCACGAAAATCGCCGCCGTCAGCGGCAGCGTGGTGGTGGAGTGGCCGCCGAGATAGGCGCCGAATTGCGAGACCAGCGAGCCGATCCCCATCTGCAGGAATCCCATCGCGCCGGATGCGGTGCCGGCGGCTTCGGGGCGGACGCTGATCGCGCCGGCTGCCGAGTTCGACATCACGAAGGCGTTGGCGACCATCACGATCATCTGGGTGCCGAACAGGAATGATGGCGTCTGGTTGAAGCCGGTAATACTCCAGACGAGGTTGAGCAGGCTGCCGGCAAATTGCAACGCCAGGCCAAACCAGATCAGTTTCTCAAGCGAGTGGCGCGGCGCAAAACGGACGCAGAAGAGGTTGCCGACCAGATAGGCAAAGCCGGTGGTCGCAAACCACGCGCCATATTCGGCCGAATTACGCCCCATCTGCGTCACCACGATATAGGGCCCGCCGCCGGCGAAGGTAAAGATGATCTGCGAGGCCAGCACCTGGCACAGCACATAGCCGATGAAGGCGCGGCTCTTGATCAGGCTGCCGACATCGCCGCGAAACCCGCCGGCTTCAGTGCGGTCGCGGCGGGTCTCGGGCAGCGCGAAGGCGATAGCGACCGTGATCGTCAGCGACGCGGCGGTGATGAGGTAGAAAATCGCGCGCCAGCCGAACGCGGTTTCAAGCAGACCGCCGGTCAAAGGCGACAGCATCTGCGCGATCATCATGACGGCGATGACGAGGCTGATCATGGAGCTGATGCGGTCGCGGCTATAGAGATCCCTGATGATGGCGCGGCTCACCACCATGCCGGTGGCGCCGCCCAGCGCCTGCAGGAAGCGCGCGGCGATCAGTTGCGGCAGGTTTTCCGCGAAGATGCACGCGCCGCTCGCCGCGACCATCAGGCCGAGGCCTGCGAGCAGCACCGGCCGCCGCCCGAACCGGTCCGACAGCGGCCCCATGATGATTTGCGAGCAGGCGATGCCGACCATGTAGAGCGACACCGTCATCTGCGCGACGGAGATGTCGCGGCCGAATGTCGTCGCCAGCACGGGCAACGCCGGCACCAGCATATAGAGCGAGATCGGCGCGACGCCCGTCATCGCGACGAGCATCAGCAGCATCATTCTTGAAGTCGCTATGCCGCTATCGTTCGTCGCCGCATCGGGCGGCTTGCCCATCACGCCATGCATTCAGATCCGACCCCACGTGTGAATCCGACTGTAGCGGGATCACTCAGGGCGAATACGGTCGTTTCGGCATGCGGCCATTCCGATTCCGGGAGGCGGTGATGATGTCATTTAGCGCGTCATTCCGGGATGGTCCGAAGGACCAGACCCAGGTGAGCGACTCATATCGAGAAGCGTTGCTCAGGTGCGCAAGTGCGCACCGTAGTTCGTGCTTCGCACGCCCCGGAATGACAGCTAACACCGTCAAAGCGGCAACAGCGCCGCCGTCGCCTCATCCAGCCAGAGCTTCGTCGCGCCGTCATCGAGATGCGGGCGAACCTCGCGGTTCACGCGCTCATGGTAGTCGTTGAGCCATTTCAGTTCGGTCGGGCTCAGCATGTTCACATCGATCAAACGCCGGTCGATCGGCGCCAGCGTCAGTGTCTCGAACGCGTTCACCGGTTTTTCGGCGCCTGCGATGTCGGCGCCGATGACGAGTTCGAGGTTCTCGATCCGGATGCCATAGGCGTCGGTCTTGTAGTAGCCGGGCTCGTTGGAGAGGATCATGCCGCGCTTCAGCGGCGTGGTGCCCAGTTTTGAAATTCGCGCCGGGCCTTCATGCACCGAGAGATAGCTGCCGACGCCATGGCCGGTGCCGTGCTCGAAATCGAGGCCGGCTTGCCAGAGATACTGCCGTGCCAGCGAGTCGAGTTGTGCGCCCGTGGTGCCGTCCGGAAATATGGCGCGGGCGATCGCGATGTGTCCGCGCAGCACGCGGGTAAAACGGTCGCACATTTCCGCGGTCGGCTCGCCGATCGCGATCGTCCGCGTGACGTCGGTGGTGCCGTCCTCATATTGCGCGCCGGAATCGATCAGCAGGAGATCGCCGGGCGAGATCCGCCGGTTGCTCTTGCGGGTGACGCGGTAATGCACGATGGCGCCGTTCGCCCCGGTGCCGGCGATGGTCGGAAACGACACGTCCTTGAGCGCGCAGGTCTGGCGCCGGAACGTCTCCAGCGCCTCGACGGTGTCGATCTCGGTCAGCGCGCCCGATGGCGCCTCGCGGTCGATCCAGGCGAGAAAGCGCGTCAGCGCCACGGCATCGCGTCGATGCGCTGTCCGCGTGCCTTCGATCTCGGTGATGTTCTTCACGGCCTTGAGCAGGCTCACGGGATCGTTGCCGCGCACCGGCTTGCCGCCGGCTGCAGCGATCAGGCGGCTCAATGCGTCCGCCGCGGTGGCGTTGTCGAGCGCGATCGCCGAGCCGTGCTGCGCGAGCTCGGTGAGCTTCGGCGCCAGTGCAGTGGGTTCCTCGACATCGGCGGATTGTTCGAGATGGTCGCGCGTCAGATTTGAGAGTTTTCGGTGATCGACGAACACGATGGGCCGGCCGTCCTTCGGCACCAGCGCGTAGGACAGTGGCAGCGGCGTGTGCGAGACGTCGGCGCCGCGGATGTTGAAGGTCCAGGCCACGGCGTGCGAATCCGACAACACCAGCGCATCGACGCCGAGCTTGCCGATCTCGAGCCGGATCCGCCTGAGTTTTTCGGCTTCGATCTCGCCGGAAAATTGCGTGCCGTGAACGGCGACGGGGCCGAGCGGCGGGGCCGGGCGCTCGGTCCAGACCGAATCCAGCGGGTTGCCGTCGACGGCGACCAGTTCGGCGCCGGCTTTGGCGCAGGCCGTGGCCAGCCGCTCGGCTGCCGCCGAAGTGTGCAGCCACGGGTCAAAACCTAGGCGGTCGCCGGCCGTCAGATGCTTTTCCAGCCAGTGTTCCGGGGGCGGATCGGCCAGCGGCTCGATTTGCCAGGCCTTGCGGTCGACCTGTTTGGCGGCCTGCAGGGTGTAGCGGCCGTCCACGAACACCGCGGCTTGATGGGTCAGGACGGTGGCCATGCCGGCGGATCCGGTGAAGCCCGTGAGCCAGGCCAGCCGCTCTTCCGAGGGCGCCACATATTCATTTTGTTGCTGATCGGCGCGGGGAATCACGAATCCCGTCAGCTTGCGCCGGGCCAGTTCCTCGCGGAAGGCGGCCAGCCGGGCGGTCAGCGCCACGCCGCTTTCAGGTTCTTCGAATGTCTGGAAATGGGCTTCGAACATCGTCCGGTCACTTTAGGATTGGGTGGAGAAGTCCGCAATGCCGCCAACATAGCCACAATTTGGCATAATACCTGCTTGAATATCACCGTCCGCGTTAGATCGGACGGAACGGTTTGTGGTGCAAGCCGTTCGTCTCGCGTACCGGGGGGATCCAGGAGTGTTTCAACTCAACGACGAGGGGATACACAATGCCTGTTTTCACGTTTGAGAAGATTTCGCCGCCAATCCGCCGCGGCCCGATTCCACCGATCGCCAAGAAGCAGCGCGGTGTCATCGTACAAATCCTGGACCGGTTCGTCGAAGCGCGTGTCAAACGTTCGATGCGGGAAGAGAAGGGCGTGATCGCCCGCAATCCTCACCACAAGCCACCCGATCAAGCAGACCGCTAGGCCCGACTTAAATCACATGCGCCTTGCCTGCACGCCGCAGGCGAGGCGTTTTGCGTCGGGAAGGTACGCACGTCAGTGGGATGTCCGCTTGATTAACCAGCGTGCGCAGCAGCAGGCTGCTCCAGCCTTCGATGCGCAGATGCCGTACCGGCACCAGCCCGCGCGCGCGATAGGCGGCGATGACGCTTGCCGCCTGCGGCGTCAGCAGACCCGACAAGATCACCAACGCCGATGGTGCCAGATGCCGCGCCATCGGCGTCGCCATTTGCCGCAACGGATTGGCGAGGATGTTTGCCAGCACCAGATCGAACGGGCCGAATTGTGCGAATTGCGGTGCGGAGAAGCCGGTGGCGTGGATCGCCTGCACCAGATGTCCGGATGTATTGAGCCGGGCGTTTTCGCGCGCCACCTTGACCGAGAGCGGATCGATGTCGCTGGCCAGCACGGTTGCGTGCAAGGCTTTGGCGGCGGCAATCGCCAGCACGCCGGTGCCGGTGCCGAGGTCGAGCACGCGCCGCGGCCGGTAGGCCTTCAGCACATGGTCGAGCAGCAGCAGGCAGCCGCGCGTGGTGCCGTGATGGCCGGTGCCGAACGCCAGCGCTGCCTCGATCTCGATGCCGAGCTTGTTGGGCGCGACGCGGTCGCGGTCGTGCTGGCCGTGCACAATGAAGCGTCCGGCCGGGACGGGGACGAGGTCTTCGAGGCTGGCCTTGACCCAGTCCTTGGCTTCCACCGTGTCGAAGGCGATGGTTTGGGCGACGTCGCTGCCGGCCGCGTTGGTCACAAGCTGGCGGACCAGCGCCTGATCGGGCGGGTCGGCAAAGTGCACCGTGACGTCCCAGCGCGCGTCGGGACGCTCGAAGGCCGCAATGGCGGCCTGGTCTTCAAAAAAAACTTCGGTGAGGAGATCGACGACGCGCTTGGCGTCGCGTTCGGCGCCGATGGCAAAGCTGGCGCGGTGCGTGGAAGGGGTGGAAGTCATTGGGAAACCTGAGGAAAAATGGGAATATACGGTTGGTTTACGGAATTTTCGCTCAAATTTTAGCGGAATTTGCTTTGTAATATCCCGAAAAGTTCCACATGCGCCGTTAGAGCAACCTTAGATTTCTCCCCGTAAGTTCCCGGATAGGAACGGCGGGTGAGCTGCTGTTCCAGGCAGGAAAAACGAGGGTCTGAACCGCCATGAAGTCGCTCATTTTGACTTTCTTTAAAGATGAGTCCGGTGCCACCGCTATCGAATACGGCCTCATTGCCGCAGGCATCGCGATTGCGATCATCACCGCCGTGAATGGCGTTGGTACGCAGCTCAGCTCTACTTTTAGCAATATCAGCTCTTCGCTGAAGTAACTGAAGCATTAGAGAGCATCACGGGGGCTGGGCGCGACGTAGCGCCCGGCCCCTTCGTTTTTTATTCAATGGTTTACGACTTGGGTTCGGGCGGGTTCAGCGTTGTCCGGTAGTGCAGGCAGTCCACCTGCCGTCCACAGGCTGCCGGCCATTTGTACAGAGGTTATCCACAGGCTTATCCACACCTAAATCCCTTGCTTGTTCCGAGGATATGCCCAAGCCACCCACCGATCTTTCCACACGATCATCAATCGGTTTTCCACAGTTTGTCGACCGGTCTGTCAACAAGCGTCCGTTCAGGCGAACAGCGCCCGGTGGTCCGCCAAAATCACCCGTGCGGCGTTGTGGCCGGGGGCGCCGGTGACGCCGCCGCCGGGGTGGGCGCCGGAGCCGCAATGATAGAGGCCCTTTAGCGGACCGCGATAATCGGCATGGCCAAGCATCGGCCGCGCCGAGAACAATTGATTGAGCGTCAGCGCACCATGAAAAATGTCGCCGCCGAGCAGGCCGAACTGCCGCTCCAGATCGAGCGGTGACAGGATCTGCCGCCCGATGACGCTGGCCGCAAAGCCCGGCGCGTATTTGTCCACCGTCGCGATCATGAGATCGGCGACTTCGTCACGATGGTCGTCCCAGGATTTTCCGTCCGGCAAGACAGGCGCGACGTGCTGGCAGAACAGGCTCGCGACATGCTGGCCTGGCGGCGCAAGGGTATCGTCGAGCGTCGAGGGGATCAGCACCTCGATGACAGGCTCGCGGCTCCAGCCATCGGTGCGGGCGTCCTGCCAGGCGCGATCCATGTAGCCAAGGCTGGGCGCCAGGATGATGCCCGCGGTGAGTTGGTCGCCATTGCCCGGCAACGCGGTGAAGGAGGGCAGCGACGTCAAGCGCGACATTCATCCGGAAGGTGCCGGAGCCGTTGCGCCAGTGGGTGATGCGATCGAGAAATTCCGGCGCCAGCGCGCCCGATGGGATCAGGCGCGTGTAGAGCAATTTCGGATTGACGCTGGAAGCGACGTATTTCGCGCGTACGGTCTCGCCATTATCGAGGATGATCCCGGCGGCGCGGCCGCCTTCCACGATCACTTCGCGCACGCCGGCCTCGAGCCCGATCTCGGCGCCATGCTCGCGCGCCGCGCGCGCCATCGCCTGGGTGATGGCGCCCATGCCGCCGATGGCGTGCCCCCAGACGCCCTTCTTGCCGTTCACCTCGCCGAAGGCGTGGTGCAGCATCACATAGGCGGAGCCCGCGGCGTAAGGGCTGGCGTAATTGCCGACGATGGCGTCGAAGCCGAACAGGGCCTTGACCAGATCGTTCTCAAAACGCTCGTCCAGCATCTCGCCGGCCGAGCGCGTGAACAAATCAAGCAGGCTGCGCTGCTGCTCCAGCGACAGCTTTCGCAGGATGCCGGCGGTGCCGAGCGCGTTGAAGGCTTCGCGGATCGATCCGATGCCAAATCCTTCGACGAGGTTCGGCGGCGCGCGCAGCACCAATTGCCGCAACACGTCGGCGATGGCCTCGAGCTCGCGCGAGAAAGCTTCGATACGGTCGGCGTCGCGCGCGCTGAGTCTCGCGACCGACTGCCGGGTGCGGCCTTCGCCGGTCAGGAGATAGCTGCCGTCGAGGGAGGGCAGGAAATTCTGCGCGCGGCGCTCGACGATGCGCAGGCCGCGATCCGCCAGCTTCAGGTCGGCCGATATCTGCGGGTTGAGCAGGCTCACGGTATAGGCCGCCACCGAATTGCGGAATCCCGGGTGGAATTCCTCGGTCACCGCGGCGCCGCCGGCCACCTTGCGGCGCTCGACCACCTTCACGCGCAGGCCGGCCATCGCGAGATAGGCTGCGCAGGTGAGGCCGTTATGCCCCGCGCCGATGATGACGACGTCCGTTTCGTTCATGTCCACTTCAAGAAGGTTTGATTGGCGTGAAGTGTTCATTCCGGGATGGTGCGTTGGCGTCGCCCCGGAATATCGAGGTTCCGGGTCGGATGTTTCACATCGCCCCGGAACGATCTCTCTTATCCCGCATTGCTCGCCATGTTGCCATATGCTCCATTGTCCGTTCTTGTGTCCGTCCCTGGCGCGTCCGTGCCGGAATTTCCGCCGGCTGGTGCCGGTGCGAATGTCAAATCCACCGTACCGCCGTCCGCCAGGTCCGAGCCGGAGCTTTCATGAGTCTTTCTGAGCCGTCCGCCGCGGCGGACCTGTCGTCGGCTTCGCGGAACCGTCTGGTCCTGATCGTCTATACCGCCGCGATCTTCGTCAGCGCGCTGTTATTGTTCTCGGTGCAGCCTCTGTTCACCAAAATGGTGCTGCCGCGGCTCGGAGGTTCGCCGGCGGTGTGGTCGGTGGCGATGGTGTTCTTCCAGTCGCTGCTGCTCGGCGGCTACGCCTATGCGCATTTCCTGATGCAGGTCCGCAATCGCGTCGTCCCCGTGGTGGCGCATCTGGGGCTGCTTGTGGTCGCGATACTGACGCTGCCGCTGTCGATTTCGAGCGGGTGGGGCGATCCGCCGACGTCAGGTTACGCGTTCTGGCTGCTGGGCTTGTTTGCGGTCTCGATCGGGCTGCCGTTCTTTGCGCTGGCCGCCAACAACCCGCTGCTGCAGGCATGGTTCGTCCGCACCGGCCATCCGAGCGGTCCCGATCCCTATTTCCTCTACGCCTCCTCGAATATCGGCAGCTTCCTTGCGCTGTTGTCCTATCCGGTGCTGCTGGAGCCGATGTTCACGCTGCGCACGCAAAACCTGATCTGGACCGGCTTCTATGGCGTGCTGATCGTTCTGATCGCGAGCTGCGGCGTGTTGCTGCTGCGCTCGCCGAAAAATGCCGCGGCGCTGAATATGCCCGCCGACGATACCAAAGCGCCGGCACCGTCATGGATGATGCGCGCGCGCTGGATTTTTCTCGCCGCGGTGCCGTCGGGTCTGCTGATCGCGGTGACCGCGCACATTTCCACCGACGTCGCCGCGGCGCCGCTGCTGTGGGTGCTGCCGTTGTCGCTGTATCTGCTGACCTGGGTGCTGGTGTTCCAGTCACGGCCGCTGTTGCCGCATAAATGGATGCTTTTGGCGCAGCCGCTGGCGATCGCCGGTGTGGTCATTTTGCTTGCGGTCGGCGGCGAACAGAATCTGCTGCTGACGCTCGGTGGACATCAGCTCTGTTTCTTCGTCATCGCGATGGCCTGCCATGGCGAACTGGCGCGGACCCGCCCGGCCGCCAAATATCTCACCGGGTTTTATGTCGCGCTGTCGTTCGGCGGCATGGTCGGCGGCCTGTTCGCCGGGCTGATCGCGCCGTTCACCTTCTCCTGGGTCGCCGAATATCCGATCCTGCTGGCGCTGGCGGCCTTGTGCCGGCCGCCCGGCGGCGGCGAGCGGTTGCCGCGCTGGAGCCGTTGGTACTGGCCGTTCCTTGCCGTGCTGGCGGTAGCGCTGATCGCGCCGTCCTATTCCACCGGCAAGTTCTTCAGCTGGCTCGACGAGCACAGGGTATGGGTGATTGGCGCGGTCGGCGTGCTCTCGGCCCTGCTGGCGCTCGGCCTGAACGCCAGCCGCTGGAAGATATTTGCCACCGTCGCTGTGGCGCTGGTGCTGTTGCGCGCCTATCCGTCGGACGACGGGCGGGTGGAAACCGTGCGCAGTTTCTTCGGGGTCCACAAGATCGTGGTGACGCCGAACGGCCAGTACCACGTGCTGATGCACGGGACGACGATTCACGGCGCCGAAAAATTCAGGAACGCAGATGGCTCGCCCGTCTTCGGGCGGCCCGAGCCGATCACCTATTACCACAGGGATGGTGGCATCGGTCAGGCGGTTGCGGCGATGCGCGAGCGCAAAGGCGCGCCGCTGCGGGTGGCGGTGATCGGGCTCGGTTCGGGCACGCTGACCTGTGCATCGCTGCCGGGCGAGGACTGGAAATTCTTCGAGATCGACCAGTCGATGGTCGATACCGCGCGCGACCCCAAATATTTCACCTACATCCAGAGCTGCGAGCCGGACCTGAAGCCCGTGATCGGCGACGCGCGGCTGACGTTTGCGCGGGAGCCTGACGGTATCTACGACCTGATCATTGTCGATGCCTATTCGTCGGACGCGATTCCGATTCACCTGGCGACCGAAGAGGCGATGGAAATCTACAAGCAGAAACTGGCACCGCAGGGCGCGGTAGTGATGCACGTCTCCAACCGGCATCTCGAACTCGCGAGCGTCATCGTCGGCATTGCCGACGCCAACGAGATGAAGAGCTGGGTCTATAGCGAGGATTCCGGCCGCGACAACGAGTACATTTTCTCGACCTCGGTCGTGGTTTCGGCGCGCGAGGAGACCGACGTCGGTTCGCTGGCGTCGTCGGACAAATGGGCCGAGACCGAGGCCGACGAAAAGCAGCGGGTGTGGACTGACGATTACTCCAACGTGCTGGGCGCCGTATGGCGGCGGTTGCGCGACGGCGAGCAGTGAAACTACCGAGCCCGGAAAAGATCGCGCTTCGACAAATGCGTCCGGAATTTGACAGCGAGACGGATTTCGAACGCGAGTGATCGCTAGGTGAACAGCATGGGTTTCGACTAAGCTCGGGCGCCCGACATCCGACACGCCCGGGTAGCTGATGCTGTTCAACGATTATCCGTTCCTGCTGGTATTCCTGCCGGCGGCGATTCTGCTCTATCGGCTGGCCGATCCCTATCCGCCATTGCGGATCGGGATGCTGGTGCTGCTGTCACTTGTCTTTTACAGTTACTGGAATCCGCCGTTCATCACGCTGCTCGTGCTATCGATCGTGTTCAATTGGCTGGCCGCGCTTGCCTTTGCGCGCACCAAGCGGCGAGCGATCCTGACGGCGGCGATCATCGCCAATCTGGCGGCACTCGCGGTATTCAAATACGCGAATTTCCTGACGTATAATTTCGGGCTCCTTCTCAATCTGCCGCTGCCGCAGCTCGGCATCGTGTTGCCGCTCGGCATCTCGTTTTTCACGTTCCATCACATCATGTATCTGGTCGATTTGCGGCGGGGACGGGCGCCGCTTTACTCCCTCGACCGTTACGCGCTCTACATCGCGTTTTTTCCGCAGGCGATCGCAGGGCCGCTGGCGCGCTGGTCGCAAGTCATGGATCAGTTCGGCCGCCAGGTCTATGCGCCGGGCTGGCAGCGGCAATTCGCCCTCGGCGCCACGTTCATCGTGGTCGGCCTGATCGGAAAGCTCGAGCTTGCCGACCGCATCGGGAGCATCATCAACCCGATCTATGCCGAGGCCGCTCTCGGGCAGGTGCCGGCGCAATCGTGGCTTGCGCTCGCCTTCGGATTTCAGATCCTGTTCGACTTCGCCGGCTATTCCGACATGGCAATCGGAATTGCGCTGCTGTTTGGCGTGCAGCTGCCGTTCAATTTTAACGCCCCGTTCCGTTCGACCAGCATCCAGGATTTCTGGCAGCGCTGGCATATCACGCTGATGCTGTTCCTCCGCGACTACGTGTTCCACCCGCTCGCCAATGCGCGCATCCTGCCGCGCCGTTTTCTTCTGGTGCAGAACTTCGCCGCCATGCTCGTCACGATGGCCCTGTGCGGGCTGTGGCACGGCGCCGGCTGGACCTTCGTGTTGTGGGGTACCCTGCATGGCTGCGCGCTGGTGATTTGCTCGCTGTGGCGACGCTATTGTCCGAAACTGCCTACATTGGTCGGATGGGCGCTGACGGTCTCGTTCGTGCTTCTGACCGGCGTGATTTTCCGGGCCGGAACACTGGATGCGGCGCTCAACATCTTTCAGGGGCTTGCGACGATGCCCGATCTGCACCGGGTCCGGCATCTGGCTCCGATTCCGATCGCCGCTTTGATCGCCGTCCTGTTGCCGGCCGATCAGGACGTCGTGGCGTGGCTCATGCGGCGAGGGATCTGGATGGCCCTGTTGCTGGGCACCGCACTGCTTGCGATGCTCATTCCGGTGGGAGATCGAGTGGTCAATGACTTCATCTATTTCCAGTTCTGAGTCCCTCCCTGATCCGGAGATGGCAGCAAAATGGCGCCGCTGGCTGCTGGCGTTTCTCAGCGTGCCCCTGCTTGGAGGCGCGCTGATCCTGGCGTTCTTGATTGCCGTCGATCCGTATGACACCGGGAAGTTCGGCTTGTTCGATATTGACGGCATCGATGATTCGAACACGCGCACTGCAATTCCGAGCCGCGCGCGTGACCGCCAATTCGATTCCGCGGTGATCGGCAATTCGACCGTACAGCGACTCAATCCGGCCGAATTGTCGCGGGCGACGGGCCGGCGTTTTGTGCAACTTTACATGATCGGTGCGAATCCGCTCGAGACGCTCGCGGTGCTTGATTTGTACCTGCGGAGCCATCCGCATCCCGGCGCACTGGTGATCGGTGCCGATCCGTCCTGGTGCAGCCATCAAGAACCCGATCTGGGACCGGAGCTTCCATATTGGCTCTACGACAGGAGTTTCTTCGTATATGCGGTTCGGTTGATCTCCTGGCAGACGATCGAACATGCGTTCCAGAGAATTGCAATCGGTCTGGGCCTGAGCCAGCGCGGCGTCGTGGACGGTTTCCTCGATTATGAGGAGTTCTGGCTTCCGGGCCGGTTTCGGGAGGCCGCTCCCCCGAGGGATCCCCCGCCGGCAGCCACCGATGCCGGCCGCAATGTCTTTCCCGCGATCTCGCTGCTCGATGCTGCGATCAAGCGCCTTCCGCCCGATGTGCCCATCGTTCTGATTGTTCCTCCGACCGTGCTATCCAACCATTCCGCAGCCCGGGACGATTGGCGGGATGGAGCAGGAAGCCTGCAACGCGGCGCTGGCGCGGATCGTGGCCGGCCGGCCGCACAGCAACTTCATCAATTATCGCGTCGACAACGCGCTGACGCATGAGCGCGCGAATTTTGCCGACTTCATTCACTATCGCGGAGTTATTGCCGAGAAGATAGTGGAGGGAATAGCGGCCAGTCTTCGCGATGGCGCCGGCGCCAAAATCGATTTCTGATCAATCGGCTCCCGCCGCCAAATCCTCCAAACGCCGCTCCAGCCACAGTCTTCTCGTCAGGCGGCGCTGGATCTTGCCGCTGGTGGTCTTCGGCAAGGTGCCGGGGCTGATCAGTGCGATGTGACGCGCGAACAGTTCGTGCTGGTCCGTCACGCCTTCACGGATCAGGCCCTTCATTTCGGCCGGATCGATCCTGTGACGTTCGGTGCGCTCGATCTCCTGGACCACGACCAGCGTTTCCTCCCCGCGCTCGTCGGGCACCGAGAACGCCGCGCCGCAATTCGCGCGGAACGCCGGATGCAGCGCCTGCACGGTGCGCTCGATATCCTGCGGATAATGGTTGATGCCTCTGATGATGACGAGGTCCTTGATCCGGCCGGTGATGAACAACTCTCCGCTTTCGTCGAGGAAACCCAGATCGCCGGTGCGCAGCCAGTTCGCGCCGTCATCCTCAGCCTCTATTCGCGCGCCGAGACCGCTCGCCGTGGCCTCGTCGTTGCGCCAGTAGAAACGCGCAACATTCGGGCCGTTGACCCAGACCTCGCCGACCCTGTCGGGGGGCAAGCGGCGGCAGCTATCCGGTTCGACGATCGCGACGAACTCGCCGGCCAGCGCGCGACCGCAACCAACCAGGATTTGAACATCGGCCTGGTCCGTCGGCGCCCCGAGCATGTGGCCCTGAAGACTGGCGCGGCCGAGCGTGCGCGTAACGTGGCCCGCACCGCGGCGGCCGCCGGTAATCAACAAGGTTGCTTCCGCCATGCCGTAGGCCGGGAAGGCGGCTTTCGGATCGAAACCGTGGTCGGCGAATTTCTCGCCAAACAGCTTGATCGTGTCGGCATGAACCGGCTCGGCGCCATTGAGCGCGACTTTCCACGAGGAAAGATCGACACCCTCCATCTGGTCTGCGCGATACCGGCTGACGCAGAGGTCATAGCCGAAATTGGGGCTGCAGCCGACCTCGGCGCGATAATGGCCGATCGCGCGCAGCCAATTGAGCGGGCGCTGCATGAACGCATTCGGCGCCATCAGTACGCATAGCGCGCCGACATAGAGCGCCTCCAGCGCGTTCAGGATCAATCCCATGTCGTGATAAAGCGGCACCCAGTTGACGTAGGTGGATTGCCTGGTGTTGCCGAGCGATAAGCGGATCATCTCCAGGTTTGCCAGCAGATTGGCATGGCTGACGGCGACGCCCTTGGGGTCGGAGGTCGAGCCGGAGGTGTATTGCAGGAAGGCGATGTCCTCGGAAGCCGGCTCAGGCAGATCGGCTGCGCGCGGCCCGACAGCCGAGAGATCGACCGGAAACCATTGGAGCTTTTCGTTCGAAAATCGCTCGCGCAAATCCTTGCGGGCCGCAAAGGCGGTGCTGGTGAGTGCGATGACCGGTTCGCAATTCGCCATGATCGCGGCGCTGGAGTCCCGTGCACTCTGCCGGCGTGGCATCATCATGGGCACGGCGATGATCCGCGCGATCAGGCATCCGAAGAAGGCGACCAGAAACTCGACACCCGCCGGAAATACCAGCAGGGCCCGATCTCCGGGCCGGGCAATTTCCGTCAGCCGGGCCGCCAGCGATTGCGCGGCTTCATGCAGTCTGCCCAAACGTCAAAACTGATTCTTCTTCGCCGCGATCGGACAGCCAGATGTAGGCGCGTTCGTCGGGTTGGATCTGTGCGCGCCTTGCCAGCAGCGTCACGAGCGATGAAAAAGTTTCCATATCGGCTACGATTTGCGGCGGCGCTTTCGTCAGGCGATGGAGCGCGCCGCACGTTTCCCGGCAAGATAATTCGATAATTCGTCGATGGTTGGATAATCGTAGAAATCGTCGGGGGAGAGCTCCATGTCGAGTTTTTCCTCGAGCTCCATCTGCACGTAAACGATCATCGCCGAATCCAGGCCGAGACGTTTGAACTTCGTATCGGTCTTGACCCGGTCCCTTGCGATCCGGAGCACATGAGCCAGCGAACCCACGCAAATTTCCGAAATCTGCTCTCGCGTCATGTTTGCTTCCAAAAACGCACCTCTGACAGCCGGTCGCCGCGCTTGTTCAGGCGCAGCCCTTGGGTTCTGCATCGAACAAGGCCGATTGGCGTTTCGCCCATCAGTCCTGATAGCTGAACAGTCCGCGCGGCTGATAATTCGGCCGCTGCTGATAATAGTAGCCTTGCGGCGCCGGCGCGTAGCCGCGATTGTCGTAATATTGCTGCTGCGGCTGCGGGTATCCCTGCGCGTCATAGACGCGACGGCCGGTGCGGGGCGCCGGATAGCGGGCCTCGTTGGAACTGCCATCGGCCGGATAGAAAAAGCCGTCGTCGGCGCGCGCCTGCGGCGCCGCGCGCTGCTGCTGCGGCGTGATCACGACGGGATCGCCGGCGGCGTCGTATTGCTGTTCCAGTTGCCCGGGAGCGCGGCGCGCGACGGCATTGTTGGAGCGCGGCCGCGGATTGCGCGCCAGTGCGACCTGGGACGAACCGGTCAGCGTCACCGTGGTGTTGAGCACGCCTTCCTGCTCGACCAGCGCATAGAGCGTCGAAGCATTGTCGCGCGACAACCGCACGCAGCCATGCGAGGCGGGGCTACCGAGCCGGTTGACGGAATCGGTGCCATGGATGGCGTGCCCGATCTTGGTGAAGAAGATCGAGTGCGGCATCGGCGCGTCGTCGAATTCCTTGGAGTAGTGGTCTTCCTCCATGCGGAAGGTGCGGAAGCTGCCGTTCGGTGTCTCATAGGACGGAATCCCGGTCGACACCGGCCAGTGATAACGCGCGACGCCGTCGACGGCGACGGTCATCTGCTGGTTGTCCTTGTCGACGGTGATGGCGACTTTGGCTTGCGCAGCGCCGCCGGCAAGCAGCGACAGGGCGGCGAAAGCGATGAGGAAGGAACGCATGTTACCTTTGGCCTCCAGGCCTTGATTGCGGCGCTACGGCTCTCCGTCCCCCGGCATCCAATATGCCCGGAAACCGGCAATCGTGCCAGTGGCCTGCATAGCCAACGTTAATGCGTCCCACGGCGCAAACAAGGCGCAGACGCGGCCGAATGCGCTCTCGCTTGCTGACTTTTTCGCGAGCGGCTGGACGCGGTCGCGCCCCGAAAGCCCCCATTCCGGGGTGGTCCGAAGGACAGGTCCGGAATCGCGGGATTCTCAGGTGGGGTAAGTGCGCACCGGAGGATCACGCGCTTTCGTGCGTCAATTCTTCAGCCGGTATCCGGTCTTGAATATCCACCACACCGTGAGCATGCAGATCGCAAGAAACCCCACGGTCATTCCGATGCTCAGGCCGACGCTGACGTCGGCGATTTCGTAAAAGCTCCAGCGGAAGCCGCTGATCAGATAGACCACGGGATTGAGCATCGTGATGGTGCGCCAGCCCGACGGCAGCATGTTCACGGAGTAGAAGCTGCCGCCCAAAAATGTCAGCGGCGTCACCACCAGCATCGGGATCATCTGCAGCTTCTCAAAACCGTCAGCCCAGATGCCGATGATGAAACCGAACAGGCTGAAGGTGACCGCCGTGAACACCAGAAAGGTGAGCATCCACCAGGGGTGATGAATATGCAGCGGCACGAACAGCCCGGCGGTGGCGAGGATGATCAGGCCGAGGACGATCGATTTGGTCGCGGCGGCGCCGACATAGCCGAGCACGATCTCGAAATAGGAAATTGGCGCCGACAATATCTCATAGATCGTGCCGACGAATTTCGGAAAATAGATGCCGAAGGAGGCGTTGGTGATGCTCTGCGTCAGCACCGACAGCATCACCAGCCCCGGAACGATGAAGGTGCCGTAGCTGACGCCCTCGACCTCCGTGATGCGCGAGCCGATCGCGGCGCCGAACACCACGAAATACAGCGAGGTCGACACCACAGGCGAGACGATGCTTTGCAGGATGGTGCGCCAGGTGCGCGCCATTTCGAACATATAGATCGCGCGGACGGCCCGAAAATTCATGGCGCTCTCACCAGGCTGACGAAGATGTCTTCAAGCGTGCTCTGTCTGGTATCGAGGTCCGAAATGCGGATACCCGCATTGCGGAGGTCGCTGAGCAGGCTCGTGATCCCGGTGCGATCGCCCTTGGTGTCGTAATTGTAGGTCACTTCGCAACCGTCATCCGACAGCTCGAGATTGTAGGGGGCAAGCGTCGCGGGGATAGCGTCGACCCTGTTTTGCAGGTGCAGTGTCAACTGTTTCTTGCCGAGCTTTTGCATCAGCCCGGCCTTGTCCTCGACCAGGATGATCTCGCCCTTGTTGATGACGCCGATACGGTCGGCCATCTCCTCGGCTTCCTCGATATAATGCGTGGTGAGGATGATGGTGACGCCGGAGGCCTGAAGCGTGCGCACCACCTCCCACATGCCCTTGCGCAATTCGACGTCGACGCCCGCGGTCGGCTCGTCCAGGAACAGGATCTGCGGCTCGTGCGACAGCGCTTTCGCAATCATCACGCGCCGCTTCATGCCGCCGGACAGCGTGACGATCTTGCTGTCCTTCTTGTCCCACAGCGACAGATCTTTCAGTACCTTCTCGACATAAGCGGGATTCCTCGGCTTGCCGAACAGGCCGCGGCTGAAGCTGACGGTTGCCCACACCGTTTCGAAGGCGTCGGTATGCAGTTCCTGCGGCACCAGCCCGATCAGCGAACGCGCCGCGCGATAGTCCGCGTTGATGTCGTAGCCGCCGACGCTGACGTGGCCTTCGCTTAAATTGGCGATGCCGCAGATGATGCTGATCAGTGTGGTCTTGCCGGCGCCGTTCGGTCCGAGCAGCGCAAAAATCTCACCGCGACTGATCTCGAGATTGATCCCGTTCAGCGCCTTGAAGCCGGAGCCGTAGACCTTTGAGAGGTTGGAGACGGAAATGATCGGGGATGTGGAGCGCATGGCGAACCCGAATCTGGAAATGTGGCAAAGGGAAAACGCGGCGCTTGCGCCGAACATGGACAGGCGAAAGGGGCGGGAACAGAGAGATAGGAACGCGCGCCGCGTTCCGCAATCAGCCGGGAAAACGATCGATTATCTTTTTTTCGCCGGCTTTTTCGCTGTTGATGCCGGGCCTTTTGCCGCCGCTGCGGCGGGTTGCTCGCTTGGCTCCGGCATTTTCGCAAACGCCATGATCTGCGTCTGGTTGTTGAGCGGTGCGTTGGGGCGCGCCGGGTCGAGCAATTGTTCCTCGCCCAATCCCAGGGATTGCAGCCGCTTCGACGAGATCTTGAAAGTATTGACCAGGATGTCGCGGACCGCATCGGCCCGTCGCTGGCTGAGGAGCACGTTGTTTTCGCGCCGGCCGGTCGATTCGACATGCCCGACGATCAGGAATTCGTAAGGCAGCAGGGTTGAGTTGACCAGCGCGTCGGCTAAACGTCCGATCGTCTGGTAGGACTCCGGCCGCACGATCGGCGTGTCGATATCGAACTGGATATCGAAATTGACGGTCGGCAGCTTGGTCAATTCGGGGGCGATCGGCGGCCGCTTCTGCGGCGGGGGTTCGTTCTTGCCCCTCGATTTCGATCGCTCGGCGGTTTGCTGACGCAGCGTGGCGAGGACCACATCCGGCGGCGTCTCCAGGCCGCCGAGTTTGGTAACAATGTCGCTCTCCGCCTTGTATCCGGCGTCGCCGATCGCCTGTTCGCATCGCGCGCTGACAGGGCTTGTCGCCAGCAGGCAAGCGAGGGACTTGTTGGCTTCCTTGGCCTTGCCATGACACTTCTTGACGATTTCATACTCGCATTGCCGCGCCACGTTGCCGCGCGCCGCAATGTGCTTCTGGATCGCATCGAGCGCTCTGGGGTAATCGGCCTTGCACTGGGCCGACATGGTGTCCTGGTTGCGATACAGGCAATCCTTCAGACGGGTGGAATCGAGATTGACGCCGCGGCAACTCGCGGTGATATCCGGCGCGCAGCTTTTGCCCAGCATGGCTGCCGCATCGCTGAAAGTCATGGTCTGCGTCGTCAGTGTCTGCGCGGCCGGCGTCTGCGCCGTCGCCAGCGACGGCGCGGCGATCAGCAGGACGAACAATGTCGATAGCCCCCGGATCATGGGCTCATCTGATACGATGAAGTCGCCGCTGGTCAAGGGCTCCAGCACCACGGGAAGGGACTAAAAGTCTGGCATAACGCATTAGCGTAAATACCTCCCGGCAAACAGAAATTGGCGATGGCGTTCCCCGGCCTCCCGACCGTGGCCAAGCGAAGGCTGACAGCGGCGTGGCCCCGCGATCCCGCGGCGCTGGCGCCCGAGTTTTTACAACATCGTTGCCCAGGAAACAGAGGGCGCAGGGAAAGCCGGGTGCCCGGAGCACCCGCAGCCCGTGTGCATTGGTAGTAAGCACACGGTAGTCACCACGGTTGCGCCGAAATCACCCGGCTTTCCCCGCGCAATGGTTTTAACGGTTTCCTTCGTGATCTCCCCGGCGACGAATTCCTTTTGTCACCGTCGTTAGCGGATTGACGGATCGTCGAAGCCCGGTTGGGCCGACTTCTCCTCCGCGAACTTGACATCAGCAACGGATGCCAGGACCACACGACTTCGCCGTCCGCAGCAACCTCTCGCCAAAGGTTTCCTTCGGGCCATGTGCTTGTCCCGCTGAAGCCTTGGCAAAGGCGGAAAGCGCCGTTCGTCCGCGCCGGCTGATCGCTCACGGGAAACCCGCCCTGAGATCACCTCTTGCGCGCCGACGCTGCCGCGTCCACCGCATCCCACCGCGCGTTTCGTGACGATCGCGAGCCGCCCCTTTTTCGGGTGGGATGGCGCGAGCTTGTAGAGATGATTTGCCCGACGGGGCGAGCGAAATATTTTTTGCAAGGGGGCTGGACAGGTGTTGGGTGATTTGCCCGGCGGGCAATCATGGCGTGGTCATCATGCCGCAGCGCCTTTCAAATTCGCACCGGCTCGTGATTCCCGGCCATGGCAGTCAACCCCGGTTCGAAGGTTTGCCTGGACGGAGCCCGGACGAGCGGAGCAGCAGCCCATCATATATTCGCTCAAATTATGGAACCAGAGTCGGGGAATGAAGTTTGGGTGCTAAATCGGAGGCCTTCGCATGATATCGCGCCACACCATGATCGTAGCTTTTGCCGCAAGCGCATTCCTTGCCGGGACGATGGCTTTGCCGGTCACGGCCAAGCCGCGACCTTCGGGTCCGGTCCAGATGTTGGACACGGATAATGACGGTACGGTCGACCTCGCCGAAGCAAAGAAGGCGGCGTCTGCTTTGTTCGACAAGTTGGAGGGCGACCACGACGGCACGCTCGACAAGCGCGAACTGGCCCGCAGATTGTCTGCGAAGGAGTTGGCCGCTGCGGATCCCGATCACGACGGAACGCTCACCAAGGATGAATATCTCGCCTTGGTCGAGCAGCGTTTCAAAGCCGCCGATCCGGATCACGATGGGACGCTCGACGCCAAGGAATTGAACAGCCCGGCCGGCCGGGCTCTGTTGCGGCTTTTAAAATAACCAAAGACGCCGCTGAACTCTCTGAACGTCGAGCTGGACTATTTGTGGATCGACGGCCTCTTCGGCGCTTCCGGAGGCGCCGGTGAAATCGCCAGCGTCACCCACGCGGTGTAGCCCTCGGGGCGGTTCTCGGCGGCAAAGTCCTTGTAGGCCTTCAGGTTCAGATAGCCCTGATAGCCTTCGCTGACAGGGAAGAGGAAACCGATCTGTGGACCGATGCCGAGCACGCGTCCCCTGAAGTCGCCGAGCTTCGCGCCGGGGCCGCTGTCACCGGTGATCTGCTGAAAGTAATAACCGACAAGTCCGATCTGCACATTCTTGCTGACGAATTGCGATGCGCCCCAGTCGAGATGGAAGTCGATGCCGTTCTGGTATTGCAGATCATGATTCATGAAGCTGTAGGTCAGGCCTCCGACGGCGGAAAATTCGTGGCCGGACTTATCGAGATAGGTGTAGCCGACGCCGCCATCCACCGCGACGAAGCCAAAGCTGAGATTGGCGAGGCGTGTGGAATCGTAGGTGCCGCTCGGGATATTTCCGGTGACATAGACCATCTCGTTGTGAACGCCCTGATTCCATTTCAGCGTTCCCTGATAGAACACATCGGCGAAGGTGGTCCGGTTGTCCGTGGCGCTTCCGGAGATGGCGTTGCCGCGCGGGCCGGTCAGTGTGGCGTCAATGCCGGCACCGACATTTCCGGGAGCGCCGAGCATGCTGATGGCAGCCTGTCCACCGAGGACCGGCGTCGCGAAGGTATAGGTCAGTCCCTGGACCACCGCGTCCGCATTCGCATTGAGGCCGGCAACAACCGAGCCGCCTTTCACAAACTCCTTGCCTTGTGCGGACTCCTGAACGTGCAGGTAAATGGTCGAGTAAGCCCACCCGGGCACCCCAGGCGCCGCAGCGAGACTGCCGAATGCGCCCGGGAGCCAGAAGCTGAGGCCTCCTGCATCGGCCTTCGCGCGGTCTATCGAGCTTGCGGAGATGCAAAGCGTGGCTAGGGCGGCCGCAACGATGCGGCGCCACTCGTAAATGGCTGGTCGCGATTCCAATGGACTGCCAAAGACGGGGGCCCATGGTCCCTCCCAGTACAGCAACCCGACGATTATGGCGACGCGTCCTTGGCGCGCCAGCCAAATTTCGGGGGCTCCCAGCAAGCCATTCCCTTTTTCCCGGACGCGTGACAAACGCATCACAGTCTCGTTAGCTCTCGGCGCACTTTGGCTCTCGACGCGCCATATTGACCGGTTATTATTTCGGACCGGCCAGAATGTTCCTTGCCCGTCTTTGGGGTCATCTGCTGTTGGCCGGTCCAAGGTGTTGTCGGCGGCATCGACCTGACGGGGGCCTTTCATGATGAGAACAACGCTTGCGGTCCTCGCATTTCTCTTCGCATCGACGACGGCACAAACCCAAAATCTTTCAGCAGACGACCTTGCCCGCCGCGCCATCGCGCGCCGCGCGGTCGAGGCCGTCGTCTGGGGCATGCCGGCCGTCAACTACGACCTGATGCTTCAGGCGGCAATCGGCGCCAAAGCCAAAGCCAACCAGGTCGTCTACTGGTCGCGCCTGCCGGACTGGAAGAACCAGACGCTCACGCCTAATCCCGATGTGATCTATCTGATGCCGTTGTTCGACACCAAGGATGTCGGACCGATGGTCATGGAGATTCCGCCGGCCGGCGCCGCCGGCTCGATCACCGGAAGCATCGACGATGGTTGGCAGACGGCACTGGAAGATGTCGGCCCCGCCGGCGTCGACAAGGGCAAGGGCGGCAAATATCTGATCCTGCCGCCCGGTTACAAGGACAAGACGCCGAAGGGCTACGTCGTACTGCAATCGCCGACCTATCAAAGCTACGCCTTGTTGCGCTCCAACCTTGCGAGCGGCAGCGACGCTGACGTCGCCAAGGCGGTGGCATACGGCAAGCGCGTAAAAATTTATCCGCTGTCGCAGGCCGAGAACCCGCCGGCGACGACATTCGTCGACGCGATCGACGTCGTCTTCGACAGCACCATTCCCGGCGATATCAGGTTCTTTCAGGCGCTCGACCGCTTCGTGCAGCATGAGCCGTGGATCGACCGCGACCGCGTGATGATCGACATGCTGAAATCAATCGGCATCGAGAAGGGCAAGACGTTCGCGCCCGACCAGGGCACGCAAGCGGTCTTGAAAGACGCGATCACTGAAGCGCGCGCGTGGCTCGACAATCGCTACGAAGGCGTCTTCACGACATCCTTCAACGAAGGACAGCAATGGGTGCTTCCGGCGCTGCCCGGGGTCAGCGAAGGAATGATGACCAACTTCGCCGATCCGAATGCCTATCCGGTGGACGGACGCGGCGTCGCTTATTCGATGGCATTTTTCAGCGCCAAGCATCTCGGCGCCGGGCAGTACTACCTGATGACCATCAGGGACAAGGACCGCAAACCGCTCGAGGGCAATGGCACCTACCGGCTCCACGTGCCCGCCAATGCGCCGGTGAAGCTATATTGGTCGGCAACCCTGTATGACCGCGCCACGCACGCCTTGATCCGCGGCCAGCCATGGTCGAGCCGCTCCTCCAACACACCGAAACTGCAGAAGAACGCCGACGGTTCGGTGGATGTCTTTTTCGGCCCGAAAGCGCCGGACGGCAGAGAGACGAACTGGGTGCCGACCGATCTGAACGGCCGCTTTGAAGTGCTGTTCCGTCTCTACGGCCCGGAGAAGCCGTTCTTCGACAAAAAATGGGTACTGCCGGATATCGAGCGGACCGCTGCGCAATAATTTATTGGGCCGCGCGTCTAACCCGCGCATGTTGACGGTCAAGCGCCAAGGCCAAAACGCTCACAACGATGTCGACTAGCGCATCTGGCGCCGAAGGACGTTCGTCCGGGTCGAATGCAAGTCCAATGACGGCATTCTGGCCTTCCGTCTTCACAGGCCAAAAGTCAAAGCGCGAGGCCAGATTCGGGTAGACGCCGCTACGCAGGACAGTTCCGGTCGCCAAGGACGATCGCGCCGCCTCTAATTCAGCCTCCTGGGGTTCCACGTCGCCGACTCGATCGAGGGAGACCACCCTGTCGTCCGTAACGAGCATCACGACGACAGGAACCTGGAAGAGCGCTGCAAGAGCCTGGGACGTGATTGAGACGATCGCCTTCGTATCGTCGGCCGCGACGAGGTCACGGCTGTAGCCTTGCAGCACGGTCGCCTGCCTTCTTAACAGTGCGGCCTCGGTCGCCCTCTGGCGGGAGGTGAAGGCAACGCCACTCACGATCAGTCCGACGACGAACAGCAGCCCAATCGCCCAGACGTTTGCCGGGTCGTCGACGGCGAGCGTGTAGCGAGGCTCGGTAAGGAAGAAATTGAAGGCCAGTGCGCCAAGTATCGCCGAACAGAGTGACGGACCGAGGCCCAGGCTGACGCCCGCGATGATCACTGGCACTACAAATACAAGGGACAGGTTGGGGATCGTCACCTTGCTATCGACACCGACAGCTATGAGCGTCGCGGCGGCGGTCATTGCCATTGAAGCAAGGTAGCGAAGCACCTCCGACGCTACCGGGCCCAAAAGGGGATCGGCGTCGGACACCGGTGTGATGTCTTGCTGCAGCTTCGATTTGACGCCGGTCACCGGTTCAGCTCCTGCCTCGCAGTAAGGCGGACAACTCGTTGGCCGAAGAGCAACCAGCCAACGCGAGGTCGCGGCAGTGATTGGGTAACCGAATATACACCAGCTTCATTGGCGCGTGCGCCGGTATGAAACATAAATTCCATGTATCCAATTCCGTGTCTCTAATTCCATGTCTCTCCCGGGGTGCCGCCGACTTGAACCTTCGCGGAAGGGAATGCGCCGCCTGCGACGCGACCGAACCTGATCCAGTGTCGCGTCCTTCGCAGCATCATGTGCAGAGTCCGGAAATGGCACACCGCGCCCGCGGCCCGTTGCATTTGGGCGACACTTTCCGGAAAAATTGATGATCTGCCGTTTGCGTCATTGCGTGTCCTCATTTGATTCGAAGAATTGAACCCGTCACATGCTTGGCTGTCGGCATGGCTCCGGTGGAGCCTTTGGAGGCAACGGGATGATGAACCCGCGGCGATTTGCGCAAGTGGCGTTGGCGTTGTGCGGAACGCTCGTTCTCACGGGTTTCGCCGTCGCCTGGCTTGTCGGCTCCCGTTCGGCCGGTATCGAGAACGCAGGCGCAGTTCCGATCGGGGATCGCGTCGCACCGGTTCTCGCCGCCGCCGCGGCGCTCGCGGAGATACCGCAGGCAACCGCAATAGGCAGTGCCGCTGTCGCCAATGCTGATGTGGCCACGGCCGCCGAACCGGTGACGGGGATAACCACCGGCATGACGACCACCGACACGATAGTGGCCCCGGATCGGCCGGCATCGATTGTCGAGGCTGCGTTGCCCGATCCGTCGCAGATGCTGCCGCAGGAAACACCGCCCGTGCAGGTGGCGTCAGCGAGCCCGTCTGATCCGCTGCCAAACGAGGTCAAGGGAGCTGTGAGCTCCATCAAAATTCTCGACGAGTGCCCTGTGGTGGAAACCTGCATCGACCGATACTTGTGGGCGCTCTACCAGCGGACTCCCAAGGAAGACACCATCAAGGTGCATGAGCAGAGGAAAGTGGCAGTCAAGAGGAAGCGCAAAACGGTGACTGTCACCAAAACCTTTACAAAGCTCGTCGATCAGGACTTTACGTGGAAGGATCCGAAGGCGGCGGAAAAAGCCGGCATGCCGATGATGGACTACGTGATCGGAGGCATGGATGCGAGCTTCAGGCTGAAGCTCTTTCATGCCCTTCGCGCGGCGGAGGAAGCCGGACTGTCGCCTGGCATAACCAGCGCGTTCCGCGATGACTACCGTCAATCGATCGCAAGCGGGCTCAAGGCGGCGACGGACAGGTCATACCACGGTGGGAGCTTCCGCGGCGGCTACGGCCACGGGCTTGCGGCCGATGTCGTGAGCGTCAACGGCGCGACGCGGGCGCAGCGGTGGACTTCCACCGAAAGCCTCTGGAAATGGATCGATGCACACGGCAAGGAGTTTGGAATCGGGCGACCGTATCTTGATAGAGATCCGCCGCATGTGGGGCCAATCGACGGCAAGGAATATGTCTCACGCCGCGGGGAGAAATCTCAACACGCGGAATCGTATACCAAGAAGCGCAATCGGCTGGCTGCGCGGGACGATCGCAGTGTGAGGCAGACCGCGTCGGCTCACCGTCGTAAAGCGGGGACGCTGGTTGTGGCTCAGGTCCGGAGATGACCAAAGCAGGTCTTGAGTGCCGGATATGGCTGTTACGTTGGCAAGTCGTGACCTGGTATTCATCTACTTGAGTACAAGCTGGCGTAGACCCGATCAGTCAGGACGCGCATGACGGCTCGTTGTGTGAATCCGAAGCGCAAGAAGAGGCGGCTGCGATCGCCCTGCTGTGGCGAGGCTTGCTGTGGCGAGTCTGGCCGTGCTGATCGCGGCGGAAGGCGATGCGGGCGCCAGAAGCGGCTTGAGCCCGGTCGAGTCCATCGAGTCGCGCAGCGCCGGCGAAGCGATCATGGCCGTCGTTTCGCTCCGCAACCAGCGGATCACCGTCTACGACGCCAAGGGCTGGATCCTGCGGGCGCCGGTGTCGAGCGGCCAGAAGGGACGCGAGACGCCCGCCGGAATCTTCAGCGTCATCGAGAAAGTACAGGAGCATTACTCGAACCTGTATGACGATGCCTACATGCCGCACATGCAACGCATCACCTGGTCGGGCATCGCACTCCATGGCGGTGTCCTGCCGGGGCATCCGGCGTCCCATGGCTGTATCCGGTTGCCATTCGACTTTGCCGAACGCCTGTTCGAAGCGACCGGGAAGGGCATGCGGGTGATCGTGGCGCCAGGTGATGTGGCTCCCATTGAGCTTGCCCATCCGGTTCTGTTCCAGCCCAAACCGGGTGCCGGCGCTTTGGCCGCGTCCCGTGCCGCTGAGGCGCAGGAGGCGGCGAGGAAAGCGCTCAAGGCGAGAGTTCGAGGTGGGCACCGCGCTGCGCGAGGCCACGCAGGCCAAGGTGCCGGTGCGCGCGGCGGAAAATCTGAAGCTCAGAGCCGGGGCGCAATTGGCGGCCGCCGAAACTGCACTCGAGACTGCACTTGGCTCTGCCATCTCGCCGGAGGCAAAGGAGCAGGCTGAGGGCGTCAAGGCGCAGGCCGCCGCCAAGGTCGCGGAGCTGCAGCTGCAATGGGACGCCGCCAAAGCGGATGCGCAACTGAAGTCTCGATGCCCTCACGTCTGCGCGCGAAGCCGCTGTCGCAGCCGAGACGGCGCGGGCCGCGGCAGCCGAGGCGGCCCGCCAGGTCGCGCGCGAACTCCAGCCGGTATCGGTGTTGATCAGCCGCAAGACCCAGCGGCTTTACGTCCGGCAAGCATTTGAGCCCGTCTTTGAAACTCCGGTCACGATTGCCGATCCCGATCGTCCAATCGGCACGCACGTCTTCACCGCCATCGAGCGCGCGACCGACGACGCCAATCTGAGATGGAGCGTCGTCTCATTGGGCGGCGGACGTCCGACCGGTGGCACAATTGAGCCACCAGAGCGGGCGCGCGGGAGTAGTGGTCGCGATGTTGAGCCGGTGCCGGCGGACCCGGACAGCGCAAAGGCTGCGCTCGACCGCATCGTCATTCCGCAGGACGCGCTGGATCGCATTGCCGGCATTGCGCCGCGATCCTCTCTGATCGTCACGGACGAGGCGTTGAGCTCGGAAACCGGTAAGGGAACGGAATTCGTGGTGCTGTTGAGCGGTGAGCCGCAAGGGGGCATCAAGAAGCGGCGACGCAGTCCGGCGAGCGAATTCCACTACGCACGCTCGCGCAGCCTGCCTTTTTGGCGCTCGCCTTTCGGGCGCAGTTTTTCCATGTGGTGAGCCGCTCTTATCCTCCATATCTACTTACTTCTATCTCATTTTTTAATTTATCTGATTCTTTTAAATTGTTTCTATGCTATAATTTTCGTTAGGTTCGCGTCACAAAATCTTCTATTACTTTTTTCTCGCCTTGGGTTGCTCGATGCATCGCTGACTGGTTTTTAAATTTTTTTTATTTTATTTTTTTTATTTTTTTTTTTTTTTAATTTTATTTTTTTTTAATAATTATTTTTTTTAATAGTTATAATTTTATAAAAATATAATTTCATTATTTTTTTATTTATAATTATAATTTTAAATTTTATTTTAATCTAAATAATACTTACACAAATATCAAATTTCATTACTAAATTTCTAATAAAAACAAATTTACAAAAACTCACATAACAAAAAACTATTTTTTACACAAACAATTAAACATCTATATTACAACTATCATAACACTTTCAACAAAAATATCACTAATACATCTATATAAACAAAAATAAACAAAACTACTAAATCTAAAACATTATTACAAAAATCTTTAAAACCAATAAAATAATCTATACCACACCTAACACAACACACTACTTACATAACACTACCACAAACTATCAAAAACTTTTATTATACATATCAAAACCAAATAACAACACATATAAACAATAAAACAACCTAAAACCAACTAACCATCTCATTTACATCACTTCTTAACATCCTTTCTTACACCCGCTCCACAAAGCTATCGACCACCTTTTTCTCGCCGGCCTTCTCAAACGCAATGGTGAGCTTGTTGCCGTCGATCTTCACGACGTTGCCGTAGCCGAATTTCTGGTGAAACACGCGGTCGTCCAGCGAGAATTCCGAAGTGGTGCCGGTGGATTTCGCCACCAGTTCGCCTTCGATCACCATCGGCCCGCGCTTGTTGCGTGAAAAGCCCGAGCAGCCGCGCGAACATCGATCGCCGCGCGACCGAAAATTGCGACGGGCTTTCTTCAAAGCCGCCGCGCGCCTGACCGTTGCGGTTCTGGTTGCGGGCGCGGTTGGCTTGCGCGCGTTGCCAGCCCGGCGTCGTGTAGCTGGAGCCAAAGGACTCCACATTGTCGAAACGCGAGGGGCCATAGCCGCCGCTGCCGCCCCAACCGGAACCACCCTTGGATTCCGTGATCTCGACATTGGCCGCCGGCAACTCGTCGAGAAAGCGCGAGGGGATCGTGGTCGACCAGGTGCCGTGGATGCGGCGGTTGGTTGCGAAGTACAATTTGGCGCGGCGGCGGGCGCGGGTCAGGCCGACATGGGCGAGGCGGCGCTCTTCCTCGAGCCCGGCGCGGCCCTGTTCGTCGAGCGTGCGCTGGCTCGGAAACAGGCCTTCCTCCCAACCGGGCAGGAACACGTTGTCGAATTCGAGCCCCTTGGCCGAATGCAGCGTCATCAGCGACACCGCTTGTTCCTCGGCGCCGCCGTCGCGGTCCATCACCAGCGAGATGTGTTCGAGAAAACCCTGCAAATTCTCGAACTCCTCCATCGAGCGTACGAGTTCTTTCAGGTTTTCCAGCCGGCCGGCGGCATCGGCCGAACGGTCCTTCTGCCACATCTCGGTATAGCCGCTCTCGTCGAGCACGATTTCGGCGAGCTCGGTATGCGTGGTCACCTCGCGCTGCGCGCGCCAGCGGTCGAAATGCAGGACGAGGTCGCGCAAGCTCCCGCGCGCTTTCGGTTTCAACTCGTCGGTCTCGACGACGGCGCGCGCGGCCTCGAACAAGGGAATGCGGCGCTTGCGGGCGTGATCGTGCAGCATCTGCACGGTGGCGTCGCCGAGCCCGCGCTTCGGCACGTTGACGATGCGCTCGAAGGCGAGATCGTCGGCCGGCGAGTTGATCACGCGCAGATAAGCCAGCGCGTCGCGGATTTCGGCGCGCTCGTAGAACCGCGGGCCGCCGATCACGCGATAGGGCAGGCCGAGCGTGACAAAGCGATCTTCGAACTCGCGCATCTGGAACGAGGCGCGCACCAGGATCGCGACCTCGTTGAGATTGTCGCCGGCGCGCTGCAACTCCTCGATTTCCTCGCCGATGGCGCGGGCTTCCTCTTCGGAATCCCAGGAACCGGTGACGGTGACCTTTTCGCCGTCGACGTCCTCGGTGCGCAACGTCTTGCCGAGCCGGCCTTCGTTGTGCGCGATCAAATGCGAGGCGGCGGCGAGGATATGACCGGTCGAGCGGTAATTGCGTTCGAGGCGAATGACCTTGGCGCCGGGGAAATCGTGCTCGAAGCGCAGGATGTTGTCCACCTCCGCGCCGCGCCAGCCATAGATCGACTGGTCGTCGTCGCCGACGCAGCAGATGTTTTTGAGGGGGCGCGTGCGGATTGCGAGTGCAACGTCATTCCAGGATGGTCCGCAGGACCAGACCCGGAATCTCGAGGTGAGTTCCTCTTCATCTCGAGATTCCGGGTTCGCGTCTTCGACGCGCCCCGGAATGACGGCGGGAATGAGCGCTGCCCCGGAATGATCGGCGATAGCGCGACCCCCGGCCGGCGCGGCGCCTGCGACAGCAGCCGCAGCCACAGATATTGCGCGACGTTGGTGTCCTGATATTCGTCCACCAGAATGAACTTGAAGCGGTTCTGGTACTGCCGCAGCACGTCGGGGTGCTCGCGGAACAGCCGGATGTTCTCCAGCAAGAGATCGCCGAAATCGGCGGCGTTGAGGATCTTCAGCCGCTCCTGGTAGCTCGCGTAGAGTTTGCCGCCCTTGCCGTTGCCGAACACGGCGGCTTCGCCTGACGGCACCTGCGACGGCGTCAGGCCGCGATTCTTCCAGCCGTCGATCAGTCCGGCCAGCATGCGCGCCGGCCAGCGCTTGTCGTCGATGTTCTCGGCCTGCAAAAGCTGCTTCAGCAGGCGGACCTGGTCGTCGACATCGAGCACGGTGAAATTGGATTTCAGCTGCACCAGTTCGGCGTGGATGCGCAGGATGCGGCCGCCGATCGAATGGAAGGTGCCGAGCCACGGCATGCCTTCGACGGCCTGGCCGAGCATCTGGCCGAGCCGCAGCTTCATCTCGCGCGCGGCCTTGTTGGTGAAGGTCACCGACAGGATTTCGTGCGGCCGCGCCCGGCCCTGGCTCAGGATATGAGCGATGCGCGTGGTCAGCACGCGGGTCTTGCCGGTGCCGGCGCCGGCCAGCACCAGCACGGGCCCATCGAGCGTCTCGACCGCATCGCGCTGCTCGGGATTGAGGCCGGTGAGATATTGCGGGCCGGCGGCGGCGCGCGCACGCGCGGCGATGCCGCCAGCCGCGGGCTGGTGCTCGGGAACGCCACGATGGGGCAGTTTGCTCGGCTCGGTCATGCGAATCGTCTTGTCCCCACGATGGCACCGTGAGGCGGTGAAGGGGAGCCTTCTTAGCAGGGATTAAGGGCCATATAGGGCCTCTTCGGCCGTTTTGACAGGTTTTATCCGGGGCGTGCTGGCGAGCCGGATTTCGCAGTCCAGAAGCGATTTTGTTCCGTGGCTGGCGTCAAATTTCCCGGTTTCCCGGCCGGAACCATCGTTCCCGGGCCGGATTGTTTCTGCAGTCATGGCGCGGTCCTCGTGGCCGCGCCGATCGAAACAAAACAGAGGTCTGGTCATGTTGAGCTGGGTCGTTACGTTTTTGATCGTCGCTCTGATCGCAGGTGTTCTGGGCTTCGGCGGCATCGCCGGCGCTTCCGTCGAAATCGCCAAGGCGATCTTCTTTATCGCCGTGATCCTGTTCCTGGTCTCGGCGGTGGTCGGCCTGGTCCGTGGCCGAACCCGGGTTTAGTGGTCGAAATAGAGCCCGGCGTGGGGCAGGCGACGATCGCGCCATCAAGTCTGCCATGCCGGAACGCGGCATCAGGATCGAACCACTCTAAAATAAGACTTGCCGGGGAAGCGGCAACGGTTGGAGCATCGAAAAGAAAAAGCCCGGCGCTGTTGTGCCGGGCTTTTTGCAATGGTTGGACGCTGCTGCGTGTCAGGTAGACGGGCGGGCTGCCTTCGGCGCAGTACGGCGCTCGCCCGAGGAAGCTGCGTATCAGTTTGGCAATCTCGTCCACGGAAAGCCGTGCTGCAGCAGGATCGCCGGCGCGTTGGCGGGGCCGGCCTCACCGTAGAAGATGTTGAGACCTTTGACGTTAACGGTCTTGTAGGTGACCAAGCGGCTGGCGGCCACGGCTTGCGGGGCGGGTCCCGCGGCGCTGGCTGATGTTTGCGAGATGGCGCCGAGAACGAGGGCTGCGGCGATCAGGCGATGAATGAACATGTGAGGGTTCCTCAAAATTGCCGCTTCGTCAGTCGTGATCCGCGGAAGGCGTCAATAAACAGCTGCCTGATCGGCCTGTCTGTCGCTTGAGGCTGTATCCTTGTCGTTACAGTCCTATTGGCGGCGCGGGGCGTCGTTTGTGCCTTAACCACATTGTCAGATCCGTGGTCCCTGTCACTCTCTGCTATTCAAAAACGGTGTAAACGCCAAATCGAAATCGGCGCAATTTAAATCTGACCAATCCTTACGAAAATCGCGGTACGCGTTGGGGCGTTCAAATCTAGGCAAGAGAAGTGGCAAATTTCACCGGAACAAGCGCAGACGAAATCATCACCCCGTCGTTCGTTTCCCCCACGGTCATTCTGAGCGGACAAGCCCGGCCATCCAACGCCGCGGATGTCATCAACGGTGGCGCTGGCAACGACACCATCGATGCTGGCGGCGGCGACGACACCGTGATTGGCGGCCAGGCAACGACGTCGCGACGCTCGGCAGCGGCAATGACACGTTCATCTGATCCCGGCGACGGCAGCGATGTGGTCATGGGGCAGCGGCTTCGATACGCTGAGGTTCAATGGCTCGGTGTCGCCGAGCACATCAATATCGTTGCCAATGGCAGCCAGCGCGCGCTCACGCGTGACGTCTCGGCTGTCACCATGAACCTCACCGCATCGACGGATCGAGCTTGGGACCATCGGCGGCGCGGACACCATCACGTCGGCGATCTCACCGGCAGTGGCGTCAAGCAGGTCGCCATCAATCTCGCGGGCGCAGACGGCAACGGCGACGGCGCCTCGACAATGTGATTGCCAGCGCGACCGCCGGCACGACCACGTCAGCTTCAGCATTTCCGGCAGCCTGATCACGGTCAACGGTTTGCCGGAGCAACTGACGGTCGATCACGCCGAGGCGCCGATGTCCTCACGATCCAGGCTGGCGCGGGCAACGATACTATCGATGCGTCGGCGCTCTCCAACGTCACCCTGATGTTCAATGGTGGCGCCGGCAACGACACGTTGGCATTCAACGGGTCCTACGCCGATGACGTCATCGCTCTCTCGACCTTCGGCGGGCCGCTGGTGGCGACCCACGGCGCCAGCGCCGTCACGGTGGAACTCACCGATGTCGAGAACATCGCGATCAGCGGCGGCGACGGCAATGATATTATCACCGCCGTCAATGTCCTGACGTCAGCGCATCTGACGCTTGATGGCGGGGCAGGCAATGACACGATCACCGGCGGTGCCGGGGCCGACACGCTGATCGGCGGCTCCGGCAACGACACGGTGATTGGCGGCCAGGGCAACGACGTCGCGACGCTCGGCAATGGCGATGACACCTTCATCTGGAATCCCGGTGACGGCAGCGATGTGGTCGATGGAGGCAGCGGCTTCGATACGCTGAGGTTCAATGGCTCGGATGTCGCCGAGCACATTAATATCGTTGCCAATGGCAGCCAAGCGGTGCTCACGCGTGACGTCTTCGGCTGTCACCATGAACCTCACCGGCATCGAACGGATCGAGCTTGGGACCATCGGCGGCGCGGACACCATCACCGTCGGCGATCTCACCGGCAGTGGCGTCAAGCAGGTCGCGATCAATCTCGCGGGCTTAGACGGTGCCGGCGACGGCGCCGTTGACAATGTGATAGCCAGCGCGACCGCCGGCGACGACCACGTCAGCTTCAGCACTTCCGGCAGCCTGATCACGGTCAACGGTTTGCCGGAGCAACTGACGGTCGATCACGCCGAGGCAGCCGATGTCCTCACGATCCAGGCTGGCGCGGGCAACGATACCATCGATGCGTCGGCGCTCTCCAACGTCACCCTGATGTTCAATGGTGGCGCCGGCAACGACACGTTGGCATTCAACGGGTCCAACGCCGATGACGTCATCGCTCTCTCGACGTTCAACGGGGCGCTGGTGGCGACCCACGGCGCCAGCGCCGTCACGGTGGAACTCGCTGATGTCGAGAACATCGCGATCAGCGGCGGCGACGGCAATGATATTATCACCGCCGTCAATGTCCTGACGTCAGCGCATCTGACGCTCGATGGCGGGGCAGGCAATGACACGATCACCGGCGGCGCCGGGGCCGACACGCTGATCGGCGGCTCCGGCAATGACACCGTGATTGGAGGCCAGGGCAACGACGTCGCGACGCTCGGCAATGGCGATGACACCTTCATCTGGAATCCCGGAGACGGCAGCGATGTGGTCGATGGGGGCAGCGGCTTCGATACGCTGAGGTTCAATGCCTCGAGTGTCGCCGAGCACATCGATATCGTTGCCAATGGTGGTCAGGCGGTGCTCACGCGTGACGTCTCGGTTGTCACCATGAACCTCACCAGCATCGAACGGATCGAGCTTGGGACCATCGGCGGCGCAGATACTGTCAACGTTGGCGATCTCACCGGCAGTGGCGTCAAGCAGGTCGCGATCAATCTCGCAGGCTTAGATGGTGCCGGCGACGGCGCCATTGACAATGTGATAGCCAGCGCGACCGCCGGCAATGACCACATCAGCTTTGGCGTCTCGGGCAGCCTGATCACGGTCAACGGTTTGCCGGAGCAACTGACGGTCGACCACGCCGAGGCGGCCGATGCCCTCACGATCCAGGCTGGCGCGGGCAACGATACCATCGATGCGTCGGCGCTCTCCAACGTCACCCTGATGCTCAATGGCGGTACCGGAAACGACACCTTCGTGTTCGCTTTCGGCAGCGGCGGGCACGACGTAATCCAGGATTTCCAGGTTCACGGCAACAATACACAAGGTGACGTTATCCAGCTCAAGGGTTTCTCTGATGACTTCGCCCATATGGTTCAGGAGGGTCATATCGCGCAATCGGGGACCGATGTTGTGATTACAGACGGAACCCACACCGTCGTGACACTGCAAAACGTTTCGCTCGCGGCTCTCCACGCGACCGATTTCCACTTCGTTTGAGGCTCAAGCCAGATGCCGCCGGGTAGCGCGGCGGCATCCAATGCTTTGCAGTTTCTGGATGAGCTGACGCCGGCCTATGGGGAGCTTATCGTCGGAGCGCTCGCGGAGGCAGGTCTGCCGGCCTCACTCTTCACCGGCATGATGATCTTACGGCCGATGCCCTCGGGACGCGGGACGGCGGCATGCGCATCCGCGACCGCCGCCATGCGGGCGCGGATATCGGGCGGAAACGGCGCGGTCTTCCGCGCGTTCATGTCGATATGAATGGTCATGTTCTCGGAGGTCGCGGACACCCAGCCTTCGGTGGCGTGGCGCAGTTCCTCGAACGTATGGATGCGCTTTTCGTCGGCAGCCAGCAGATAGACCGAAATCTGCACGGGGTCGCCGAGGTGAATCTCACGCAAATAGCGCACGTGGCATTCGGCGGTAAAGGTCGAGCCGTGGCGCTCCTTCAGGTAGGTGGGGCCGATCCCGAGCTGCAGCCACAATTCGTCGATCGCGCGGTCCATCATCACGTTGTAATAGGCCATGTTGAGATGGCCGTTATAGTCGATCCATTGCGGTTCGATCTGCATCACCGACGACAGGAACGGCGCGGGCGGCAGAGGCATATCGGCTTGTATCGTATCCTTGGTGGCGGCACCCGTCGTCATCATCCGTCCCTTTGTTCGATCTGACGTCTTGACCCCTTATATATCCTTTGCCACGGTCTTCTGAAGCCGGGAGGAATTTTGCGTGGCGACAACGATATCGAACAATTTGAAGCGGCCGGAGCCGCAGGCGCTGGCCGGCGCGGTCGAAGCGCTCGCGGCGCGGTTCGGCAACCGCCTGATCACCTCGCAGGCCGTGCGCGAACAGCATGCGCATACCACCACCTGGCTGCCGCCGCAGCCGCCCGACGCCGTCGTGATGGCGCAGGAGACATCGGACATCCAGGACGTGGTGCGGATCTGCGCCAAACACGGCGTTCCCGTGATTGCGTTCGGCACCGGCACCTCGCTGGAGGGCCAGGTCAACGCGCCCGCCGGCGGCGTCTGCATCGACCTGCGCGACATGAACAAGGTGCTGGAGGTCCACGCCGATGACCTCGACTGCGTGATCCAGCCCGGCGTCACCCGCAAGGCCCTCAACGAGCATCTGCGCGACCAGGGCGTGTTCTTTCCGATCGATCCCGGCGCCGACGCTTCGCTTGGCGGCATGGCCTCGACCCGCGCCTCCGGAACCAACGCGGTGCGTTACGGCACCATGCGCGACAATGTGCTGGCGCTGAAAGTGGTGCGCGGCGACGGCGAGATCATCACGACGGGGACGCGCGCGAAAAAATCTTCCGCCGGTTACGATTTGACGCATCTGTTCGTCGGCGCCGAGGGCACGCTCGGCATCATCTCCGAACTGACGATCAAGCTGCGCGGCATTCCCGAAACGATCGCGGCCGCGGCCTGTTCGTTCGAGACCGTGCGCGGCGCCTGCCAGGCCACGATCCTCGCCATCCAGACCGGCATTCCCGTTGCGCGCATCGAACTGCTCAACGCCGAACAGGTCCGCGCCTGCAATTCCTATTCTAAACTGTCGCTGCCGGAGACGCCGCTGTTGTTGCTGGAATTCCACGGCACCGAAAACGACGTGGCCGAGCAGTCGAAAAACTTCAAGGAGATCGCCGGCGAATGCGGCGGCGGCGAATTCACCTGGACGACGAGGCCCGAGGATCGCACCAAACTCTGGCAGGCGCGGCATGACGCCTATTGGGCGGTGAAGGCGTTGCGGCCCGGCGCCGGCATGGTGGCGACCGACGTCTGTGTGCCGATTTCGCGGCTGGCCGATTGCGTCACCGAGACCGAGGACGATTTGAAGCGGCTCAATCTGTTGTCGCCGATCGTCGGCCATGTCGGCGACGGCAATTTCCACTGCTCGCTGACCTGCGACGTCGACAACCCCGAGGAGATGGCGCGCGGCGAGGAATTCATGCATCGCCTGGTCGAGCGCGCGCTATCGATGGGCGGCACCTGCACCGGCGAACACGGCATCGGGCAGGGCAAGCAGAAATATCTGAAAGCCGAACTCGGTCCCGAGGCCATTGACGCCATGCGGGCGCTGAAGAAGGCGCTCGATCCGCAGAACATCTTCAATCCAGGAAAGATCGTGCCGGCGTAATGGCGGCGCCAAAATTGCGGCGACAAGTTCAGGTCTTTCGCCCCAGCGCGTGGATCGCCTGGTCGACGCTGCGGAAGATGTGGTCTTTCGGCAAGACATCATAGATTTCGAACCGTGCGAACGCTTCCTGCGCCCGGGTCGATTCAAGCCGGGCCATGGCGACGGTGACGCCGGCCTCCCGGCATTCCCGCAGCAGCTCCAGCAGGATCTGCGCGGCGGTGAAGTCGATCTCCAGGATGCCGCTGGCTTCCAGCACCAGTAGCCGCGGCTTTGGTGTTGAAGCTTTCAGAATCTTCAGTACGTCGGCGTGGAAATTCTCGGCGTTGAGGAACGACAGCGGCGCCTGCAGGCCGACGACCGCGACGTCCGGATTGCGTTCGCCCGGTATGTTTGCACTGGCCGGCCACCAGATCGTCGTATCCGGTACGCGTTCGAACTGAACGAGCCGCGTGCGCGTCGTGCTCCAGATGCCATGCAGCAGCGATAACGCGATCCCGACGGCGACGCCTTGCTCGATCGGCAGCACGATGATCGCCGCCGCGGTGGCGACGACCAGGAAAAATTCCGCGATCGACTGCCGATAGATGGAGACGATCTGATGGAGCCGGATGATCCGCAACGCCACGAACATCAGCACGCCGCCGAGCGCCGCATTCGGGACGTGCTGCAGCAGGGTCGCACCGAACGCCAGCAGCGCCAGCAGGATTGCTGCTGCGAACAGCCCGGATAGCTGGGTGCGTCCGCCGGTCTCGGAAACGATGCCGGTCCGCGGCGGGCTGGCGTCGACCGGAAACGCGCCCAGCAGTCCCGCCAGGATGCTGCCGGCCCCGACACCGAGGAAGTCTCGGTCGACATCGGCGGGCTTGTCCGGATCGGACAGAAACGCGCGCGTGGTCGCCGCCGTCTGCACCATGACGACAATGGCGATCAGGAAGCTCAGGGCGAGAAGGCGGGCCCATTGCTCGGGTGCGATGACAGGGAATGACGGCGTCGGCAGCGTTGCCGGAACGGTGCCGACGACGCTGACGCCTTTGCTCTCGAGACCGGCCCAGATCACCGCAACGGTCGCCGCAACCAGCCCGATCAGCGCTCCCGGAATTTTGGCGCTGACGGCTTCCGATGCGGCGACGATGGCCAACACGCCGAAGCCGATACCGGCGGTGAACCAATTGGTCTCGCCGAGATGCCGCGCCAGCGTGGCGATGCGATCGAGCATCGGCCCGTCCGGCGTGGGCAGCCCGAGCACGCCGGGCATTTGCGAAACCAGGATATGCACGGAAATCCCGGCGAGAAAACCGACCATGACCGGCGTCGACAACAGATTGGCGATCCAGCCGAGACGGAACAGGCTGCCCACCACGAGGATGAGACCGACCATCAGCGCCAGCGCCTGCGCGAGCGCCTGATAGTCCGGCGAGCCTGAGGTCGCCAGCAGCGCGAGGCCGGCGGCAAATATCGGCGTGATGGTGGAATCGGCGCCGCAGGACAGGAAGCGGTTGCTGCCGAACATGGCGAAGCCGATCGATCCCGCGATGAAGGCGAAGAAGCCGATCTGGGGCGAGAAGCCGCCGAGCCGCGCCGTGGCCATCTGTTCGGGGATCGCAATTGCCGCCAGCGTCAGGCCTGCGATCAGGTCGGCCGGCAGATGGCTCAGCCTGAATGAGGCCAGCGAACGGAATATCGGCCAGTTGGTTTCCCCTGTAGTGTCTCGAGTGATGTTTTGGGCCATCGATCCCGGGCTTTGTACGGAGAGGAGCGCTTGCGCGATATTCCGCCATCGCGCGGCCAAAAGCCAGCGATGTCAGGAGTGCGGCGCCGCGGTAATGGCTTTGCGGATCGCGGCAAGCGGCGCGGTATCATCGAATTCGAGGCTTTCGCCTTGCGACTTCAAGCCGAGGTCGCGCCAGAGTGCGGCGAGATCGGGCGTCATCGCTTTGGGCCCCATCTCGTTGTGAAGCCTGGTCAGCACGTCGACGCCGACCGCCTTGTCGGCCGTGGAGAGAACGCGGTCGATCGACCAGTCCCGCTCGTGATTGCCGCCGGCCGCGATCACGCCGCGCATCGCATCCTGCAGGCCGAGGCGATTGCCGGTCCGCTTGCGGATTTCGACATCGGCGAGCAGGCAGAACATCGCACCGCCCCAATATCTGCGGCCCCAGGTGTCGGTATTGTCGAGGCCCTGATCGCCGGCTTGCGGCAGGCCCTGCGGCATGTCCCGCATCATCGCCTGCCAGATTTCCTTCGCGGTGAGGTCTCCGGCCTGCACCCGCGCGATCGGCTCGACATAGACGGCCAGTCCTTCCGACAGCCACGCATAGCGGCTATCCAAATCGGGCAGGGCGGTGTGCACCATCTCGTGCACCATCACCCAGTCGCGCCGCAAAAAATCCTCGGTGGAATCGCGGCCAAGCGGAATGCGAATGGCGGCGCCGCGATAGCCCCACGTCGTTCCGCCGCGCACCCGCGAGCCATCGACCGGCACCAGCAACAGCCGCAGCGAGTTGACCGGAAACCGCCCGTAATAAATGGTGACGGCCTTGGCCGATGTCCTGATCCAGTCCAGCACCTTTTCCTTTGGCAAGGTGATGTCGCCGGGCGCGAACGCAACATGGATGGTGCCGCCGGGCACGCCGAGATCGGTCATGGGCAGCCGGTCGAAGGCATCATAGGGCATGCGATCGCCGCGCATGAATTCCGATTGCGCATCGGCGCGGAACGCGATCGCGCTGGCCAACATGGCGAGCGTAACGGTGGTCGCGAATATCCAGCGAAGCGCGGCGGCGTCCCTCATCGCGACACGCTTCGCCCATCTGTACGTGCCCATGTTGTATCGTGCACGCATGTACCTTCGCCGTGTGTACGTGCAATGTGTCGGGCCCTTATTCGCCGGCGGAAACGGCCGTCAGAAGTCCTGAAGTGATCCAGCCGTGCAGGTAGCCCGCGCCGCGGGCTGCCGCGCCGTCGGGATCGTCATAGGTCGCGAGCATCTCGCAGAGCACGCCGAACGGGACGCCGTTTACGGTCTCGTCCCACATCATCGCTTCCTCGGTGGAGAGTTCGCGGAACATCGGCGTCACGTCCTGGCGCCAGATCAGCAAGCGCGCCGGTTGTTCCAGCGTAGCCGCGTCCGGCGGGGTTTCGCCATTCTTGAGCGCCAGCCAGATCGCGGCCGCGTTGGTTGAAAGATCGAGCCTGGAGGCGCTGGGGTGAGGCCGGAACTCGAGATCGGGCCACGCTTCGGGCGCGAAGCCGGCCATGTCGGTGAGTTCAAGCACCGGGCCTTCCGCGGCGTCGAAGGCGTCGTTGAGTGCTTTTTCCAGCGCGGCCAGACCCGCCAGCACCGGATGATCGCAATAGGGTTTTGCCGATTTCAGGAAATCGGGCAGGCCCTGCGAGAACCAGCGCAGGTTCGGATGTTCGGAAGGGTGCGCCTTCACATAGGCATGCCCCATCTCGTCGAACATCTCGTCACCGAGATAGGCATGCAACTGCTCGTGATCGTTGCGCATCGCCTCGACCAGCCGCGAGCCATAGGCATAGCGATAGACGCCGAACAGCGTGTCGCGCTTCTCCCGGGGGCTGTCGAGGATTTCCACCAGCACCGTATCGTCGCCGGCCAAAATGCCGCGCTGAAATTCCGCCTGCTGCCGTGCGAAGTCGCTCATTCTGCCTGCTTGCCCAAAGGGGGCAAAACCTTCTCGGCGATCTCGCGGGTACGCTTTACTTCGAGCAGAAGTTCGTCGAGCGGCGGAATGTTGTCGTCGCGCTCGATCATGGTCGAAACCCGGCCGAACCGCTGCAACGCCGCGACATAGAGCTCCCAGACATCCTCGCACACGGGATGATCGTGGGTGTCGATGATGTGGGTGCCCATATGGCTGTGGCCGGCCATGTGGAACTGCACTACCCGCTCCGCCGGAATCCCGTTCAGGAAGGTCATGGGATCGTAGCCGTGGTTGAAGGCGCTGACATAGACGTTGTTGATGTCGAACAGCAGCCAGCAGCCGGAGCGGCGCGACAACTCCGACAGGAACTCCCATTCCGTCATTTCGGAATTGTTGAACTGGACATAGGTCGAGACATTTTCGAGCACGATGGCGCGGCCAAGGAAATCCTGCACCAGTTGGACGCGGCTGACGACGTGGTCGAGCGCTTCGCTGGTGTAGGGGATCGGCAGCAGATCGTGCAGGTTCTTGCCGTGTACGCCGGTCCAGCACAGATGGTCCGAGACCCATTTCGGCTCGACGCGCTTGGCGAGGTCCTTCAAGCCCTGCAGATATTCGAAATTGGGCGGCGCCGTGGAGGCGATCGACAATGATACGCCGTGCATCACCACGGGATAGCGTTCGCAAATCCGGTCGAGCGTGCGAAGCGGCTGGCCGCCCGGGATCATGTAGTTTTCGCTGATGACCTCGAACCAGTCGATCGGCGGGTTGCCGCTCAGGATTTCGTCGTAATGTTGCGCACGCAGGCCGAGACCGAAGCCGAGGAACGGCGGCCTGGCCGATTGTCATCGTGCGGTCTGCAAGCGCCGCCGCCGGGGTCTCTGGCAATTTGCTTGCAACGTTCATGTCGTCTCCGCTCGCACGGTACCCGCAGGCGAGCCGGCGGGTCTTGCGTCACGATCGAATTTGGCAATCGAATTTAGGCGTCGAATTTAGGCGCTCAAATTATCATGGAAACGAGGCCCGGCCTACACCGGGCCCCGGTTCCGGATTGCCGTTGAATCAGGCGGGCTCGTACTTGCCCTTGGCGGCATCGCATTTGTCCTTGGTCATGGCGGAGAAGCCCTGACCCTTGCAGGCGTTCAGGCCCTTGCAGGCATGATTGCCGCCCTTGCAGGCGCTCTGGCCCTTGCAGGCGTTGGCGCCGACGCATTTACCTTCGCCGGCGGCGTAGGCCGCGGTCGACATGGTCGCGCCGGCCAGGAACAAAGTGGCTGCAGCGGCGGCAATAGCGGCGCCGGACTTCGAAGTCATCTTCATGAGCATCTCCTCTAGAATATGACGGTGCATCGCCCGCAAGCCGTGACGGTCCCGGCTGGAAGACTGCACCCGTTGCTAGTTACGCGCTAGGTCGGTTTTGGTTACACGCAGTTCTGAATTATTAGCCTGAATTACTAGCCTGAACTATTCCCGATCGTGGCCGAAACGAGGAGGACCCGGCGTCGACGCCGATCCCCTTCGCTTCGATTTGAGACAATCAGCCCTAGATGAAGGCGCCGGACATGCCGCGACATTGTGAGGGCGCGGGGCAGCTCGTCGTTGAGGCGTCGTTAGCCAGGTTCGTCGTCAGGTGGATATTCCTTCGGGTACCCGGCGGCATTCACCAGCAGCCGGTCCAGCGAGGCGTCGCCGGGACCGCAGATCGCAAGCCACATGAAGGCGGCGAAATAGGTCATTTCCTCGAAGCCGAAAAGTGTCTCCAGCGAATCGACATCGCCCCATTTTGCCGACCTGATGGCGACCAGCATGACCACCGCCAGCATCGCGGCGGGGATGCGCGTGAACAGGCCAAGGATCAGCATGGCGCCGCCGAAGCATTCGACGCCGGAAACGAAGGGCGTGAGGATGTTCGGGAAGGGGATGCCCCATCCGACAAAATTTTCGGTCACCTGCGCCAGGTTGGTGAGCTTGCCCCAGCCGGTCAGCATGAAGGTGTAGCCGACGATCAGCCGCATGATCAGCGGGCCGGCCAGGGAAAAATACGATGCGATCCGCGCGGGCAACAGGATGAGAAGATTGATGATGAAATTCATGCGAACTTCCCCCTCTCTGTATTGCCGTCAGTGAACCGCGAGCTGCGGCCCACTCAAATTCTGCACGCGCGGAAAATGGCGTTCGCAGCAACCTGTCCTGGCAAGAACCTACCTTGGGAAGAGTTTCGCGGTGGCCGGCCTCCTTGTTACGGGCCCTTAGCCAAAATTTTGCAACACGGGGAATGTCTCCAGCAGCCAGATGCTGACGCTGGAGACGGCGCCGGTCAGGAAGCCGATGCCGGTGATCACCATCAACACGCCCATGGCGCGCTCGACCGTGTCGAGATGCCGCTTCATCCGTGCGAACAGCGATGAGAATTGTTCGATCATGAAGGCCGCCAGCAGGAAGGGGATTCCGAGCCCGGCGGAATAGACCGCGAGCAGGCCGGCGCCCTTGGTCACCGTGGCCTCGGCGGCGGCGATGGACAGGATCGCCGCGAGAATGGGACCGATGCAGGGGGTCCAGCCGAACGCGAAAGCGAGCCCCATGACGTAGGCGCCCCACAGCCCGACCGGCTTTGGCGCGGTCAGCCGTCCTTCGCGCATCAACAGCCCGATCCGGGTCAGCCCGAGGAAATGCAGACCCATGATGATGATGACGATGCCGGCGACAATGGAGAGTTCTGCCGACCAGGCGCGGATAAGTCCGCCGACAAAAGACGCGCTGGCGCCGAGCGCCACAAAGACGGTGGAAAAGCCGAGCACGAACATCAGCGCCGCGGACATCACCGCGCGCCTGGAGGCTTGCGCCGTCCCGTCATGGGAGACGTGCTCGATGGTCGCGCCGGTCAAATAGATCAAATAGGGCGGCACCAGCGGCAGCACGCAGGGCGACAGGAAACTGACGAGACCGGCAATCAGGGCCGCCGGGATGGAGACATCGTGCATTGCATGACCTTCGAGAACTGCCGCAAGGCATAGCGTTGTCTTGGCTCTGTACGGAACAGGCAATCCGGAAGTTTCGCAGGTGTTACGGATCAACTCCGGTCACAGAGCCGTGTCCGGAACCCCCGGGATGGCGCAGGCGGTGAAACAAACGTTAAGATGGTTCCGTATTGCGTTAGCTAGCCCGCAAGCCAGGACCTCGCATGCGCATCGGCATCCGCAGCGCCATTTCGGCCCTCGTACTGACCTCCATCATCGTCAGCGCCGTCGGCGTGCATCTGCTGTGGTGGCGCACGGCCCAACAGGTCAGCCAGACCCTGGCCGATACCATCAACGACCAGATCGTGTCCGCCGTGGGCGATGAATTGCAGTCGATCACCACCGAAGCGCGATCGTCGATGTTGGCGGTGCGCACGCTGCTGCTCGGGAAAGTCTTCGAACCACGTGACGTCAGGAAGCGCGAATTCGTGTTCCAGTCGCAATTGTTGTCGCAGCCGACCATTTCCTGGGTCGTGTTCGCCTGGCCCGATGGATCGTTCTTTGCCGGGCACAAGCTCGGCGACGCCGTGATCGAAATGCTCGAAATCGCGTCCCGATCGCAAGATGCGTATCGACCGTTACGAATTCGTGGGTAACGATCTCCAAGCTCAAGAGCAGCCGGGTCGAAGACACCAAATATTCCGTCACCGATCAGGAATGGTTTCGGGTTGCGATCGACACCAACGACGAACACTGGTCGACGCTTTCGGCGCTTCCCACCGGCGAACGGCTGGCGGCCGCTTTCGCCGCGCCGATCGATATCGACCAGAAACCCGCCGGCGTCATCGCCATTATCATCGAGCTGACGCGCGTCTCGAATTTTTTGTCACAGCTCACGGTTGGAAAGTCGGCGGGCGCATTCATCCTCGAGCGGGATGGCCGCGTGGTCGCGGCACCCGATCCCGAACGCCAGCGAGGTGATGGCGCTCAAGACCGATCATCCGCTATTCCCGGTCGCGGTGGATGCGATCCGTCATGCCGGCACGCGTATAATCCCGGCGAAGGCGAGGTGCTTCACACCCAGGTGAAGCGGGAAGGAAAGGCCTATCAGGCGGTGCTGACGCCGATATCGTTTCCCGGCTGGTCGCTGGTGACCGTGGTGCCGGAGGCGGAATTCCTCGGACCGGTGGAGATGACGATCCGGAAATTGGTGATCGGCCTGGCGGTCCTGATCGTGTTCGCGGGCCTGTTGTCGGCATGGCTCGCCCAACGCCTGATCGCCGCGCCTCTGATCAAGGTGGTGGGCGAAATCAGGCATGTCGAACGCTTCGATCTGGACAAGGTCGAGCGTCATCCGTCGCGGCTGACCGAGATCGAGAATCTTTCCGGCGCGATCGGCGACATGGCGCAGGGACTTGCCGCGTTCCGAAAGTACATTCCGGCCGATCTGGTGAAGCGGCTGATCAGCGACGGCAATGGCGCGCGGCTCGGCGGCGCGGTTAAGGCCATGAGCGTGATGTTCATCGATCTTGCCGGCTTTACCGGAATGTCTGAGCGGCTCGGCGACCGCATCATTCCGCTGCTGTCGCGCTATTTCGATTCGGTTTCGGCAAAAATCCAGCAACAGGGCGGCACCATCGACAAGTTCATCGGTGATGCCGTGATGGCGTTCTGGGGCGCGCCGGCGCCCGATCCCGATCACGCCGTCGATTGCTGCCGCGCTGCGCTGGCGTGCCAGCGCGCGGTGGCGGAAGCCGGCCTCGTCGACGACCGCGGCCAGCCCGTCAAAATTCGTATCGGCGTCAATTCCGGCGACATGCTGGTCGGCAATATCGGATCGGAAGTCCGGCTGAACTACACCGTCATCGGCGATGCCGTGAATATCGCCAGCCGCCTGGAGAGCACCAACAAGAGTCTATGGCTCCACCATCATCATCGGCCCCGAAACGCGCCGGCTGGCGGGCGATCGCATCGTGGTTCGCGAACTCGATCGGCTCGCGGTCTATGGTCGCGCGGGCGGCCTGCAAATCTACGAGCTGTTGGGAATGGCCGATGAGTACGGTGCTTCGCCCGACTGGGTAAAATCCTACGAGGCGGGTCTCGCAGCCTGGCGCGCGCGCGATTTTACCGCCGCGATCTCGGCGTTCGAGACGGTGCTGGACATTCGCCCGCACGATACGGCATCGTTGGTCATGATCGAGCGCTGCAAGCAGCAGATTGAGAACCCGGCTGGCGAAGATTGGGACGGAACCACGGTGGCGCGGACGAAGTAGGCGACCGATGCGCACGCTCGCGAGCGTGCTCTTGCATGAAGCTTCCGTTTGGTCCTAGAATTTACCCATCAAGTTAAATTGTGCAGCCGCCACCGATCGACGGCGGTGCAATAAAAACACGCTTTGGGGGAGATGGTGCCATGAAGACTCTGGCCGTTAGCCGGCGCGCGTTTTTGCGATCGTCCCGGGCCGCAGCCGCCGGGCTGATATTGTCGCCGGCCATCGTCGGACGGGCGCAGGCCGCGACGATGAAGCTGAAATGTTCGTCGTCGCTGCCGAACGATCCCAAATATGCCAATGGCCGCGTCTACTACGACAATCTGGTCAAAAACCTGAAGGCGAACGGGCTCGGCGAACAGGTCGACGTCACCTTCTTTCCCGACAACCAGCTCGGCCAGGAAATCGACGTCATCAATTCCGTCAAGCTCGGCGTGATCGACCTGATGGTATCGGGTTCGTCGATCTCGGCCAATCTGGTGCCGCTGGTCGGCACCTTCGACCTCGGCTATCTCTTCACGAGCTATCAGCAGCAGACCAAGGCGTTCGACGCCGGCGCCGCCAAGCCGATCGAGGACGCGCTGCTCAAGGGCGCCAATATCCGGATCATCGCCTGGGCCTATAATTTCGGGGCCCGCAGCGTGCTGGCCAAGAAGGCCGTGCAGACCCCGGAAGATCTGGCGGGCCTCAAGATCAGGACGCTTCCCAATCCGATCATCACCGAGTGCCTGCGGCTGATGGGTGCGGCCGCGACACCGCTGGCGTTCGGCGAGATCTACACGGCGCTGCAGGCCGGCGTGCTCGACGGGCTCGAACACGATCCGCCGACCATCCTCGCCAGCAAGTTCTACGAGACCTCGAAGCATTATGCGCTGACGCAGCATATCTTCTCGCCGCTCTCGATCTATTTCAGCGACGCCACCTTCAACCGGATGGATCCCAAGCTGCGCGAAGCGTTCCTCGACTCCGCAAAGAAGGCCGCCGCCGATACCCGCGCGCATGGCCTTTCGGTCGAAAAGGAGGCGCTGGCGACGCTGGTGGAGAAGGGCGTCACCGTCGTCGAATGCGACAAGGAGGCGTTTCGCAAGCGCGTTCTTCCGCAGACCGACAATTTCATCAAGGCTCGCCCCGAAGCGAAGCCGGTGGTGGACATGATCCGCGCGACGCAGGCTTGAGGTAGCAGTCCATGTCAGTCGCCGCGCCCTCGCCAAGCGGCGGCCACCGGATCACAGCCACGCTTCTCCTGCTGAGCGACGCCATCGCGGCGGTCCTGCTGGTGGCCGACCTCCTGGTCGTTTGCGTCTCGGTGCTGCTGCGGTTCCTGTTCAACGCGCCGGTCGAGTGGGCCGACGATGTCGCCCGCGGCCTGATGGTCGGATCGAGCTTCTTCGGCGCCGCCAGCGCGCTGGCGCGCAGCGAAAATCTCGGCGTGGCGTTCTTCATCGACATGCTGCCGTCGCCCATCCGCCGCGTGGTCGACGCCATGGGGGCGCTGCTGGTGACGATCATTTCCGGCTATGTCGCGTTCAACGCCATCAAGATGGGCTGGCTGACGACCGGGCAGACCTCGGGCTCCGGCCTGCCGCTGGAATGGACGTTCTATCCGATGGGCGTCGGCGCGCTGTTCATGACGGCGTTCGCGCTGGAGCTTTTTTGCACGCGTCCCGTCCGCGACATGATCGCCGGCATCGTTGCGACCGCCATGGTCGCCGGCCTCTATCTGGCATGGGATTTCCTTAGTCCGGCTTCGGTGCCGTCGTCGGGAACGCTGATGCTGGTGGGCTTCTTCATCACGCTGTTCGGCGGATTGCCGATCGGCTTTGCGCTGGCGCTGGCGGCGCTGATCTTCATCTGGGTGGAAGGCACGCTGCCCGGCGTCATCTTCGCGCAGCAGATGGCGCGCGGCATCGACAATTTCGTGCTGCTGGCGATCCCCTTCTTCATCCTGGTCGGCTATCTCATGGAAGCCAACGGCATGTCGGTCCGCCTGATCGAACTGCTGCAGCGTGCGGTGGGGCGGATGCGCGGCGGGCTGAACGTCGTCATGGTGACGTCGATGGTGCTGTTCTCCGGCATCTCCGGCTCCAAGATGGCCGACGTCGCGGCGGTAGGATCGGTATTGATTCCGGCCGCGCGCCGCTCGCGTCAGAATCCGGGCAGCGCGGTGGCGCTGTTGGCCGCCTCCGCCGTGATGGCGGAAACCATTCCGCCGTGCATCAATTTGATCATCCTCGGTTTCGTCGCCAATCTGTCGATCGGCGGTTTGTTCGTCGCAGGCTTGCTGCCGGCCGGATTGATGGCATTGGCGTTGATCGTGCTGTGCATCATCCTCGGAAAAAAGCCCGAACCGGTCGCGGAGACCGAGCCGCAAATTCCGGTCTCCGGGCTGTGGAGCGGCGCGATCGCCTCATTCGGCCTGATCTTCATGATCTTCTTCGGGTTCAAGAGCGGCTTTGCGACCGCCACCGAAATATCGGCCTTTGCCGCGGTCTATGCCATCGTCATCGGCGCCATCGTGTTCCGCGAACTCAGCTTCAAGACCGCCGCGCATAGTTTCGTGCAATCGGCGACGCGCTCGGGGCTGGTGCTGTTCATCGTCGCCGCGGCGCAGTCGCTGGCGTTCATCCTCACGCTGCAACAGGTGCCGCATGCGGTCGGCGACATCATGCTGTCGCTGTCGGGCTCGCACGGCGTCTGGCTGTTCATGCTGTTGTCGATCGTGGTGCTGATCGTCATGGGCTCGGTGCTCGAAGGCGCGGCGGCGCTCATCATCTTCGGGCCGCTGCTGCTGCCGGTCGCGGTCAAGCTCGGCATCGATCCCCTGCATTTCGGCGTCGTGCTTGTCATTTCGATGGGGCTCGGCCTGTTCGCGCCGCCGCTCGGACTGGGGCTCTACGGCGCCTGCCTGATCGGCAACGTTCCGATCGAGCAGACCATCAAGCCGATCATGGGCTATCTCGGCCTGTTGCTGTTGTGCCTGCTGGTGATCGCCTTCGTGCCGTCGATCAGCACGGCATTGCCGCGCGCCTTCGGCTACTGACGTGAAAGTCCTCCTGACCCATACGCCGCAGGCGAGGGCGCAATATTACGGCGAGCGCAGCCTGCACGGCCTGCAGGCGGTAGCGGAGGTCAGGCTGCACCGCGCCGACGACGCGCTGGATGCGGCCGGGCTGGTCGAGGCCGCCGGCGATGTCGATATCATCGTGGCCGACCGGCTCACGGCGGGACCGCGCGAGATATTTGCAAAACTTCCGAAACTGCGCGCCTTCGTCCGCTGCGCGGTCGATATCCGCAACATCGATGTCGAAGCCGCATCCGCCGCCGGTGTGCTGGTCACCCGCGCCGGACCCGGCTTCATACAGTCGGTGGCGGAGCTTGCGCTCGGCTTCATGGTCGATCTGTCGCGCGGCGTTTCGCGGGCGAGTGCGGATTATCACGCCGGGCGGAAGCCGGAGATCGTCATGGGCCGGCAACTGGCCGGCAGCCGCCTTGGCATCATCGGCTATGGCAGCATCGGCCGCTATCTGGGTGGGATTGCAAGGGCGCTGGGCATGGACGTTGCGGTCGCGGACCCCTTTGCAACCGTCGACGATGCCGGCATTCAGCATGTGCCGCTCGACGATCTCCTCAGCGGTTGCGATTACGTCGTCTGTCTCGCCATCGCCAATGAACAAACCGAAAATCTGATCGGGCAGGCGGCGCTGGCGCGGATGCAGCCGCATGCGTTCTTCATCAATCTGTCGCGCGGCAACCTCGTCGACGAGGCGGCGCTATCGGCGGCGTTGCGCGAGAACCGCATTGCCGGCGCGGCGATGGATGTCGGCCGCGCGCTGGACCAGATGCCGACGCCTGAGCTTGCAAAACTGCCGAATGTCATCGCGACGCCGCATATCGGCGGATTGACGCCGCCGGCGATCGAGAGCCAGTCGCTGGAAACCGTTCGCCAGGTCGAGAAGATCATCGCCGGAGAAGTTCCGGTCGGCGCCGTCAACGCCGATCGCTGGGGGCGGCGGCCATGAACATTGGCGAGCAACATTGACCTGCAACATTGAGCTGCCATGCCCGGATAAGCGCTGGACAAGTTTCCCGCATCAGGCTCAAATTTGATTCACCAAACCCCGGCCCAATTCATTCAGCTATTGGAGCCGGGGAAAATCAACGAAACGGACGTCCGCAGCCAATGACGGACGCCGCAAAGGCAACAGGGAGCGCATCACATGGCCGTTTCACGTCGTGACGTATTATTGGGCAGCGCAGGCGCTATGGGCGCCGCAGCATTCTCGTTTCCCGCCCCTGCCATTGCCCAGATCCGAACCGATCAAGATCGGCTGCCTTGCCGCGATGACCGGGCCGAGTTCGGCGCCGACCATCGGCTTCAACCGCGGGGTTAATCTTCGCGGTCGATGCCATCAACGCCGCCGGCGGCGTCAAGGGCCGCAAGATCGAGCTCTGTCATGCGCGATACCCAGGGCGATCCGACCAAGGCGGTGAACGCCACGCAGGAACTGATCAGCCAGGCCAAGGTCCACGCCATCTGGGGCCCGCTCAATTCGGGCGAGGCGCTGGCGACCACGCCGATCATGGCGCGCGCCAAGATGCCGGATATTCATCCTTGCGTCGTCGAAACCCTGATCGACACCACCAAATTTCCAAATGCCTTCCGCATGGCGCCGTCGAACAGCCAATGGGATGACGCCGTCCGCAATTACTGCCTCAACATTCTGAAGGTGAAAAAAGTCGCCGTGATCGGCGACACCACCGGCTACGGCGTGACCGCCGTCGGCGCTTCGGTCGCGGCATTCAAGAAGGATGGCGCCGACGTGGTCTATCAGGCCAATATCGACTCGACCCAGCCCGACATGACGCCTGACATGCTGCGCGCCAAAAACGCCGGCGCCGAAGTGATCGTGGTCTGGAGTGTTTCCACCGGCATGGAAGCGCGCATGTTCAATACCCGCGCCGTGATGAACTGGGACGTTTCGTTCGTCGGCCATCCCTCGATGGCCTCGGGCGAGGTCGCCGGCCTCGTCGAAAAGCCCGCCAACTGGAAAAAGGTCTACGCCATCGGCTACAAGAGCTGCAGCTACGACGCGGCGGGCAAATTGCCGCCGAAGAGCGAGGATCTGGTCGCGCGTCTTACCAAGGCCAATGTCGTGCTCAACGACACGCTGCTGTGGTGGGTCGCCGGCGGCATCGATGCGATCGAACTGATCGCCAAGGGCGTCGCGGAAAGCGGATCGACCGACAGCGCCGGGCATCATCGCTTACTGGAACACGCTATCCAAATACCCCGGCTATTTCGGCAATTACAGCTTCTCGCCGACACAGCATAACGGCTATCCTGACCGAAGAGATCGTGATGTCGGAAGCCTCTACCGCCAAGAACGGCACGTTCGCGCTCGCGCCGGGATATACGTGAACGACGGCAGGGGGCGGTAGCACATGCTCGCCTCGATTCTTGCATCCGGTCTCGCGGCGGGCGCGATCTACGCGCTCGTCGGCGTCACCTACAACACCATGTTCTCGACCTCCCGGGTGATGAGCTTCACCGCCGGCCAACTGGCCATGCTCGGCGGCGTGTTCGGCTCGATGTTCACGCTGAAGCTGGGAATGCCGATTGTTGTCGGCTTTCTCCTGACGCTACTGGCATGCGCGATCATCGGGATCATCACTGAATTCGTGGCGGTCAGGCCGGTGCTGAAAAGCCTCGACCAGCATCTCTATGTACTCTCGACGCTGGCGCTGGCGCTGATGATCCAGCAGGTCGCGGCGATCAAATGGGGCACCGAGCCGCAACCGTTCCCGCGCCTGATCGGGCTCGGCAGCGGTGTCTTTGATGAAAAGTTCTGGCTGCCGGTGGTTGCCTGCGCGCTCACGATACTGGGCCTCGAATATCTCTATCGCCGCACTTTGGTCGGCCGCGCCTTCCTTGCGATCGCCGAGGACAATTTCGCCGCGCGGGCGCTGGGTCTTCCCGAACGCAATCTGCGCGTCGCGAGCTACGCGCTCGCCGGCGTGATCGGCGGCGTCGCCGGATTTTCCGGCGGTGAATTGCTGCTGGCGTTCTTCGCCAACGGCGCGCTGTTGAATTTCTACGGTTTTGTGCCGGTCGCGCTCGGCGGGCTCGGCAACAACCGCGGCGCCATCGTCGGCGGGCTGGCGCTCGGCCTGTTCCAGCAGGCCGCGAATTTCCTGGTCGGCGGCATCTTCTCGTCGGTCGCCGTCTTCACGCTGTTCATCGTCGTGCTGCTGGCGGCGCCGCAGGGCCTGTTCGGCACGTCCACGGCGCGGAGGGTGTGATGACCTCCGTCACCGCCACGCCTGCACATCACGAAGCCGGCGCGATCCGCACGGCGTTGCCGCATCTCGCGCCGTTTCTCGGCATTCTCGCGCTGGCGATCGTCCTGCCCTTCGTCAGCAACGATTACTGGGCGCTGATCGGCACACGGGCGGCGATCTACTGGGTGCTGGTCTCCGGTCTCAATCTGGTGGTCGGCTTCGCCGGGCATCTTGCGATCGGCTATGTCGCGCTGCTGACGCTCGGCGCCTACACGACGAGCGTGCTGGTCGCCGGCAACGTCATGCCGCCGGTGCCGGTCTTCGCCGCATTGCCCATTGCCGGCTGCGTCGGCGCGGTGTTCGGCGTGATCGTCGGGTTACCCGCGCTGAGATTGCGCACCTTCTATTTCGCGATGTCGACGCTGGGCTTCGCCACTATCGTGACGCAGATCGCATTGGCATGGCAGAGCGTCACCGGCGGCGGCATCGGCATATCGGGTCCGGAGTTTCCGGCGCCCTTCAATACGGCGTGGGGCTTCTACGCGCTCTGCATCGCGATTGCGGCCCTCACCACCTGGATGAGCGCGAATGTCGCCCGCAGCCGGTTCGGCCGCGCCCTGATCGCGGTGCGCGACGCCGAAGTGGCGGCGGAGGCCACCGGCATTTCCAAACCGCGGATGCTGATCGCGATCTTCCTGTTTGCCGGCGCGCTGGCGGCCATCGCCGGCGGATTGTTTGCGAGCCTGCAGACCTACATCACGCCGGACGCCTTCACCTTCGATTTGTCGGTGTTGTTCTTCATCGCGATCCTGATCGGCGGCCGCGGTTCGATCCTGGGGCCGATGCTCGGCACCATCATCCTCACCATCCTGCCGGAGATCGCTGCGCCCTTGGCGGCGTGGTCGACGTTCCTCTACGCCGTGTTGTTGCTGGTGATCGTGCTGGTCATGCCGGGTGGCATCGCCACGCTGCTCGATTTTCGCAACCGCCGTCCGCTTGCGAGCAACCGCGCCATCGTGCCGCGTCCTGCGGCGCTGGCCGATATCGTGCGCCGGAGCACCGGCGGAAGGGCGCTTTCGCTGCGCGGCATTACGCTGAGCTTCGGCAATGTGCGCGCCATCGATGGTCTCGATCTCGACGTGGCGCCCGGCCAGATCCACGGCCTGATCGGTCCCAATGGCAGCGGAAAGACCACGACGCTGAACGTGATATCCGGCTATTACGCCGCCAAGGCAGGCACGATGACGCTCGGCGAAGACATGCTGCCGCCGGGCATGCCGGCGTTGCGCGCCACGCGCGGCATCGCGCGGACGTTCCAGACCCCGCGGGTGATCGGCGAGGCCTCGGTGCTGCAGAATGTGATGATCGGCGGCTCGGTCGAGGGCAGGGCGACCTTCATCGAAGCGCTGCTGGCGTTGCCGCGCAACCGCCAGGACGAGCAGATGCTTGGCGCCAAGGCGCGCGCGCTGCTCGGCGTCGTCGGACTGGAATTGCTGGCGGAGGTTCGCGCCGATCGACTGCAGCACAGCGAGCTTCGCTTCATCGAGATCGCACGCGCGCTGATGCTCGATCCGGATTTCCTGCTGCTCGACGAACCCGCCGCCGGCCTCTCCAGCGACGAGATCGAACGACTGGCCGGGCTGATCAAGGCGATCAGCGCCCGCGGTACCGGCGTGCTGCTGGTCGAGCATCATGCCGACCTGATCTTTGACATTTGCCATCAGGTCACCGTGCTCAATCTCGGGCGCACGCTGGCGGCGGGAACACCGGCCGAGATTCGCGTTCACAAGGAGGTGGTCAGTGCTTACCTCGGCGGCTGAACCTCTGCTCTCGGTCGAAGCGCTGGAATCCGGCTACGGCAAGATCCGCGTGCTGCATGGCATCGACTTCAAGGTCGCGGCCGGCGAAGTGGTTGCCTTGCTCGGCCCCAACGGCGCCGGCAAGACCACCATGCTGCGCGCGCTATCGGGATTGCTGCCGGTCAATGCCGGCCATGTGCGCTTCGATGGCCGCGACATGACCAACGCCACGCCGCGCGATACCGCGCGTGCCGGGCTCGTGCATGTGATCGAAGGACATCGCGTGTTCACCCAGATTTCCGTTACCGACAATCTGCTGCTGGCAGGCTACGACTTGCCGCGCAGCGAGCGCGCGTCGCGCGTCGAGGAAGCGTTGTCGTTCTTTCCTGAAATTGCCGAGAAACGTCACGAGCGCGGCGGTGCGCTCTCTGGCGGGCAGCAGCAGATGCTGACGGTGGCGCAAGGCCTGGTGCGCCGTCCGCGGCTGTTGATGCTCGACGAACCCTCGGCCGGCCTGTCGCCGGTGCTGGTCGATCGCGTGCTCAACGTCATCGCTCAATTGCGCAAGCAGGGCACCGCGGTGCTGCTGGTCGAACAATTACTGGAGAAGGCGCTTGCCGCCGCCGATCGCGTCTACGCGCTGGTGCAGGGCAATATCGTGCTGGAAGCGCCGACCAGCGAGAGCAATTTGCCGCAGCGGCTCGAGCGCGCCTATTTCGGGCATGAGAGCCATGCCCTGGTGGCAGGTTGAACGGAAGCACTTGCTTTCGTCATTCCGGGATGGTGCGCTAGCAACAGACCTTAGATGCGCCAATTGATGCATCTTAATTCGATGCTTCGCATCGCGCCGGAATGACATGCACATGCGGCTTCCCTTCTTCTACGGCTGGACCATCGTCGCGGTAACGTTCGTCACCATGGCGATCGGCGTCAACGCGCGGACGGCGTTCTCGCTGTTCTTCCCGCCGATCGTCGGCGAATTCGGATGGGAGCGCGGCGTCACCGCGGGCGCGTTCTCGTTCGGCTTTGTGGTCTCCGCGGCCGTCAGCCCGCTGATCGGCCGCCTGATGGACCGCTTCGGCCCGCGCGGCGTGATGGAGCTGGGCGTAGCCCTGATGGGAAGCGGGCTGCTGCTGGCGCCGCTGACGACGCAGCCATGGCATCTCTATCTGACCATCGGCGTGCTGGTCGGCGCCGGCAGCGTCTGTCTCGGCTATTCCGGCCAGTCGCTGTTTCTGCCGAACTGGTTCTTCCGCCGCCGTGGCTTGGCGATGGGGCTGGCGTTTGCCGGTGTCGGTATCGGCTCGGTGACGCTGCTGCCATGGGTGCAGCATCTGATCGAGCAGACCGGCTGGCGCACCGCCTGTACCGCGATGGGCATTCTGGTCCTGGCCGTGCTCGCGCCGATCAATCTGCTGTTGCGAGAGCGGCCGGAGGATATCGGGCTGCTGCCGGATGGCGATGCCGCGCCGACGGCGACATCGGCAAAGCCGGTCTCGAATGTCGTCGATCCCGTCTGGGCCGGCACCGACTGGACCTTGCGCCGTGCGCTTCGCACCGCGCGGTTCTGGTGGATTGCGCTCGGTTATTTCTGCGGCCTGTACATCTGGTACGCGGTGCAGGTGCACCAGACCAAATTCCTGCTCGATATCGGCTTCAGCGCCAACGTCGCGGTCTGGGCGCTCGGCGTGGTCAGCCTGCTCGGCATTCCCGGCCAGATCTGGCTCGGCCATCTCTCCGACCGGATCGGGCGTGAATGGATCTGGGCGATGAGCTGCGGCGGCTTTGCGATCTGCTTCGCGGCGCTGATCGGGCTGAAATACGCACCCGTCCTGCCGCTGGTCTATCTGATGATCTTTACGCAGGGCGCGCTCGGCTACGGCTTGACCTCGATCATGGGCGCGGTGGTGCTCGAAATTTTCCAGGGCAAGCAATATGGCAGCATTTTCGGCAGCATCATGCTGGCGGCGCTGGCGGGAGGCGCTGCCGGGCCCGTGGGCGACCGGCCTTCTGTACGACCTCTCGGGCAGTTACACGGTAGCCTTTGCGATCGGTATCGCCGTGAGCATCCTGTCGGCGATCGCGATCTGGCAGGCATCGCCGCGCAAGGTTCGCGCCGTCGCGGGGCAGATGCACAAGGCGCACGGCGGAGGGTAACTCAGACCGGGGAAATCCCCATCGCGCGCTGCAGCTCGCCGATGGCGCGCAGAAAACTGTCGGCCGGCGTCGTCTCCGGATCGATCAGGCGGTGCAGGCGAAAGCCGTCCTCCAGCGCCAGAACGACCGCGCCGATCCATGCCGGATTCAGGGCTGCGTTGCGTCCACTGTTCTTCCCGTTCTTCGCCGTGGTCTCGACAATATCCGCGATCAGTTTTCGCCGGGCGCGTAGCCGTTTGGCCAGTTCGGGTTTGCGCTTTTCGGCGCGCGCCACGAACAGGATCATCTCCATGTGCAGAAGGGGAGAGCGGCCGAGCGGATCTTGCTTGCTGCGGTCCATGGTTTTCAGCGCATCGATGAAATCCGCGAGGTTGTTGTGCCTGGCGAGAAGATCGTGAAGGCGTCGAATGGATTGCTCGACATGGTCCTCGAGCATGGCGATGATCAACTCGTCCTTGCTCTTGAAATTCGAATAGAACGCGCCGCGCGTGAAGCCGGCCGCCGCCGCAATGGCCTCGATGCTGGCGCCGCCGATGCCCTGTTCCTCGAAGACGCGCGCCGCCGCCTCGAACAGCTTTTCGCAGGTATCGTCCCGGGTCGGTCTGGTTCGGACTCTTGACATCGGTCATTTTAGGTCAGAATGCAACTCGATACAAGATGTATCGAGTTGCACAATGTATCGGACGTCAGGTATCGAGTTTCAGGAACCGGACGGCGATGCCGGTTCGGCCGCTGTAAGCAGCGGTGCGCTCACAGCTGCGGCAACTAATCGAGGTCACCATGAACGAGCATGTGCAGACTCCGGACAACCAGCCGCTTTTCAATCCGCTGTCGCCCGAGTTCATCCGCAATCCTTATCCGCATTACGAGCGGCTGCGCACCACCGATCCGATGCATCTGACGCCGCTCGGCGTGTTCGTCGCCAGCCGGCACGCCGAGGCCAGTCTGGTGATGCGCGACAAGCGTTTTGGCAAGGAGCATGTCGAGCGCACGATCCGGCGCTATGGCCCCAAGATCATGGAGGAGCCGGCCTTCCGCAGCTTGAGCCACATGATGCTGCAGCAGGATCCGCCCGACCATACCCGCCTGCGCGGGCTGGTGGTGAAGGCGTTCACCGCGCGCCGGGTCGAGGACATGCGCCCGCGCATCCAGCAGATCGTCGACGAGACGCTTGATCGGATCATTCCCCAGGGGAAGATGGACCTGATCGAGGATTTCGCATTCCGTCTGCCGGTCACCATCATTTGCGACATGCTCGGAATACCCGAGGAGCATCGCGGGGCGTTTTATACCAGGGCGCGGGTGGGCGGCCGTATTCTCGATCCCGTGCCGCTGTCGCCGGAAGAGATCAAGGAGGCCAACGCCGGCAGCGTGATGTCTGCGATGTATTTTCAGCAATTGTTCGAGTTGCGGCGGAAGAATCCCGGCGACGATCTGACCACGCAACTGGTGCAGGCCGAGGAAGACGGCAGCAAGCTTTCGAACGAGGAACTGACCGCCAACATCATCCTGCTGTTCGGCGCCGGCCACGAGACGACGGTCAATTTGATCGGCAACGGCCTGCTGGCGCTGCACCGCAATCCCGATCAGCTGGCGCTGCTCAAGGCCAATCCGAACCTGATCACCAACGCCATCGAGGAGTTCCTGCGTTACGATTCCTCGGTGCAGATGACCGGCCGGGTGGCGCTGGAGGACATCGACGACCTCGGGGGGAGGAAAATCCCGAAGGGCGAAAGCGTGCTGTGCCTGCTGGGTTCGGCCAATCACGACCCGGCGGTCTATCCCGACCGGCCGGGCAGCCTCGATATTACCCGTCCCAATGTGAAACCGCTGTCCTTTGGCGGCGGCATCCACTTCTGCCTCGGCGCCCAACTGGCGCGTATCGAGGCCGAGATCGCGATTTCGACCCTGCTGCGGCGCTTGCCCGACCTGCGGCTCGATGACGCTGTCAATCCGGAATGGCGGCCGACCTTCGTGCTGCGCGGCCTGAAGCGTCTGCCCGCGAGCTGGTAATTCCCGGCTGGCAATACCCATGGTTTGGTGAAGTCACGGCATTGTCGCTGTGACTTCGCCACACTTGCCTCTATATTGATCTGTTCCGGCGCCGGGTTCAGCGTGGCGCGGCCTTGTGCCGGCGCGGGCTCAAGGGGAGACGCCGTGCAGACGACGCTGCTCGGACTGGCAATCGCCTTTATTATTGCGCTGATCGCCGCGCTCGTCGGGCCGTATTTCATCGACTGGAATCAGTTCCGGCCGCAATTCGAGGCCGAGGCGACCCGCATCATCGGTGCGCCGGTTCGCGTGGGCGGCAAGCTCGACGCGCGGCTGTTGCCGGCGCCGTCGCTGCAATTGCGCTCGGTGGTGGTCGGCGGCGCCAACGACCTCGGCAAGGTTCGCGCCGACAAGCTCGACGTCGAGTTCAGCCTGGGCTCGCTGATGCGCGGCGAAGTGCGCGCCACCGAATTGACCATCAACGGCATGTCGCTCGATCTCGGCCTCGATCCGAAAGGGCGGATCGACTGGCCGGCCTCCACCGGCGCGTTCAATCTGGGATCGCTGGCGATCGACCGCCTCAATCTCACCGGCCGGATCGCCCTGCATGACGCCGCCAGTCGCGGTACGCTCGAGCTGAACGATATCGCCTTTAGCGGCGACGTGCGTTCGCTGGCGGGCTCGATCCGCGGCGACGGCAACTTCATGCTGTCAGGCACGCGCTACCCGTTTCGCGTCTCGTCCGGACAGGGGCCGGACGGCAACGGCACGCGCGTTCACCTCAATATCGATCCCGGCCAGCGCGCGTTTTCGGCCGACCTCGATGGTGTGCTGAGTTTCGATGCGCGGGCCCCGCGGTTCGAGGGCGCGGTGACGCTGGCCGCACCGGTCGGGCAAAAGCTGCGCGGCGACGACGCTCCGCAGCCGTCCTGGCGGATCGGGGCGCGGGTCAAGGCCGACTATTCGGCCGCGCGGCTGGAGGCGATCGAGGCGACCTATGGCGCGGAAGACCGCGCGCTGAAACTCACCGGCAATGGCGACCTTCGTTTCGGCGGATCGCCGCTGCTGCGCGCGGCGCTCTCGGCACGGCAGCTCGATGCCGACCGCTTTTTCGCCAAGGACACCAAGGACGGCAGCGCGGCTGAGCCGGTTCGCGTGCTGCCGGCGCTGCGCATGTTGATGTCGGGAATTCCGCAAATCCCGATTCCGGCGCAGGTCGAACTCGCCTCCGAGCAGGTCATGCTGGGCGGACGTCCCTTGCAGGATATCGCCGCCGAACTGCATGGCGACGCGACTTCCTGGCGCGTCCACCGGCTGGAGTTTCGCGCGCCGGGCACGACCAGGGTCGCGCTGAGCGAAACCGGCGCGCAACGGGCGCCCGACCATTTCAAGGCTGCGCTCAACGTCGAATCCTCCGATCCGGATGCGCTGATGACCTGGCTGCAGGGCCGCGGCGACATCGCCTATCGCAGCCAGAAGCCGCTGCGGCTGCGCGGCGACGTCACCATGGCCGAGAACGGCTTTGCCATCGACGCGATGAAAGCCGAGATCGATGGTGGCGCCGTCGAGGGACGGGTTACGGTGTCGCACCGGCAGGCAAACAGCGGCTCGCGGGTTGAAGCGGAATTGAAAGCGGAGCGGCTCGATCTCGACGCCGCCACGGCGTTCGTGCGTTCGCTGGCCGGGCCGCAAGGCGAATGGCCGGATGAAGGACTGCTCGCGCTGGATATCGGCCGCGCCATTTCGGCCGGGCAGGAACTGCGGCCGCTGGTCGCCAAACTTGGCTACGGCCCGAAGGAATTCACGGTCGATCGTTTGAAGGTCGGCCAACCTGATAACGTGATGCTGGAGGGCGTGGGCCATTTCGATCGCGTCGATGTACTCGGGAAGCTGGAGCTTAATTCGACGGCAGCTTCGCTGGGTCAGCTTACCGGACTGATTGCACCGTTTGCGCCATCGTTTGCTTCGCGGCTCAATGCGTTGGGGACCGACGCGGGTCCCGTGCGCGGAAAACTGACGTTCGATCTCACCAGGAACAAAGCGATCAGTGGCCCGGTCGTGCTCGGTGGACTCGACCTTGATTCACCGCAGATCAAGGGCCATGCCAAGGTCACGGTGCAGCCATCATTGCGAAGCGCTGCGCGGGATCGATCTCGACGCGCTCTCACGCAGCGAGGTAGGCGTCGAAGCGAAATTATCGGCAGCACGCGGCAGGTCATTATTAACGCTGCTCGGCCTCGATCGCGCGATCGCGGCCGGCGACGGGCCGGCGCAATTCGAGGGCTCGGCGACCGGCGCGTGGCGGGCGCCGCTGCGGCTGCAGGCGAAGATCTGGGGAGCGGGCCTCGATGCCGATATCGAAGGTTCTGCCGATCCATGGGCAATGGAGCCCAAGGCAAGCGGCAATTTGAAGCTGCGCGGCGCCGATCTCGGACCGCTACTCGATCTCAGGCCTTCCGACACGCTGGCGCAGGACATCCGCGTATTCTCGCGCGTTTCGCTCGCGGGCAACAAGCTCACCTTCGACGATCTCGACAGCATCATTGCCGGTTCGCGCCTGCGCGGCCGCCTGGCTCTCACCTTGGGCGACGAAAAAAGCATCGAGGGCGAGGTCGGGCTGGACCAGCTTGCGCTGGCGCCGGCCTTTGCGCTGGCCATCGGCGCGGCCGGACACGATACGGCGGAGCCGCTCGTGGGCGGGTTGGTGAAGGGCTGGCGTGGCCAGATCGCGTTTCAGGCGCTGCGCGGCGTGCTCCCGGGCGGCAGCGAATTGCAGCCGGTGAGCGGTCTGGTCAAAAGCGACGGCCAGTCGCTGACGTTCGACGCCATCAAGGGCAAGATCGGCGGCGGCGAGGTGAATGCCAATATCGACGCCAAACCGGGTCCGGGCGGAATCGCGCTGAATGCGAGCGTTCAGTTCTCCGGCGTCGACGGCACGGCGTTGCGCTATCGGAACATGACAATGCCGGCCGGCCGCGCGTCGATGCAGATGGCGCTGACAAGCCTGGGCCGTAGCGCCTCGGCGCTGTCGGGCGCGCTGGCCGGCAGCGGAACCGTGACACTGGAATCCGCACGGATCGCCGGCCTCGATCCGCGCGCCTTCGAGGCGGCGGTTCGTGCCAGCGACAACGGCCAGGCAAAAGACGACGCCATGCTGAAGCAGATCGTCGAGCCGGCGCTTGCGGCCGGCGCATTGGCGATCGCGTCGGCGCAGATTCCATTCACCATCAGGGACGGCCGGCTTCGCGTCGGCGCCACCACGCTCGACGCCAATGGCGTTCGGGCCGTCGTCTCCGGCGGATATGATATTCCCGCCGATCAGGCCGACCTCCGCGCCGCGCTCGTGCTGACGATGGTTGGTCCGGCGGCCGGCCGCCCCGAAATTCAATTGTTTGCGGAAGGTACGCCCGACGCGCTCAATCGCAGCGTTGACGTCGCAGCCTTGTCGTCCTGGCTCGCGGTGAGGGCGATCGATCACGAAACCCGGCGGTTGGACGCCATCGAACGCGGCGAACCGCCGCCGCCGATGCCGGCGCCGATCGTGCTGCCGCCACCCGTGGAGCTACCTGCGTCCTCGCCGGAAGCAAATCCGCCAAGCGAACCATTCACGCAAGTGCCGCTTCCGGGCCGCGATCGGCGCCGGTCTCCGGCGAAGCCGAAGGCGGTCGCGCCGCGTGTGCCCGCAGTGCCGTCCGTCGCAACGGCGCCGCCCTCTGCACCGGGGACGAACCAGCAGCACGTGGCGCCCTTGCCGCCGCCCATCGACGTCAAGCCTGCGCCGGGCGCGATGAAGCTGAAACCGCGGCCGCCGCTGGCGCTGACGCCGCAGGTCGCCAACCCGCCGCCGCGGCCGGCGCTTCAGAACAACTAGATTAGAGTAAGATTTCCCGTTCGATCCCGATCGCTTGCAAGAACGCCTGGTCGTGGCTGACCACCATCAGCGCACCGTCGAACGTGCGCAGCGCATGTTCCAATTCTTCGATCGAGGCGAGGTCGAGATGGTTGGTCGGCTCGTCCAGCAACAACAGGAATGGTGGCAGCGGCCGCGCGAACACGCAGGCCATTCCCGCACGCAGGCGCTCACCGCCGCTGAGCGTGCCTGCGACCTGCAGCGCCGCGCGGTTGCGGAAGGCGAACCGCGCCAAGGCGGCGTGCGCCTCGTTCGCCGTCAGTTCCGGGTTGAGACGGCGTAAATTGTCCAGAATCGAAGCAGCGGGATTGAGCAGGCCGACATGCTGGTCGAGCACGGCAATGCGATCGGTCAGGCGGCTGGCATCTCCGCGTGAAGCCTTGAGTTCTCCGGTGACCAGGCGAAACAGGGTGGTCTTGCCGGAGCCGTTGGCGCCGCGGATCGCGATCCGCTCGGGCCCGCGAACCGCAAACGACAGCGGGCCGAACAAATGGCGGTTGGGAAATCCTATCATGACGTCCTTGAAGGCGATCAGTTCGCGGCTGCCGGGCAGCGATGTCTTGGGCAGGTCGATCGCCAGCGGCGTCAATATTTCCACGCGTGCGCTGGCCGCTTCCAGCGCTTCGGTGCGGTCGCCGATGAGGCGATCGGCAAGACGGCTTTCGCGCGCGCCGCTGTTTTCGGCACGCTGCTTTTCGGCATCCATCAAAATCCTGGCCTGACTGCCCGAGGCGCGCCAGGCGCGGGCGGCCTTGTCGCGGCGCGCCTTCTTCTCCTTGGCCTTCTGAACGGCGCGTTCGGTGTTGCGCAATGCGTCAGAAGCGCGGCTGAGATTGGCCTCGGCGCGGGCGCGCGCGGCATCGCGCGCTTCGGCAAAGGCCGACCACGCGCCGCCGAATATTGCGATGCCGATCGGCGTCAGTTCGACGATGCGGTCGACGCGTTCCAGCAGCGCGCGGTCGTGACTCGCGACCAGAACGCCGCCCTGCCAGCGTTCGAGTAATTGCGCCACGGCTTCGCGGCCGTCGGCATCGAGATTGTTGGTGGGTTCGTCCAGCAGCAGCAAATCCGGCGCCTCGATCAACAGCCGCGCCAGCGCGACGCGCGTTCGTTCGCCGCCGCTTAAGGAAGCGATCGGGCGATCCAGCGCCAGGTGAGGCAGGCCGGTCTCGATCAGCGCAGTGTGGAGCCGGGCTTCAAGTGTCCAGTCGGCTTCGGTGGCATCGTCGAGCGAGCCATCGCCGCGCTCCAGCCGGCGCAGGCGGACGAGATCATCGGCAACGCCGAGCGCTTCACCAGCCGTGAGGCGCTCATCCGCCAGTTGCGCCAGCATGCCGATCGAGCCGATGCGTTGCCGTGATCCGCCCGCAGGCTCGATGTCGCCGGCGATCAGCCGCAACAGCGTGGATTTTCCGCAGCCGTTGCGACCGACGATTCCGGTCCGCTCGCGCCCCAGCGCCAGCGTCAATCCGTCGAAAAGGGGACGTCCGTCAGGTGTGGCGAGGGAAATGGAATCCAGAATGAGAAAGGCGGTCATGGAGAGCTTTCGAAATGAACTGATGTCGCGGAGCGGTGAGCTTTGCGATGTCCATTTCGGGCTCCATGGGGTGCGAGGATTCGAGCCTTGTTCCTAGAAATTTGACGGCGTCCGCGCAAGCGGTTTCAGCCGGCGCCAAGCGCGATGGCGATCTGGTAAGTGGCAAGACTCGCCAAATAGGCCAGCGCCAGCATGTAGGCGAAGGTGATTGCCATCCATTTCCAGCTACCGGTCTCGCGGCGGATCACCGCGAGCGTCGAAGCGCATTGCGGCGCGAAAATATACCAAGCCAGCAAGGACAGCGCGGTCGCCAGGCTCCACTGCGTGGCCAGGACCTGTCCAATCTGATCGGCCGCTTCCTTGCCGCCTTCGATGGCATAGACGGTGCCGAGCGCGGCGACCGCGACTTCGCGCGCCGCCATGCCCGGGATCAGCGCCACCGCGATCTGCCAGTTGAAGCCGACGGGGGCCAGTAGCGGTTCCAACGCCTTGCCGATCATGGCGGCAAAACTGTAGTTGATCGCCGGGTCCTGCGCGCCGGCGGGGGCCTGCGGGAACGACGCCAGGAACCAGATCATCACCATCATCGAGAAGATGGTGGTGCCGGCGCGCTGCAGGAACATTGTCACCCGCGTGTAGATCGCAATAACGATGCTGCGTGGGCGCGGAAGCTTGTAATCGGGTAATTCCAGCATGAACGGCGACGGCGCGTAGTCGCGCAACATGAAGAATTTGATCAGGAACGACACGCCCAGCGCGCTGGCGATGCCCGTAGCATAGAGGCCGAACATCACGAGGCCGCGCAAATTGATCCAACCCCAGACCTGGGTGTCGGGGATGAACGCCGAGATGATCAGCGTGTAGACCGGAATCCGGGCCGAACAGGTCATCAGCGGCGCGATCAGGATCGTGGTCAGCCGGTCGCGGCGATTGTCGATCACGCGCGTCGCCATGATGCCGGGAATGGCACACGCGAAGCTCGACAGCAGGGGAATGAAGGCGCGTCCGTGCAGGCCGGCGCCGCCCATGATGCGGTCCATCAGGAACGCCGCGCGCGCCATGTAGCCAAAATCTTCCAAAAGCAGGATGAACAGGAAGATGATGATGATCTGCGGCAGGAACACGATCACGCTGCCTACGCCCGAAATCACGCCGTTCTGCAGAAAACTTTGCAGCAAACCTCCGGGCAGCGTGTCGTGGACGAGTTGGCCGAGCGCCGTGAAGGCCGACGACAGCAACTCCATGAGCGGCTGCGCCCAGGCGAACACCGCCTGGAACATCACGAACAGGATCAGCGCCAGGATCGCGAGCCCCGCCACCGGGTGCAGGACCACAGCGTCGATGCGTGAGGTCCAGGTGTCGGGCCTGGTCGGCAGGCTGATTGACGCCGCGATAATGCGATCGGCTTCGCGCTGGGTGGCCCGCAACTCCGCGACCGTCAGCGGTTGCCAGAGATTTTGAGGGGGAGGCAATTGGTCCCGGGCTGCGATCTCGTCGGTTAATCGAAGCAGATCGGCGGTGCCGCCTTTACGTACCGCGATGGACGTGACGACCGGCACGGCCAGCGCTTCCGACAGCCGCGTCACGTCCACGGTGACGCCGCGCCGCGCGGCGATATCGAACATGTTGAGCACCAGCGCCAACGGCCGGCCGGTGCGCTTGAGTTCAAGGACGAGACGGATGGTCAGCCGCAGATTGGTGGAGTCGGCGACGCAGAGCACGAGATCCGGCAGCGCTTCGCCGGGCGTCCGGCCGAGCACCATATCGCGCGTGATTTCCTCATCGGGGCTGCGGCCACGCAGCGAATAGGTGCCGGGCAGATCGACCAGTGACACCTGACGTCCCAGTGGGGTCACGAACGATCCCTGTTTGCGCTCCACGGTAACGCCGGGATAGTTCGCGACCTTCTGCCGGCTGCCGGTCAGCGCATTGAACAGCGAGGTCTTGCCGCTGTTCGGCGTGCCCACCAGCGCGAGGTGCATCAATGGAGGTTCCATGGCCCTGGGTCTGCTCGCCTCAGACAACAATGATGGCCATCGCCTCACGCCGGCGCACGGCGATGGTGACGTTCTCGACGCGGACGGCGATCGGATCGCGTCCGACAATGCCTTGATGCAGCACCTCGACCCGGGCGCCTTCGACAAAGCCGAGTTCGATCAGCCGGCTTTCAAGTTCGATCGCCGACAGCGCGGAGCAGGCGTCGCCGGCCGCGATGTGGTGGATCACGCCGGAATAGCCGCGTTGAACCAGGCCTAGCGGCAATTGCGGGCGCGCGTCGTTTTCTTCACTCATTGCCTGTCATTCCAATCGCGGAACCACAGGTCAAGCGAACTGGTTGCAATCACGCGTGAGCTTAGAGCAATTGTAAACAGCCGCGCATCACCCGGATCAAATCCGGGCGGCGGAAATACGATGGCGCCGCTGAAGTTCGCCTACGCCTGCGGCCTTACATCCTGCGCGGCGGCGGCGGGTGCGGCCGGCACGGCGCGGGTGCGGAAATAGTCCAGCACGAAAAGACGGATCGCCGAGGACAGATTGCCCTGTTGGCGGTTGCTGTCGATCTCGCCGACCAGTTCGGACAGCGTCATACTCCGCAAGCCCGAGATTTCCTTCATGCCATTCCAGAAGGCTTCTTCGAGACTGACGCTGGTCTTGTGGCCGGCGACCACGATCGAACGTTTGACGACGGGCGATTTCATGACGCTTCTCCGTCATCGATGCGATGCTGATCCAGCACATGGCCGGCGCGACGCTTGTGAAGCTCGTCGAGCGCGCGCTCGGATTTGGTGCGGCCAAAACGCGCACGGTTAGCGTCGGCCTGTTTGGCCGATTGCTCTTTCTCGCTGCGCTTCTTGAATCGTTTCAGGTTGATCACGTCGCTCATGCTCACCCCCATCATTTGGCAGCCAGAGAGCGTGATAACTTATTACGATTGCGGCAGAGGATACGCCCTGTGCAAGCAAATTCAATGTCCATCCATAATCCCCGTTTCGTACCTTGATAACATCAAAAAAATGGATTCTTCGAAAATCAGATAATCCGTGCTCCTACCATGCGGTAATATGAGGGCGATAGATGATCAGCCTCATTCTTTAGGAGTTATGATCTATAATTATATCAGCAAGCCCGTGGCTTTCCGGGAGTTCCCGGCAACATTATTCGTCGTTCATCCCGGGTGTGTCATTTTGTCCGGTTGCACCAGACGATCGAACTCCTCTGCAGCAACAAACCCTAGGCCGCACAGCCTCTTCTTTCAATGTTGTGCCGCGCGCATGCGCCGATTTCGCGACCTTGGCGGCGTTATCGTAACCGATTTTCGGGGCAAGCGCGGTCACCAGCATCAGGGAGCGTTCCATCAAATCACGGATGCGCTTTTCGTCGGCGCGTATTCCCACGACGCAATGCTCGGTGAACGAGCGCACGACGTCTGACAGCAGTTGTATGGAATGCATCATACAATATGCCAGCACCGGCTTGTACACGTTCAGCTCGAAATGGCCCTGGCTGCCGGCCACCGTGATGGCGGTTTGATTGCCGAACACCTGGCAGCACACCATGGTCATCGCTTCGGATTGGGTCGGGTTGACCTTGCCCGGCATGATCGACGAGCCCGGCTCGTTTTCGGGCAGGATCAGTTCGCCAATGCCGGAACGCGGACCCGACCCCAGCAGGCGAATATCGTTGGCGATCTTGAACAGGCCGGTCGCCACCGAATTGATCGCGCCGTGGACGAACACATAGGCATCGTTGGAAGCGAGCGCCTCGAATTTGTTCGGCGCGCTCGTGAACGGCAGCTTGGTGATCACGGCGACGTGTCTTGCAAACAGCTTTGCGAATTTCGGTTTCGAGTTGAGGCCGGTGCCGACGGCGGTGCCGCCTTGCGCCAGCGGCAACAGGTCCTTCACCGCGACGCGCAGCCGCGCAATGCCGCTCTCGACCTGCGCGGCGTAACCGGAAAACTCCTGACCCAATGTCAGCGGCGTCGCATCCTGGGTGTGGGTGCGGCCGATCTTGACGATCTTGGCGAAGGCTTTTTCTTTCCTGCGCAGTTCGCGATGCAATTCACCGAGCGCCGGGACGAGGTCGGCGACGATGCGCCGGGCCGCCGCGATATGCATCGCGGTCGGGAACGAATCGTTCGACGACTGCGACATGTTGACGTGATCGTTGGGGTGCACCGGCTTCTTGGCGCCGAGTTCGCCGCCCAGCAGCTGGTTGGCGCGATTGGCGATCACCTCGTTGAGGTTCATGTTGGTCTGGGTTCCGGAACCGGTCTGCCAGACCACCAGCGGAAAATGATCGTCGAGTTTGCCCTCGATCACCTCTCGCGCGGCGCGGGTGATGGCGGAAGCGCGGCGCGCATCCAGCAGGCCCAGTTCGCGATTGGTTTGTGCCGCGGCGAGTTTGACGATGCCGAGCGCATGAACGATTTCGATCGGCATCCGGTCATGGCCGATACGGAAATTCTGCCGCGAGCGTTCGGTCTGCGCACCCCAATAGCGATCGGCGGGGACGTCGATCGGACCGAAGCTGTCGGTCTCGCTACGGGTGGATTTGTTTCGCGATGTTTCTGATCGAGCCATCAAGGACGTCCGTTACGCGTCGACGCGGAACGTTCATTCTACAGCGGCGCCGAATATCTGGCCCGCGATTATTTCTTGCGGAAGCGATCCAGCCGGACCACTTCGGCGCCTTCGCCCGGCTTGGCCGGTTCGTCCTCGCTCTCGGCGGCGGGGGCCGGCGCGGGAACGGGCAAAGCAGGCGATACCGGAACGGCGGGCAGGTTTGCCGTCGAGGTTTCGGGCGCGGCTTCGGACGGCTCGAATTGCAACCCGAACTGCACCGAAGGATCGAGGAAGCTCTTGATCGCGGCGAAGGGAACCACCAGCCGCTCGGGGATGCCGCCGAACGACAGGCCGACCTCGAAGCGATCCTCGGTCACCACCAGATCCCAGAACTGATGCTGCAGGATGATCGTCATCTCTTCCGGATATTGCGCGAGCAGCCGCGGCGACAGCTTCACGCCCTCGGCGGTGGACAGGAAGGTGATGAAGAAATGATGCTCGCCGGGCAGGCCGTGCTCGGCGGCGTCGGTCAGCACGCGGCGCAGCACCCCGCGCAGCGCATCGCGCGCCAGCACGTCATAACGGATGTGGTCGGTCGCCATGGTGGTCCTGTCACGTTGAAATGGGGGCGCCGGTCGCCCGACTCGCCTTGTTGTCCCATGGTACTCCGGCAGGGGCCGCAGGTCAGCAGGCCTCGTCGGTGTAATTTTTCGGCAGATTTTCGGCAGAAAGCCTCGGCCGGACGCCAATTGGGTGAAAAATCGCAAATTGCGTGCAAAGCAAATGGCAAAGCAAATCGCGCGCAAAATGGAAGTGGAGGCTTCTGTTGCCAGGTGCCTCCGAACCCCGCCTAGCGGAGCTTAACCCACCAGGACTTTAGACTTGGTTTTTCAAACTGCGTTACGCAGCCTGAGCAACCGGAGCATAGTTGTCGTTTGCAACTATTGCATAGCCCGATAACGGCGGAACCATACCGAGAAAAAACACGCCCTTTACGCCCTCGTCGATCCTGTTTCGCCCCCGCCGAAGCCCCGCGGTCCGGGGGCTGGGCTTGGGTGGAGGCGCCGGGTACTGCCCCCGGGTCCGAATGGTTTATTGCGACGGCAATTTATTTCCATAGCCGGCGAACCGGCACCCCCAATATAGGGTGCAAATGTTGAGAAAAATAGTGCCGGAATTGGCTGTGCAGCGCACGGGAACACGCCGAATTGCGTTGGCCTCGGCGGCGCTGCCGTTCTAAATCTGGGGCCATGCCCTCGGATTCCCCGCCGGCCGCCGTTCCTGCGCCGGATACTCCAGTCTTGACCCCTCCAATCCAGCCCGGCCTGGCCGAGCTGTTCGTGGCGTTTGCCAAAATGTCGCTCGCAGGCTTTGGCGGCGTGCTCTATTGGGCGCGGCGCGGCATCGTCGACCGGCACCGCTGGATGACGGCCGAGGAATTCAACGAAACCTACGCGCTGTGCCATTTCCTGCCAGGTCCGAACATCGTCAATCTGTCGGTTGTGTTCGGCTCGCGCTTTCGCGGCATTGCCGGCGGCATCGCGGCCTTCGCCGGGCTGGTCGGTCCGCCCATGGTGATCGCAACGGTCCTGGCGGCGCTGTACGCCCGTTATGGCGAGATCGATGCCTTGCGGCGTATTTTGGCGGGCGTGTCTTGCGCCGCCATCGGCCTGCTGCTGGCAACTGTTCTGCGAATGATGAAGCCGCTGCTCCGGAAGCGCGACCTGGTCGGACTTGTCATCCTAGCTGCGGTTTTTGTTGCGATCGGGGTGGCACGGCTGCCATTGCAGGCGGTGCTGCTGGTGGCGATCCCGTTGAGCATCGCCGTCACTTTTGCCACCACCCTTTTTAACACGCAGCGGCGGGTGAACGGATGAATTCGACACCCAATCCGATCTCGACGCTGGTTTGGACTTTCGGTCTGATGTCGCTGTTTGCCGTTGGCGGCGCGAATTCGGCCATCCCCGAAATGCACCGGATCGCGGTCGATGTTCAGCACTGGATGAGCGACAAGCAATTTGCCGATGTGTTCGCGATATCGCAGATGTCCCCGGGGCCGAATGTGCTGATCGTGACCCTGATCGGCTATTCGGTTGCGGGCATAGCCGGCGCGCTGGCGGCGACGCTGGCGATGTGTGGCCCGACAGCCATCCTCGCCTATTATGTGAGCCGTCTTTTGCAGCGGTCGAGCCATTCGCGCTGGCCCGCGATCATCCAGGCGGCGCTGGTCCCGCTTTCGATCGGCCTGATGGCCGCCAGCGGGTTGATTTTGGCGCTGACTTCCGACCAAAGTTGGACGGCTGCCCTGATTACGGTCGTGGCAGCGGTGCTGGCCTTTGCCACGCGGCTCAATCCGTTCTGGCTCTTGCTGGCCGGGGGAGCTCTCGGTTTTGCTGGCGTTATCTGAGGAAAATCGCTAGGCAAGGCCGGGTTCTGCACTAACGCTATTCAAACAATATCGGCAGGGAGGCCCTGTCCGGGGAGAGAAATCGATGAGTGATACGCCGGGCCATGGGCCCGTCAAATACATCATGCCGAAATGGATTCGCGGTCCGCAGGATTTTGTCGGCGGCGTCGCGCTGATTGCAATCGCGCTATTCGCCCTGTGGGCATCGAGCGATCTGCAGGGCATGCACGGATTTTCGTTCGGGGCCGGAACCGTGCCGCGCATGTTCGCGGTTCTGTTGCTTGGACTTGGCGCCGCGGTAACTGGTCGTCGGTCTGATATATGAGGGCGAACACATCACGACCTATGCATGGAGAGGCCCGCTGTTCGTCTCGCTGGCGATCCTCTCCTTCGCGGTCACCATCCGGCCTTTGGGTCTCGTGATCTCGGCCTTTGCCAGTTTTATCATCTCGGCGCTGGGCACGCCGGAAACCAAGTGGAAGGAAACCATCATCGTCGGCATCTGCCTGACGATCGGGTGCAGTCTGCTTTTCCCCTATGCGCTCGGGCTGCCGTTGCAGCTCTTCCCGCGTTTCCTGGTTCAGTGAGGACGAGATGGCCGAACTTTTCTCCAATCTTGCCCTCGGTTTCGGCGTCGCCTTCACGCCGATCAATCTTCTGCTCTGCCTGATCGGCGCGCTGGTCGGCACGCTGGTCGGCGTGCTGCCGGGCATCGGCACCATCGCAACCGTCGCGATGCTGCTGCCGATCACGTTCGGGCTGCCGCCGGTCGGCGCCCTGATCATGCTCGCGGGCATTTATTACGGCGCCCAATATGGCGGCTCGACCACCTCGATCCTGGTCAATATTCCCGGCGAGGCGACGTCGGTCGTGACCACGCTCGACGGATTCCAGATGGCCAAGCAGGGCCGCGCCGGTCCGGCGCTGGCGATTGCCGCGATCGGCTCGTTCTTCGCCGGCTGCGTCGCGACCGTCCTGATCGCGGTTCTCGGCGCCCCCCTGACCAAACTTGCGCTGGCGTTCGGCCCGGCCGAATATTTCTCGCTGATGGTGCTCGGCCTGATCTTCGCGGTGGTGCTGGCGAAAGGCTCGGTGCTCAAGGCGATCGCGATGATCGTGTTCGGGCTGCTGCTCTCGATGGTCGGTTCCGATATCGAGACCGGCGCCTCGCGCATGGCCTTCAACATCCCCGAGCTCGCCGACGGCCTCGGCTTTGCCACGGTGGCGATGGGTGTGTTCGGGTTTGCGGAAATCATCCGTAACCTCGACGCCGGCGCCGAGATGGACCGCGATCTGGTGCAGCAGAAGATCACCGGACTGATGCCGACCAAAAAGGATCTGATCGACTCCTACCCGGCCATCCTGCGCGGCACGGTGCTCGGATCGATCCTCGGCATCTTGCCGGGCGGCGGCGCGGTCATCGCATCGTTCGCGGCCTATACGCTGGAGAAGAAGATCGCCAAGGATCCGTCGCGGTTCGGCCGCGGCGCGATCGAAGGCGTGGCGGCGCCGGAAAGCGCCAACAACGCAGCGGCGCAGACCTCGTTCATTCCGCTGTTGACGCTCGGCATCCCGCCGAACGCGGTGATGGCGCTGATGGTCGGCGCGATGACGATTCACGGCATCGTCCCGGGTCCGCAGGTGATGCAGAAGCAGCCCGAACTGGTCTGGGGCATGATCGCCTCGATGTGGATCGGCAATCTGATGCTGATCATCATCAACCTGCCGCTGGTCGGCATCTGGGTGCGGCTGCTCCGGGTGCCGTATCGCCTGATGTTCCCCTCGATCGTGATCTTCTGCGCGATCGGCATCTATTCCATCAATAACGCGCCGGTCGACGTTGTCCTTGCCGGTGCGTTCGGACTGCTCGGCTACTGGCTGATCAAGCACGATTTCGAGCCGGCGCCGCTGTTGCTCGGCATGGTGCTCGGGCCGCTGATGGAAGAAAACCTGCGCCGCGCGCTGCTGATCTCGCGTGGCGACTGGTCGGTGTTCGTCACCCGTCCGTTGTCGGCGGTGCTGATGGCGATCGCCGCGTCGTTGCTGGTGCTGGCGGTGCTGCCGTCGCTCCGCAAAAAGCGGGACGAAGTCTTCGTGGAGTCCGAAAGCTGATCCGGAACTGACCTGCGTCCGCGCGCCGCAGCACGAAGTCGAATCGACTTCGGGCGCGGTGTGGTGAAATGTAAATGCCGGCCCGTTAGGGCCGGCATTTTTGCAGACGGGTTGTCCCGGAGAAATCAACATGAATATGGCACAGTCGCTCGCTTGCGGGCGGGTGTTTTTCCATGCTCGCCGCGCTGTGCGCTTTTGCCGCGCCGGCACAGGCGCAGACCTATCCGACGCGCAGCATCACCATGATCGTGCCGTTCGCAGCCGGCGGTCCGACCGACGTCGTCGCGCGCATCGTCACCGCGCATATGGCGCAAACGCTGGGGCAGAGCATCATCATCGAAAACGTGGTCGGCGCCGGCGGCACCACCGCCACCACGCGCGCGGCGCGCGCCACCAATGACGGCTATACGCTGATCACCGGACATATGGGCACGCACGCCGCCGCAGTGCCGCTCTATCCGGCTCTCGCCTATCATCCGGAGAAGGATTTCGAGCCGGTCGCGCTGCTCGCCGGCACGCCGATCCTGATCCTGGCGCGCAAGGATTTCCCGCCGAAGGACCTGAAGGAATTCGTCGCTTACGTGAAAGCCAATGAAGCCAAGGTCAACGCGGCGCATGCCGGGGTCGGCTCGGTCTCGCATGTGTCGTGCCAGTTGCTGAATTCCATTCTGGGAATCAGGCCGACCGGCGTGCCCTTCAACGGCACGGGTCCTGCGATGAACGCGCTGGTCGGCGGCCAGGTCGATTTTATGTGCGACCAGATCGTCAATGCCGTGCCGCAGATCAACGCCGGCACCATCAAGGCCTATGCGATCGCAACGCCCGAGCGCAATCCGTCCTTGCCCAATGTTCCGACCACGGCGGAGGCCGGCTTGCCGGCCTTCCAGGCCCAGGCATGGAACGCGATTTTCGCGCCGAAGGGAACGCCGGCGCCGGTTATCGCCACGCTCAATGCGGCGGCAGCCAAGGCGCTCGACGACGAGGGCGTCCGCAAGCGGCTGCTCGATCTCGGCAGTGTGATTCCCGGACCTGCGGAGCGCACCCCGGAGGCGTTGGCCAGCCTCGTGAAAAACGAGATCGCCAAATGGACCCCGGTTCTTAAGCCTGCAAGTTAGTTAATATTATCAATCGGATAGGCGAGGGGCGGAACGCAAATTCCGCCCCTTGCCGTTTGCGGGCGGGAGCATCATTTTTCCTTGTATAATCGCGGGCCACGGCCGAGTTGCGCTGTCGATCGGCGCCCCCGGCCGCTAAATTCGTCGCTAAATTCGCCGCTAAATTCGTGCTGGCCGAAAGCAGCCCGGAAATAGGCTCATGAACCAGTATCACGACCTGCTCGAACGAATTCTCGCCGATGGCGCAGAGAAGCACGACCGCACCGGCACCGGCACGCTGTCGGTCTTCGGTCATCAGATGCGCTTCAATCTGTCGGCCGGCTTTCCGATGCTGACCACCAAGCGGCTGCCGCTGAAAGCGATCGTGCACGAATTGCTTTGGTTCCTGGCCGGCGACACCAACATCAAATATCTCAAGGAAAATGGCGTTTCGATCTGGGACGAATGGGCCGACGCCAATGGCGATCTCGGCCCGGTCTATGGATCGCAATGGCGGTCATGGCCGGCGCCGGACGGCCGCAGCATCGACCAGATTTCCAACGTCATCGACATGATCAAGCGCAATCCGGATTCGCGGCGCCTGATCGTCAGCGCATGGAATCCGGCCGACGTCGACAAGATGGCGCTGCCGCCCTGTCACTGCCTGTTCCAGTTCTATGTCGCCAACGGCAAATTGTCGTGCCAGCTCTACCAGCGTTCCGCCGACGTGTTTCTCGGCGTGCCCTTCAACATCGCGTCCTACGCGCTGTTGACGATGATGGTGGCGCAGGTGACGGGGTTGAAGCCCGGCGACTTCGTGCACTCACTCGGCGATGCGCATCTTTACTCGAACCATCTCGAGCAGGCCCGGCTGCAACTGACGCGTCCGACGCGCCAATTGCCGGTCATGAAGATCAATCCCGAGGTGAGGGACATCTTCGCGTTCCGTTACGAGGATTTTGTGCTCGAAGGCTACGACCCGCACCCGCACATCAAGGCCGAGGTCGCGGTGTGAGCGATTGAATGTCCCTCACGATCCGCCGCGCGCGTCCCGGTGAAGCCGGGCTTGTCCTGTCCTTTGTTCGCGAACTCGCCGAGTACGAGAAACTGCTCCACGAATTGGAGGCAAGCGAAGCCGACATCGATTCGGCGCTGTTCGGCAGCCATCCGCGGCTGTTCTGCGACATCGCCGAATGGAACGGCGAACCGGTCGGCTTTGCGGTCTGGTTCATCAATTTTTCGACCTTCAGCGGCCGTTCCGGCATCTATCTGGAGGATTTGTTCGTCCGCCCCGCGTTGCGCGGCAACGGAATCGGCAAGGCGCTGCTGGTGCATCTCGCCAGGGAATGCGTGGCGAACGGCTGGTCGCGACTGCAATGGACCGTGCTCGACTGGAACACGCCGTCGATCGAATTCTACAAATCGCTCGGCGCGGTCCTGATGGACGAGTGGACGGTTTGCCGGGTCGGCGGTCCGGCGCTGACCGCGCTGGCCCAAGGAGGGCGCTGATGGAAATCGTCATGGTCGTCGCGGTCGCCGAGAACGGCGTGATCGGTTCGAACGGCGCCATTCCGTGGCGGCTGAAATCCGACCTGGCGCGCTTCAAGGCGCTGACGCTGGCCAAGCCGGTCGTGATGGGGCGCAAGACTTTCGTCTCGATCGGCAGGCCGCTTCCCGGACGGACCAATATCGTGGTCACGCGCGACACGGGATTTCGCGCCGACGGCGTCGTGGTCACCAATTCGTTTGCCGATGCGATGGCGATCGCCACCGGCGATGCGCTGCGACGTTTCGCCACTGAGATCGCGGTTATCGGCGGCGCGGAAATCTACGCGCAATGGATGGATCGCGCCGATCGCCTGGAAATCACCGAAGTGCATGCCCACCCCGACGGCGACACGCGCTTGCCCGCCATCGATGCTAAGGATTGGGAGGAGGTCGCGCGCGTGCGGAATCCGGCCGGCCCCAACGATAGCGCCGACTTCTCCTATGTGACATTTCGCCGGCGCAAGCCGCAATATCCGTCGCATTAACCGCACTAACCAATGTATGCATTGACAATTATGGCCTCAGGCATAGCTGCTCCGGGCTATAAGCTTGCGTTGTAAGGGCCCGGGCGGTCCCCTATAAAGCCGGGCGGACATGCGAGGCCGGGCATCTAGCCCAGACAGGCGGACCCGGACCCCGCCGAGGAGACTTTTATATGCCGTGGAAGAATCAAGGCGGGGGCCCGTGGGGCTCGGGTCCGAAAGGGCCGTGGGGCAACGGTCCGCAGTCGGTCGGGCCACGCCCGCCCGATCTTGAGGACCTGCTGCGGCGCGGCCAGGACAAGATTCAGCAATTGCTTCCGGGCGGTCATTTCAGCGGCATGGGCATCGCGCTGGTCCTGGTCGGCGCGCTGGCGATCTGGGGCCTTTCCGGATTTTTCCGCGTCCAGTCCGAAGAACTCGGCGTCGTGCTGCGCTTCGGCAAGCATGTGCGCACGGTGCAGCCCGGGTTGAACTATCATCTGCCCTATCCGATCGAGACCGTGCTGCTGCCGAAGGCGCTGCGCGTCTCCACCATCTCGATTGGCATGACGCTGATCGACGATCCGGCGCGGCGCGGCCGCACCATGCGGGACGTGCCGGAAGAGAGCCTGATGCTGACCGGCGACGAGAACATCGTCGATGTCGATTTCACCGTGTTGTGGCGGATCAAGCCCGACGGCGTCGGCAATTATCTCTTCAACATCCAGAATCCCGAGGGCACCGTGAAGGCGGTGGCCGAAAGCGCGATGCGCGAGGTGATCGGCCGTTCCGAAATCCAGCCGATTCTTACCGGCGCGCGTACCCTGACCGAATCCACCGTGCAGGAATTGATGCAGAAGACGCTCGACAGTTACGGGTCCGGCGTTCTGGTGCAGCAGGTGCAGATGCAGAAGGTCGATCCGCCGGCGCAGGTGATCGACGCGTTCCGCGACGTGCAGGCGGCGCAGGCCGACCTGCAGCGCCTGCGGAACGAGGCCGAGACCTATGCCAACCGCGTCGTTCCCGATGCCAAGGGACGCGCGGCGCAGATTCTCCAGGTCGCCGAAGGCTACAAGCAGCAGGCGGTCGCCGAAGCCAAAGGCCAGAGCGCGCGATTCCTGAAGGTCTATGACGAATACAAGAAGGCGCCTGACGTGACCCGGCAACGTATTTATCTGGAGACGATGGAGCGTATCCTCGGCGGTTCCGAGAAGCTCGTCTATGACGGTGGCTCTTCCGGCCAAAGCATCGTGCCCTATCTGCCGCTCAGCGAATTGACGCCGCGGCGTCCACCGGCCGCGCCCGCAACGGGCCAGCCGCAACAAGGTGGAGGCACGCGATGAGGTCCCCCGTCACAGGCATTGCTGCCCTGATCGTGCTGTTTGTCGTTGTCATCATCGGCTACAGCTCCGTCTTCACCGTCTCGCAGACCGAGCAAGTGCTGGTGGTGCGGCTCGGCGAACCCGTGCGCGTCGTCACCGAACCCGGCCTGAACTTCAAAGCGCCGTTCATCGACACCGTCATCAGCATCGACAATCGCATCCTCGATCTGGAAAATCCGTCGCAGGAAATCATCGCCTTCGACCGGCGCCGGCTGGTGGTCGACGCCTTCGCCCGCTATCGCATCAAGAACGCGCTGCGGTTTTATCAGAGCATCGGCTCGATCCAGGCCGCCAACGTCCAGTTGACGACGCTACTGAACGGCTCGCTGCGCCGCGTGCTCGGTGAGGCCACCTTCATCCAGATCGTGCGCGACGAGCGCGAAACGCTGATGGCGCGGATCCGCGATCAGCTCGACAAGGAAGCCGACGGTTACGGCATCTCGGTGGTCGACGTGCGAATTCGCCGCGCCGACCTGCCGGAGCAGAACAGCCAGGCGGTCTACCAGCGCATGCAGACCGAGCGGCAGCGCGAGGCGGCGGAATTCCGCGCCCAGGGCGGCCAGAAGGCACAGGAGATCAGGTCTAACGCGGATCGCGAGGCGACCGTTATCATCGCCGACGCCAATTCCACGGCCGAGCAGGTGCGTGGCGCCGGCGATGCCGAACGCAACCGGCTGTTCGCCGAAGCCTACGGCCAGGATCCGGATTTCTTCGGGTTCTATCGTTCGATGTCGGCGTATGAAAATGGCCTGAAGAGCAACGACACCCGCTTCCTGCTGCGGCCGGATTCGGAGTTCTTCCGCTTCTTCGCCAATCCATCCGGTCACGCCGCCGGCGGCTGCGCCGAAGCAGTAGAGCCGCTCGCCGGACACAAGAGCGGGACACAAGATCTTGGCGAAGCGGAAGCGCTTCGCTGCTCTAAAAGCAAAAAATGCTGATAACGGGAGGTTGCCATCCGATGAGGTCCATAGCGTTCTCCGACTTCCTCATCGGTGTGGGAATCCTGTTTGTGCTGGAAGGCATCATGTTTGCGGCGAGCCCGGCCTGGATGCGTCGGGCCATGAAGAGCGCGCTGGCGACGCCGGACAATATTCTGCGGATCGTGGGCATCGGTTCGGCGGTTGCGGGATTGCTGCTGATCTGGCTGGTGCGGCGGTGATAGTCTTTCATTCCGGGGTGATGCGAAGTGCGAACTACGATGCGCGCTTCGTCCCGGGAATCTCGGGATTCCCCGATGCGCAATTGGCGCATCTGAGGTCTGGTGCTTGCGCACCATCCCGGAATGATGGCGTAAGCATCTCAATAGCCTTGCGAATCAACGAAATCGTGAGCTTTTCAAGGCCGGTTTTTCGCCGAAATGTCCGCCTCAAATGCTTGCGCCGCAGACCCGTTCGGGCGCACTGTGGCGCTTCAATTCGATCTGCTGGAGAGAGACCTGACATGACCGGTGCCAGACCCGCCTTGAGCCGTCGCCTTCGCATGATGGGGGCCGCGATCTCGATCGGCGCCGCCAGCGTGCTGGCGTCAGCGCCGGCTTCCGCGCGCGGCCCGGACGGCATCGCCGACATTGCCGAGAAAGTGATCGACGCCGTCGTCAATATCTCGACCTCGCAGACCGTCGAAGCCAAGGGTGGCGGCGATCGGGGCGCGGTGCCGCAATTGCCGCCGGGTTCGCCGTTCGAGGAATTCTTCGACGACTTCTTCAAGAACCGCAGGGGCCCTGGCGGCGGTTCCAAGGGCGGCAGCAACGACATGCAGCCGCGCAAGACCAATTCGCTCGGCTCCGGCTTTATCGTCGACACCTCGGGGATCGTCGTCACCAACAATCACGTCATTGCCGACGCCGACGAGATCAACGTGATCATGAACGACGGCACCAAGATCAAGGCCGAACTGGTCGGCGTCGACAAGAAGACCGACATTGCGGTGTTGAAGTTCAAGCCGGTGAAACCGCTGATCGCGGTGAAGTTCGGCGATTCCGACAAGCTGCGTCTCGGCGAATGGGTGATCGCGATCGGCAATCCCTTCAGCCTCGGCGGCTCGGTCACCGCCGGCATCGTGTCGGCGCGCAACCGCGACATCAGCCAGGGACCGTATGACAGCTACATCCAGACCGATGCGTCCATCAACCGCGGCAATTCCGGCGGACCGCTGTTCAATCTCGAAGGCGAAGTGGTCGGCGTCAACACGCTGATCATCTCGCCGACCGGCGGCTCGATCGGCCTCGGCTTCGCGGTACCGTCGAAGACGGTGGCCGGTGTGGTCGATCAGCTCCGGCAGTTCGGCGAATTGCGCCGCGGCTGGCTCGGCGTGCGGATCCAGCAGGTCACCGACGAGATCGCCGAGAGCCTCAACATCAAGCCCGCCCGCGGCGCGCTGGTCGCAGGTGTCGACGACAAGGGACCGGCGAAACCCGCCGGCATCGAACCCGGCGACGTCGTGGTCAGGTTCGACGGCAAGGACGTCAAGGATCCGAAGGACCTGTCGCGCGTGGTCGCCGACACCGCGGTCGGCAAGGAAGTCGACGTCGTCATCATCCGCAAGGGCAACGAGGAGACAAGGAAAGTCACGCTCGGCCGTCTCGAGGATAACGACAAGGTGCAGCAGGCCAACGCCAAGACCAAGGAAGAGCCTGCCGAGAAGCCGGTGACGCAAAAGGCGCTCGGCCTTGATCTGGCAACGCTGAGCAAGGATCTGCGCACCAAGTACAAGATCAAGGACAGCGTCAAAGGCGTGATCATCACCGGCGTCGACGGTACGTCCGATGCCGCCGAGAAGCGGCTGTCCGCCGGCGACGTTATCGTCGAGGTGGCGCAGGAGGCGGTCGGCAGCGCCGCCGACATCAAGAAGCGCGTCGATCAGCTCAAGAAGGACGGCAAGAAGTCGGTCCTGCTGCTGGTCGCCAATGGTGACGGCGAATTGCGGTTCGTCGCGCTGAGCGTGCAGTAATTGCCGTCCCGGCCCGTGCGCAATGGCGATAGGCCGGGATCGATCCGCCGAGACTACGCCTCCACGAACTCGTCCCTTCGATACCCCTGCGCATAGAGCAATGCCGTGAGGTCGCCGTGGTCGATCCGCGCGGCGGCCGCCGCCGCAACCGCGGGCTTGGCATGATAGGCGACGCCGAGCCCTGCGGCCTCGATCATGCCGAGATCGTTGGCGCCGTCGCCGGTCACCAGCGTGTCGATGGTGTCGAGGTCGAAGGATTCGCGCAGTTCGATCAGGGTGGCGAGTTTGGCGGCGCGGCCCAAAATCGGCTCCCTGACTTCGCCGATGAATTTGCCGTCGGCGACCAGCAGTTCGTTGGCGCGGTTTTCCTGGAATCCGATCATCGCCGCCACCGCGTTGGTGAACAGCGTAAAGCCGCCCGAGATCAGGCAGGTCCAGCCGCCATGCGCGCGCATGGTCGCGACCAGCTCGCGGCCGCCCGGCGTCGGCGTGATGCGCTTGGCCAGCACCTCGTCGACCACGCCGACGGGCATATCCCTGAGCAGCGCGACGCGCTCGCGCAGCGCCGGTTCGAACTCGATTTCGCCGCGCATCGCGCGTTCGGTGATCCCGGCGACATGCGCTTTCAGGCCTGCGAAATCCGCCAGCTCGTCGATGCATTCCTGGCCGATCATGGTGGAATCCATGTCGGCCAGAAAAAGCTTCTTGCGCCGGAACGCGGCAGGCTGCACGACAATGTCGATCGGCAGGTCGCCGCGCGCACTGGCGAAGGCTGGCTTCGATCGCCTTGATGTCGTCGCTTCCTTCAAAGGGGATATCGACGGCCACTTCGTCGAACAGCCATTGCGCGTGGCCGGGCGAGGGCAGCACGGCCAGCGCGCCGTCGACGATGGTGGAGTCGAGCGCGGGGTTGGCGGGATTGCAGATGAGCGTGGCGACGAGGGACATGCAGGCGAATTCGATCGCTGTGGGCAAGGCGGTGCTTATCGCAGGGCCGACCGCCAGCGGCAAGTCGGCGCTGGCGCTCGAACTGGCGCAGGAAACCGGCGGCATCGTCATCAACGCCGATTCCATGCAGGTATATCGCGATCTGCGCATCATCACGGCGCGGCCGACGCCTGCCGAAGAGGCGCGCGTGCCGCACCGGCTCTATGGCCATGTCGATGCGGCGGTCAATTTCTCGGCCGGCGCCTGGGTCGCTGACGCGGGAAGGGCGTTGTCGGAGGCGCAGGCGGAACAGCGGCTGCCGATTTTCGTCGGCGGTTCCGGCCTGTACTTCAAGGCGTTGACGCGCGGGCTGTCGGCGGTGCCGCCGATTCCGGCCGAAATCCGCGACGGCGTGCGTGCCCGGCTGGAGCGCGACGGCGTCGAGGCGCTGCATGCCGAACTGGCGAAGCGCGATCCCGTGTCCGCCGAACGCTTGAAGCCGCGCGACCGCACCCGCGTCGCGCGCGCGCTGGAAGTGGTCGAAGCCACCGGCCGCTCGCTGACCGATTGGCACCGCGACGGCCTGCCGCCGCTGCTGCCGCCGGGCGCCTTCCGCGCGCTGTTTCTGGCGCCCGGGCGCGAGCAGCTCTACGCCCGGATCGATGCGCGGTTCGACGCGATGCTGGCCGCAGGCGCGCTGGAGGAGGTCGCCGTGCTGGCATCGCGCCAGCTCGATCCCATGCTGCCGGTGATGAAAGCCCATGGCGTGCCGGCGCTGATCCGCCACATCAAGGGCGAGATCACGCGCGAGGCGGCGGCCGAGATCGGCCGCGCCGATACCCGCCATTACGCCAAGCGGCAATTCACCTGGTTCCGGCATCAACTGCCGGAATTCGAATGGGTGGCGCCGGAGGCGGCGAGGGGATGGCTGGGTACGCAGACCTCATTCTGAGGAGCCGCGAGGCGGCGTCTCGAAGGACGGGCCCACGGGCCGCATGGTTCGCCCGGCGACGCGTAGCGTCGTCCGGAGACGGCGCAAGAGCGCCTCCTCACCATGAGGAATCGAGACTGCATGGCTGCAGCGAGTATTTTTGTACTCGCCGAAAGACCGGAACGCCGCTAAGCTGGTAAAAATCGCGCTGCACACGCCCAACCCTTGACTTCCAGGGACCGGGCGGTATAACGCGCGCAACCTTTGGGAAGTCTGAGCCGCCAAATGCGTAATATTATTACCAAACTCCTTATCGTAGTCGTACCCAGGCCCACCGCCGGGGATGGCTAAGGCCATCCAAATTCAGGCGGTGTGCATGGGTCCTCTGGGGCCCTTTTTTATTTCCTAAAACCCGAACCGAACCAGCCGCTGGGCAACAGCGAATCCGGAGCAAGCCAAGGAACACGTCATGACCGACAAGAGCCACGATCCGAACCAGATGACGGGAGCCGCGATGATCGTCCGCGCGCTCAGAGATCACGGCGTCAAGCACCTGTTCGGCTATCCCGGCGGCGCGGTGCTTCCGATCTATGACGAGATTTTCCAGCAGGACGATGTGCAGCACATCCTGGTCCGCCACGAGCAGGGCGCCGGCCACGCCGCCGAGGGCTATGCGCGCTCCACCGGCAAACCGGGCGTGGTGCTGGTGACTTCGGGTCCCGGCGCCACCAACATGGTGACGCCGCTGACGGATGCGTTGATGGATTCGATCCCGCTGGTGTGCATCACCGGGCAGGTGCCGACGCACCTGATCGGAAATGACGCGTTCCAGGAATGCGACACCGTCGGCATCACCCGTCCGTGCACCAAGCACAATTGGCTGGTGCGCGACGTCAACGACCTCGCAAAAGTGCTGCACGAGGCGTTCTATGTCGCAACCACCGGCCGTCCAGGGCCGGTCGTGGTCGATGTCCCCAAGGACGTGCAGTTCGCGGTCGGCACCTATCACCCGCCGCGAAAATCCGACGTGCATGTGTCCTATACCCCGAGGGTGAAGGGCGATGCGGCGCAGATCCGCAAAGCCGTGGCGCTGCTCGCTTCCGCCAAACGCCCGGTGATCTATTCCGGCGGCGGCGTCATCAATTCCGGCCGCGAAGCCTCGAAATTGCTGCGCGAACTGGTGGAGGTCACCGGTTTTCCGATCACGTCGACCTTGATGGGGCTCGGCGCCTATCCCGCGAGCGGCAAGAACTGGCTCGGCATGCTCGGCATGCACGGCACTTACGAGGCCAACATGGCGATGCATGATTGCGACGTCATGCTGTGCGTCGGCGCGCGCTTCGACGACCGTATCACCGGCCGGATCGACGCGTTCTCGCCGGGTTCGAAGAAGATCCACATCGACATCGACCCGTCCTCGATCAACAAGAACATCCGTGTCGACGTGCCGATCATCGGCGATGCCGCCAACGTGCTCGGCGACCTGTTGCAGGTATTCAAGGCGGAAACCAAAAAGCCCGACATCAAGGCGTGGTGGCAGGAGGTCGCGAAATGGCGCGCGCGCAATTCGCTCTCCTACAAGAAGAGCAACGATATCATCCTGCCGCAATACGCGATCCAGAAGCTGTTCGAGGCGACGCGCGGGCGCGACACCTACATCACGACCGAAGTCGGCCAGCATCAGATGTGGGCGGCGCAGTTCTTCGGATTCGAAGAGCCGCACCGCTGGATGACGTCGGGCGGGCTCGGCACCATGGGCTACGGCCTGCCGGCGGCGTTGGGCGTGCAGGTCGCACACCCCGATAGCCTCGTGATCGACATTGCCGGCGATGCCTCGGTGCAGATGACGATGCAGGAGATGTCGACGGCGGTTCAGTACGAATTGCCGATCAAGATCTTCATTCTGAACAACCAGTATATGGGCATGGTGCGGCAGTGGCAGCAGCTGCTGCACGGCAACCGCCTGTCGCACTCCTACTCCGAGGCGCTGCCGGATTTCGTCAAGCTCGCGGACGCGTTCGGCTGCGTCGGCATCCAGGCGATCAAGCCCGGCGATCTCGACGGCGCGCTCAAGGAAATGATCAGCGTCAAGCGCCCGGTGCTGTTCGATTGCCGCGTGGCGGCGCTGGAAAACTGCTTCCCGATGATTCCGTCGGGCAAGGCGCATAATGAAATGCTGTTGCCCGTAGAGGCGACCGACGAAGCAACCGCTGCGGCGTTCGCCGGCGGCAAGGCACTGGTGTAAGAGGAAATACGATGTTCGATCTGAAGCAACTGGAACACGCACACACCGTGGTCGGCGCGGCGATGCGTCCAACGCCGGCGATTGCGTGGCCGCTATTGTCCGAGCGGCTTGGCGCAACCGCGATCGTCAAGCACGAGAACCACACGCCGACCGGCGCCTTCAAGGTGCGCGGCGGGCTGGTCTATGTCGACCGCCTCAATCGCGAACGTCCGGGCACCGCCGGATTGATCTCGGCCACAACAGGCAATCATGGCCAGAGCATCGCCTACGCGGCAAGCCGGGCTCGCGTGCCCGTGACGATCTATGTGCCGCACGGCAATTCGGTCGAGAAGAACGGCGCGATGCGGGCATTCGGCGCGAACCTGGTCGAACACGGCAACGATTTCCAGTCCGCCCGCGAAGAGGCCAGCCGCCGGGCCCAACTCGACGGTCTCGAATTTGTGACGTCTTATCATTCCGATCTGGTGCTCGGCGTTGCGACCTATGCCCTCGAACTGCTGCAACAGTTCAGGGATATCGACGTGCTCTATGTTCCGATCGGACAGGGTTCGGGCATCTGCGGCTGCATCATGGCGCGCGACCTGCTCGGCTTGAAAACGGAGATCGTCGGCGTGCAATCGACCGAAGCGCCGTCCTTTGCGCTCTCGTTCGCGGCCGGCAGCGTGGTGCGGACCAACAGCAGCAATACGCGTGCGGACGGCATGGCGACGCGCGTTCCCGACGCCGAGGCGGTTGCCATCATTTGCAAGGGCGCATCGCGCATCGTCCAGGTCACCGACGACGAGATCGCCGCCGCGATACGGGCCTACTGGACCGACACCCATAACCTCGCCGAGGGCGCCGGCGCCGCCCCGTTCGCCGCGGCCATGCAGGAAAAGGCAAAAATCCGCGGCAAGCGGGTCGGCCTGATTCTGACCGGCGGCAATATCGATTTCGACCTGTTCCGCAAATGGGTCGCGACGGATGGCACGACTATCGCCCAGCCGGCGATGGCGTGACACGGAAAGCATCAAGGGGACGACAATGAACCAGCCCGCATCCGCCTACTTCCTCGAAGAACGCCATGACCCGTCCGAGTCGCACACGCTCTCGGTGCTCGTACAGAACGAGCCGGGCGTGCTCGCGCGGGTGATCGGGCTGTTCTCCGGCCGCGGCTACAACATCGAAAGTCTCACCGTCTCCGAGACCGAGAGCCAGAAACATCTCTCGCGGATCACCATCGTCACCACGGGCACACCGATGGTGATCGAGCAGATCAAGCACCAGCTCGACCGCATGGTCCCGGTCTATCGCGTCGTCGACATGACGATAACGGGCCGTTCGATCGAGCGGGAACTGGCGATGGTGAAGGTGCGTGGCGGCGGCGACAACCGGGTCGAGGCGCTGCGGCTGGCGGATGCCTTCCGCGCCCGCGTGATCGACGCCACCACCGAGAGCTTCGTGTTCGAGATCACGGGCAATTCCGCCAAGATCACTCAATTCATCGACCTGATGCGTCCGCTCGGCCTTGTCGAGGTGTCGCGCACCGGGGTTGCCGCGATCGGGCGCGGGCCCGAAGGGATGTGAACCATGCTGGCGCGCGACTGGTATTACAATCAAAGGCGGCAGCTCGGCCTCGATTCTGCGGTCGCCTCGATCTACGACCGGCATGACGACAGCGACATCCGCGCCCGCGCAGCCCTGACCATGCTTGGCGTCCAGCGCGGCTGGCGGGTGGCCGATATCGGCTGCGGCAACGGCGTATTGGCCTGCGAGGCGGCGATGATGGGCGCCGAGGTCGATGCGATCGATATTTCGCCGGCGATGCTGGCGCTCGCCAATATCCAGGCGCGCGACCGCAAGGTCGCGATCCGCACCCAGCCGGCGGGCATGCTGAGCTTCGCCTACCAGCCGAATTCCTACGACCTGATCGTCAGCGAGTTCACGCTGCATCATCTGCCGGATTTCTGGAAAGCGGTGGCGCTGGCGCGGATCTACGCCGCGCTGAAGCCCGGCGCGAATTTTTACCTGCGCGATATCGTCTTCGTCAGCATGCCCGACGGCACCGAACGCGATGTCGAGCAATGGGCCGATTTTTCCATCAAGAACCACGATTTCGAGCGCGAGAGCGTGGTCACCCATATGCGCGACGAATACTCCACCTTCGGCTGGGTGATCGAGCGCATGCTGACCGACATCGGCTTCAGGCTGGAATCGGTCGATTATCACGCGCCGCTGCATGGCACTTATCTCCTGCGCAAACCGAAGCCGGACCAACAGAGCTAGAAAAAAATGAAACCGGCGGATGTTTGCATCGCCGTCCTGGTGGCGGTGATCTGGGGGCTTGGCTTTGTCGCGAGCCGGATCGCGCTCGACGAATTTTCGCCGGAGCTGATGACGACGCTGCGCTTTGCCATCGCCGCATTGCCGTGCCTGTTCGTGCGCAAGCCCGACGTCTCCTGGCCGCTCCTGATCGCGATCAGCTTTTCGCTGTTCCTCGGCCAGTTCCTGGCCCAGGCCTTTGCCATCGCGCATGGCGTTCCGGTCGGCCTCTCCAGCGTGATCGTGCAGAGCCAGGCGCTGTTCACGATCGGCTTTGCAGCGATCGCGTTTCGAGAGTTGCCGTCGCGCACGCAGACCGTCGGCATCGGCATTGCCGCCATCGGCCTGCTGATGATCTGCGGCACGGTGGGTTATGATTTCAGCGTCGGCGCCTTCGCCATCATCATGATCTGCCCGATCAGTTTTGCGATCGGCAATCTGCTGCTGCGGCGTGCACAGGACGTGCGGATGTTCGATCTGTTTGCCTGGCTGTGTCTGGTCGCCGCGGTGCCATTATCCGTGCTGACGCTGGTCACCAACGGGCCGCAGCCGACCTGGCATGCGCTGTCGCACATGTCGCTGACCGGCCTTACCTCCATGCTCTACATCGGCGGCATCTCCACCAGCATCGCCTATTGGCTGTGGGGACGGCTGCTGCGGGATTATCCCGTGGCGCAGGTGGTGCCGTTCGCGCTATTGGTGCCGTTCATCGGCTCCGCGTCGTCAAGCATCGTGTTCGGCGAAACCTTCGGGCCGCTGCGGCTGGCCGGCATGGTCACCGTCGTCGGCGGCATTGCCGTCATGCTGCTGGCGAAGCGCTCATCCAAGACAGCCCTCCCAAAGATCGCGTGAGGCCCCGGGATGTCGCACTCGCTTCTCATTGCACTGATTGCTTTTGGCGCGGTCATGGCGTTCACGCCGGGGCCCAACAACATCATGGTTCTGTCGTCGGGACTGACCTACGGCTTCCGCCGAACCCTTCCGCACATCGCCGGCATCGCGATCGGGGTTTCGTTCATGGTCGCAGCCACCGGCCTTGGCCTCGGAGCGATCTTTATCGCCTGGCCGATCCTGCAGACGATCCTGAAGTATGCCGGCATCGCATACCTGATTTACCTGGCAGCTGTTATCGCGATGTCCGGCGCCGTTACGCCCGGGGAGGACAACCGGGGGGCCCCAATGACGTTTTGGGGTGCGGCGCTTTTCCAGTGGGTCAACGTCAAGGGCTGGGTGATGGCGATCGGCATCATTACCGCCTATTCGGCGGTTGCCAGTTTCCCATGGAATATTGCCATGCAGGCGGCGCTGATGTTCGTCATGGGGGCACTGTCATCGGTGGTCTGGGCCCTGTTCGGCAGTTCGCTGCGGCCGGTCCTGACCTCGCCTCGGGCCGTGCGGGCCTTCAATATCGTCATGGCGATGCTGCTCCTGGCCTCGCTCTATCCGGTCTTCATGGACGCATGATGCCGCACCGCGCCATGCGAGATGAGGGTTTCCCCTGGCGGGAAAAAGCTCTAGACAACGCCGGAAATTCGCGGGCAACCGGCGGTCCCATCCACCCAAATGCCTGATTAACCGGCCGATTTTGGCCACCGATGAGGAAACGATTATGCGAGTTTATTACGATCGTGATGCCGACCTGAACCTGATCAAGGGCAAAAAGGTCGTCATCGTCGGCTATGGCAGCCAGGGCCACGCCCATGCGCTGAACCTGAAGGATTCCGGCGTCAAGGACGTCGCCATTGCGCTGCGCAAGGGCTCGGCCTCGGCCAAGAAGGCGGAGACCGCGGGCTTCAAGGTGATGGAAGTCGCCGAAGCCGCCAAATGGGCCGACCTCGTCATGATGCTGACCCCCGACGAACTGCAGGGCGACATCTACCGCGAGCACCTGCACGACAACATGAAAAAAGGCGCGGCGCTGGTGTTCGCCCATGGCCTCAACGTGCATTTCAACCTGCTCGACCCGCGCGCCGATCTCGACGTGCTGATGATTGCCCCCAAGGGCCCCGGCCACACCGTGCGCTCGGAATATCAGCGCGGCGGCGGCGTCCCCTGCCTGATCGCGATCGCCAAGGACGTGTCCGGCAACGCCCATGACCTCGGCCTCAGCTATGCCTCCGCCATCGGCGGCGGCCGTGCCGGCATCATCGAGACCTCGTTCAAGGAAGAATGCGAGACCGACCTGTTCGGCGAGCAGGTGGTGCTCTGCGGCGGCCTGGTCGAATTGATCAAGGGCGGTTACGAGACGCTGGTGGAAGCCGGCTACGCGCCCGAGATGGCCTATTTCGAGTGCCTGCACGAGGTGAAGCTGATCGTCGACCTGATCTATGAAGGCGGCATCGCCAACATGAACTACTCGATCTCCAACACCGCCGAATACGGCGAATATGTCACCGGCCCGCGTATCGTCACCGCGGAGACCAAGGCCGAGATGAAGCGCGTTCTCGCCGACATTCAGGGCGGCAAGTTTGCCCGCGACTGGATGCTGGAGAACAAGGTCAACCAGACCTCGTTCAAGGCAACCCGCGCCAAGCTTGCGGAGCACCCGATCGAGGAAGTCGGCGCCAAGCTGCGCGACATGATGCCGTGGATCAAGAAGGGCGCTTTGGTGGACAAGACCAAGAACTAGGGCTTGATCCACGCTTGAAGTGGCGAGATCGCGCAGGCGCGATCCACGCCTGAAGTAGCGAGATCGCGCAGGCGCGATCTCGATGATCAAGAAGGGCGCCTTGGTGGACAAGACCAAGAACTAGGCTTGGTCCGCGTCGGCGACTGAGCAGGCGCAACACGAAAAATTAAACTTCGACATGTTACTAGCGAGACCGCGGCATAGCGCGGTCTCGCTTTTGTTTGAAGAATTGAGATTTAAAGCATTTTCTTGGACGCGCCGCATCAGGTGCGCAGCCCATCCGGAACAAAGAACTGAGACTTCATGCACATTCTTGGCGTGAAGCGGTTCGACCGAACTCTCAGCCACAAAAACGCGTGACTTTACCTCGCGGAAGAGTCGTTCCCTAATCCACATTCTCGTTGCTGAATTCCGTCACACCTCACGTGAACGGTCAGCGCCGAGAGCCCGCGACACGTGCGGCTACTTCTCGATCCGGTTGTGAAGCTGCCAGAAGCGGATCGTGCGCTGGGCGGTCTCCATTGACAGTTTCCGGTAATCCCGTTGCGCGACTTCCAGCGTCTGATCGTCGACCGGGAACGGCGCCGGCCGGTTGCGGAGGATCGTCTCGACGGTCGGCCAGTTCAGGCGTCCCGACCGGCAAGGTATCAGGATCAGGTCGGAGCGCGCCCCTTCCAGCAGGCGTGCGATCATTTCGACCGGCACGTCGTTGAGCACCGCGAGCGCGACGGTGACCTCGGGGAATTTGTTCGCCTCGGCGAAATTGTACACGGCGGCATCGTCGAGTTCGTTCAATTCGCCCATCAGCCGTACCACTTGCTCGACAACGCCATAATTGCGTCCCGGCGGCGTCTGTTCGCGCGCGATGTCGTTGAGAACCCGCCGGATCTCTTCCTGGACGGCGGCCGGCGCGATGGCCAACAGCCGGGCGCGCACGGCGTCCTTGGCGCGGCGCAACAGGTCGCGCAAATACTTGACCGGAAGATCGAGCCGGAGGCCGAGGATCTCGACCAGTTCGTCGTCCCCGTCGGCGCGGGCGATGATGCAGGAGTAGCCGGCTTCCGAAAAATGCGCGCTGGCATTGTTCGCAAGGCTGCGGATCACCTTGCCGTTGCCGCGGTCGACGATCACGTCGGTGACTTCCTCGGGGAGGTCGGCCCGCCCGGAGATCGCGAGCAGGTGATCCTGTCCCTTGGCGCTGGCAACCTCGACCAGCGTGTCGGTGGAGACCCGGCTCGAATGCGCCAGCACTTCGCCGGCAACCGCGATCTCGTCGTCGCTGGCCAGATGCTGGATGACCTCGAAGGGCGCATAGTCGAGCGGCGCCAGCCGCTTGCTGAGTTCGGCCTTGGCCCGCGTTTCGACGCGCGCGATCAACAGGCAGAGGACGTCGTCGAAGACCTTGACCTGGTCGTCGCTCAGGCGCTCGCCATCATTGAGGAACAGATCGGTCACCTGCCGCAGGGTTTCGACCCGCCGGGCAGATGAACCGCCTCTGACGGCGTCTTCGAGTTCGGCAATGATTGAATGAGCCGGCTGTTGCACCATCGCGGGCAGCCTTGTTGGTTGTTGCATTTCAGACAGCACAATGGCCGTTGCAGCCTTACACTGTGTTAAAGGGGGAACCCCCGTAGAAATACAGGCGATGGCCTTGAAAGCGGCAGTCGGTCGCCGCATCCATCGCGCGCCGTTAACGAATCCGGTCAGTGGCGCGGCTGCGTGTTCTGATTTGCTTTACCAAGCTTGCTGCGCCGCACCCGCCTGTGACGCGGCAAATGGCCTCTGATCATCCGCTTTCATGGGAGGCCTGCTGCTTTCGGTAGCCGCTTCCGGCTGCTATCCTCACCAAACCGTTTCAGAAAAAACTCGAATAGGAAACTGTCCAACAAGAAGCCGTCACGCCTGGCCCGCACCCGAGGAGGAAATTCATGAAGCGTTTGCTTAAGGCTTTCTTCACGACGAACTTCACTAAAGCCTTTGGACTTTCCGGATTGATCCTGGCCGCAGCCACGATGTCCGCTGTTGCGCAGAAGAAATACGACACCGGCGTCACCGACACCGAAATCAAGATCGGCAACATCATGCCGTATAGCGGGCCGGCATCGGCCTACGGCATCATCGGCAAGACGATGAGCGCCTATATGCGGATGATCAACGACAATGGCGGCGTCAACGGCCGCAAGATCAATTTCATTTCCTATGACGACGCCTACAGCCCGCCAAAGACGGTGGAGCAGGCGCGAAAGCTGGTCGAGAGCGACGAGGTATTCCTGATCTTCGCGCCGCTCGGCACCGCGCCAAACGCCGCGATCCAGAAATACATGAACACCATGAAGGTGCCGCAACTGTTCGTCGCCACCGGCGCCTCGCGTTGGGGCGATCCGGAGCATTTCCCCTGGACCATCGGCTGGCAGCCGAACTACCGGGCCGAAGCGCGCATCTACGCCACCTACATCCTGCAGCATTACCCCAATGCCAGGCTCGGCGTGCTCTACCAGAATGACGATTTCGGCAAGGACTACGTCCTTGGGCTAAAGGACGTGCTGCGCGAAAAATATGACCGCATGGTCGTCGCCAGCGTGCCCTACGAGATCAGCATGCCGACGGTGGATTCCCAGGTGGTGGCGATCAAGACCGCCAACCCCGACATCTTCGTCAATATCGGCACGCCGAAATTCGCCGCGCAGGCGATCAAGAAGCTCGCCGAACTCGACTGGCACCCGATCCATGTCATGACCAACGTGTCGGCCTCGGTCGGCGCGGTGCTGCGGCCTGCCGGTCTCGACAACTCCAGGGGCATTCTCAGTGCCGGCTATCAGATGGACGTCACCGATCCGCAGTGGGACTCGCATCCCGGCATGCAGAAATTCCGCGCCTTCATGGCAAAATATTATCCGGAGGCCGACAGGTCCGAGAGCGGGCCGCTTGACCGCCTACAACACATCGACCGCGCTGATCGAGGTGTCTGAAGCGGTGCGGTGACAATCTCACGCGCGAGAACGTCATGAAGGTGGTCGCGAATATGGATTTCGAGATCAACACCTACATCCCGGGAATCCGCATCAAGACCTCGCCGACGGATTTCTATCCGATCGAGCAGGTCCAGATGATGAAATTCAGCGGCGAGAAGTGGGAGCTGTTCGGCCCGATCATCGACGGCCACGCGGAGTAGACTGACCGGAGTGCGCGGCGGGATGATGTTCCCGTCGCGCGCCAGGGAATTCGAAAGCTGGGCCATCAGTGACGACCGTTGGCAAGAACCACGCGGAGTTGACGCAAATCGCGAACGAGGCGCTTCGCAGCCAGCCGGGATGCGAAACGGCGCGCATCGCCGCGGTCTCCCGGTTGTCGGATGCCGGGGGAGGCCGCAACTGGGAAATCCCGAACGTCATCCTTGGCGACAGCCTGATCAGTGACGTCGACCGGGCGATCATCGCCGTTCACCACCGGCTTGGGCGCAAATTCCATCTGCTAAGGGACGGCTGATTCCGGACTATCCAGCCGCCCGGGTCCCCCGGGGGCGCCGTTCCAACTGACCGCCGCCGTCATTCTCCGATGTGCGAATTGCAGCATCGGAGAATCTCGAGATTCCGGGTTCGATGCGTGTGCATCGCCCCGGAATGACTCCAGTCGATTTACCGAGCTTTAGCGCTGCGGCGGCAAATTCATTGCGCGTTCATGACGTTTCCACTACGTTTTTATGACACGGCACGGGTTCCGGCTGGGTCGTGCGTCTCCTGGTCGTCGCCAGCCAAGGCCTTTGTATTGCGCCGGGTCATGTTGCGTTCCACCCATGGCGCCCGCGCCAAATCCAGGTTCGTCCGCTGCTGCCATTGCCGCCGGCATCGCCTCGATCGGCGTCTGGCGGCTGTTGGCGGTCGCCGCCCCCCATCTGGGCGCGCTGGTCATCATGTTCCAGACCGAATCCGATTTCGGTTCGCGGACCGGCTTCGTGCTGTCGTGGGGCATCCTGAACTTCTTCTTTATCGCGCTGCTGCGCCGCCCCGCGATGTCGGGCGCGCTGTCGCTGACGCTGGTCGTGGTGCTGGTGCTGCTGTCGCGGCTCAAGCACGACGTGGTGCAGATGACCGCGAACTTCGTCGACCTGATGGTGATCGATCGCGACACCGCGGCGTTCCTGTTCACGATCTTCCCCAACCTGCGCTGGTCGGTGATATCGGCGGGCCTCGTCACCATTCCCCTGATGTATGCGCTGTGGTGGCTCGATCCGTTCCGCATCCGGCGCCTGCCGGCCGCGGCCGGTTGCCTCGCATGCCTTGCCGCGCTGGTCGGCTATGCCTTCACCTGGCCGGATGAAGCCTGGCGCGGCTATTACGACGACGGCTACCTCTCGAAGTTCTCGCGCTCCGGTGTGACCGCGGTCTCCGACTTCATCAATTACGGCTTCATGGAATTGGCCGCTTCCGTGCCCGAGCGTCTGAAGGTGCCGTTGGTGGATTCCTGCCACCCGGCCGGGCGGCGGCCCCACATCATCATGGTCCATGACGAATCGAGCTTCGATATTCGTCAGGCCAATGGCATCAAGGTGCCGCCGGGCTATGGCAGCCATTTCAAATCGTTCGACGGCAAGGAACGTAAATTCGTCGCCGAGAGCAATGGCGGGCCGAGCTGGTTCACCGAATACAATGTGCTCGCCGGGCTCTCCTCGCGCTCGTTCGGCCGCTTCTCCTATTTCGTGACGCGCATCGCCTCCGGCCGCGTCGAACGGGGGCTGCCGCTGGCGCTGCGCCGCTGCGGTTACTCGACGCTTTCGCTCTATCCGGCCTATGGCGCGTTCATGGGTGCGCGCGGTTTCCAGGCCACGACCGGCATCCAGCGCTTCCTCGATGCGCGCGATCTCGGCGCCAAGGACGTCGAGCCCGATGGCTTCTTTTACGACAAGGCGTTGCAACTGATCTCGGAACAGCCGGCCAATACGCCGCTGTTCACCTTCGTCTATCTCGCCGCCAATCATTTCCCCTGGGAAACCAAATTCCGCTCCGAGCTGATGCCGTCCTGGCGCAATCCCGGCAATGAGCCGGTGGTCGACGAATATCTGCGCCGGCAGGCGATGAGCGCCAACGACTATTCTGCGTTCGTCGCCTCCCTGAAGAAGAAATTCCCGGCGCAGCCGTTTTTGATCGTGCGCTACGGCGACCACCAGCCGGAATTCTCGCCGCACGTGCTCGATCCCGATCTCGACGAGGCCGGCATCGGCAAGAAGCTGATGAATTACGACCCGCGTTATTACGCGACCTACTACGCCATCGACGCCGTCAACTTCGAGCCGGTGAAGAGCCCGGCGGTGATGGACACGATCGACGCCGCCTATCTGCCGCTGGTGATCCAGGAAGCCGCCGGCATTCCGCTCGACCCCTCGTTCGAGGAGCAGAAGAACATCATGCTCCGCTGCAAGGGCGTGTTCTACGACTGCAAGGACGGCGCGGAGGCCGAGGCGGTTCAACCGGCTGTTGATCGATGCCGGCATGATCAAGGGGCTTGTAATCATTCCTCCGGCCAATATAGCCGCATCGGATTGTCGACCAGAAGTTTGCGTTGCAGTTCCGGCGTGGTTGCGATGTGCGGAATAAAATCGACCAGCAGGCCGTCGTCGGGCATGTGGTCCTTCAAATTGGGATGCGGCCAGTCGGTGCCCCAGAGCACGCGATCGGGAAAGGTCTCGACGATGCGCCGCGCGAACGGGATCACGTCGCGATAGGCGTTCTGCTCGCCGTTTCGCGCCGGCGGTCCCGAGAGCGACAGCCGTTCCGGGCAACTGACCTTGGACCAGACGTTGTGATGCTCGGTCATGAACTTGACGAACAGCTCGAATTCGGGCCCGTCGATCGGCTTGCCGACATCGGGCCGGCCCATGTGGTCGACGACGATGATGGTCGGCAACGCGGTGAAGAAGTCCCATAGCTCGGCGAGGTCGGCGGCCTCGAAATAGATCACGACATGCCAGCCTAGTCTTGCAATGCGGCCGGCAATCTCCATCAATTCGTCTTTCGGCGTGAAATCGACCAGACGCTTGACGAAATTGAAGCGAACGCCGCGCACGCCCGCTTCATGCATCGCCTGCAAGGCGGCATCGCTGACGTCTCGCCGGACGGTCGCGACGCCGCGCGCCTTTCCGCCGGAATGCGTGAGGGCATCGACCATCGCGCTGTTGTCGGCGCCGTGACAGGTGGCCTGCACGACCACATTGCGCGCAATGCCGAGATGGTCCCGAAGCGCGTATAATTGCTGCCTGGACGCATCGCAGGGTGTGTATTTGCGCTCGGGCGCATAGGGGAATTCGGCTCCGGGCCCGAAGACATGACAATGCGCGTCCACCGCGCCGGCCGGCAGCTTGAATTGGGGTGCCGATGGACCGGCATACCAGTCGAGCCAGCCGGGTGTTTTCTGAAATTGCATGAATTGGCTCGCTTCTATTGCTTTTGAATTCCGGCCTGCTCGATCACGGTCCGCCACTTCTCAATGTCGGATTTGAGCCGGGCTGAAATTTCCTGCGGCGTACTCGCTCTGGCCTCGATGCCAAGTTCGATCAGTCGCTTCCTGACATCGGCATCGGCGAGGATGTCCCGCAACGCGCCATTGAGCGTCGCCACGATCGCCTCGGGCGTGCCGGCAGGGGCAAACAGCGCGTTCCAGGAGACGACGTCGTAGCTGGCGACGCCGCTTTCCTGCACGGTCGCAATATCGGGCGTGCTCTCCGAACGGACCGGACCCGACGACGCCAGCGCACGGAACTTGCCGTCGGCAAGGTTGCCCTTGATCGCAGAATAGCTGTCGATCATCAGGGCGATGCTGTTTTGCAGCAGCGAGACCTGGATCTCGGGTGTCGCCCGATAGGGGACGATCGCGAAGTCGATGCCGGCCGCCGTCTTGAACAATTCGGCCGACAGGTTCTGCGTGCTGCCGACATTGATCGTCCCGACATTGAGCGCGCCGGGTTTCGCCTTTGCGGCGGCGATGAAATCGCCCAGCGTCTTGAATTCGGAATCGGCGCCGGTCGCGAAGATGAAATCGAAAAATCCCAGACTGGAAATCGGCTGGAAATCCTTGAGGGGATCGAACGGCAGCTTCTTGAACAAGGAGACGCTGACCGCGGTTCCGTTGGAAAGCAGCGCCAGCGTATGGCCGTCCGGCGGAGACGAGATCACCGTTCGCGCCGCGGCGATGCCGCCCGCGCCGGGCTGGTTCTCGACGTAAAACCGCTGCCCAAGCTTGTCAGCCGAGTTTTTCCGCGATGATGCGCGCCGTGATGTCGGCGACGCCGCCGGCGGCAAACGGCAGAACGATGCGCACGGGTCTGTCGGGATAGCGGGCCTGCGCATAGGCCGGATGTTGCGACGGTGCCGTCAGGCAGAGTGCGAACACGGCCAGAGATATTGCAACGATGTGGCGGAGGGCGCGCTTGACTGATGTGACGGACAACTTCTTGCTTCCGGGGGTACGGGTGACCGGCACTTATAGTACTATCGAACAGCGTCCGGTCGGCAAAGGCGAAGGCTACTTCCCGATCTTCTCCCACAGCCAGCGCGCGACCGCATCGGGCGAACTCGTGGCGTCGTTGCCGGCGGCGCGCAGATTGGCTTCCCGCATCGTGGCGATGTCGATTTTGCCGAGCAGCGGTTGCAGCGCCGAACGCAGCGCCTCGTCGTCCTTGCGCTTGGGCGCGAGCAACACCATCGCGTCGTAGGGCGGGATCGCGTGCCTGACGTCGTCGAGTACGACGAGGTCATATTTGGCGATCAGTCCGTCGCTGGTGTAACCCGCGATGACGTCGACTTCGCCGGAGGCGACCGCGGCATACATGAAGTCCGGCTGCATCTGCCGCTGCGCGCGGAATGCAAGCCCGTAGGCGTTCTTGAGCCCCGCCCATTCCGGGCGAGAAAAGAATTCGTAATCCGCGGCCATCGACATCGTGGACGCATGGGAGGCGAGATCGGCGATGCTGCGGATACCCAGTTGTTCGGCGCGCTTGCGCGGCATCACCAGTGCATAGGCGTTTTCGAAACCGAGTTCACCCAGCAGCGTGATGTTCTGCTTTGCCAGCGCGGTCTTCAATTCGCGGAGCAGTTCGTCGCGCGGCTTGATGTCGCTGTGATGGAATTGATTGAGCCATAGCGTGCCGGAATAATCGACATAGACGTCGATGTCGCCTGACGCCAGCGCGTCGAAAATCACGTTGGAGCCAAGGCCTTCGCGCGAGCTGGCCGATAGCCCGGCTGCCTTCAGCCGCTGCGCGATCAGCGCCGACAGCACATATTGCTCGGTAAAGGTCTTGGCGCCGACGATATAGTTCGATGGCGATCGCGTCATCGCCGGCACCAGCGTGGCCACGACCAGCGCAGCGATGCCGACGCCGCCGAGCGCCGTGCGGATGCGGCCGCGGTTGCGCAACCCGCTTTCGGTCAGCGCCAGCAATTGATCGACCGCGAGCGCCAGTACCGCGGCGGAAAGGCAGCCGAACAGCACGAACACCCAGTTCTGGGTTTGCAGGCCTGCAAAAATGTAATTGCCGAGGCTGGTCTGGCCGATCGGCGTCGACAGCGTCGCGGTGCCGATCACCCAGACCGCCGCGGTGCGGATGCCCGCCATCATGACCGGCAATGCCAGCGGCAATTCCACCGTGAACAGCGATTGCCGCGGCGTCATGCCGACGCCCTGCGCCGCCTCCAGGATCGCGGCATCGACGCCCTGCAGGCCGGTGATGGTATTGCGCAGCACCGGCAGCATCGAATAGAGCGCCAGCGCCAGTACCGCGGGCAGGAATCCGAAAGCGGAAAAACCAACTCCGAACCAGGACAGCGACACCGCCGCGAGCGCCAGCAGCAGCGGATAGAACAGCGCGAGCAGCGCCAGCCCCGGCACCGTCTGCACGATGCTGGCGAGGCCTAGCAGCGCGCCGCGCAGTACTCGACGATTGCGTGCCGCAATCGCGAGGGGCAGGCTGACCGCAAGGCCGAGCGCCAGCGCGGTGACGCTGACGCGGACATGGTTGCCGAGATAGTCGGGCAGATGCGCAAAAGCCTCGCCCCAGCGTGGATCGGAGAAAAAGCTCATGTCGCGCCGTCCCGCGGCAGCAAGGCGCCAAGCCGCTCGGCCTGCCGCCGCGGTGTGCGCAGCAATTCGCCGACATAAGCATCGCCGCTATCGGAAAGTTCGGCCGGCGTGCCCTGCGCCAGCAGCCGTCCGCCGCGCATGACCGCGACGCGGTCGGCAAGCAGAATGGCTTCGGTCATGTCGTGGGTGATCATGATCGTGGTCAGGCCGAGCTTGCCATGCAGCGCGCGGTAATCGTCGCCGAGCGCGTCGCGGGTGAGGGGATCGAGCGCGCCGAACGGCTCGTCCATCAGCACGATGCGTGGCTTTGCGGCAAGCGCGCGCGCGACGCCGACGCGCTGGCGCTGGCCGCCCGACAATTCATGCGGCAGACGGTCGCGGTATTGCGCGCGGTCGAGCCGCACCAGGTCGAGCAATTCGTCCACCCGCGCGGAAATTTCCGCAGGCGGTATGCCGAGCAATTTGGGCGTAATGCCGATATTGCCGGCGACGCTGAGATGCGGAAACAACCCGCCGCTCTGGAACACGTAACCGATCCGGCGGCGCAGCCCGATCGGATCGACATTGCGCACATCCTGGCTTTCGACCGTGACGCTGCCGCTGTCGGCCTCGATCAGCCGGTTCGTCAGCCGCAGCAGCGTGGTCTTGCCCGAACCGGAGCCGCCGACGATGGCCAAAAACTCGCCCTCGGCGACATCAAGCGAGACGTCGTCGACTGCCACCACGCGCTTCGCGCCGCGGCCGTCAAAACTCTTGCCGACATGCGCATAGGCGATCAGCGGGGGTGCGGCGGTCATGGCGTCGGGACGGCTCCTGTCCTGCAATACAAATCAACGGCAACAGGAATCGACGCTACCAGAGATCAACGGCTATTCCAGGCCCGCGCGGCGGAGACCCTCCAGGAAGTGCTCGCGCTGTCCAGGCAGCCGGATCGGCAATTGGCTTTCCATCCAGGCGAGCGTGACGCCGGGATGTAAGCGGCGCAGGTCCCGGAGCGCTGCCTTGGCGAGGTCGATCTTGCCGGCCATCCCGGCGGCCGCGGTGAGCATGCGATGGGCGCCGACGAAATCGAACCGCTGGCGGATTCCATCGCGCGCCAGCCGTATCGAACTCGTCGTAATTTCGCTCGACGAATTCCGCGTAGGAGGCAACGCCGTTGTAAATTGCAGAGAAAGGGTCGCGGGGGCTCATCAAAAGGGCGCGGCGAGCGGCCTCGTTGCCTTCTTTCCAGCGGTCGCACCAGCAGAGCACCAGGCCATACATACCCAGTGCCAATGGGAAGTTAGGGTTGAGGCGTAACGCCATCTCGAATTCAGCCAGCGAATCCTCGTAACGTCCGATGTTCACATAGGTGGTCGCCAGTGCGGCATGCGCCCAGGGATCCTCGTCGTCGGCACGCAGCGCTGCCTGGGCGATGCGATGGGCCACAGGTACGGCGATGGTACGGTCCTTCCAGCCCATTTGAGCATCGAAAATATGGCTGACGGCGAGGACGCCAAGCGCGCGGCCGTAATTCGGGTCGATGGCAATCGCCTTTTCGAGCAGCGATTGGGCGAGGATGTTGTCCTGGGGGGTCACCCGCCAGAAATGCGATAGTCCTCGCATCACCAGATCCCAGGCGTGCAGGCTCTCAGGAGGCTTGCGTCGGGCGCGAGAATTTTCCGCAGCATGGACCTGCGGCTCGATCGCAGCGACGATGGCCTCGGTGATCTCGTCCTGCACGGCGAACACGTCGGCAAGGTGGCGGTCATATCGATCCGCCCAGATCTGGGCTCCGGTGGCGGCGTCGTTGAGCTGCGCGGAGATGCGCACGCGGTCGCCCATCTTGCGCACGCTGCCCTCGACGACATAACCGGCGCCGAGTTCCTCGGCGACCTGCTTCATGGGAACGGATTTTCCCTTGTAGATGAAAGAGGAGTTGCGCGCGATGACGAAGAACCAGCGCAGCTTGCAGAGCGCGGTGATGATGTCCTCGCTGATGCCGTCCGAGAAATGTTCCTGCTCCGGCTCGTCGCTCATGTTGACGAAAGGAAGCACGGCGATGGCAGGGCCGTCGGATGACGAGATAGCCGGGGATGTGCGCGCCTTGCGCTCGGCGAGCGACGGGGCTGCGGCATGTGAAGACTGATCTCCCTTCGGTTGCGTGCGTACTTCGCCGATGAAGCGGACGCCCCTGCGGGGGAAGGTGTGGATCAGCCTTTGCTCATCTCCGCTGTCGCCGATCGCCTTGCGCGCGGCGTTGAGGCGGCTGGCGATGGTCAAATCCGAGACGATCCGGCCGCCCCAGACCGAGGCGATGAGATCGTCCTTGCTGACGACGCGGTCGCTATTCTGAACGAGATGCAGCAGCAGATCGAACACTTGGGGCTGCACCGAAACCGGCGTGGAGCCGCAGTGCAGTTCGCGTCGATCGCTGTCAAGCCTGTGATCGGCAAAGAAAAATTGCACCTTGATTCCTCCGGGAGGAGCGTCGGCCTCAAGCAATTATCAATGGCACGTGAATGCATCTGAACCACAAATGAAAGGTTGAGCAAAGTCTTTTGCCCGCATCTGGGCCATCTTTCAGCGTGGCTTTCGAAACGGAGGAAGAACAGAGGGCGATCTCAAGGGCCGGTCTTGGCCGGCCTTGCGACTTGGTCGCGCGCATGACGCGCGGGACCGGGTGCGTATCGTCGCGTCTCTTTTCAGTCCTGCCATTTCAGCCAAGCGCCCGGCCAGCACCATCGCGGAAGCCGGCGCTGATACCTCGTGATGATCCACCGCTCCGGTGTGCGTCCCGCTGGACTCTTATTTCAAACGAAACTTTGGAGAAAACGAATGAACGTTGTTGGCCGGGCCGCGTGTGCGGTGCTGTTGTCCTCACTCGCATTTGGAACTGCCTCGGCTGCGAATGAGACGGGCAATCCCCTCGTCGATCAGGTCCGCTCCGTCAACAGCCGCTTCAAGGACGTCTCGGTCGCCGTTGCCGAGGGCTATGCGCCGATTCCCTGCACCAGCGGCATCGATGGTGGCGCGATGGGCATCCATTACGTCAACGGCGCCTACCTCAAGGACGAGGTTCCCGACGTCAAGCGGCCGCAGGCCGTCATGTACGAACCCCAGGCCAACGGAAAGATGGAGCTGGTCGCGGTCGAGTACATTTCCTTCAAGGGGCCGGCCTCGCTCGGTGGGCATCTCTTTGCCTTCAATGGCGCTCCCAACCGCTACGGCCTCGATCCGTTCTACGAATTGCACGTCTGGGCCTGGAAACCGAATCCGCGCGGCGCTTTTGCGGACATGAACCCCAACGTGTCGTGCAACCACGCGCACGGGAAGTAACCTTCCATCCGTCTTCGGCGGTGCGCCGCCATGCTTGGGGCGCGCGGCGTCATTCGCGCCCCAAGCCAGCAAACGCACTTCAAGGACCGTGAAACATGCGTCCAGCACTCCCGACCGACCGTCCCGACATGCGACGTCCAGCCCCGGTCCGGGAGATGTCGAAAGAGTTCGCGCAAGGCGGTGAATTGCGGATTCGCGACGTCCTCGCGCGAACGCTTTTCCCGGCGCGTGAGCGTCGCGGCCCCATCGAATCGCCGGACGCAAAGGTCGTCGCGCTAGGCCGGATTGCGCTGTTCGGCGCTCTCGCCATCACACTGACGGCCGCGGCTGGCTGGCTTACCGGGTCGGCGCCTCATCTGCTTGTCATCAGCTCGGTGTTCCTGGGCGCGGTCGTCGCAGGCCTCGCCGGTTTTGCCTTTTCCGCGATCGCGGCTGCGCTGCTCACGCACTGGGTCGCGCCGATCGTCTTCGTGCCGCTTCTTCTCGCCTGCAGCATCACCACGCAGCTCTTCAGCATCGCTACGCTGTGGCGCAGGATGGAATGGCGGCGCTGCGCGCCCTTTATCGTCGGCGGTCTTGCCGGTATTCCGCTTGGAGCGGCGCTGTTGCGGGACAGCGATCCGCATCGCTTCGGTGTCTGGCTCGGCACGTTCCTGATCCTCTACAGCGCCTTCATGCTGCTGAAGGCGAATCTCGTCATTCGTCGCGGCAACAGCCTCGCCGACGTCGCATGTGGCGTGCTCGGCGGCATCACGGCAGGGGCCATCGCCTTTCCAGGCGCCGCGCCGACGGTCTGGTGCGGCCTGCGCGGATTGCCCAAGGACATTCAGCGTGGCGTGGTCCAGCCTTTCATCCTGACGATTCAGGTTGCAACGCTCGCCTATTTCTCACGCCTCGGCATTCTCACCACCGCCACCGTCACGAGCTATCTCGTCTGCGCGCCGGCGGTGCTGTTCGGAACCTGGATCGGCCTCGGTCTCTTTGACTCCATCAACGATGCCGCGTTTCGCCGTGTGGTGCTGATCTTCCTGATCGTGTCCGGCGCAAGCTTGCTGTTTTAGCCTCAACCGAAAATCAAGTAACTCTGGAGACAATCTCTGATGACGAAGCATCTCACGCGTCGAACATTTACCCAGGCTGCAGGCGCGGCGCTTTTTGCCCCCGCGCTCCTCGGTCGCGCCCGCGCAGCCGACGCGCCCTATCGCCTGCGCGTCTCGCTCGACACCGCGCCCGCGCATCTGAAGAACGTCTCCCTCAAGGATTATCTCGGCAAGGTCGAGGCCGCCTCGGGAGGCCGGATCAAGAGCGAGCTGTTCGAGAGCGCGCAGCTCTACCCGGATCTCGAGGTCGGCAAGGCGCTGATTCAGGGCCAGGTCGAGATGGCGGTCCCGGGAAGCTGGAGCATCACCGGCATCGTGCCGGACGCCGATCTGTTCCAGCTTCCGGCGCTTTACGGCCGTTCGATGCAGGACATCCACCGCGTGGTCGACGGCAAGCCCGGACAGCTCCTCAACAGCCAGATCGAGCAGAAGCTGCGCTCCCATGTGGTGGGCCCGTATCTCGATCTCGGACATTTCAACTGGTACAGCACCAGCAAGCCGATCGCCGCGCTCGCCGATCTGAAGGGCATGAAGATCCGCAATTCCGGCGGCGCGGGCCAGTCCTGGCGCGCACGGTTCGTCGGCGCCATCCCCAACACGACGGCCTGGCCGAACGTGCCGTTGTCGCTGTCTCAGGGAACCTTCGACGGCCTCGTCAGCTCGAACGAGAGCCTGGTGAGCGCCAAGCTCTGGGAAGCGGGCGTCAAATACGGCCTCGAGGATCACCAGTTCATCGCCGAGTACATTCCCCTGATCAACCAGGCATTCTGGGAAAAGCTCGGGCCCGATCTGCAGAAAATCATGACGGAGACATGGGCGCAGAGCGTGCCGGCCTATCGCGAAAACAGCGTGGCGGCCCAGCGCCAGGGGCGCAAGACCCTGGAGGAACATGGCGTCAAGTTCGTCGATCCCTCGGCGGAGGAGATCGCCGCCGTGCGCAAGCGCATGATGGCGGAGCAGGAGCAGGTAGCGAAGGAGATCAAGATTTCGCCGCAGATGCTCCAGGAATTGATGGCCGCGGTGGATACCTTCAGTTGAGCGGCGAGCAGGAGCGGGCAGGGTCGCGTGTCGGGGCCATGATGAAGATTTGGGATCGCATCGAGGAGACCCTGGTGGGGCTCCTCGGTCTCATCGCCCTTGCCATCGGACTATGGCAGGTGATCGGGCGTTATTTCGCGCCCGAGCGCGCCATTAGCTACGCCGAAGAGGTGACTGTCTATCTCGTGATCTGGGCGATCATGTTCGTCTCCAGCCAGCTCGTGCGCCAGGACGGTCACGTCCGGTCCGACGTGGTGCTGCGCAAGCTGCCGCCGCAGGCGCTGCGCTGGGTCGAGGTGTCCAACTGCATCGCGGCCATCGCGTTCTGCGCAGCCCTCGTCTGGTACGGCTGGCAGATCGTCGAGACCTCGCTCCAGATCGACGAGCGCAGCTCCAGCGATCTGCAATTCCCGCTCTGGATCTACTACCTCTCGCTGCCTGTCGGCAGCGCGCTGATGGCGGCGCGCTATGCGATCCGCCTGGTCCGCTTTGCGCTCTATTTCGATCCCGCGACGATGACCGTTGGCCACGCCGTCGAGCGCGAGGCGCCAAGCGGCATCGACGTGCCCGTCATCGGCCGGCCGCCGGCCTGATCCGAAATGCTGACGTTCCTGTTCCTGTTGCTGTTCTTCGGCCTGCTTGCTTGCGGCATGCCGATCTTCCTGGTGCTCGGGCTCTGCGCCGGCATCCTTTATTCGGTCTCTGGCCAGCCGCTCATCGGTGCGGCGCAGCTCGTGATCGACAAGCTCAATTCGACCACCTTGATGGCGCTGCCGCTCTTTGTGATGGCTGCGGCCTTCATGCGCTCGGGCGGGGTCGCCAAGGCGCTGATCGATCTCTCGACCGCGTGGCTGGGAGGTATTCGCGGCTCGCTCGGCGTCGTCACGGTGGTGGCATGCTCGCTGTTCGCCGCGATCTGCGGCTCCAGTGTTGCCACCGCGCTTGCGATGGGAACGATCCTGCTGCCGGAGATGATCAAGCGGGGTTATCCGCGCTCATTCGCGCTCGGTGTGGTCGGTGCCTCCGGCACCATCGGCATCGTGGTGCCGCCGAGCATCGCCTTGATCCTCTATGGCATCGTCGCCGAGCAGTCGGTGCCGCGGCTGTTTCTCGCCGGCATCCTGCCGGGATTGCTGCAGGCTGCGGCATTCCTGCTCTGGGTGCTCTACGACGCAAGGCGGCGCAATTTCCCGATCGAACCGTCGCTTCCGCTCGCCGAGCGGCTGCGCGTCACGGTGCGCGCCCTGCCGGCACTCGTGGTGCCGGTGGTGGTGATGGTCGGAATCTACGGCGGCATCGTCACCGTAACCGAGGCGGCGGCGCTGTCGGCCGTGACCGCGCTCCTGGTCTCGCTGGTGTTCTATCGCGGCTTCCACTGGACCGAGACGCTTCGCGTGATCGCCGACGGGATCAAGAGCGCCGCCACGATCATGCTGATCGTGGCGACGGCGCTCGCCTTCGGCCATTGGATGACGGAGTCCGGCGCCCCGGCCGAACTCGTGCACTTCGTCCTGAACCACGATTTCGCAACCTGGCAGTTCCTGCTGCTGATCAACCTGCTGTTGCTGGTGCTCGGTTGCTTCCTCGAGGTGACGGCGACGCTGCTGCTGGTGCTGCCTATACTGGCGCCGGCGCTGAAGCCGCTCGGCGTCGATCCCATCCACTTCTCGATCATCTTCACCCACAACATGGAGATCGGGCTGGTGCATCCGCCGGTGGGCCTCAATCTCTTCGTCCTGGCGACCATCTCCGCGGCGCCCGTCGGCGAGGTGATCCGCGGCATGCTGCCGTTTCTGATCCTGCTGCTGATCGTGCTCGGGATCATTACTTACGTGCCGATCCTGACGCTGTGGCTGCCCGACCTGGTGTTGGGCAAATAGGCAGTCCGCGCCAACCCGATGGGGTTGGCGGGTGCGCCTGAACGGAGCCGCGCCGTTACCGGGGGCTGCTGACCGGTGCCGGCGCGCTCGACGACCAGCTCGCGACCGGCGCTTCGGTGCGATAACGCGGCAGATGGCTTTCGAGCGAGTAGAAAACGCACAGCGCAAGGCTGGCCCAGACCGCCGCGCTGAAATAAAGCGACATCCAGGCAATCTCGTCCTTCCACTGCGCAAGGTCGTGCGTCACCACCCAACGCGTGCTCACGTCGCGCAGACCCTCGAGCGGTTTTAGCAGCGTGCTGCCGTCCCCAACCTCGGTCCGCCATCGGCTCAGATACATCGGGACGTCGATGGTCATGAGAAACGCCAGATAGAATGCAATCCCGACAATTGCGACGGCGACGGTCACGCGAACCGGACCATCAAATTCCGGCAGCAGCCTGCAAAGACCGATCCCGATGATGAAGAAGGCGACGGCCCATATCGAGTTTTCGATGGCGTTGTGCAAATAGTTGGTTGTCAGCACCGCATGCCATGAGAAGCATTCCGCGATGACGATCAATGGCACGATCACCCACGCGGCATTCAGCGTAGTGTCCGCTCCCGTCATCGTGCCCAATTGGTGCAGGATAATCGCCCACTGCGCCACGAAGCAGATCTCCGCCACGGTGGCGACCGACCGTCCGACGACGACGCTCGACAGCCAGGTGTCGAACAAGCAGATCCGCTGAACATCCGCGCGCGGAAGGAACGACCTGAATGCGCAGCCGAAAACATAGGCCGCACAGAGCAAGAGCATGAGCTCGATGCCGGATGCGCCGGCGGCACCGCCGGCCGGCTGGAGCTGACGGTACAGCAGGAACCAAACCGCGATATTTGCGCCGCTGACCATGGTCAGCAGGCCCCACCACCAGGCCAGGGGATTTGACCAGGCCAAGGAAGCTGACGGGGAAGCTGACCGGGAATTTGACCGCGTCCGCCATTCCAAACTCATGGGTCGCTCCAAATGTAACTAAACTGATACTCGCCTGTAGCAATTCTGTCATAGATTGCGTCCAGCCACGACAAAAAATGCCCGGCATCTGGCGCTATCTTTGGCCTCGACGGCCGCATTTTTGGGGGCATTTTTAGGGGGACCGCGGCTGCCGCGCCGCGGCGCCGCGTTGAACTTGTGCGGCGTAACCGCTAAGGCATCCTCCAAACTTGGAGGGGGACGCGGTGGATACGGCACAGCCAAAGGCGGTCGCGCTTGACGACGCGACGGTGGCATTCCGGCTTGCCGACGATCGCGTCTATACGGCGGTAGAGCAGGCCCGGCTTTCCGTGGCCCATGGCGAGTTCGTCGCCATCGTCGGGCCCACCGGATGCGGAAAATCGACGCTGCTCAACGTTGCCGCCGGGCTGCTGAAGCCGGCTTCCGGATCGGTCAGGATCTTTGATCAGCCGCTGACGGGCCTGAACCGCGATGCCGGCTACCTGTTCCAGGCCGATGCGCTGTTCCCCTGGAAAACCGCGATCGATAACGTCGCGATCGGCCTCGAGATCAAAGGCGCGCCGCGCGAGCAGGCGCTGCAGCGCGCGCAAGGCTGGCTCACTTCGGTCGGTCTCGGTGCGTTCGGCAACCGCTATCCGCATATGCTGTCCGGCGGGCAGCGCAAGCGGGTCGGGCTGGCGCAGGTCCTGATCCGCGATCCCAAGATATTGCTGATGGACGAGCCGTTCGGCCCGCTCGATGCCCAGACCCGGCAGATCATGGGCAATCTGCTGCTGGAGCTGTGGAACGCCGACCGCAAGGCGGTCTTGTTCGTCACCCACGATCTCGAAGAGGCGATCGCACTCGCCGACCGCGTGGTAATCATGTCGGCGGGGCCGGGCGCGCGCATCATCGGCGACTGGCCGGTGTCGTTGCCGCGACCGCGCGATATCTTCGAAGTACGGCTGGAAAAGGAGTTTCACTCACTTCATCGTGAGATATGGAGTGTTTTGAAGGATGAAGTGTTGAAGGGCTACGCGCAATCGGCGACTGGGTAGAGCGTGATCCGCAAAAAGCGGATACCGGTTCTTCGATGCCGTGACGGTTAGAATGTGAACGGTTAGAACGTGACGGTTACAAGTTGAGAACACGACAAAAATCACAGGGAGATGTCATGTTGGGACGTGGTTCGATACTCGCAGGCGCGGTCGCTCTGGCGGCCTTCTGCGGCGCACATGAGGCACAAGCGCAGGGCGTGTTCACGCTGACCTCGCCGAGCTTCAAGGACGGCGAGCGGCTGGCGACCAAGAACGCCGGCAACAACAAATCCAATCCGAATTGCGTCGGCGAGAATATCTCGCCCGCGCTGAACTGGGCGAATCCGCCCGAGGGCACCAAGAGCTATGCGCTGTTGATGTTCGATCCCGAGGGCCGTCCGCCCGGCGGCGTCAGCCATTGGGTGGCCTATGGCATTCCGGTGTCCGTCACCGGATTTGCCGAGGGCGAAGTGTCCAAGCCGGGCGACAAATATGTCGGCGGCAAAAGCACGCTCAATCTGCCGCACTACTGGGGACCGTGCACACCTCCCGGCGCGCCGCATCACTACACCTTCACGCTGATCGCGACCGATCTGGAGCCGACCGCGCTCAAGGAAGGCATGACCCGGGACGAGGTGATCAAGGCGCTGGACGGCCATGCCAAAGGCGCGACCGGACTGATCGGCACGTTCTCCAAGCCGTAAGCGGGATGATCAAAATGAGAGGGGCTTGAGCGTGTCGAGGATCGGGCTCCTCTCACTACAATTGCTGGTCGCGGTGGTCGTGCTGGGGCTGTGGCAGTTCTTTGCCACTGTCCCGGTGTTCGGCCGCATGCTGCTGCCGCCGTTCTTCTTCTCCAACCCGGTCGATGTGGGCAGCCAGATCGTCGCATGGTTCACGAGCGGCGTGATCTGGAAGCACCTGATCATCACGCTGTGGGAATCGATCCTCGCTTTCGTGATCGGCTCGTTCGGCGGCGTCATGGTCGGCTTCTGGTTCGCGCGCCAGCCGCGCGTCGCCGCGGTGTTCGACCCCTATGTGAAGATGGTCAACGCGCTGCCGCGCGTGGTGTTGGCGCCGATCTTCACGCTATGGCTGGGCTTGGGCATCTGGTCCAAGGTCGCGCTCGGCGTGACGCTGGTGTTCTTCATCGTGTTCTTCAACGTCTATCAGGGCGTCAAGGAAGTCTCGACGACGGTGCTTGATAACGGCCGCATGCTCGGCATGAACGAGCGGCAGCTGATGCGGCATGTCTACTGGCCGTCCGCGCTGTCGTGGATGTTCTCCTCGCTGCACACTTCCATTGGCTTTGCGGTGGTCGGCGCGGTGGTCGGCGAATATATGGGATCGGCTGCCGGCCTCGGCTATCTGATCCAGCAGGCCGAAGGCGTATTCGACGTCGCCGGCGTGTTCGCCGGCATGTTCGTGCTGTCGGCGTTCGTCATCCTGATCGATATGGGCGTGACGCGTGGTCGAGCGGCGGCTCCTGGTCTGGCGGCCGGTGGCTGCGGCGAGCCGGGGGTAGAAATTGAGCTCTCGTCATGTCCGGGGCGCGTCGCCGACGCAGAGAGGTCGCGCTTAGCGCCCGCTGAGAGGTTAGCCTACGAGAGCCGTAATTCCGCACCCGAAGTTCTGGCTGCGCTCCAATGCGACCTTCCCAGGAATGACGGCGCTAAAGGCGCGCCGTCAATTCAGCAACTTCGTATCATCCGGCGCCTGCGGCGGCGTCTTGATCGCGATCGCCTTGATGGTGCGGCCGTCGGGCTTGGTGCCGCCATGTGGCGTGCCCTTCGGAATGATGACGAGATCGCCGGGCTTCACCTGCACTTCCTTGTCGCCGAGCCAGATCGTGCCCTTGCCTTCGAGGATGTATTGAATCTCGTTGGCATTGGCGTGCAGATGCTTGGGCGGGCTGCCGTCCTGGATCGAGATGGTCGCGCCGTCCACAGAAACGAATGTCTTGTTGCGCATGCCGCCGGCGTTGACGGCCGACAGCGCGTCACCCTCCAGCTCCCCGGTGTGAATGACCTGAGCCGTGATGACATCGGCGGCCAGCGCCGGGCGCAGCAAATGGGTGACGCCGCAGCCGGCGGCAAAGGCCGCGGCGATCGACAAGGTGATGGCGGTGCGATTCATGGATAGTCCTCCCTGAGCAGTTTTTTGTGGAGGTAATGCTAAGCCACGCGACCGCTATTGGCCAGAGCGACGAAAGATCGCCCGCCCGCGACGGAATAAACCGGGCATTTCGCGGTAGCGCCTTGGTAATTCCTTGGGCAATCCCTTGGTAATCTCTTGTGCAATCTCTTGGCACCAAAGTCGGCTTCTCAAGCCGGGTGCACTGCATTATCGTGCGGCCAACCAATTGGAGGAAACCATGAAGAACACTTTGGGCAGGCTGGCCGGGGCGCTGTTGGCGCTGGTCCTGGCATCGGGCTTTGCCGCAGCGCAAAGCAAGATCACCGTCGCGGTCGGGGGCGGCTCCTGCCTGTGCTATCTGCCGACAGTGCTGGCCAAGCAGCTCGGCGAGTACGACAAGGCCGGGCTTGCCGTCGAGCTGGTCGATCTGAAGGGCGGCTCCGACGCGCTCAAGGCGGTGCTCGGCGGCAGCGCCGACGTGGTTTCCGGCTATTTCGACCATTGCGTCAACCTGGCCGCCAAGAAGCAGGAGCTGCAGGCTTTCGTGGTCTATGACCGCTATCCCGGTCTGGTGCTGGTGGTGTCGCCCTCGCACAATAGCGAGATCAAATCGATCAAGGATCTTGCCGGCAAGAAGGTCGGCGTCAGCGCGCCGGGTTCTTCGACGGATTTCTTCTTAAAATACCTCCTGAAGAAGAACGGCCTCGATCCGGCCAGCGCGTCGGTGATCGGCGTCGGTCTTGGCGCGACCGCGGTGGCGGCGATGCAGCAGGGCCAGATCGATGCCGCCGTGATGCTGGATCCGTCGGTCACGGTGCTGCAGGGCAGCTATCCGGACCTGAAGATCCTCAGCGATACCCGGACGCAAAAAGACACGCTCGACGTGTTCGGCGGCGAATATCCGGGCGGCGCGCTCTACGCGACCACGGCGTGGGTCAAGTCCCACGAAAAGGAGGTGCAGGCGCTGACCACGGCCATCGTGAACACGCTCGCCTGGATTCACACCCATTCGCCGGAAGAGATCATGGCGAAAATGCCGGAGGAAATCGTCGGCAAGAACAAGGAACTCTATCTCGCCGCGTTGAAGAACACGATCCCGATGTATTCGGAAACCGGCAAGATGGATCCCAAGGGCGCTGACGCGGTGCTCGCGGTGTTCAGCGAGGGCTCGCCCGAAGTCGCCAAGGCGAATATCGACGTCGGCAAGACCTACACCAACAAATATGTCGATCAGGTCAAGAAGACCACGGGGATGAACACCAAATAGGGGACGGCGCGTGCCGTCGCCGGTCATTCATCGCGTTACGACGTTTGATCTGCCCGTACAGCCGTGGCCGTGGCCGTTTGCCGAGCAACGGCGCGCGGATATCGCCGCGCATTTCGCGTTACAGCTGCGCGAGAAACCGAAAATGTGGAACGGCCGCGTCTTGCTGGGACGCGCGCCGGTGTTCGCAGGCGAGGTCTTCAGCGCCAGTTATTTCGAGACCGATTTCGCCAGTTTCCTGGCGTGGCGCGACTGGGGTTTCCCCGACAAGGACGTGTTCAACGGCTTCGGCATGGGCGCGCTGCGCTGTGCCGATGGCGCGTTCGTGCTCGGTGAAATGGGCCAGCACACCTCCAATGCCGGACGGATTTATTTTCCGTCGGGCACGCCCGATCTCGACGATATCAGGGATGGCGAGGTTGATATCCCCGGCAGCGTCGCGCGCGAACTCGAGGAGGAGACCGGCCTAAAGCCTGCCGAATACCGCGGCGACGCGCATTGGCATTGCGTCTTCACCGGGCCTGCCGTGGCGATGATCAGGCTATTGCATGTCGATATGTCGGGCGAAGCGCTGCGCGCCCGGATCGAGGCCAATCTTGCCTTGCAGCGTCAGCCCGAATTATCCGCCATTCACCTGGTGCGCGGGACGCGCGACCTCACGGCGGCGATGCCGCGCTTTGTCACCGCGTTCATCGAAGCGCAGTCTTCGCCCCAACCCTGAGGTCGCGGGCGTTGCCCGCTTCGTAGGCGGCCTGCGTCGGGTCGGCGCATTCCAATGCGCTTGACATTGGCCGGCGCTATCAATGTGATAGGCGCCAACAAAAACAACAAAAACGCAATGCACCATCTTCCAGGGAGGATTTCATGCCGGGGCACAAGGCTGCACGCCTGCTCGTCGGGTTGTTGACCGCGTTAGCGATGATGGGGATGGCGGTATCCGCACACGCCCAGGAAAAAAAGATCAAGATCGGCGTTATCTTCGACCTGACCGGCCCGCTCGCGGGCGGCGGCTCCGAGCTGCAATATATCGGCGCCAAGATCATGCTCGACCACTACGCCAAGACCGGCGTCGAGGGCTACAAGGTCGAGGCCGTCTATGCCGACGCGCAGAGCAAGCCCGATATCGCGATCAACGAGTCGGTGCGCCTGCTTGAGCAGGAAAAGGTCGACATGGTGCTCGGCTTCTTCTCGTCGGCGCAATGCGTGCCGGTGGCCGCCCGCGTCGAGCAGCTGAAGAAATTCATGTGGATGACCACCTGCATTTCCTCGGGCGTATTCGAGAACAAGAATTACAAATATGTCTTCCGCCCGCAGGCGAGCGGCGACCAGTTCGGCATGATGACGATGGACTTCATCGCCCAGAACGCCAAGGCGAAGTTCGGCAAGGAGCCGAAGGACCTTCGCGTCGCCATCATCCACGAAGACGGCGCCTATGGCGTCGACGTGTCCAAAGGCAACGTGGCCGGCGCCAAGAAGGCCGGGTTCAACGTGGTGCTGAAGGAGGGCTATTCGGCGACCGCGCCCTGACCTCTCGGCGCTGGTGACAAAACTGAAGCGGGCCCGGCCCGACGTGATCTTCCACACCGGCTACAATCCCGACATCACGCTATTGATGCGCCAGGCGCGCGAGCAGGGCTTGAAATTCGGCGCCCTGGTCGGTCACGGCGCAGGCTACGGCGTGTATGAGAAGCTGAAGGAAGGTCTCGGCGTTGACGCCAATTATCTCTTCAACACCGACCCGATCTCGATCTGGCTAGCGAACCCGAAAGGGCTGGACCCGAAATTGCTGCCGGTCATCAAGATGGTGGGCGAGGAGTTCGACAAGATGAAGCCGGGTGTCGCGATCCGCTCCGCCCATGTCGGCATTGCCGCGTCCAACACCTACGTCTTCCTCAACGACGTGCTCCCGCAGGCTATCAAGAAATATGGCGGCGTCGATCCCGATGCGCTGCGCAAGGCGGCGCTGGACGTCGACCTCCCCGAGGGCGGCACCATGCTGGGTTTTGGCGTGAAGTTCTTCGGCGAAGGCACGCCGATGGCGGGCCAGAACGAACGCTCGTTCCCGGTGGTCATCCAGTATATCGACGACAAGTCATATGTGGTGTGGCCGAAGAGCCAGGCGCAGCGCGAGGCCGTGCTGCCATTGCCCAAGGGCACGACCTACAGCAACCAATAGGCCGGTCGTCGAGTTAACGGAGTATCCGCCGTGCTGACGGTGAACGGGTTGGTGAAGCGTTTTGGCGGCTTCACCGCGGTCAACAGCGTGTCGTTCAACGTCGATCAGGGCGAGATTCTCGGCCTGATCGGCCCGAACGGCTCCGGCAAAAGCACGATCTTCAACATGCTGTCGGGCACGTTGCGGCCCTCGGCGGGATCGATCATTTTTGACGGCGCGGAAATCGGCGGCCTGGCGCCGCATCGCATCATCAACCGCGGTATCGGCCGCACCTTCCAGATCCCGCGGCCGTTTCACCGTCTGACGATCTTCGAGAACGTGGCGCTGGCGGGTTATTACGGCCAGGGCAGCCATAGCCGCGTCAAGGCCGACGAGGCCGCCGAGCGCGCGCTCGGCATGGTCGGCCTGCCGACCGATCGTCACACCGGCGTCGATGGCCTTGGCGCCGCCGGCCTGAAGAAGCTCGAACTGGCGAAAGCGCTGGCGACCGGGCCGAAATTGTTGCTCGCCGACGAGAGCCTCGGCGGCCTGGACGAGACCGAGATGGATCAGGCGGCCGACATGCTGCGCCGGATTCGCGACGAACTCGGCATCACCATCATCTGGGTCGAGCACATCATGGGTGTGCTGATGCGCGTGGTCGATCGCGTCATGGTGCTCGACCACGGCGAGAAGATTTCGGAAGGCTTGCCGAGCGCGGTCGCGAGCGATCCGCGGGTGATCGAGGTGTATCTCGGCACCGACGCGGATTTCGAGCCAGGTTGCGGCCGCGGAAGCGCGCCGCCGGGCAGGGGTCTAGCCATGCTCGAGCTGAAATCGGTCGATGCGGGTTACGGCAGCTTTCAGGCGCTGTTCGGCGTCAGCCTCGAGGTGAAAGCGGGCGAGGCGGTCGGTGTGATCGGTCCGAACGGCGCCGGCAAGACCACGCTGATGCGGGTGATCTCGGGCCTGATCCGGCCGCGCAACGGGCTCGATTGCAATGGAAGGCAACGACGTGCTGGCGACGCCGGCGCATCGCATCGTCAGTCTCGGCATCGCCCATGTGCCGGAAAACCGCCGGCTGTTTCCGCGGCTGACCGTCGAGGACAATCTGAAGATGGGCGCGTTCATGCCCGGCGCACGCGCCAAATTTGCCGAGCGGCTGGAATTCGTGTTCGAACTCTTTCCCCGCATGAAGGAACGGCGCGGCCAGATGGCCGGGACGATGTCGGGCGGCGAGCAGCAGATGTGCGCGATCGGCCGCGCGCTGATGTCGAACCCGAAATTGCTGCTGCTCGACGAGCCCTCGGCCGGTCTTGCGCCGGTCGTGGTGCAGCAGGTGTTCGAACTGGTCAAGCGTATTCGCGCCAGCGGGCTCACCGTGCTGATCGTGGAGCAGAACGTGCAGCAGGTGCTGCGCGTGGTCGATCGCGCCTATCTTTTGGAGGCCGGCAGCCTTCGCGCGTCGGGCACTTCGGCCGACATGATGAGCAACGACACCATCAAGCAGGCGTATCTCGGAGTCTAGATGCAGGCATTCTTGGATATCTTCGACATCTATCTGCTGGAAGCCGTGGTCAACGGCATCCTCCTCGGCGGGGTGCTCGCGCTGCTCGCGCTCGGGCTCAATCTGATCTTCGGCGTCATCGACGTGACCTGGATCTGCTACGCCGAACTCGTCATGATCGGCATGTACGGCATGTATTACATGGTGCAGGTTTTCGGCCTGCCATACTGGGTGGCGGCGCCGTTCACCATTTTGCTGGTCGCAGCCCTTGGGGCGGCGCTGCACTATATCGTCATCGCGCCGCTATTGACGGCGCCGCCGATCAACCAGTTGCTGGCGACCGGCGGGGTGCTGTTCATCCTGCAGAGCTTTGCCACCGTCGCCTTCGGCATCGACTTCCGCAATCTCGGTATCCGCCTGCCGGTGCTGGCGTTCGGCGAGATGCATTTCAGCTACGCGCGGCTGCTGTCCTTTGTCGCCGCGCTGCTCGGCATGGTGGCGGTCTATCTGTTCATGAAACGCACCTATACCGGCACCGCGATCCGCGCCATCGCGCAGGACCGCCAGATCATGCCGCTGATGGGCGTCGACACCAAGCGCATCTACCTCATCACCTCGGCGCTCGGCGGCGCGCTCGCGGGTCTCGCCTCCTGTCTGCTGGTGCTGCAATACGACGTGCATCCCTTTGTCGGCCTCTCGTTCGGGCCGATCACCTTCCTGATTTGCGTGCTCGGCGGGCTCGGCAATTTCGTCGGCGGCTTCATCGCCGCGTTCGTGTTCGCCGAGATCATTTCGCTGGGCGGCCTGTTCTCCGACCTCGAATGGGGCTACGTGCTGGCGTTTGCCTTCTTCATCGTCATGATGTTCATCCGGCCCGCGGGCCTGCTGGCGAGGCGCTCGTGAATCCGCGCTACCTTGCCTGGGCGGTCGGGCTCGCGGCGCTGATCGCGCTGCCCTTTGTCTATCGCGACCCCTATCATCTGCACATCCTGGTGCTGATCCTGATCTGGTCGTTCGCCTACACCTCGTGGTCGATCATGGGCCGCTTCGGCCTCGTGTCGCTCGGCCATGGCGGCTTCATGGGCGTCGGCGCCTATGTGACGGCGCTATTGTGGAACCATCTCGGCGTATCGCCGTGGATCGGCATTCCCCTGAGCATGCTGGCCGCGGGCGTGCTCGCGGTCGTGGTCGCCTATCCCTGTTTCCGCTTCCGCATCACCGGGCATTATTTCGTGCTGGTGACGCTGGCGCTGTCGGGCATCGTGCTGCAGGTCATCACCGCGACGCGCGACTACACCGGGGGATCGCTTGGCCTTACGCCCAATCGCACCAACGGCAGTCATATCCTCGCGCTGCAGTTCGACGACAAGACGACATGGTATTTGATCGCGCTGTTCGTCTGGGTGCTTGGATTGCTGATCTGGCGCTGGGTCGATCGCAGCATGAGCCGCTATGCCATGGAGGCGATCTCGGACGACGAGGACGCGGCTGCCGCGGCCGGCGTCAACGTGACCGCCGAAAAGCTCAAGATCACGCTGATCAGCGCGCTGATGACGGCGCTCGCCGGCGCGCTCTATTGCCAGTACCAGATGTTCATCTCGCCCGACACCGTCAGCGGCATCGCGGTGTCGTTGCAGATGGTATTTGCCGTCATCGTCGGCGGGCTCTATGTGTCTTTCGGGCCGACGGTCGGCGCCATCATCACCATCCTGCTGGCGGAAATCCTGCGCATCGGGTTCGGGACCAAGGCGGTAGGCTGGGACAATCTCGTCTACGGCGTGCTGCTCGTGCTGTTCATCATATTCCTTCCCAAGGGCATTCTTGGTAGTGTTCTCGAGAGATTGAAAACGACGCCCAAGAAACACTCAAGCCAAACACTCAAGCCGCGCGTGACGCCATGAGCAAGAAACCATCGCAGCCGCTGGCGGAAGCGCTAAAGCCCTATGTCGCGCCGTTTCGTTTCGACGGCGCAGGCGAGTTTCACCTGAAGTCGCACAAGACCAGCGAGAAGGGCGGCCTCGACAAGGACAAGGGCGAAAAAATCATCGAGGCCAATCGCAAGCGGCTGAACGATTTCCAGGAAAAGCTTTACGCGCAGGACCGCTGGTCGCTGCTCCTGATCTTCCAGGGCATGGACGCCGCCGGCAAGGACTCTGCGATCAAGAGCGTGTTCGACGGCGTCAATCCGCAGGGCTGCGAAGTCACCTCGTTCAAGCAGCCGTCGACCAAGGAGCTCGACCACGATTTCCTGTGGCGCAGCATGATCGCGCTGCCGGAACGCGGCCGGATCGGCATCTTCAACCGCTCCTATTACGAGGAATGCCTGGTGGTGCGGGTACACCCGGAGGTTCTCGCCAAGGAAAAGATACCGCCGCCATTGGTGACCAGGAATATCTGGCGCGAGCGGTTCGAGGATATCTCCGCGATGGAGCGATACCTCGCGCGCAACGGCACCGTGATCCTGAAATTCTTCCTCAATGTCTCCAAGGAAGAACAGCGCCAGCGTTTTCTCGACCGGCTGGACAAGCCCGCGAAGAACTGGAAGTTCTCGCTGGCGGATATTTCGGAGCGCGCGCTGTGGGCGAGGTACCAGGCCGCCTATCAGGAGGTGATCCGCCACACCTCGACGCGATCGGCGCCATGGCACGTGGTGCCGGCCGACCACAAATGGTTCGCCCGCGTCGTCATCGGCTCCGCCATCGTCAGCGCGCTCGAACGGCTCGATTTGAAATTCCCGAAGGTCGACAAGGAGGAACTGGGCGAATTCAAGCTGGTGCGCGAGGCGCTGTTGCAGGAGGGGAAGGGCGCGACGAAGAAGGTCGGGACGAAGAAGGCGAAGTAGCGCCAAATGTCATACCTGCGCAGGCGGGTATCCAGTACGCTGCGGCCTCTCGGTTTTAATGCCGGTCTCTGGAACCTGAGCCACCGGCCGGAGTCTGTCATGGGCGGGCACCAGCCCCGGTGGCGGGAGGCGACGACCAGCATTAGGTCACCCATCCTGACCATCTTTTGGCATTGCGGCCGGCCATATTTCTCGTCTAGAACGGCGTCCGGAGCGGCCCCGGCAACGAACCGTCAATGGTTTTGGCCGAGGATTTGGGCTTCCAAAGGGTCTGGCAATGCTGATTTGCAGCGATTTGTTCGGAGTTCGGGGTGGAGCGGCTAAGGCTGCCCCCGCGATTTCGGCTGCGTCCCTGCCCACCCTGCTTCTTGGCGGGCTTCTGCTTCTTATCGGCCCCTGAGGGCCGTCTGGGCGGTTTGCGCCTGGGCACTCAGGGGTTGCGCGAGAAACCAGGAACCCTTCAGCGCTCATACCGGAGCGTACCGACCCAAAGGAATTCTAGAGATGACGACCGCCAACAAGTCCGAGAAGGACCGCGTAATCATATTCGACACCACCCTGCGTGACGGCGAGCAGTGCCCTGGCGCCACCATGACGTTCGAGGAAAAGCTCGAGATCGCCGAGATGCTCGACGACATGGGCGTCGATGTCATCGAGGCCGGATTTCCGATCACCTCGGAAGGCGATTTTCAGGCGGTCAGCGAGATCGCCCGCCGCTCCAAGAACTCCGTGATCGCCGGCCTGTCGCGCGCCCACCCGAAAGACATCGACCGCTGCGCCGAAGCGGTGAAATTCGCCAGGCGCGGCCGCGTCCACACCGTGATTGCGACCTCGCCGCTGCATATGCGCGTCAAGCTGAACATGACGCCGGAGGAGGTGATCGACCTCTCGATCGCCAACGTCACCCGCGCGCGCAACCAGATCGACGACGTCGAATGGTCGGCCGAAGACGCCACCCGCAGCGAGATGGACTACCTCTGCCGTATCGTCGAGGCCGTGATCAAGGCCGGCGCCACCACGGTCAATCTCCCCGACACCGTCGGCTACACCACGCCGGAGGAATACACCCACTTCATGCGCACGCTGATCGAGCGGGTGCCGAATTCCGACAAGGCGGTATTTTCGGTCCACTGCCATAACGACCTCGGCATGGCGGTAGCCAATTCGCTGGCCGGCATCGCCGGCGGCGCGCGGCAGATCGAATGCACCGTCAACGGCATCGGCGAGCGGGCCGGCAACGCCGCGCTGGAAGAAGTCGTGATGGCGATCAACGTCCGCAACGACGTGTTTCCGTGGTGGAACCAGATCGACACCACCATGCTGACGCGGGCCTCGAAACTGGTTTCGGCGGCAACCTCGTTCCCGGTGCAGTACAACAAGGCGATCGTCGGCCGCAACGCGTTCGCGCATGAGAGCGGCATTCACCAGGACGGCGTGCTGAAGGACGCCTCGACCTACGAGATCATGCGTCCCGAAATGGTGGGCCTGAAAAAATCCTCGCTGGTGCTCGGCAAGCATTCCGGCCGCCATGCCTTCGTGCACAAGCTGGAGGAGATGGGCTACAAGTTGGGGGCCAACCAGCTCGAAGACGCATTCGTGCGGATGAAGGCGCTGGCCGACCGCAAGAAGGACATCTACGACGAGGACATCGAGGCGCTGGTCGACCAGGAAATCGCCGCCTCGCATGACCGCATCAAGCTGGCCTCGCTGACCGTGATCGCGGGCACCCATGGCCCGCAGCGCGCCACCATGAAGCTCGACGTCGAAGGCCAGATCAGGATCGAGGAAGCCGAGGGCAACGGCCCGGTCGATGCGGTGTTCAACTGCATCAAGGCGCTGGTGCCGCACGAGGCGAAGCTCGAACTCTATCAGGTTCACGCCGTCACCGAAGGCACCGACGCGCAAGCCGAGGTCTCGGTGCGGCTCGCCCATGAAGGCCGCTCGATGACGTCAAAAGCCTCCGACCCGGATACGCTGGTGGCTTCGGCAAAAGCCTATCTCGGCGCGCTCAACAAGATCGTCATGAAGCACCAGCGCGACGTGCCGGCGCAGGCGGCGGGCTGAAGGCTCTCAACGCGTAGACAAGTTGGTGAAACGCGGCGCCGTCGGTGCCGCGTTTTTCGTTCGGTCGGTGGCTTGGGTTGGTGGCCTCGTCGGCGCGTGCAGCACTGGCGGCCGCGCACCGGGTTGCGGTGAAGCGAGAACGGACGGCGCCAGGGTGAAAATCAAGGCCTCCAACGTACCGGTGGGGTGCACTCGTCCGCGGCGGCGAGAAGGGAGGCCGCGACCTCATGACCAAGCGATCCCTCGGTCTCGAAATTGATGGAGAGAAGGACCTGGCGTAGCCTGCTTCCGAGGGTGACAGACCAGTGGGGGTGAGGTGGCGGAGGGCAGTTCCCGCTACGAATTGGACTGAGGTGCGCGGGCATGATTGACCGGCAACGTTTTCGCGGCCTTTTCCAGAAGTACTTGCTCGTGCTTTTTATGGCTGTGGCGATTCCGCTCGCGATCCACGGCGTCATCGAAGCCTGGCTCGGCTATCGCGACCAGCGTGCGACACTCGATCAGCTGCTCGGTGTTCAGGCGACGTCGGCCGCAGCCGAGATCCAGGGTTTCATCGACGGCATCACGAACGAGCTTGGCTGGTTGGTCCAGCTTCCCTGGACTGACGACCCCGACGAGCGGCGGCGAATTGACGCGTTGCGCGTGTTTCGCCAGGCTCCTGCGATCGTGAGTCTCGCACTTCTCGACTATAGGGGACGAGAACGCCTTTACGTGTCACGTACCGGCCTCAATCGAATTGAAAGCCGCACTGACCGATCTACCGATCCTGTAGTTGTTGGCGCCCGCTCGGCCCGAATTTGGTTTGGTGACGTGAGCTACCACCGAGGCTCCGAGCCATATCTGACGGTTGCGATTTCCGGAAACCGACCGGCGGTCGGCGTGGTCATCGCCGAAGTCAACCTCAAGCTAATTTGGGACGTGATATCCGCCATCAAAGTGGGAAAGACCGGCTTCGCCTTCGTGCTGGACCGACCCGGTCGGCTCATTGCTCATCCGGACATCAGCCTGGTCCTGCGCGGAGCCGACGAAGCGACATCCAAGCCCTTCCGAGCCATACGCGATGCGATCGGCCGCGCGGGCGCGGGTTTCGCAAGAGGCCGGGACACGCGGGGCCACGAGGTTGCCGCTGCCGCCGCTTCCATTGCGGGTCCCGACTGGACTGTCCTGGTCGAGCAGCCCCTGTCCGAAGCTTTCGGGCCCATCTATGCAGCCTTGTGGCAGACCGCAGGGCTTCTCCTGGTCGGCACCATTTTCTCAGGCCTGCTCGCCTATGCGCTGGCGCACCGTATGACCGAGCCGATTCGGCTTCTCGAGGAAGGGACCGAGCGGATCGGAGCTGGACTTTTCGATCACCGCATCACCATCGATACCGGAGATGAGTTTCAGCGTCTGGCCGACAGTTTCAACAGGATGGCTGCCGAGCTGGCCCTCGCGCAGGAGCATCAGGAGCGTATTGCGAGACTTAAGCGGTTCCTCGCCCCGCAGGTCGCCGATCTTGTCGATCGAACGGGCGACGACAGCGTGTTGGAGGGCCGCCGCACCGAGGTGGTCGTTGTATTCTGTGACTTGCGAGGCTTCACCTCATTTTCCGCGGGAGTAGCGCCTGAGCAAGTGATGAGCGTGCTGTCGGAGTACTATCAGGCGCTCGGCAGGGCCATCACGACATTTGCCGCGACACTCATCAGTTTCTCGGGTGATGGCCTGATGGTTCTCGTCAACGCACCCGTTCCCGTGGAAGAACCGGCGCTAAGGGCCGTCGATCTGGCTGTGGAGATGCAGAGGAGCGTGCAAGAACTCATCGTCGGTTGGCGAGCGCGGGGGTACGAAATCGGGTTTGGGGTAGGTCTTGCCAGTGGTTCGGCAACGGTTGGACGGATCGGGTACGAAAGCCGGTTCGACTATACGGCCATTGGCAGTGTGGTTAATCTCGCAGCCCGCCTGTGCGCGTCTGCAGCCGACCGGGAAATCCTGATGGATGCCGAAGTCGCCGAAGCCGTCAAGGACGGGCGCTCGTTGAAAGGGCTCGGGAACCGTCCGATCAAGGGCTATGATGAGGTCATGCCGGTCTTTGGAATCTCGTTCGATGCGCCATCCAAGACCTAAGCCGATGGACGATGGCTGGCACCCGATGTTTGGTGCAGGACGCATTTAGCGAAGCATCATAGGATCTGCGCTGATGGACGACCAGGTGATGCCGGTTGGTGCAAATATGACCCGCACGGGATTCAAGGTAGCAGGGGGCGGAAGGACGTTCGATCGGATTAGGCGGCGAGATTTTCTTGCGTTGCTGGGTGGTGCCGCGACTTGGACGTTACCTTCACGTGCGCAGAGACTGGCCATGCCGGTCATCGGCTATCTTTGCCCGGAGTTACCCGGACTATTCGCCAGTCGGCTCAAAGCTTTCCACGAAGGACTCGGCGAAACTGGCTTTGTCGAAGGCCGCAATGTCGCAATCGATTATCAGTGGGCCGAAGGGCAGTACAGGCGATTACCGGCCCTGGCTGCAGATCTGGTCGCCCGTAATGTGGACGTCGTTGTCGCGCCCGGCGGTGCTCCCGTTGCGCTCGCGGCAAAAGCTTCTACGGCGACTAAGACGATCGTATTTGAGATGGGTGGCGACCCAGTCCAACTAGGCGTGGTGGACAGCTTGTCGCAGCCGGGTGGCAATATCACGGGGGTTTCGAGCTTGAGCGTGGACGTGTCACCGAAGCGGCTTGAGATGATGCACGAACTGCTGCCAACAGCAGCTAAATTGGCCGTGGCCGTCAACCCTACAAGTCCAACCGCCAATTCACAATTGGAGAAACTCCGTTCCGCTGCCGAAATCCTGGGGGTGCACCTGGAGGTTCTGCACGCCAGCAGTGAACAAGAGTTCGAACCTGTTTTCTCCGCCATCGCTCAGGTATCGCCGCGCGGACTCGTCTTTACCTCGGACCCTTACTTTGCATTTCGCAGTGGGCAGCTTGCCGCGCTCGCCCAGCGATACGGCGTGCCCGCAATCACCCAATCCCGTGATTTCCCGACTGCAGGAGGCCTGATGAGTTACGGAGGAGATTTCGCCCAGTCGCATCGTCGCGCCGGCATCTATGCGGACCGGATTCTTCATGGCGAAAAGCCTTCTGACCTGCCAGTCCAACTGGTCACGAAGGTCGAGCTCTTCATCAACGTGAAGGCCGCCAGCATCCTGGGCATCGAGTTTTCGCCCTCGCTCATGAGCGGCGCCGATGAGGTGATTGAGTAGAACGCGGCAAGGCGGCGGCCTCTGGTCCGCGATCGGAGGCCCGACGGGCAAATCACCAAAACCCCGTCCAGCCTCATCAGAAAAAATATTCCGCTTTCGTCGTCGGGCAAATCATCTCTACAAGCTCGCCCGTCTCGCGCTCACAAGAGGGGCGGCTCGCGATCGTCACGGACGTCGGGCGCGGGATGCGGTGGACGCAACGGCGCGCAAGACGAACGCGCCAGTGCGTACGGCGAAGTCGTGTGGTTCGACGCCCCGACGCTGGCGTCAAGTTCGCGAGAAGTAAGCTTCCACGGGCGACGGTGACAACAAAGCCCGGTCACCGGGGAGATCACGAAGGAAACCGTTAAAACCATTGCGCAGGGAAGGCCGGATGTTTCCGGCGTACCTGTGGTGACTACCGTGTGCTTTCTACCAATGCACACGGGCCGCGGGTGCAATGGGCACCCGGTCTTCCCTGCGCCCTCTATTCTCAGAGGGACACTATTTCGAGCAGAACTCGGACCTACTGGGTCGCGAGAACGCAAACGCATATTCAGTCGTCGTCGCCCGGCTAGCCGCGAAACAGGCCGCTTACGCCGGGCCGGCGGATGTCGTATTTTGCAGTGCAGCAAAATCGCAAAACGGC
>CAWJYI010000028.1:0-159919 GCA_963847015.1 uncultured Alphaproteobacteria bacterium | reverse complement strand
GCCGGCCTTTCCGCCTCGAAATGACCCAGCCATTTTGCGCTACATCAAGGCCGTCGGGACCGCGAGAAACAGGTTGTCTCTCGATATTTAGCTAACCTGTGGAGAGAGCAGATGAGCCTTCCGAGATTGTGGACCACCAGCCGTCGCACCAAACCGGAGACCCGAACCAGATAAGCCGGTTGCAGTCTCCGGATTTTGTCATTCACTTTTTCAGATGCCGTGATCGAATGAGATTTCGCAGCTTGATTGCGCTTTTGGTCTCAAAGAGCCGCCTGTTACGCTTCTACGATACGATGAGAGCTCCGATGAAAAAGCCAATTCGCCCAATTGACGAGCCTGAGCGGAAGGCGCCACGTGCCGACAGGCCGCCGACGGAAGGATTTGTGGTAATTGTCGACGGACACTTCAAGTCGGAGTTTGACACGGCCGAAGCTGCTGAATTATCGGGTCGGAAACTGAAATCGATTTATCCGATGCTCCAGATCGAAATTTATGACGCCGCTACAAAGGTCCGAACCTTATTGAGCTAAGAAACCTAGCTATCGCACCGTCCTCATCGGGAGCGGGAAATGGCCTTCTTAAAAAGAGAACTATATCGTCAGGTAAGGGCCCGAGATCACACACGAGGATCGGTGTTCCCTTGTCTTCGATACAGACACCAAAAGTTTGTATGTCGAGCGAGAGGTGGCGCATTTAGAGACAGGCATTGGGGGCGCAGTCGAATACCAAACAGCGACAATGGATATTGCGGACTATCTAACGCAAGGTGGTCAAACCGCTGGGCATCGCGAACTATGGCGTTTACTGAGAGCGCTCTTTAATGAGGACAGCGACGGCGCCGAATCCTCTCGTGAGATATAACTTCGCCGCACCTCTTCACAGCCATGATCTGGGAACCGCGCACTTGCCTAAGCCGATCGACTTGGCATGAGACGTGCGAAACATGGGTACCGGCCGCTGATCCTCCATTCCATCGGCCGGCCGTGCAATCACTCATGACCTAAACGCGACGTTCCCTTGGGTGTAGATGCCTTTCACTTCCGATTTTGGCACGAACCGGACCTACCGAACGTCACTGACGATGTCCGTTCGTAGGGGTAGACCGGAAGTCACCGACTGAGTGTCAAACCGACGCGAATGACCCCGAGCGGACGTTGAACCGCAGCGTCTGGTACCAATTGTTTGCCCGATTTGCTCGTCGCCCCGTCGCAAAGTGCTAGGCTCCGGACGTCGGTGAGGCATTTCCTGGGGGATCGAATGAGACGGCGCGAGTTCATTACGCTTTTTGGCGGCACGGCGACGACGTGGCCGTTGGCAGCGCGCGCGCAACAACCGGCAGGGCGGGTCTACCGGGTGGGTTACCTCGCGCTCGCGTCGCGGGAGCAATCGCTCCATCTCATTAAGGCGTTCGAAGAGGGCCTGCGGAAGCTAGGCTACCGTGTTGGCGAGAATGTCGTCATCGACTACGGCTTTGCCGATGGCCAGATGGATCGGCCGCCCGCGCTTGCCGCGCACGTGGTCCGGCTCGGCGTGGATGTTATCGTTGCCGGGACCAACGCGAGCACGATTGCGGCCATGAAAGCCACCACAACCATCCCAATCGTCATGACCAACAGTGCCGAACCAGTTAGTGCCGGGATTGTCGCCAGTCTGGCGCGTCCGGGTGGGAACGTCACCGGGTTCAGCTCGGAGACTGGCGACGAGATATACGGCAAGCGACTTGAGTTGCTAAAGGAAACACTACCGAACCTCTCGCGTGTGGGCATTCTTTGGAATCCGGACTTTGCGCCCAATCTGGAGCGTCTGAAGTCGACGCGAGACGCCGCCCGGCCGCTGGGGTTGACGCTTGTCCCGGCCGAAGCACGCGGACTGGATGCACTTGAACAAGCGTTCGCGACGATGATAGGGGAGCGCGCGCAAGCGCTCACCGTTCTAAGTGATGGTGTGCTGTTCAACTGTCGTGACCAGATTGGCATCATGGCCGTCAGAAATCGGCTACCGGCAATCTCTGCCGTGAGTGAATACGCGGAGGCGGGCATGCTTCTGAGCTACGGGATTGATATGCGAGATCAATTTCGTCGATCCGCCATTTTCGTCGACAAGATATTCAAGGGTGCGAAGCCTGCCGACCTGCCGGTCGAACTACCGACCAAGCTCGAGCTGGTGATCAATTTAAAGACCGCAAAGGCGCTAGGCATCATTGTGCCACCGACACTTCTCACTCGCGCCGACGAAGTGATCGAATAGGATGCCATTTGTTGTGGTGCATGAGTCCGGTTGCGGCACTTTTCGGACGTGACAGACTAACCTGACGAAGTCCGTTCTTGAGGGCCCCAACAGCAGACGTCGTCGGACCACCGCTCTGTGTCCGGGTTGTGTCAATTTCGGAAGTCACTCCAATTTTGGCACAGATGTCTAAGCGGTCAGCGCAGCCGCGGCGTTGGGCTGACGTTAATTCATAGCCACAACGCCAGCATTGATCGTGGTCGCGTAGGCCACCCACACGAAATAGGGTGCTAGAAGCCAAGGCGCGACCCGATCGACACGAGACGCAGAGACAATCGTTGCGCCGATGGCGGTCAGCAATGCAACTATTATGACAAGAGCCGTTTTGGTGTCGTGCCAACTGAAGAATACTGGCGACCACGCCGCGTTGAGCGCGAGTTGTACCAAGAACCATACCATCGCCTTTGAGCGAGCTGCAGATCGTGGCTCCGTTTCCCAGAGCTTCCAGAAGCTGATGGCCATCAAGATGTAGAGGGCCGTCCAAGCGATCGGGAAAACCACAGGAGGAGGTGTCCAAGACGGCTTGGTGAGGGAGGCATACCATGTCGGGATCTCAGGTCTCGTCACCAGCGTTTCCAATATTCCTAAGCCGAGACACATCAACAAACTGATTACCAAGCGCACCACTGATTTCGAACTCATTCTTCCCTGCCCATTAGGTGCATCGTCCGTTCGACCCTCACCATTATAATCGGATATCGATGTCTGCTTTGCCCCCAATAGCGAACAAATGATAGACATCGCTGAATGTCTCGAACGTGCCAACAACGGAAGTGACGCGCCCTATTCGATCACCTCGTCGGCGCGGGCTAGCAGCGCAGGCGGCACGGTGAGGCCCAGCTCTTTCGCTGTTTTTAGATTGATCGACAACGGGAATTGAGTCGGGAACTCGATTGGCAAGTCACCGGGCGCGGCACCACGCAGTATTTTGTCCACAAAATACGCGGAACGATGATAGCACCAGCGCAAATCGACCCCATAGCTGATCAATCCGCCTGCGATCACATGCTCACGATATCCGTAAACCGTTGGCAGCCGCATCGCTAAGGCCGCTGCAGCAATTTGTGGGCTATTGACCACGAGCAGGCCGGTCTGCAGCACGATCACCACATCGACGCGTTTGTTTGCCAGTTCGCGCAATGCACCTTCGATATCTTCTGGCCGGTTCGCTTCCGCCGCCACGATCTTTAGACCGGCGGCTTGACCTGCAGCCTCAAGCTCAGGGACTTGGGGTGCTCCTTTTGGGTCTTTCGAATTTGTAAGCAGCCCGACAGTGCTCGCACCCGGCACTATTTCTCGTGCGACTTCGATTTGTTTCGCAGGCAATCCCGCAACATAGGGTTCTATTCCGGTGACGTTGCCTCCCGGTCGCGCCTCGCTCGCTATCAGGCCAAGGCGAACGGCGTCGGCGAGAGCCGCGCAGACAATCGGGATCGTCGAGGTCGCCTTCCTCGCAGCAACCGCGTCCAAGGTGGCAAACGCATAGATGACATCGGGCTTTAGCTGAACGATTTCTTCTACAATTGCTGGCAATCGATCCCAATCACCGCCAGCGTTGCGAGCCTGTATGTCGAGATCGCGGCCCAAGACGTAGCCTAGGTCCTGTAGACCCTGCCGAAAAACGTTGCCGAACGATTGGCCTATTTTCGACGGGCCAAAGAAGGCCGGAATGCCAATGATCGGTCGCTTGGGCGATGTTTCGGCACGCACCAAGCCCGGCCTAATCACTTGTGTCGCCGCCGCGCCGCCGAGAATGGTGATGAAATCCCGCCGCCTCATGCTGTCCCTCATGGAAGCTTGCCGCGTGCAATAGCCAAAACCTAGCACTTTGCGACTGGCTAGCGAGGAACAAATGATACCAACCAGCCTCAGACGCGATGTCTCAGTTGGGTCAAAACCAGAAATACTCACCGCGAGTAGATGAGGTCCGCTTTGCCCCCGATATTGTTGCAAAAGTCGTTTTGCCGAAGGCGATCAAAAACTCTGGGGCCGCAGGCGTGGTTTTCATGTAGAGATCTGAGGGACCTCGTCGCCTCACGCTAAACTCATAGGCGACTTCGGTAGCGCGACTGAGGCTATACGAATTATCGATCTCTTCGCGCTTCAAGTTCTCGCCAAAAATTCAGACCGTTGCAACTTTCGACTTTTGCAACATGGAGTAATTCCGGGATCGAGCCAAACAAAGGCACAGGGAATCAGCTCTCCAGGGATACAGGGGCCAACCTCATTTGGCCCAGCAACAATGGAGAGGCGCGATGGAGTACTTTGTTGGGCTGGACGTATCGTTGAAGCAGACGTCGATCTGCGTGGTGAACGAGAAGGGATCGGTTGTTCGAGAGGGCGTGGTGGATTCTGTCCCTGAAGCGATTGCTGGGTTCGTGAAGTCGAAAGCACCGGGTGCAGTTCGGATCGGCCTTGAGACTGGACCTACCGCAACGTGGCTTTGGACCGAGCTCGTGCGGCTTGACCTACCGGTCATCTGTATCGATGCTCGGCATGCGAAAGCAGTGCTGAAGATGCAGATCAATAAGAACGACCGCAACGACGCGGCTGGCATCGCTCGCATCATGCAAATCGGCTGGTTCAAGGAAGTGCGCGTCAAGGACCTTGATAGCCATGCTGTCAAGGCGCTGCTGGCGAGCCGGGCGTTGCTGGTCAAGATAAAGCGAGATCTTGAGAACCAGGTCCGTGGCCTTCTCAAGAACCTAGGTCTTGTCATCGGCCGCGGCACGTTCGACGTCTTCGCCCGGCGGGCCGGGGAACTGATCGCGGACCGTCCTGCGCTTACCTCGGCTGTTAGCCCACTGCTCACGGCGCGGACGGCTATCGAGCAACAGGTCGGCGAACTCGACCGTCAGGTTCTAAAGCTCTCGCGCCAGGATGCGCAGGTCCGCAGGTTCATGTCTGTTCCTGGCGTCGGTCCGATCACCGCGCTCTGCTTTAAGGCGACGATCGACGATCCAGCACGGTTCAAGCGATCGAGAAGTGTCGGCGCCTATATCGGATTGACGACCAGGCGTCATGCCTCCGGAGAGCTCGATTGGTCCGGTCGAATATCGAAGTGCGGCGACGCTATGCTGCGCATGTATCTGTTCGAAGCGGCCGGCGTATTGCTGACCCGCGTGCCGAAGTGGTCAGCGCTGAAGGCTTGGGGCACCAGGCTCACCAAACGCAACGGGCTACGCAAGGCCAAGGTCGCCGTCGCGCGCAAGCTCGCAGTCATCCTGCACCGGATGTGGATCGACGGGACCGAGTTCAACTGGTCTAACAAGGAGGTTGCTGCCTAACGAGCACAAGGAGATCTAGGGTTCCTGCAACGCGGCGGGAAAAGACGTCCCTGCCGGGACGGTGGCGGTGGTGAGATCGTCCGATACTTTGCGTGCTCTCAACCAAGAGAGACCGCGCTTGCAACATTGGTCCACCAACGTCGTCTTACGCCATCATGCGGAGGGGTCACCCCTACCGCGGAGAGAACAGTGGGCCCGGCAAGGATGTTCGCGGAGAGCTTGACACCCAGTCCCGGAATTAGAGAACACTATCGAGGGCAAAGCGGACCTCTCGACTTTGCCGGCCGACTTCCGAAAATGGACCCGACCCGGACAATGGGACGCGGCGTCATGGGCCATTCTTTTCACTGGGTCCCTCGCAAAGTGTTAGGCTTTCGACACTGACGAAGCGTTTCCTCGGGGGCTCACATGAGAAGGCGCGAATTCATCGCGGGGATCAGCGGCGTTGCGATGGCATTGCCGCTGGCCGCGCGCGCTCAGCAACCGGCAGGACGGGTCTATCGGGTGGGGTACCTCGCGGGTGGGTCCCAGCAGACGCAACTTTATCTAATTAAAGCTTTCGATGAGGGCCTGCGAAGTCTTGGTTACCGCGTTGGCCAGAATATCGTCATCGAGTACCGCTTCGCCGACGGTGAGGTGCAACGATTACCCGCGCTTGCGGCGGAGCTGGTCCGGCTCGGCGTGGACGTCATCGTTTCCGGGAACACTCGAAGCACGGTTGCGGCCATGGAGGCGACCACGACCATCCCGATTGTCATGACCAGCAGTGCCAATCCGGTCAGTGTCGGACTTGTCGCCAGTCTGGCGCGACCAGGCGGGAACGTCACCGGATTTAGCCTGGATGGCGGTAACGAGGGCGAGATGCAGGGCAAGCGGCTTGGGTTGCTAAAGGAGGCACTGCCGAACCTAACGCGCGTGGGCGTTCTGTGGAATCCGGACGGTGCGCTCAATCCTGCTCGGCTCGAGTCGATGAGGGACGTGACGCAGCCGTTGGGTTTGAAGCTTGTCACGGTCGAAGCACGCGGGTTGGATGCACTTGAACAAGCGTTCGCAACAATGGTGCGAGAGCAAATGCAGGCATTCATTCTTGTGTCGGATACTGTGCTGTTCAACTATCGCCAACAGATTGGCGTCATGGCCCTCAAAAATCGGCTCGCCTCCACCTCCAGTTTGAAAGAATTCGCAGAGGCGGGAATGCTTCTGAGTTACGGCCCTGATTTTCAACCTCTATATGGGGGCGCCGCCGTTTTCATCGACAAGATTTTCAAAGGCGCTAAACCTGCCGACCTGCCGGTCGAGCAACCGACCAAGTTCGAACTGGTGATCAATTTGAAGACCGCAAAGACGCTCGGCATCATAGTGCCGCCGACACTGCTCGCTCGCGCCGACGAGGTGATCGAATAGAAAGCCGCCGACTTCCGAGTTTGGCACCTATGAGACATGGCGACGGACTGGACGATGTCCGTTTCCACGGGAAGATCGGAAGTATTCGGCCGACGGCTAAAATGACGCGATTGACCCATTTCTGAACCCGCAACTCCTGGGGGAAGTCCGGTCAGACCACGGACCACTCTTAATTTATATTGATTCACATCAAAAAATGGCTTGGCGCGGCATGTTAATTAGCAGCATGGGGCCGGCACCATTCGACACTCCATGGAGACGAGCAAATGGTTACGCAAAGCAATATCCACTTCTTTACAAATTGGGCCAAGGAGCGTCTCGACGAAATGGACGCAACGGTGACATCGCTTGAGGGCAAGGCTGCCGAGGTGCAGGCCGATGTCCGCGACAAGGCCAAGAACGCTCTTGCTGACGTGCGCAAGCAGCGTGATGATTTCCGCGACACCATGAAGAAGCAGTCGGAAGCTAACGAGGCTGCCTGGATCCAGGCAAAAGCAAAACTAGAAGCTGACTGGCGCTTGTTCGAGGTCGAGGTCAAGAAATACGTCGAAAGCTTCGGCAAGCAAATCGAGCACCAGCAGGCGACGTTCAAGCTTCAAGCCGATGCCCAATTGAAAGCTTGGCGCGAAGCAGCCGACAAGCTTGGCAGCGACGCCAAGAAATTCGCTTCTGAGCGTCGCGGCGATATCGACGCCGCCGTTAAGCGCATGAACGCCGATGCAATCGAGGCGGAGAAAAAACTCGAGAAATTGAACCAGGCAGGGACCCAGTCATGGGCCGCACTCATGGCAGCTTTGACGGAAACGCGCACTGCCTTCGATCGCGCCAATGAGGCTGCGCGGGAAGCGTTCAAGCGAGCTGCTTGATCGAGCACCGGCTAGACCTCGGAGAGACCGCCGCGAGGCGGTCTCTCTTTTTGCTCGACAAGGATCAAAAAATGACATTGGCGGACTTCCGTTCTTCGCATTTATCGGACATGCCGAGACAGCCTGACGATGTCTGCTCACCCCCCATCCGATATCGCGACGTCCCACTCCCGGCGTGGAACGAAAGCCTTCGGCAGGCGGGGTCTCCTGAGCACGTCGTCAGCCATCTCTCGGCCATGACCGAGTTGAACAGGCAGGGGCGTTACGACCGCATGACGGACACCATGTGCAAATTCACCGGCGAAACACCGATGAGCATGCGCGACTTCGTGAAACTCCACGCCGCCGAGTTCAAGCAATGTGGACCGGCCCATTCCTGAGGCGCTCAACACATCCCGCAAGCGGAAGCTGATCGTTGCAGTACGCGCCCCGGCAATTTCCGTCCGTATCGGCACTGGTGAAGGAACTGAGAAGAGTGGCGCGACCGGCGCGCCGTCAGATCGTCCGGCGACAGCGGACGGTTGCGAATGGGAACGGCTGTGCGGCCTGCAGCGAGGTCCAACGCACGTGACGGGTCGTCGAAGGTGCCCGCCAAGGCCGAACGTCTTAACGATGGAGTTACCGGCGAGACCCGCTCTGGCGCCCCCTTCGCCCTCCCTGTAAAACGCTCACAGCTCAATCGAACCGGGGGGACGATGCGTCTGCCGATGCATCTCAAGACGATCCTGATCGGGGTCGCGGTTATCGCGGTCTCGTTCCTGATCAGCCTGACGGCCATGGACCGGCTGTGGCCGCGCGCCGGCAGCACTGCTGCGCCGGTGCTGGCCGAATTGCCGCCGCTGCCGCCGGCTTCGCGCAGCTCCAGCATCATGGTGCCGGTCTCGATCGCGCTGAGCGCGATCCGCGACGTCGCCGATCGCAGCTCGCCGTATAATTTCGACGGCAAGGCTGACAATCCGGTATCGCAGATTCTGCAGAATGCGGAAATCGGCTGGACCGCCTCGCGCGGGCCGATCACGGCGACCGGCGCACAGGACGTGCTCTCGCTGGCTACGCCGATCACGGGCACGCTGAATGTAACGGGCTCGCTGTCGGCGAAAGCAACGGGCGCGGTCGGCGATGCCCTCGGCAGCCTGCTCGGCGGAAATGTCGCGAAACAAATCGGCAGCGTGAACATCAAGTCGCTGAATGCCAGCGCCGAGATCAAGGGCAACGTCACCATCACCGCGCGGCCGAAGATCGCACCCAATTGGCGCATCGAGCCGAATTTGGCGGCGCAGGTGAATTTGGGCGATACCAGCCTTTCGGTGGCGGGTGCGCGCGTCAACGTGCCGGCCCAGGTGAAGCCCGTCATCGACAAGACGGTTACCGACCAGATTGCCGCCTTGCAGGCGCGGTTCAGCAACGATCCGATCTTCGAGCGCAACGCGCGGACGCAATGGGCAAAGCTTTGCCGCTCGATTCCGCTGCAGACCAAGGACACCGACGCGTCGCTGCCGTCGCTATGGCTGGAAATGAAGCCGACCGGCGCGATGGCAGCGCAGCCGCGGGTCGACGCATCGGCGGTCCTGCTGACGGTAGGCATGGAGGCCGAGACCCGCATCACGCCGGCGCAGACCAAACCGGAATGCCCGTTTCCCGCGACCATCGCCATCGTGCCGGCGAGCCCGGGGCGCGTCACGATCGGCGTTCCCATCGACGTGCCCTTTACCGAGATCAACAGGATAGTCGAGGCGCAGTTCGCGGGGCGAACTTTTCCGGAGGACGGTTCGGGTTCGGTCGACGTCATCGTGAAGCGCGCCAGCGTGGCGCCGTCGGGCGACCGGCTGCTGATCTCGCTGCTGGTCAACGCCAGGGAGAGAAAGAGCTTCTTCGGGCTAGGCGGCGAGGCCAATGTGCATATCTGGGGCAAGCCCGTGCTCGACGAAGCGCAGCAGACCATAAGGCTGACCAATATCGAACTTGCCATCGAGTTGGAGGCGGCGTTCGGATTGCTGGGCGCTGCGGCCCGCGCGGCGATGCCGCAGCTGCAAAATGCGCTGGCCGAGAAAGCCACCGTCGATCTCAAACCATTCGTCAGCAACGCGCAGAAGAAGATCGCTGCTGCGATCGCCGACTTTCAGAAGAACGAGGACGGCGTGCGGGCGACAGCCGATATCAGCAGCCTTCGCCTGGCCGACATCGCCTTCGACTCCAAAACGCTGCGCGTAGTCGCCCTCGCCCAGGGCGCCATGGCTGTCAGCATCACCAAGCTGCCGGGCGGATTATAAGCGAACCGGGCCGGATGCCCATAAAGTCGGCTTTGCGGGTTGCCGCAGAGACGGCTAGAAGGGACCCCTTAATCGAAGCCCTCAACAAGAAGCCTGGGAGAAGAAACTATGAAATCGCTCGCAGCCGCGGTAGCGGCCGGCATCGCCATTGCGGTATCCGGCGGTGCCGCAAACGCCCAAATCTCCGATGAAGTGGTCAAGATCGGCGTCCTCACGGACATGTCCAGCCTTTACGCCGACGCCACCGGCAAGGGTTCGCTTGCGGCGGTCCAGATGGCGGTTGCCGATTACGGCGGCAAGGTCAAGGGAAAGCCGGTCGAGGTCATTGCCGCCGACCACCAGAACAAGCCCGACGTCGGCGTCAGCATCGCCCGCAACTGGTATGACAACGACAAGGTCGATGCGATCTTCGACGTGCCGACGTCCTCCGTTGCCCTGCCGGTCTCCGCGCTGACCCGCGAGAAGAACAAGATCAACATCAATTCCGGCGGCGGCAGCTCCGACATTACCGGCACTGCCTGCTCGCCGAATACCGTGCACTGGACCTACGACACCTACGCGCTGTCCAATGTCGCCGGCAAGGCGATGGTCAAGCGCGGCGAAGATAGCTGGTTCTTCATCACGGCGGATTACGCCTTCGGCATGGCGCTGGAACGCGATGCCGCCAACGTCGTCAAGGAAAGCGGCGGCAAGGTGCTCGGCGACGTGCGCCACCCGCTGAATTCGTCGGACTTCTCCTCCTTCCTGCTGCAGGCCCAAGCCTCGAAAGCCAAGGTCGTAGCGCTCGCCAATGCCGGCGGCGACACCACCAATGCGCTGAAGCAGGCCGCGGAATTCGGCATCACCCAGGGCGGCCAGAAAATGATCGCGCTGCTGCAGGAGATCACCGACACGCACGCGCTCGGCGCCAAGGCCACCGAAGGCCTGATCGTCACCGACGCCTTCTACTGGGACATGAACGACGAGACCCGCGCGTTTTCAAAACGCTTCAACGAGAAGGTCGGCCACATGCCGACCATGATCCAGGCGGGCCTGTATTCGGCGACCATGCATTATCTGAAGGCGATCGAAGCCATCGGCACCGACGAGGCGCCCAAGGTGATGGCGCAGATGCGCGCGACCCCGATCAACGACTTCTTTGCCAAGAACGGCAAGATCCGCATCGACGGCCGCATGGTCCACGACATGTATCTGTTCGAGGTGAAGAAGCCGTCCGAGTCCAAGAACGAGTGGGATCTCTACAAGCTGCTCGCGACGGTGCCCGGCGACGAGGCGTTCCGTCCGCTCGACAAGGGCGGCTGCCCGCTGGTCACTCACTGAGCGAGGCATCGCAGGGTGGGCAGCGACAACCCACCTATCGTGCTTCCAAAGAAAGTATGGTGGGCACGGCGCGCGAGCGCCCTTGCCCACCATACGCACTGAACGTTCGCTAACCTTCAAACTTGAACGAGACTTTCATCTTGGCGCGGTAGGCTTCGACCTGGCCCTTGGCGTCCAGTTGCAGATCGAGCTGGACGACCTCGGCGACGCGAAGATCGCGCAAGGATTGTCCGGCCCGGTTGACGGCCGCCGCGGCGGCCTTTTCCCAGGAATCCTTGCTGGTCCCGATCAGCTCAATAACCTTGTAGACGCTATCAGGCATGTCGTCCTCCCGTTGCTGTTTCAGGCAGGACGCAGGGTGCTCCTGCCGCGCCTCAAGCCTAACATCGGGATAGCCGCGCTGAAAGGATGCGGTGCACCATGATGCCACCGGGTGGGTATCCGGGCCACCGCATCACCCCCTTAATCAAAATGGCCGGACGGCAGCGCTGCCGTCCGGCCATCGACAATTTAAGTTCCGAACGCCTTGGTTCTCCGCTTTAGTTCGTCGAATATTTGAACTCCGGCATCGCCTTCAGCTCATCCTTGGTCGCGTTGTACACGGCATGATCCGGATACCAGGGGTTCGGCTTGCTCGCCGCCGCAGGCGCGGTGTTTGTGTTTGCCGCGCCGGTGGTCGTGGTCGACGCCGGCCGGGTGCCGCTCGCGGGGGCATTGGCCGCGCCGGTATAGGCGACCGGCTCGCTGACGAATTTGATCTTGTCAAAGGGCACCGCGACAAGATGCTCGCCGACACCGAGGAAGCCGCCGACGCCGATCACGACGGCCTTGATGTTACCGCTCTTTTCCATGAGCAGGTCGCTGATGGAGCCGACGCTTTCATTGGCGTCGTTGTAGACATTCAGTCCGACCACCTTCGATCCACGCCAGGCGCCCTGATACGACGAAGAAGTATCGGATGCCGCGGCGGGCGCCATCTTGGCGCTGTCGGTCGTCGCCGTCGGCGATTGCGCGAATGCGACACTTGCCAGCAGCGCGGACGCCGCCAGTCCGGCGATAGTGTATTTGGCTAACATATGGATTCTCCTCAGTTCAGAAATCAGTACTGGGAAAACCCGTCATCGCGGCAAGTGTTCCGCGGAACTCCGGTGAACGGCGTGCGTCAAAAACCGCCCCAATATGGCGGCATGCCGTAGTAGCGATGCAGTTCCGCTTCTTGCGTACGATCGCCCCAATCGAAATCCTTGTCCGCATCGAATGACGGCGCGCGCTTCAACTCGTCGTCGTCGATGTCGAGTTCGTACGCCTCGAATTTGGTGTTGTAGCGAAGCCGGCCCCAGGGCAATGGCAGCAGATTGGTTCCCATGCCGAGGAAGCCACCGAAGCTGAGCACAGCGTAGGATACGTTACCGGAGACCTTGTCGATCATCAGCCGTTCGATGTGACCGATCATGCTGCCGTTCGGTCGCCGCACCGCGGTGCCTTCGATGCGATCGCTCGCGATCAACTGATGCGGCTTTGTCATGACGTCGAGTGCCATCGGCCCCTCCATACATCAAATTGAAGAGGGTCAACGCGCCGCACACGCCCCGGTTCCGGCGCCGCGCCATCGAAATGGATGAGGCCGCAGGGCTATCGGCAGCCTCCCGTCGCTTCAACGCGATTGCAGCAAGCGCTCGGCGGCATGAAGCCGGCGCGTCAAGCCGCTATCGAATCCGGGTGCTCTTCTTCGTAGATCGCGATGGATTCGAAGCGATAGTCGCAGGCGCGACAGTACCAGAGAAACGACGTTCGGCCGGCGCTGCTTTCAACCCAGTCGGGTCGTGCGATCGGCTTGCCGCATTGCGCGCAGGGATTTCCGTGAGGCAGATAGCCGGAATCCAATCGGGCCATGGCGCATCCTCCCAGCAAATTTTGTATTTGAATTGGACAGATTTGTTGTCGGAACGAGGACATCTGTCGCACAGAAATCTAAACCTTCATTGAATCATTTGCACGACAATTATATTTTTCGCGGCGAAATTTCGCATCCATCGAAGACGCGGCGGCGTCACGCGCCGAATGATTTTTGCAAAGCGAAAATTTTCGCAAAATTGGTGCCGCCATCATGTCGCCGGATTTTCGCCACATGCCTGCCCGGCGGCTGCGACAATCGGAGCGCGTAGCTCAACCAACACGCAATTCGTGCCTGAGATTTTTCATGAAACCTTTGCTGAATTTCGCCGCGCTCGCCGGCATCGCCGCGTTGTTGTTTTCGTCGCAGGCGAACGCGCAGAGCCGCGCGCAATATGAAGCGATGATCGCGGCCCAGGCCAGCGCCAACAACGTGCCCGAAAGCCTGGTGCATCGGGTGATCGTTCGCGAGAGCCGATATCAGCCGTCGCTGGTCGGACGCGGCGGCACCATCGGGCTGATGCAGATCAAGCTCGCCACCGCGCGCGGCCTTGGTTACACCGGCACCGCCGAAGGGCTGCGCGATCCCGAAACCAATCTCACCTATGGGGTGAAATATCTCGCCGGCGCCTATCGCGCCGCCAACAGCGACCACAACCGCGCGGTGCGTTATTATGCCGGCGGATATTACTATGCGGCCAAGCGCCAGCGCCTCGGACGATCCGGGCGTTCCGAGCCGGGGAACGCTTTCGGTGCAGTTCCCGGAAACCCGCGTTGACAGCCCGCCCTATCTGCCTACATTAGCCCTGTTCCGAGGGGAGCTCCGATGAGGAGCTGAGATACCGCAAGCTCAGGCCTGCCCGGGTAAAACGGCGAGGTTTGAGACCGCGGTGACCCTTTGAACCTGATCCGGGTCATGCCGGCGAAGGGACAGGGATGTACCAGGGTTCTGATCCACGGGGGGATTCCCCCGTTTCCATCATCGGCGCAGGCATTGCCGGCGCCTGGCAAGCCTTGCTGTTCGCGCAGGCCGGCCATGCCGTTACGTTGCATGAGCGCAGCGACGCCGCGATGACATCAGCCACCAGCCACTGGGCCGGCGGCATGCTGGCGCCGTGGTGCGAGGCCGAAGCCTCCGAACCCCTGATCGGCCGGCTTGGCGTCCGCTCGCTCGACCTCTGGCGCGAGCATTTTCCCAAAACGGCATTCAACGGCTCGCTGGTGGTGGCGCATGGGCGCGACCGCGCCGATTTCGAACGCTTTGCCAGACTGACGACCGGCCACACGCGGATCGACGCGCGGGGTTTGAGCGAACTCGAGCCGTCGCTGGAAGGCCGCTTTCGCGACGGGTTGTTCTATGCCGACGAGGGCCATGTCGAGCCGCGGCGCGTACTGCCGGAATTGCATGCGCGGATAGCTGCGGCCGGCGGCGCCATCCAGTTCAACAGCGACGTGAACGCCTGCGATCTCGACGGCATCGTGATCGATTGCCGCGGACTTGCCGCGCGCGATACGCCAGCCGGAATTGCGCGGCGTCAAGGGCGAGATGATCGTCGTCGAGACATCAGAGGTCGAATTGTCGCGCCCGGTGCGGCTGATCCATCCGCGCTGGCCGCTTTATGTGATCCCGCGCGGCGACGGCCGCTTCATGCTGGGGGCGACCTCGATCGAGGCCGAGGACACCGGCGTCAGCGTTCGCTCGGCGCTGGAATTGCTGGGCGCGGCCTATGCCGTGCATCCGGCCTTTGCCGAGGCGCGCATCGTCGAATTCGGCTCGGGTCTTCGTCCGGCCTTCCCCGACAATCTGCCGCGCATCGCCGTCGACCAAAACAAGATCGCGGTGAACGGGCTTTATCGCCACGGTTTCCTGCTGGCGCCCGCGCTGGCGGAACTGACGCTCGCCTACGTGCAGCGCGGCGTGATCGACAACGAGGTATGCATGCAGTGATGGATGCGCGTGATCGTCAATGGCGAGCAACGGGAGATCAACGCCTCGCGCGTCGATGCGCTGTTGAGCGAGCTCGAATATGAGGGCACGCATTTCGCCATCGCCGTGAATTACGACGTGCTGCCGAAGAGCCGCTGGGCCGAGACCATGCTGAAGGCCGGCGACGAGATCGAGATCATCACGCCGCGGCAGGGAGGGTGAGGATGATCGCATCACATTCAACTGTCATCGCCCGGCTTGACCGGGCGATCCAGTACGCCGCGGCTTCGTCGATTACGAATTCTCGGGGCCTCTGGAGATACCGTGGATCCCCGCCTTCGCGGGGATGACGCATGTGCGTGGGACGACGAGATAGGGCGCTAACACCATGCTGAACTTCTACGGCAAAACCTTCTCCTCCCGCCTGCTGATCGGCAGCGCGCTGTATCCCTCGCCCGCGATCATGCAGGCGGCGATACGGGCTTCGGGCGCGAGCATCGTCACGGTGTCGCTGCGGCGCGAAGCTGCCGGCGGCAAGACCGGCGATGCGTTCTGGTCGCTGATCCGCGAGCTCGACGTCACGGTGCTGCCGAACACCGCCGGCTGCCGCAGCGTGCGCGAGGCCGTGACCACGGCAAAACTGGCGCGCGAATTGTTCGGCACCTCCTGGGTCAAGCTCGAGGTGATCGCCGACAACGATACGCTGCAGCCCGACGTGGTCGGCCTGGTCGAAGCCGCCGATATCCTGATCAAGGACGGTTTTGAGGTGTTTCCCTATTGCACCGAGGATCTCGGCGTCGCGATGCGGCTGGTCGATGCGGGGTGCAAGGTGGTGATGCCGTGGGCGGCGCCGATCGGCAGCGCCAAGGGCATCACCAACCGCGATGCGCTGAAATTGCTGCGCGACCGCCTGCCCGATATCACGCTGGTGGTCGACGCCGGTCTCGGCGCGCCCTCGCATGCGGCCCACGCGCTCGAACTCGGTTACGACGCGGTGCTGCTCAATACCGCGATCGCCAAGGCCGCCGATCCCGTCGCGATGGCGAGCGCCTTCCGCAGCGGTGTCGAGGCCGGACGCGCTGCTTATGAAGCCGGGCTGATGGAAGCCCGCGATTTCGCCTCCCCTTCAACCCCTGTCATCGGGACACCGTTCTGGCATGCCGTATCCTGATCGCCGCGCGTATCCTGATCGATTTTACCCCGTCGTCGACAGCGTCGCCTGGGTGGCGCGGCTTGCGCTGCTCGGGGTCGGCACGATTCAACTGCGCGCCAAGGACCTCAACGACTCCGAGGCGCTGCAAATCGTGACCGATGCGCTCGAAGTGATCAAAGGCACCGAAGCCAAACTCGTGGTCAACGATTACTGGCGCGCGGCCATCGTCGCCGGCGCGAAGCATCTGCATCTCGGCCAGGAAGATCTGGTCGATGCGGACCTCGCGGAAATCCGCAAGGCCGGGCTGACGCTCGGCATCTCCACCCATGACGACGAGGAACTGGCGACCGCGCTGCGCGCAAACCCCGATTACATCGCGCTCGGGCCGATCTTTCCGACCACGCTGAAATCGATGCGCTTCGCGCCGCAGGGCATTCCCAAGATCACCGAGTGGAAGAAGCGCATCGGCGATATCCCGCTGGTCGCGATCGGCGGCATCAAGCTCGAACAGGCCGCCGAGATTTTCGCCGCCGGCGCCGACTCGATCGCCGTCGTCAGCGACGTCACCCAGAATGCCGATCCCGATGCACGGGTCAGACATTGGCTTGGCGATTCCGCCAAAGCCGCTTGAACCAGAAGAAGACAACGGAGGATATTCATGAACATCCGCTCCAACCCCGACACCACGCTTCCCGCCGTCACGACCGGCCCCCTGCCCGCCTCGCGCAAGATCTGGGTCACGCCGGATGAAGCGCCCGATGTGCGCGTGCCCTTGCGCGAGATCATCCTGAGCGAAGGCGCCGGCGAGCCGAATTTGCCGGTCTATGACACCTCCGGCCCCTACACCGATCCGGACGTGACCATCGACGTCAATGCCGGCCTGAAGCGTGCGCGCATCGAATGGGTGAAAGAGCGCGGCGGCGTCGAGGAATATCAGGGCCGCGAGATCAAGCCGGAAGACAACGGCAATGTCGGCGCCTCGCATGCGGCAAAGGCGTTCACCGCCCACCACAAGCCGCTGCGCGGCACGGGCGACCACATGATCACGCAGCTCGAATTCGCCCGCGCCGGCATCATCACCAAGGAGATGATCTACGTCGCCACCCGCGAAAACCTCGGCCGCAAGCAGCAGCTCGAACGCGCCGAAGCTGCGATTGCCGACGGCGAAAGCTTTGGCGCCTCGGTGCCGGCGTTTGTGACGCCGGAATTCGTGCGCAGCGAAATCGCCCGCGGACGCGCGATCATCCCCTGCAACATCAACCATGGCGAACTCGAGCCGATGATCATCGGCCGCAACTTCCTGACCAAGATCAACGCCAATATCGGCAACTCCGCCGTCACTTCGTCGGTGGAGGAAGAAGTCGACAAGATGGTGTGGGCGATCCGCTGGGGCGCCGATACCGTGATGGACCTCTCGACCGGGCGCAACATCCACACCACGCGCGAATGGATTTTGCGCAACGCGCCGATCCCGATCGGCACCGTTCCCATTTATCAGGCGCTGGAGAAGTGCGAAGGCGATCCGGTCAAGCTGACCTGGGAGCTCTACAAGGACACGCTGATCGAGCAGTGCGAACAGGGCGTCGACTATTTCACCATCCACGCCGGCGTGCGCCTGCCCTACATCCACCTCACCGCCAACCGCGTCACCGGCATCGTCTCGCGCGGCGGCTCGATCATGGCGAAGTGGTGCCTGGCGCATCACAAGGAAAGCTTCCTCTACACGCATTTCGAGGAAATCTGCGACCTGATGCGCAAATATGACGTCTCGTTCTCGCTCGGCGACGGCCTGCGTCCCGGCTCGATCGCGGACGCCAACGACCGCGCGCAATTCGCCGAACTGGAAACGCTCGGCGAACTCACGCAGATCGCCTGGAAGAAAGGCTGCCAGGTCATGATCGAAGGCCCCGGCCATGTGCCGCTGCACAAGATCAAGATCAACATGGACAAGCAGCTCAAGGAGTGCGGCGAAGCGCCGTTCTATACGCTTGGGCCGCTGACGACAGACATCGCGCCGGGCTACGACCACATCACCTCGGGCATCGGTGCCGCCATGATCGGCTGGTTCGGCTGCGCGATGCTGTGTTACGTGACGCCGAAGGAGCATCTCGGCCTGCCCAACCGCGACGACGTCAAGGTCGGCGTCATCACCTACAAGATCGCGGCGCACGCCAGCGACCTTGGCAAGGGCCACCCCGCCGCCCAACTGCGCGACGACGCCCTGTCCCGCGCCCGCTTCGACTTCCGCTGGGAAGACCAGTTCAACCTCGGCCTCGATCCCGAAACCGCGCGCGCCTATCACGACGAGACCCTGCCGAAGGAAGCCCACAAGGTCGCGCATTTCTGCTCGATGTGCGGACCAAAGTTCTGCTCGATGAAGATCACGCAGGACGTGCGCGATTACGCAGCGACGCTGAACGATCCGGCGGCGGTGGGCATGTCGATGAATGGCACCATCGAAGACGGCATGGCGACGATGAGCGCCAAGTTCAAGGAGATGGGCGGAGAGGTCTATCTGGATGCGGAGAAGGTGAAGGAGAGCAACCGGGTGTTGTGAGGCATTTGTTTGCGCAAGCATTTAAGCCACAGGCTACGTGAGCTACTAATCGCTGCCACGTCGTTTCTCGCCAGCGCGTCTACTGCGCTGGCGCAAGAACTCGTCACTCCTGCCGAAGTCGTGCTCTACATACAATCGGAAATGAAGAGCACGGACTTCGTTCAGCCGCTGGTTTGCGCGCTACAGCGCGTACTCACTGCACCTGTCCTTACCAAAACATTGGATCTCCGGCTTGGGCCAGGGTTGCGCGCAACGCCGACCCAGTTCGATGTAGGCAAAGTCGCCGACCTATTTATCCAAACGCACCGCTGCCGACGGCGGCGCCCGATCATTCAAATATCTTCTTATTCCCTATGACCTGAAGGCCAAGCCGTGGAACTATGTCTTTGCAACGAGCTATTGCAAATAAATCGACACCTGTATCACGTCGGCGTGCTATCTACCGCTCGAAACTCGACGTCGGCAATCCGATGCAACAGCACCGCGACGGCAGCGAAATCACTGCAATGCGCGCCTACAAGCTAATTCTCAAATCGATCGCGCGGGTCGCCGGTGCTCAAGAAAGTCCGGATGCCTGCGTTCTATGCTTTTCCGAGAAGCCTCGACGACCTGGATCGAAAGATCATCTGAATTGCTGCCCAGAACGATCATGCCTCGCTGCGTTAAGGCCGAGAATCCTGAAGTCGAAGCAGAACCAAGGCGGATCAACGAAGTTACCGACTGCCTCGTCATCTCACAACGAGAGGCTTCGGAACTGCAAATAGCAACAGCCAGGTAAGGTGCTACTTCACCCGCCTGTAAAAATTGCTCGCACTCCCGCGCCCGCCGCCGACGCCCGGATTGGTGTTGACGAACTCCTCAGCGGTGAGCTTGTCGATATTGCGGGTCTGCGCCTCGCCCTGCCAATTCGGGAATGACGCGGACACGATGTTGTAGGTGACCGTCTTCTTGGCCTCGTCGACCGTGTAGGTGCCGAACACCGACAGGCTGCGGCGCATGATGTCGGCGTATTCCTCCGGCGTGCCGGTCATGCGGTTGTTGGACGCGATCCTGGGCACGTCGCCGGCGACATGGATCTGGGCGAAGTGGCCGTCTGATGTGAAAATCAAGATGCCCTTGGGCGTCTCGCCGAACGGAAACGATTTCTTGCCGTCGGGCGCCGTGACCTCGGCGACCACGAAATTCCAGGTGCCGACGATCTGGTCCTTGAGGCTGTTCGCCGATTGCGCAGCGGCGGCGCCGGCCGATAAAGCAAGCGCGAGCATGGCGGCGGCGATGGTCTTCGGCATCATGGTAATTCTCCCCGGGGTGTTCTTAGTTGGTCATGCCCGGCCTTGTGCCGGGCATCCACGTCTTATCAGTGTAGGCAGCTAGAAAGACGTGGATGACCGGGTCAAGCCCGGCCATGACGAAAAAGGGGGTCCGTCGCGGACAAGGACAGAATTGTAGCAACCACTAAAGGGCGGTAATGCTGATGGAGATCGAAGGCGTGGCTTCGCTGGCGGGGCATGAACTTATCGCAGGTATTGACCGATGCTGACACTCTATTCCTATCCCGAATTGTTCGGTGTCGCCGACAACAACGGCTATGGGCTGAAGGTGTTCGCATTTCTCAAGCTCGCGGGCGTGCCGTTCGTACACGAGCATGTCTTCGATGCCTCTGCCGCGCCGCGCGGGCAACTTCCCTATATTGTCGATGACGGCGAAACCATCGGCGACAGCGAGACGATCATCGCCCACCTCATCGGCAAATATCGCCTGACCATCGATGCGGCGCTGTCACCAAGTGAGCGCATCACCGATCATCTCGTCACGCGCATGCTGGATGACCTCTATTGGGTGATGTCCTATTCGCGCTGGAAGGATGAGCGCTATTTCCCTGCGTTCCGCGACGGCTTCATGGCGCAGCATTCACGCATCGACGCCGCCGGGCTGGACAAGGCGCGGGAATATAATGCGCAGCGCTATTATTTTCAGGGCATCGGCCGCTACCCGCCGGAGCAGGCTTACGCGCGCGGCCTTGCGGACCTGCAGGTGCTCGCCGATCTGGTCCCTGCGAACGGCTATGTGCATGGCGCGAAGCCAACCAGCATCGATGCCGGCATCTACGGCTTCATTGCCAACATCCACTTCTTTCCGATTCCAACGCCGTTGAAGCTATTCGTCTCCGCGCATCCGAACCTCGTCCGGCATTGCGAGGACATTCACGCAGCCGTCAGCCGGTAGAGTAGATGTTGCGTATTTGCAAGCTTTCAACCAACAGCATCACCCGCCTGACGGGCAAATCACCCAAAACCCTGTCCAGCCCGCTTACGAAAAATATTCCGCTTAACCTGTCGGGCAAATCAACGCTACCAGCTCGCCCCGTCTCACCCGATGAGAGGGGCGGATCGCGATCGTCACGAACGCGCGGTGGGATGCGGTGGACGTGACGGCGGCGAACGACGAACGCCGTTGTCGCGGACGGTGAAGCCGTGTGGTCCTGACGCCCCGATGCTGGCGTCAAGTTCGTGAGAAGCTGGCTTCTCAGCGGATGATGGTGGCAACAAAGCCGGTCACCAGGGAGAGCGCGCAATAAGCCGTAACCCACCGCGCAGGGAAAGCCGGATTGCCTCCGCTGAACCTGTATGCTCGTGTGCGCTTCTTCTCCCATTTTGCACACGGGACCGCGGGTGCAGCGCGCACCCGGCTTTCCCTGCGCCCTCTTCTTCTTCGGAGGGTGGCAATCGACGCAAAGCTCGGGCGCATCGCGCCGCGAGAACGAGGAGTCACATCCTCATGGCTGTTTGACAATCGAATCGGACGCCACCGTCGTCCCGGGCTTGACCGGGACTCATACGCGTTGTGCGCTCAGTTCGTCCGAGACGCAATGACGCATCTCGTCAGACAACGCCGGTGGCATGGGTTGCTTCGCTGCGCTCGCAATGACGTTTGGAGACGAGCGATTATTGCACGACAAGGTGGACGTGACGCGCTCTACTTCAACGTAATCGCCAACCCGCTCAAATCCGCGTTCGCCATCAGCCCGGTCTGCCGGCCGGCCAGTTCCAGCACCGCGCCCTTCTGGTTGGTCAGCACGATCGCACGCGCGCCGCTGCCGACGGCGAGGCCTGCGCCCGCCGCGCCATAGACGCCGGCGACATCCGACGGGCGGTTGATGTTGCTGACGGTGCCGCGCAGCACCGTCTTCGATCCGCCGAACACGAGGCCGTAGTCCAGCCCGCCGGTGGAGAGCGCGTAGCTCCGTCCCCGGAAATTCAATATGCCGCTGCCGCCCGAGCCGCCGATGATCCATCCCGCCTTGTAGATCGTGAGCGCCACCGTGCCGCTCTCGGCGCGTGAAGCGGAGGACAGCATGGTGCCGGCAAGGGCCGTCAATGCGAGGAGGGCAACACGAACGGCGGATGACATCTTCATTTGGTACGTTCTCCGAAGATCCTGCTGTCAGGGTTTTTGCGAGCGACGTGCAGATTGAGTCGCGGCTGATCGATTGTAGCCGATCGAGATGATGGGCAAAGCGCATTCGCGATTTGCGCCGTCCGCATCTGCGCGACGACGCGCGATCGGCCAACGGTCTGCCGATTCATCGGCCGACGCAGCCCGCTATGAGCGCGGCGATATCCGGATTGTTAGTCGAAATATCCATAGTTGCGCGCTCATGACGAACCGCCGCACCCGCAGGCCGATGCCCGTTAGTATTTCATTAACCATTTCGCCGCACCTTCCCTGCACGGCGGGGGCCGTGATTCCTGATGCTTCTGCCCCGCGTTTCGGGGCTAGCGTTGATCGGGAGGTGTTGATGCCCCAAGAGTATGTTGGCCAGTATGTTGGCCAGTTTATTGGTGAATACCTTGGCGAGGACCTCGTCCACGCGGAGACCATTGCGCCGCCTTATGCCGCCCCCACAACCCTTACCCCTCATGAAATCGTGCCGATGCTGATCGGCTCCACCGTCGAGGCGATCGAGCGCGAGCTCGTGCTGCAGACGCTGGCGCGATGCGACGGCAATCGCACGCATGCGGCGCGCGTGCTTGGGCTGTCGGTGCGCACGATGCGCAACAAGATCAAGCAATATGCGACCGACGGGGTCGACATACCCGCGCACAGCTAGAGCGTTTTCAAGCGAAGTGGATTCCGGTCCGCGTCAAGAAAACGCGTCAAATCAAAAATCTAGAGCTTCGCTCCGATTCTATCGGAACGGAGCTCTAGGCCGCGCACGCATCGATCGATCGGGGAGCGCGGCCTGGTTCACGCGCTGCGGATTCAAGCCGGACATCGCTCCGCTCCCGAACAAACGCCGTTGCCTTTCCAGCAAGACAGCGGCGGGTTAAGGTTTGGGCTCCGCCATCGCGCAGCGGATAGGCCGGCGAACCCGCGCCGGCCGCTGTTGCAGCCACAAGGTGACCCATGTCCGCCATCAGACATTTCCTGCCGCCCGCCGGCATCAAGGCCCCGCCGCTTTCCTTTGCCACCCGCGTCGGCGACCTGCTGTTCATCTCGGGCATTCCCGGCTTTGACGAAAACGGCAAGCTGCCAGACGGTTTCGAGGCGCAGTTCGGCAATGTCGTTACCAACATCAAGCGGGTGCTGGGCGAAGCCGGCGCGAGCGTTCCGCGATCTGGCCAAGGTCAACGTGCTGCTGACCCGCGCCGCCGACGTCGCCACGATGAACGTATTGTATGCCTCCGCGTTCGGCCCCGCGCCCTACCCCGCCCGCACCACCTGCGTGGTAGCGTCACTGCCCGATCCAAAAATGTTGATCGAGATCGAGGGTGTCGCGTCGCTGGCAAAGACGTAAGGCGCGTATCGCGCCCTGCCCCCAGCGCGGAATACCTGCCGCCGTTGCTATCTTGTGTAGCCACGCGCGCTTGCTATCCTCTGCCAAAATCAAAAGCAGAGGAAACCTCCCATGCCCCTTCTCCAAAATCATATTGCGGTCGTCACCGGCGCAGGCTCCGGCATCGGACGCGCGATCGCCAACGGCTATGCCCGCGAGGGCGCGCAAGTGGTGATAGCAGACATGAACGAGAAGGCGGCCGCGGATGTAGCCAGGGAAATCCGCGACGCCGGCGGAAAAGCGGAGAGCTTCGTCCTCGATGTGACCAAACGCGAGGACTGTATCGCTGTGGCCAAACAGATCGCCGAAAAAATCGGACAGGTCTCGATCCTCGTCAACAATGCCGGGATTGCGCGGCGCAACGGCATGCTGGGTGCGAGCGAGGCCGTGATCAAGGATTGGGAAGACATCATCGCGATCAATTTGAACGGCGTCTTCAACGTCACCTACGCCTTCCTCGAACCATTGCGCGCCGCCAAGGGACGGATCGTCAATATCGGCTCGATCCAGTCCTTCGTGCATCTGCGCACGCCGAGTTCGCCGGCCTACACCGCCTCCAAGCACGGCGTGCTCGGTTTCACCAAGGCGCTTGCCGCCGAGCTCGGCAAGGAAGGCGTGCGCGTCAATGCGATCGGCCCCGGCTTCATCGAAACGCCGTTGAATGCGGCCGTACGCGCCAGCAATCCGGAGCTGGCGAAAACCTTCATCGCCCACACGCCGCTTGGGCGCGCCGGCACCGCGGAAGACATCGTCGGCCCCGCGATCTTCCTCGCCTCCGATCTGTCGGCCTACGTCTCCGGCTCGATCGTGATGGTGGATGGCGGATACCGGACGGTGTGAGCGCACGCATCCATGTCCAACGCCCCGCATTTCGACATCGACGTGGCGGACTTCTGGGCCGATCCCTATCCGGCGCTGGCGAAGATGCGCAAGCAGGCGCCGATCGCGTTCGTGCCGCAGCTCGGCTCCACCGATCTTCACCCGGCGCGACGATATTTTCACGCAGGAAAAACGCATCGACGTGTTCTCCTCGCACCAGCCAGCCGGGCTGATGAATGTGCTGATGGGCCACAACATGATGCGCAAGGATGGCGAGGCGCATATGTCGGAACGGGCGGCGATGTTTCCCGCGGTGTCGCCACGCACGGTGCGCGATATCTGGGTCCGGCAATTCCAGGCCCACGCCGATCGCATCCTCGATCGGCTGGCGCCGTCGGGCGCGGCCGATCTCTGCAAGGCGTTTGCGCTGCCGCTGTCGGCCGAATGCCTGAAAGACATCACCGGGCTGACCAACATGCGTTACCAGGACATGGACGCGTGGTCGCAAGCGATGATCGACGGCATCGCCAATTACACCGGCAACAAGGAGGTGGAAGCGCGCTGCCACGCCGCTACCGCCGGCATCGATGCCGCGATCGACGACATGATTCCGGTGGTGACGAAGCACCCGAACGGCTCGATCCTCAGCGTGCTGCTGGCCTCCAGCCAGAACATGGAAAGCATCCGCGCCAACATCAAGCTTGCGATATCAGGCGGGCAGAACGAGCCGCGCGACGCCATCTCGGGCACGATCTGGGCGCTGCTGACGCATCCCGAGCAACTCGCGCTCGTCCGCGAGGGACACGCAAAATGGCTCGACGTGTTCGAGGAATATGCGCGCTGGATCGCGCCGATCGGCATGTCGCCGCGGCGTGTCGCCAAACCTTGGTCGTTCGGCGGCGTCGATTTCGAGCCGGAAGACCGCGTTTTCTTCATGTTCGGCTCGGCCAACCGCGACGAAGCCTGCTTTGGCGATCCCGATCATTTCGACATCACGCGCGATACTTCCAAGAGCATCGCCTTCGGCGCCGGCCCGCATTATTGCGCCGGCGCCTTTGCCTCCCGCGCCATGGTGGCCGATGTCGCGCTGCCGGGCATCTTTGCACGCCTGAAGGGCTTGCGGCTCGACCCAAGCGAGGCGGTACGGATCGGCGGCTGGGCGTTTCGCGGCCTGCTTAATCTGCCGGTGACATGGGACGCCAGAACCTGATCGGCTCTGATTGAATCAGGACCGCGGATCCGGTTCACACGAACTGGTACCACTTCGTGCGAAGAGGCTCTGAGTAAGCGCTACGGATGTGGTGGCGCGTTGCGCACCTTGCTGAAATGGGTAGATAGCCGCAGCGCCATCGCCACTGCTCCGAGCAGTCCCGCGATGCATAGCGGCCACGGTGGCGGCATTTGCGACGGAAAGAACACATGCAGCAGCGCGCCGCCAACCGCGAAATTGGCGAGACCCCAGATCACGTTGACCTGGGCCGAGGACTCGCCGACACCGGGCGGTGATCCGAACGGCGACTGAAAGCGGTTGCCGCTGAGGCCTTGAACGGTATGCGGGATACTGTTGGTGAGAAACACGCCCGCGAAAAACCAGGCGAGATAGGCATACCACGGCATTAACATTTCCTCACTTATGCGGGCACTCCCGGTACCCGAACTTGTCGACGATGACGGCGCGCGGAATAGCACGGAACCGGAGCGTGTCCATCATAGTGATGGTCGCTCACATATTGGCGCAGGCGTCATCGGATCGTCACGGCCACCCAGCGATCGAAAGGCGGCCTCGTCCTTCACCCAAATCTCGCCCGCGACCGCTCCCGCGCCTTTTCGGCCTCGATCTCGCGGTCGCGCGCCGGCGCATTGGTTTGCAGCGACGCCAGCAGGCGCCTCGCGCTGTCGGAGACTTCGGAAACGGCGCGGTTGAATGCCTCCGCATTGGCCTGCGACGGCGAGTTGAAGCCGGAAAGCTTGCGCACGAATTGCAGCGCCGAGGCGTGAATCTCGGCATGGGTCGCCGGAGGGTCGAAATTGAACAGCGTCTTGATGTTACGGCACATGGTTTTCTCCTCCGCACCGGGCGCAGCCCTGCCACTTCCAGCCTGTCACTTCCAGCCTGTCACTTCCAAGACGTCCGGCCCATGCAAAATCCGACAGCTTTGGTCTATTCTGTCATAGAATGGTCGGCGCGTTCACCCCTGTCGGTACCCACGCAAAACAGCGAGTTCCCGATGAGCCACGTGACCTACAAGATCGTCGAACACGACGGCGGATGGGCTTACACGGTCGACGGCGTGTTTTCCGAGCCGTTTCCAACCCACGGCGCGGCGCTGGCGGCGGCGCGGCGCGCGGCGGCCGAACAGCGGGTGCCCGGCCGCACCGAGGTGATCGAGTATGAGACGGCGGACGGCAAGTGGCACTCGGAGACCGCCGCCGGCAACGACCGGCCGGAAACCGATGTTGAAGACAACGCCTGATTATTCCATTCCCACGGTTCGTCTGTGCAAAAATTTCCCGCTGATCTGTCAATGCTTCACTCTCGGCTCCCCGTACACGCTGTGATAGGCTTGCAGCCAAGAGGCCCCATCAAGGTGTCCCGTGTCCTGGGAGAATATTCATGGAATTCTTGCGCGCGGCGTTATCAGCCGCTTTTGTCTTGACCGTGTCCGCAGCAAGCGCAGCCGATTATCCGGCGCCGAAGGAAGGCGACTGGATCGCCAGGGATTTCAAATTCCACACCGGACAGACCATGCCGGAGTTGCGGCTGCATTACACGACCGTGGGCGAACCAACCGGCCAGCCGGTGCTGGTACTGCACGGTTCGGGCGGCGACGCGTCGCGGATGCTGACGGCGGAATTCGCAGGGGCACTGTTCGGCCCCGGCCAGCCGCTCGATGCGTCGAAATATTACATCATCATCCCCGACGGCATCGGGCACGGTAAATCCTCAAAGCCGTCCGACGGCATGAAGACGGCATTTCCGGCATACAATTATGACGACATGGTCGATGCGCATTACCGCCTGGTCAAGGAAGGTCTCGGCGTAAAGCATCTGCGGCTCGTGATCGGCAATTCGATGGGCGGCATGCACACCTGGATCTGGGGCGGACGATACCCGCAATTCATGGACGCGCTGGTGCCGATGGCCTCGCAGCCGACCGAGATGGCGGCGCGCAACTGGATGCTGCGGCGGATGATGATCGAGACCATCAAGAACGATCCCGACTACAATGGCGGCAATTACACCGCCCAGCCGCGGATGATGAAATACGCCATCAACGCCTATGGCATCGCGACCGGCGGCGGCACGCTCGGCTATCAGACGCTGGCGCCGACCGCCGCCAAAGCCGACAAGATGGTCGACGACCGGCTGGCGATCGCGGTGACCGCCGATGCCAACGACTTCGTCTACCAGTGGGAAGCGTCGCATGACTACAATCCGTCCGCGGGACTTGAGAAGATCGAGGCGGCACTGCTCGCGATCAATGCCGCCGACGACGAGCGCAATCCGCCGGAAACCGGCGTTACCGATGCGGCGATGAAGCACGTGAAGAACGGCAAGCTTTATCTGATCCCGGCCTCGACCGCGACCCGCGGCCATCTCACCACCGGCAACGCAAAATTCTATGCGCAGCAACTGCAGGAATTGTTGCAGACCGCGCCGCAGAGGACGATGTGATGCTGGGCTGATGGCGAACTTCGCTAGTGGCCGGAGGGTGTGCTACTCTCTCCGAAAGCCTTGACCGGAGAAAGCCCGTGTCCGATCTTGCCGCCAGCGACCTCAAGACGATCTATCCGGAACCTTCGCCGCGAGTCATCGCAAAGGCCCGCCCGGAGATCGACGGCCACGCCAAAAAATTCATCGGCATGTCGCCGTTCTGCGTGCTGGCTACATCCGGCTCCGACGGCAGCGTCGATGCCTCACCGCGCGGCGGCAATCCCGGCTTTATCCACGTCGCCGGGCCGAACCAGTTGTTGATGCCCGACCGTTCGGGCAACAACCGCATCGACAGTTTGCGCAACATCGTGGAAGGCTCGGGCTTCGTGCAGCTGATCTTTTTCGTGCCCGGGATCGACGAGACCTTACGCGTCGGCGGCAAGGGTACATTGTCGGCCGATCCGGCACTGCTTGCCTCGATGGTGGAATTCGGCAAGCCGCCACGCGCGGTACTGCGCATCGACGTGCTCGAGGCCTATTTCCATTGCGGCAAGGCGCTGATGCGCTCAAAACTGTGGTCGGTGGAACGGGTCGAGCGTTCGGTGATGCCGAGCGTCGCCGAAGTGGTCTACGACCAGACCGGCCTCGGCGAACCGGAAAGCCAGGACGTCGTCTACGAGCGCTACAAGACGCAGTTGTAGAGTCGCTTCGGCAGACGCTGGCATCCACGCCCAACAGGTCGCGCTGGCGTGGATATGGCCGGTTACCGGCCATGACAGAGCTTTGCCGCTTCAGCCGCCCGGCTCAGTGCTCGCTCTCGAGCCCGCCCACGTGCTTCTGGGTGTACAACTCAAGGCCGATGCGCTTGATCAGGTCGAGTTGGGTCTCGAGGAAATCGATGTGGTGTTCCTCGTCCTTCATCAGGCGTTCGAACAGGTCGCGTGAGACGTAGTCCTTGACGCCGTGGCAGTGGGTTGCGGCTTCCTGGTAAAGCGTCCGCGCGGCGATCTCGGAGGCGAGATCGCATTCGATGATTTCCTTGACGTTCTGGCCGATCCGAAGGGGATCGAGCACCTGCATGTTGGGGAAGCCGTCGAGGAACAGGATGCGGTCGGTGAACTTGTCGGCGTGTTCCATCTCCTCGATGGATTCCTTGCGCCAGACCTTGGCCATTTCCAGCAGGCCCCAGTTGTTCAACAGCCGGTAATGCAGCCAGTACTGGTTGATGGCGGTGAGCTCGCTGCGCAGGCCCTTGTTGAGATAGTCGATGACTTTTGGGTCGCCCTGCATGTGCACACTCCGGGTTTTTGAGGCCGAACCGGCCTGAATCTGTATTTAGAATGCTTCTAAATCAGTTCAGGGGCAAGAGCAACCGCTGCGGCAAAAAAGCCTTGGGAAGCGCGGATTCGGCCGGATTCGGAGTTTTCAGCAGGCAGCGAGTGCGAAATCCTGTGCAGGCTCGTCGTTCGCGGCGTGAACGTGGCTGTGTGGACAGCCCGAGCAGCAGGCCTTGGCGCAGGGGCCCAGCGCTTCGTCGATGATGGTTTTGATGGTGCGCGCGCACCGGCCGCATTCGGCGCTGCAGCCGAGGCAACCATAAATCTGCTTTGGATTGCGCGGCAGGTCCGAAGCCGCGCTTACGGCATTCCGGACATCGTGGTCGCTAAGGACGTTGCAGGAACAAACGATCATAAAGACGGCAGGCCCATCGGTGATGCTTCGCATCTTCGATATTGAAGGCCGCGACAGGATGCAAAAGGAAAAACAGCAGTTTGAAGCAATTCCAAACTGATGCCGGAGCAGTTTGGAACGAGTCTAAAAACCCTTATTCTACAGGCACAATACGCCTTCCGCGCTGACGGTAATCCTAATCGCCACCTCCTCCGCCATCGCCGCCGCCACCGCTGTCTCCACCCCCGCTATCGCTGCTGCCGGAGTGATCGGACGCGCCGGAATTGTCCGATGAAGAACTGTCGCTGCTGAACCAGTTGAGGACATTCCAGCCGCCGCCGGAATCAGATGTGCTGCCACTGCCGCTGCTGTAATTCGAGTTGTCGCTAGCCGCGCTGCTGCGGCGGGCCGGCGCCGTTCTGCACCCGCTTCATCAGCCAGTAGCAAACCAGCGACGTGCCGCCGACCGCTACCATGAAGGCCGTCATCGTATTGGTCATGGCCAATCCCGTCTCCGGCCCGGACACCGGCGTCTCCTGCACCGCAACAATGTCCGTCGCCTGCCCGCATTCGTCGCCAAATCAGGCACTCCCGTTCATTGATCGTTCAAGCGGAATGTGGAACTTTTGTCGCGACAGACCACCTACCGCTCTCCAAATATCTCCAGAGAGAAAGGTGAGTGACCATGAAGAAAACATTGATGGCGCTCGGTGCCGCCGCCACGCTGGCTGTTTCCGCAGTCGCGATCCCGGCGCCTGCCCATGCGCAACGCGGTGTTGCCGCAGGTGTCGCCGCTGGATTGGTTGGCGGCGCCATCGTCGGTGGCGCGATCGCATCGCAGAACGGCTACTACGGCCCCGGCTATTACGCCCCTGCCTCCGGGTATTATGGCGGCCCGGCCGGCTATCCCCCCTGCGTCTGGCAGCGGCAGCGCTTCTGGGACGGCTATGGCTGGCTGGTTCGCAACGTCCGGGTCTGCTACTAATCCCGTTCACCTTCATTAAATCGAGCGCAACGTCCCGGAAAACCATCGGTTTTCAGTGGGTACGGCCTTTATGGCCTGAAAAAACCTTTTTTTCGGGCTATCAGGAGGCAACGTTTACTTTCGATTGACTGTTGTGCGCTTTTTAGCGAGATGGCCAATCCGAATACAGCGTGTGAGTCACTTTAAACCCGGCGTCGGCTGAGAAGGCGCCATCTCCAGGAGAGCCCTAGACATGAAGAAGACATTTGCTGCCTTCGTCGCGGTCGCAACCATCGCCGGTTCGCTTACCGCAACGCCCGCAAGCGCACAGCGTGGCGTCGCCGCAGGCGTGGCAGCCGGCCTGATCGGCGGCGCGATCGTCGGTGGCGCGATCGCCTCCAGCCGCCCGGCCTATGGTGGCCCGGTGTATGTGGAAGAAGCTCCTCCGCCGGCCTGCCGCATGGTTCGCGAGCGCTTCTGGGATGGTTACGGCTGGGCCTATCGCCGCGTCGAGGTCTGCCGCTGATCTGACCGACCCGCGCGCTATCCGCACGCTTTGATCAAGCCCGGCCGAAATTTCGGCTGGGCTTTTTCTTTGCGGCGCTTAACCCTCTGACCGTATCCTCCGACTGCCTCATCCTGGAAGCCCGCGCAGCAGGTGGTTCGAGACGCGTGAAGCCGCGCTCGGCGCCGTCAAGGGAACTGGCGTTCAACGCGCCGCGCTGATCGAACGCAGCACCGCTTCGCTTGGCCAGCAATCGAGCTTCAATCCGGCCGACTTCTGATACGCCCCCAGCGCCGCCCGGGTCTGCATGCCGGCCTTGCCGTCGAGCTTGTCCTTGTAGAGCCCGATGCGCGTCAGATGACGCTGCATCGCTTCGACGTCGGCGGTGCGCAGTTGGGTCGAGGCCGACCACGGCGTCGCAAACGGCAGCGGACTTAACATGCGGTCGCTGAGATGACCGACGAACAGCACGTACAGATCGGAAAAATTATACTCCTTGATCACGAAGTAATTCTTCGTGGTCAGGAACGCGGGGCCATAGATGCCTTCGGGCTGCAGCAGCGAAGCCGGCTGCGCCTGCTCGGCCGCGCTCAATTTTTGTCCGCGCACCGGCACGAAACCCGCGCGCAACCATTCGCCGATCGGCTTGGTGATTTCGGGCACGCCCATGGTGCAATCGACATTGGCGGGCGCGCGCACTTCATAGGCCCAGCGCACGCCCTTTTGCCAACCCTTGTTGACGAGCTGCTGGGCCGCCGAGGCGAGCGCGTCCGGCACCGAATTCCAGATATCCACGCGCCCATCACCGTCGAGATCGACGCCATGCTTGTAATATTCCGACGGCAGGAATTGCGTGAGACCGGTGGCGCCCGCCCAGGACGAGCGCATGTCCTTGCGCGTCACCGCGCCCTCGCCGAGGATCTTGAGCGCCAGGATGAATTCAGTACGGTACTGATCCTTGCGCCGGCCGACATAGGCCTGCGTCGCCACCACGCGCACGGTGTCGTATGGCAGCCTGTAACGGCCATAGTCGGTTTCGCGGCCCCAGATCGCGAGCACGACACTGGCGGGCACGCCGAAACGGGATTCGATTTCGCTTAGCGCCGCTCGATGCTTTTGCATCAACCGCTGCCCCTCCGCCGCGAGCCGCGCGATGGACGCTTCCTTCACATAGTCGGCCGGCACCTGCACGAACTCGGCCTGCGACGGCGCACCGGTCGCGGGACGGCCGGGCAGGATCAGATCGGGCAGTTTGTAGTCGGGCTCCAGCCCGCGGGTCTCGGCATCGAACGTCGCGCGCGACACGCCCGCTGCCTGCGCTTCCGGCCAGAGCGAGGCGATGAACTGGGTGAAGGCGGCGTCGGCGGCATGCGCGGGAGCCCATCCGTAGAGAACAGCGATCACCGCGATGATCAGCGCGCGCCGTCCCATGTCAGTTTTACCTCGTCAGCTTCTTGTACTTCACACGATGCGGAATGATGCTGTCCTGGCCCAGCCGGCGCATCTTGTCCTTTTCATAGTCCTGGAAATTGCCTTCGAACCATTCGACATGGCTTTCGCCCTCGAAGGCCAGAATATGGGTCGCGATGCGGTCGAGGAACCAGCGGTCATGGCTGATGATGACGGCGCAGCCGGCGAAATCCTCCAACGCCTCTTCAAGTGCGCGCAGCGTATCGACGTCGAGGTCGTTGGTCGGTTCGTCGAGCAGCAGCACGTTGGCGCCTGACTTGAGCATCTTGGCCAGATGCACGCGGTTGCGCTCGCCGCCCGAGAGCGCGCCAACCTTCTTCTGCTGGTCGGCGCCCTTGAAGTTGAACGACGAGCAATAGCCGCGCGAGTTGACCTCGCGCTTGCCGAGCAGGATCAGTTCGTTGCCGCCGGAGATTTCCTCCCACACGTTCTTCTTGCCGTCGAGATCGTCGCGCGACTGGTCGACGTAACCGAGATGCACGCTTTCGCCGATGGTGATCGAACCCTTGTCCGGCGTCTCCTGCTTGGTGATCATCCGGAACAGCGTGGTCTTGCCGGCGCCGTTGGGACCGATCACGCCGACGATGCCGCCCGGCGGCAGCTTGAAGGTGAGATCGTCGATCAGCATGCGGTCGCCAAAGCCCTTGCTGAGGCCTTCGAAGTCGACGACGTTCTGGCCGAGCCGCTCGGCCACGGGAATCGTGATCTGCGCGGTCTGGCTCTGCTTCTCGCTGGCCTGCTTGAGCAGATCCTCGTAGCGCTGGTAGCGCGCCTTGGATTTGGCCTGGCGCGCCTTGGGCGACGATGCAATCCATTCCTGCTCGCGGATAAGCGTCTTCTGGTGGGCTGCGTCCTCGCGGCCCTCCTGCTCGAGGCGCTTCTGCTTCTGCACCAGCCAGGACGAGTAATTGCCCTCGTAGGGAATCCCCTTGCCGCGGTCGAGTTCGAGGATCCAGCTCGTCACATTGTCGAGGAAGTAGCGGTCATGGGTCACGATCAGGATCGCGCCCGGATAATTGCGCAGATGACCTTCCAGCCAGGATACCAATTCGGCGTCGAGATGGTTGGTCGGCTCGTCCAGCAGCAGCAGGTCCGGCTGGTCGAGCAGCAATTTGCACAACGCGACGCGGCGGCGTTCACCGCCCGAGAGCTTGGTCACGTCGGCATCGTCGGGCGGGCAGCGCAGCGCGTCCATCGCCTGGTCGACCTTGCTGTCGAGATCCCAAAGGCCTGCGGCCTCGATCTCGTCCTGCAGCTTGGTCATCTCGTCGGCGGTCTCTTCCGAGTAGTTCATCGCCAGTTCGTTGTAGCGATCGAGAATCGCCTTCTGCTTGGCGACACCCAGCATGACATTTTCGCGGACGGTCTTGGTGGCGTCGAGCTGAGGTTCCTGCTCGAGGTAACCGACGCGGGCGCCCTCGGCCACCCAGGCCTCGCCGTTATATTCCTTGTCGAGGCCGGCCATGATCCGCAGCAGCGTCGATTTGCCGGAGCCGTTGACGCCGAGCACGCCGATCTTGGCGTCCGGGTAGAACGAGAGATGGACGTTATCGAGCACCTTTCGGGTCGGGTAGCTCTTGGTCAAACCCTGCATGAAATAGACGAACTGGCGAGCCATCGCGATCCCTTGAAACCAGAGGATTTTCGGAAATTTGCTGCCGCTGATGTAGCGGCGCGGCCCCCAAAGGGCAACCGCGGGAACACGTTTTCCATTCGTTCACCACGGATGAATACCGGATGGATACCATGTGTGCGGCAGATCACGACAATTGAAACCTTCTTTTAATAAATCAGGCGAAAACTCGGTCCTCGACGCCCAAAAGGCGCCTTACGCGGCAAAAGCCGCGGCTTGAAAACAGTGGGCCCGCGTCATGGCAACGATCACTTCGGCATCCCTTTCCACCCCGGCGAACAGCCGCGACGGTATCGCAAGGCCCTTCGCCGAATTCCGCGCCTTCTGGCGTCTGTTCATCGCCAGGGCGTTCAACCCCTACCGGCCCGAACTGCACTACATGCGCGGCCCCGGTCCGGCCTGGCGCGCCAAGCATCGCGCCCGTTCGAACTGATCCCTGCCGACATTTGAGCCAGCTCCGCCGCTCCGGTTCTGACGCGTCTCCTTGACGCGGAGCACCACCCCGCCAGCGGGCAGGCCTCGTTCGAAAACGCCATCAGGCCGCTTGCGCGTCACGCGATTGCGCGCGACGATGGCGTTCCCCTTGACGGCCTATTCGCGCCGTCACCCTCGCCATGAACGGACTTCCCAATGACGCGGCTACGCTGTGCAATTCTCGACGACTATCTCAACCTGGCCCTGACGGTCGCCGACTGGACCAAAATCGCCGACCGTGTCGACGTCACGGTCTTCAACCAGCCCTTTGCGACGGCAGAGGCCGCCGCCAGCGCCCTGAAGGATTTTGAGATCATCTGCGCGATGCGCGAGCGCACCCCGTTTCCCCGCACGCTGTTTGCGGCGCTGCCCAAGCTCAAACTCCTGATCACCTCGGGCATGCGCAATGCCGCGATCGACATGGAAGCCGCCAAGGACCACAAGGTCGTGCTGTGCGGCACGCAATGGGGCCGCGATCCGACCGCACCCCTGACGATGGGCCTGATCCTGGAACTGACCCGCAATATCGGCCGGGAAAGCGCGCGGATGCATGCCGGCGAACCCCTGCAGAAGCATGTCGGCATGGAGATCGAGGGCCGGACGCTCGGCGTGATCGGCCTCGGCAAGCTCGGCAGCAAGGTCTCGAAACTCGCGCAGGCCTTCGGCATGAACGTGATCGCCTGGAGCCCGAACCTGACGCCGGAACGCTGCAAGGAAGTCGGCGTCACCTACGCCACCAAGGAAGAGCTGTTTTCGACCGCCGACATCGTCACCATCCATGTGGTGCTGAGCCAGCGCTCGCGCGGGCCTTGTCGGGCGCGAAGATCTGGCGCGCATGAAGCCGACCGCCTACCTCGTCAACACCGCGCGCGGGCCGATCGTCGACGAAGGCGCGCTGCTGGAAGCGCTGACGCAGAAGAAGATCGCGGGCGCCGGCATCGACGTGTTCTCGGTCGAGCCGCTGCCGGTCGACCATCCCTTCCGCAAGGTCGACAATCTCGTGCTGACGCCGCATCTCGGCTATGTCACCGAGGACAGCTTTAGCAATCACTATCGGCAGATGGTCGAGGGCATCGACGCCTGGTTCATGGGCGAACCGCTGCGGAAGCTGGGTTAGAAGCCGTACGACGCGCTACCGTCATTGCGATGACGAAAAAAGGCCCGCAGAGCGGGCCTTTTCAATAGCGGTCGTGCAAACGTCTGACCTCAGCGCACCGTCACGGGCGCGGGCAGCGGCGGCACCACGGTCGGCTGCGTGCCGGGAACGGGCGATGCGATTTGCGCGGGCGGCGGTGCGCCAGCGGCAGGGCCACCGGGCGGAGGGGCAGCCGAGGCGGTGGCCGTTCCGGGCCGCGGGCCGCCGGGCATCACCACCACGCGGGTGCCGACCTTGGTGCGCTCGAACAGATCCGAGACGTCCTCGTTCAGCATGCCGATACAGCCCGATGAGACAAACTTGCCGATCGTCGAGGGCTGGTTGGTGCCATGGATGCGATAAACGGTCGAACCGAGATACATCGCACGCGCGCCAAGCGGATTGCCGGGGCCGCCGGCCATGAAACGCGGCAAATAGGGCTGCCGCTCGATCATCTCGGTCGGCGGATACCAATCCGGCCACTCGGCCTTGCGGGAAATCTTCTGCACACCGGTCCAGGTGAAACCGTCACGGCCGACGCGGACGCCATAGCGGATCGCGCGCCCACCACCCAGCACGTAATAAAGGTAGGTGTTCGGCGTATCGACGACGATCGTTCCGGCCGGCTCCTTGGTGGCGAAAGCCACTTCCTGGCGGCGCAAATTCGGTGGCAGCTGGGCCGGTCCGGCTTCCGGCTGATCTTCCGGCGGCAGCGCGGACAACGTCATCGGCTTGCCGTCGGCTCCAACGGGAGCCTGCTGCTGCACCGTTCCGGTGACGCCGGGCGCAGCGCCGACAGCCTCCGGCGGACGCAAGGCACGCTCATCGTTCGGGTAGACGATACCGGAGCCGGGAATGCGATTGTCGCCGCGATCCGAATAGGTCTGCTGCGGCGGACCGGCGGGACGGTCGGCATAGATCACCGGCGGCGGGCCGGCGGGACGGCCATAACGCGGATCGTCGGGAGAAAGAATCGGGCCTGTCGGCATCGGCGGGCCGCGGTCCGAATAAACCGGCGGGCCGGCAGGACGGCCATAGCGCGGATCGGCCGGCGACAACACCGGGCCGGGCGGCGGCAGCGCGGTCGAACTCTGCGCGTTCGGCGCCTCGTCATCTTCCAATGCGTCGAAGTCCGGCGCGCCGGGGCCGCGGCGTTCATCGACCACGTAGCCGCCAGGCGGATATGCGCCCGGAGCCGCCGAATAAACCGAGCCGGGGGGTACCGGATAACCCTGCTGCGCATGGGCCAGCGAAGCTCCTGCCGCGGACACCACCACGGCAGCACAAATCGTCAGAATGCGGTTTATCATCATCACTCTTGTATAGTCCCCAAGCCACACCGGACCGTTAACGGCAGATGGCCGAAGATAGCGGCGCATTCAAGACAAATCCGCGAAATTCGGCCCGAATCGGTCATTTGTGATTGCCCGTGAACGCTGCGGCAAAGATGCCTCACCGCCTGGAAAATGCGTTCCGTGGGAGCACGGCCGCCATCTGCCGCATATTTTGTGAGGAACAGCCTTGAGACGTTGAGATATCCTCGAATTCGGCCTGATTCGTCGCGTGCGAGCCGGTCTCTCCCAGTGGTCACCGCGTTCCCTTTGGCATTAACGGCCTGCAGACCTCCCGCAAGGCGGAACTCGCGTCCATGCTCCCCGGCTTTCGCTTTCTGTTCGCTGCGATCGTGCTGTCGATGTCGGTCCTGGTATTTGGGCTCGGCGCCGCGGCGTTGCTGCGGACCGCGCATGAGGAGTTTGCCAGCCTGCCCTCGCGGCGGGCGCCGCCCGAACAGGTATTCGCCAAACAGAACGAAACGCCGGTTCCGACACTGGCCCTGCTGCGCTTCGATCCACCCGTCGCGGAGAAAGTACCCGACGATGCCCCTGCGGCCGCCGTTACCGAGGCCGTGGCACCGCCCGAGCAAACGACACGGCCCGAGCAAACCACTGATGCCGCGCCGGGCGAGCCCGAGCAATTGGCCGCATTGAAGCCGGAAGATCCCTTGGAGCATCCTTGGCACGGAGCCAGTGACGCCGGACACACCGGTAACCGAGCCCGCAACGGCGGCCTCCGCAACGACAGACGCCGCAGCGGCAGCCCCGGCCGAGAGCGAGGCACTCGTTTCCGCCGACGAAGTAAAGGTCGCGGCCATCGCAGAAACGCCCCCGCCGCCGGCCGTCATTGCATCGACAGCGGTTGAACCGACCGTCGAAGCGCCGTCACTCGAAGCCAGCATCGCTGCGACGACGATCGCCACGCTCGGCGGTCCTGCGGTAAGGATCGAGGAAACCGGATCGGCGAAGACGACTAACGCGAAGTCGGACCAAAACGCCATCCGCAAACGGGCGCAACGTGCCAAGGAGCGCCGGCGCCTGGCGCGGCGCGAGCGGCTTGCCCGAGAGGCGGCAGCGGCCGCGGCGGCTGATTCAGTCAAGCCAACCCGTTCGCACAACTAACTGCCGCCCGCCCGAGGTAGACGAGGCGCGAATTTTTCCAGCGTTCGAGGTTTGCGGCAACATCCGTGACGTCGGACGCGCACCACTCAGGCCGGACCGGTCGCGAGCGGCGGCCCATCAGGCAGACCCCATTCGGCCCAGGAGCCGTCATAGAGCGCGGTGCCGCGCACGCCGAGGCGATAGAGCGCCAGAGTCAGGACCAGCGCGGAGACGCCGGAGCCGCAGGTCGTCACGATCGGCTTCGTCATGTCGACGCCGGCGTTCGCAAAAGCCTGCCGCAGATCTTCCAATGGCTTCATCGTGCCGGTCTTGGCGTCGAACAATTCGGCGTAAGGCACGTTGCGGCTGCCGGGGATGTGACCGGAGCGGGAGTCCGGCCTTGGTTCCGCGACGGTACCTTCGAAACGCCCACGCGGGCGCGCATCGACCAATTGCTCGGCGTGCGTCACGAGATTGCCGAGTACTTGCTGTTGGCTGCGGATATAGCTGGGATCGAGCCTGGCCGTAAACTTTCCCGGCGCCGGCGTCACCTTGCCGGATTGCGTCGGGCGGCCTTCGTGGGTCCATTTCTTCAAACCGCCATCCAGCACCTTCACGTTGGGATAGCCGAACGACAGGAACATCCACCACGCTCGGGGTGCTGCGACCCAACTGCCGGAATCGTAGGCGACCACGGTATCGCCCGAAGAAATGCCGAGCGCTTCGATGTCACGCGCGAACTGCGCCGCGTCGGGATACATATGCGGCCGCGGATTGTCGTGATCCGAGATCGCGTCCACATCGAAAAACACCGCGCCGGGAATATGGGCGGCGAGATAGTCGTCTACCGGCAGCGGCAATACGCCGGGGAGCTTGAAGGTTGCATCGATCACCCTGACCTTGGGATCGTCGATGTGGGCGGCGAGCCAGTCGGTGGAGACCAGCGGATCGTCGGTGGAAGCCATGTGTGCGTTCTCCGGCATTTCCTCAATTCGTCATTGCCGGACTTGATCCGGCAATCCATCTTTTTTCTTGAGAGAATCTTCGTGGAAGGATGGACACGCGGGTCAAGCCCGCGTGTGACGAGCTTTAGCTTTTCTTCTTCGGTTCCCATTTCTCGACCGGACCGCCGGCGTCGCGCCAGGCGGCGAAGCCGCCGCCCATATGCGCGACCGGCTTCAGGCCCATGTCCTTGGCGGTCTTGGCTGCGAGCGCCGAGCGCATACCGCCGGCGCAATGGAAAATGAATTTCTTGTCCTGCTGGAAGATCGGTTTGGCATAGGGGCTTGCCGGATCGATCCAGAATTCGAGCATGCCGCGGGTGCAGGAGAACGCGCCGGGGATTTTGCCATCCCGTTCGATCTCCCGGGGATCGCGGATATCGACGATCACGACGTCCTCGCTTTGCGCAGCCTTGATCGCATCAGCGGCGCTGACGGTCTCGATCTCGGCATTGGCTTCATCGATCAGGGATTTGATGCCGCGATGAATGGTCTGGGGCATTGATGTTCCCTCTCCGTTTTATTTTCCGTCATTCCGGGATGGTCCGAAGGACCAGACCCGGAATCGAGATTCCAGATGCGGAAGTGCGCACCATAGTTCGATGCTACGTTCGCCCCCGGAATGACGTGTTAGCTATCGCACCAGTTCCTTCATCGCGCCTTCGAGGCCTTCGATCGTGATCGGGAACATGCGCTCCGAGAACAGGCGGCGTATGAGGGTGGTGGATTCCGAATAATCCCAGTGCTTCTGCGCCACCGGATTGAGCCACACCGCATGCGGATAGGTGCGCGTGATGCGCTCGAGCCAGACCGAGCCCGCCTCTTCATTGACGTGCTCGACCGATCCGCCGGGAACCATGATCTCGTAAGGCGACATCGAGGCGTCGCCGACGAACACCACCTTGTAGTCGTGAGGGTACTTGTGCAGCACGTCCCAGGTCGGCGTGCGGTCGGTGAAGCGACGCTTGTTCTGCTTCCACACGCCTTCATAGAGGCAGTTGTGGAAGTAGAAATACTCCATGTGCTTGAATTCGGTCTTTGCCGCCGAGAACAATTCCTCGACCTGCTCGATATGCGAATCCATCGAGCCGCCGATATCGAAAAACACCAGCACCTTGACCGCGTTGCGCCGCTCGGGGCGCATATGCACGTCGAGATAGCCGTGGTTGGCGGTCTCCTTGATCGTGGTGTCGAGGTCGAGTTCGTCGGGCGCGCCGGTGCGGGCGAACTTGCGCAGGCGGCGCAACGCGATCTTGATATTACGGATACCAAGCTCGACATTGCCGTCGAGATCCCGAAACTCGCGCTTGTCCCAGACTTTTACCGCGCGGTTGTTGCGGTTCTTCTCCTGCCCGATCCGGACACCTTCGGGATTATAGCCGTGCGCACCGAACGGCGAGGTGCCGGCGGTGCCGATCCACTTGTTGCCGCCCTGATGACGGCCCTGCTGTTCCTTCAGGCGCTGGCGCAGCGTTTCCATGAGCTTGTCCCAGCCCATCGCCTCGATCTGCTTCTTCTCTTCCTCGGTGAGGTATTTCTCGGCGAGCTTCTTCAGCCATTCGGCGGGAATGTCCGCCTTCTCCATGGCGTCGAGCAGGCTCTCCAGCCCCTTGAACACGGTACCGAAGACGCGGTCGAATTTGTCGAGGTTGCGCTCGTCCTTCACCAGGGCGGCACGGGAAAGGTAGTAGAAATTCTCCACCGTCTGCTCGGCGAGGTCGGCGTCGAGCGCCTCCATCAGCGTCAAATATTCGCGCAGGGTCACGGGGACCTGCGCGTCGCGCAGCGATGTGAAGAATTGCAGGAACATGGGATACAGATTGCCCGCCGAGCGGCTCGCGTCAAGGCCCAGCGCATACCAGACAGACCTAGACCGGGAGGGTTTTTCAACTACAATTGAGGCATAAAGGGCTTATTCCGGCAGGGGAAATTCAATGAGCATCATAGCGGCACTCGTCATTGGTGCGATCGCGGGTTGGCTTGCCGGGTTGATCGTGCGCGGCGCCGGCTTCGGCCTGATCGGCAACATCGTGATCGGCATGATCGGCGCGCTGCTTGCCAGCTGGCTGTTGCCGCAACTCGGCGTCAGCCTCGGCGGCAGCGCCTTTCGCGATATCGTCAACGCCACCATCGGCGCGGTGATCATCCTGGTCATCCTCTCGCTGATCCGACGCGCCTGACGAAATTCTTCACTTCCATCGCGACCGCCAAACCGGCGGTCGTTTACTGTTCAGGCCGGGAACGGCCGAGTGCGAGCAACAAGGCAAAGAAATAGATGAAATTTACCGGCACCAAGGACTATGTCGCCACCGACGACCTCAAGGTCGCGGTCAACGCCTCGATCGTGCTCGAGCGCCCGCTGTTGATCAAGGGCGAGCCCGGTACCGGTAAAACCGTGCTGGCGGAGGAAGTCGCCAAGGCGCTCGGCGCGCCGCTGCTGACCTGGCACATCAAGTCCACCACCAAGGCGCAGCAGGGCCTCTACGAATACGACGCGGTGTCGCGGCTGCGGGACAGCCAGCTCGGCGACGCCAGGGTCTCGGACATCTCGAACTACATCAAGCGCGGCAAATTGTGGGAAGCCTTCACCCACGACAAGCGTCCGGTGCTGCTGATCGACGAGATCGACAAGGCCGACATCGAATTTCCGAACGACCTCCTGCTCGAACTCGATCGGATGGAATTCTTCGTCTACGAGACCGGCGAGAACATCAAGGCGAGCCTGCGCCCGATCGTGATGATCACCTCCAACAACGAGAAGGAATTGCCCGACGCGTTCCTGCGCCGCTGCTTCTTCCACTACATCAAGTTCCCCGACGCCGACACCATGAGCCGGATCGTCGACGTCCACTTCCCCAACATCAAGAAGCGCCTGGTGGAAGAAGCGCTGCGAATCTTCTTCGAGGTGCGCGAAGTGCCGGGGTTGAAGAAGAAGCCCTCGACGTCGGAGTTGCTCGACTGGCTCAAGCTGTTGCTGAACGAGGACATCACGCCGGAAATGCTCAGGGAGCGCGACCCGCGTAAATTGATCCCGCCGCTGCACGGCGCGCTGCTCAAAAACGAGCAGGACGTGCATCTGTTCGAGCGACTGGCGTTTCTCAGCCGCCGCGAGGTGTAATTCGCCGCCGGATAGCGTCAGAACCGCAGTTCTGGCGCGTCCGTCCTGATGCGGACGCAACAACGAAAAGATTGGTCCGATGAACGTTCAAAGCCAAGTCCATCAAAGCACAAACTCAAGTCGACAAAACTTCGCACCGTACGACTGAACATTTCGACGTCCTGATCGCGGGCGCCGGCATCTCCGGCGTCGGTGCGGCCTATCATCTGACGACGCAATGCCCGGGCACGACATTCGTCGTCCTCGAAACCCAAAAGACCTTTGGCGGCACCTGGAGCACCCACCGCTATCCCGGCATCCGCTCCGACAGCGACCTCCACACGTTCGGCTACCGTTTCAAGCCGTGGACCAGCGCACCGATCGCGAGCGCCGCCGAGATCCTGAAATACATGGGCGAGGTGATCGAGGAGAACGACCTTTCCCGCCACATCCGCTACCAGCACACCATCACTTCGGCGAAATGGTCGAGCGAGGAAAATCTCTGGACCATCGAAGCAACCCGAACGGATACGGGGGAGAAACAGCACTTCACCACGAATTTCTTCTGGATGTGCCAGGGCTATTACCGCCACGCCGAGGGCTATACCCCGGAGTGGAAGGATATGGCCAGGTTCAAGGGCCCGATCATTCATCCGCAAAAATGGCCTGAAGACCTCGACTACAGGAACAAGCGCGTCGTCGTGATCGGCTCGGGCGCGACCGCGGCGACGCTGATACCGGCGCTGGCTGATGATTGCGCGCATGTGACGATGCTGCAGCGCTCGCCGACCTATTTCCGCACCGGCCGCAACGCGATCGAAATCGCGGAAACGCTGCGCCAGTTGCAGGTCGACGAGACATGGATCCACGAAATCACGCGCCGAAAAATCCTGTTCGACCAGGACGCGTTTACCCGCAAGACTTTCGAGGAGCCGGAAGCCGCCAAGAAGGACCTGCTCTCGGCGGTCGAAGCCTACCTTGGCCAAGACTACGATATCGCCACGCATTTCACGCCAAAATACCGGCCGTGGCGGCAGCGCATCGCCTTCATTCCCGATGGCGATCTGTTCCAGGGCATCAAGTCCGGCAAGGCCTCGGTGGTGACCGACGAGATCGACCGCTTCACCGAGAAGGGCATCCTGCTGAAGTCCGGCAAGGAACTGGAAGCCGACATCATCATCACTGCGACCGGCTTTCATCTCTCGGCCAATGGCGACATCGAATTCGCCGTTGACGGCAAGAAGCTGGATTTCGCCGACACCGTGACCTATCGCGGCATGATGTTCACCGGCGTGCCCAATCTGGTGTGGGTGTTCGGCTATTTCCGCGCCAGTTGGACGCTGCGCGTCGATCTCGTCGCCGACTTCGTGTGCCGGCTGCTCACCCATATGAAGCAAACCGGCGCCAGCAAAGTGACCCCTCAGCTTCGGCCCGAAGATCACAACATGCCGCTCTTGCCATGGATCGATGCGGAAAACTTCAACCCCGGCTACATGATGCGCGGCATGCATCTGTTGCCGAAGCGCGGCGACAAGCCGGAATGGCAGCACAACCAGGACTACTGGGCGGAGAAGGACGAATTCCCGGCCATCGACCTGAAGGACCGGGCATTCGCCTACGAATGAGTTCAGCCGACGCGCGCTTCGTTGACACCATGGCGCTCTTAAACCCGCTCAGCGAACTTCACCGCCTCGGGCGCCGTCTTGCCCCTGATCATGTCGGAGGCCTTGTCGGCAATCATCAGCGTCGATGCGTTGAGATTGGCCGAGATCATGCGCGGCATGATCGAAGCGTCGACCACGCGCAGGCCCTGCAGCCCGTGCACGCGCAACTGGTCGTCGACCACGGCCCATTTGGCGTCGGCCGGTCCCATCCGGCAGGTGCAGCCGGGATGGAACGTGGTGGTGCCGCGCTGCGTGGCGGCGGCCAGTAATTCGTCGTCGCTGCGCACGTTGGGCCCGGGGAAATCCTCATAGGCGTAATAGGGCGCGAGCGGCGCTGAGCCGAGCAGCCGGCGCGCCAGCTTCATGCCGGCGACGACGACGCGGCGGTCGAGTTCTTCCACCAGATAATTGGTCTGGATGATCGGCGCTGCAAACGGATCGGCCGAGCGGATACGGACATAGCCGCGGCTCTCCGGCCGCTGCTGCCAGGAGGCGATGGTCATGCCGGGCTCGTCCTCGAGCTGGCCCTGCACGCCTTCCTTGTAGCTCGCCGGCGTGAACGTCAGTTGCAGGTCGGAGCTTTCGGTGGTCTCGCCGGAGTGCCAGAAGCAGTAAACCATGGTCGGCGACAGCGAGAGCAGGCCGCGCCGCGTCGTGGCCCATTTCAGCGCCTCGACCCAGAGGCTCAAGCCGCGACGGAGTTCGTTGATGGTCTTGATGTTCTTGACACGCGCGACCGAGCGCGGCGCGTAATGATCCTGCAAGCCCTCGCCGACACCGGGCAGCGCGTGCCGCACCTCGATGCCGAGCGAGCCCAGAAGTTCCGGCGAGCCGACGCCGGACAATTGCAGGACCTGCGGCGAATTATAGGTGCCGCCGGAAAGAATGACTTCCTTGTTGGCGCGCACTTCGACGGGCACCCCGCCCTTGCCGCCCCTGAGGTAGCGCACGCCGACCGCGCGCTTGCCTTCGAAGACAATGTTGGTGACGTGCGCATGGGTCCGGACATGCACATTCGGCCGCTTCCGCGCCGGATGCAGGAACGCGGTCGCGGCACTGACGCGCAGGCCGTTTTGAATCGTGCGCTGGGCGTAGGAGACACCTTCCTGGATCGCGCCGTTGTAATCGGGATTTCTGGGAATGCCGAGGCTGATCGCGCCGGCCATGAAGGCCTCGCAGAGCGGATCCTGCCAGTCCATCGTGGTCACGGTGAGATTGCCGTCGCGCCCGCGGAAGGTCTCGTCGCCCTCGCCGACGCGCCGCTCCAGCCGCTTGAAATAAGGCAAAATATCAGGATAGCCCCAGCCGCGATTGCCGAGCTGCGCCCAGGTGTCGAAATCCTGACGCTGGCCGCGATTGTAGATATGGCCGTTGATCGAGGACGAACCGCCGAGCGTCTTGCCGCGCGGCGCGTAGATGCTGCGCCCGCCGGTCCAAGGGCCCGGCTCCTGCTGATAGGCCCAGTTGACGCTCTTCATGTGGAACGTCTTGATGAAGCCGGCCGGCAGATGGATGTAGGGGTGCCAATCGCTCGGGCCCGCTTCGAGTACGCAGACGCTGGTGCCGGCATCCTCGCTGAGGCGGTTGGCGAGCACGCTACCGGCGGAGCCCGCGCCGATGATCACATAATCGAACGTTTCCATCGTATCGTTTCTGGCGCGGGTGTAAATTTACCGCGTCTTTTCGTTGAGTTGATAATTCAAATGCGCCTTCGCTGTCGGCCATTCGCTGGCGATGATGCTGTAAACCACGGTGTCGCGCAACGTGCCGTTTGGCGCGATCTGGTGGTTGCGCAAGATGCCGTCCTGCTTGGCACCCAACCGCTCGATGCCGCGCCGGCTCTGATGATTGAAAAAGTGCGTACGGAACTCTACCGCAATGCAGTCGAGCTTCTCAAAGGCGTGGGTCAGCAGCAGCAATTTGCACTGGGTATTGACCGCGCTACGCTGCACGCGCTTCGCATACCAGGTCGAGCCGATTTCGACGCGCCGGTTGGGCGTATCGACATTCATGTAGGTGGTCATGCCGGCGATCTTGCCGTCGGCGTCGAACACCGTGAACGGCAGCATCGAACCCGCCGCCTGCAGGCCGAGCCGGCGATCGATTTCCTTGCGCATATCTTCCGCCCTGGGAATGAAGGTGTACCAGAGCTTCCACAGCTCGCCGTCCTTTACGGCTTCCGTCAGCCCCTCGCATTGGTCATGCGAGAGCGGCTCGAGCCGCGCGTATTCGCCACGAAGGGTAACCGGTTCAAGCCAGGGCATTCAAAACTCCGCTTTTACAGTCATTGCGAGAGGCGCTTTGCGCGACGCCCGGGCTCATTCCGGGATGGTGCGTTAGCACCAGACCTCAGATGCGCAATTGCGCATCGGGGAATCCTTGGATTCTCCGATGTGCGATTGCACATCGTAGTTCGAGCTTCGCATCGCCCCGGAATGACGATTGCGCTTTTCGCAATCGTCACTTGTTCAAAAAGTTGAGCGGCAGGCCGGGCCGCGCCCAGTCCATCGCAACCAGTTCGCCCTTGCCGGACAGCGTGATGTAAGCGGTCTTCAGTTCGGGCCCGCCGAACGCGATATTGGTCGTCACGCGGTCGCCGGCCGGCACCTGTTCGACAATGCTGCCGTCGGGCGCGATCACGGAGATGCAGCCCGAGATCAGCGTCGCCACGCAGACATTGCCTGATGCTTCGACCGCGAGCGAATCGAACATCTGATAGCCACCGAGCCCCGCGATCGGTTTGCCGCGTTCGCCGCGATAGATCGGATCGCGCGGCTTGACCTCGCCCGGCGCAGACAGATCGAACGCCCACAGCCGCGCCGTCGGCGTCTCCGCGACATAGACGGTGTTCTCGTCCGGCGACAGGCCGATGCCGTTGGCCGGCATCATGCCGAACGCGCCTTCGACGATCTCCTTCATGCCGGGCTTGATGTAGTAGAACGCGCCGACATCCATGTCGCGCGCGCGGCGCTTGCCGAGATCGGTGAACCAGAGCCCGCCATGCTTGTCGAACACCAGATCGTTCGGCCCCTTCAGCGGATGCTCGCCGCATTTGTCGACCACGGTTTCGACCTTGCCGCTTTGCAGATCGACACGCTGGATCGAGCCACCGATATATTCGGCAGCCGACGGCGGGCCCGGCATCAGCGTGTTGCGCGTCGGGATCCAGCTGAAGCCGCCATTGTTGCAGATATACATTTTTCCGTCGGGGCCGAGCGCGGCGCCATTGGGGCCGCCGGGGATTTCCGCAACCACCTCCTTGCGCCCGTCCGGCCAGACCCGCGTCAACCGTTTCCCGCGGATTTCGACCAGCACCACCGAGCCGTCGGGCATGACGACGGGTCCTTCCGGAAATTCCAGATCGGTAGCGATGACGCGGACATTACCCATGAAAATCCTCCCGGCTTTTGGCTGCAGGCGGACTTCAGGTTCGATCCCGCACGCGCAACATGTTGTTGTGTCAGTTATGGCAAAGTCGCATCGCCTTGCCAACCCGACGACATGCGCAACAGGTATTACCGGAGCGGGCAATGGAAATTTTGCGTGCAAGCGCGGCTTCATGTTCTCGCGGCGCGATGCGCCCGAGTTGTGCAAGAATTTCGCGCCAGGAATAGAGGGCGCAGGGAAATGCCGGGTGCGTTCTGCACCCGCGGCTTCGTGTGCAAAGACGCACATAAAAACGCACACGAAAGTAACAGGTACAGACGGAGCAACCCGGCATTCCCTGCGCAATGGTTTTACGGCTTATGCCGTGCTCTCCTCGGCGACGAATTCGTCTTGTCACCGTCGCTTGCGGATGAAGGTTTGACCGAGCCCGGTCGGGCTCGAAAAACCTCCGCAAGCTTGGCACCAGCAACGGGTGTCGGGACCACACGGTTTTGCCGTACGCTGAAAGCGTCGTTCGTCCTGCGCGCCGCCCGATCGCTCACGAGTTGAGCCCGCCCTGCGACCACGACTGCGCGCCGACGCTCTCGCGTCCACCGCATCCCGTCCCAACGTTCGTGACGATGGCCAACGCCCCTCTTCCGGGACGGGATGGCGGGATTTGTAAGGGTGAGTCTACCGCTTCACAAAGAGGAATATTTTCTTATCGTGGACTTGACGGGCAAGTCAGTGATTTGCCCGCCAGGCAGATCGAGCCGCGAAATTCATTCGACTGCGCTAGTGTGAGACTGAGACCCCATAAATCCGCTTTGATGCGCGTTCCGGACTCAGGCCGGACATTGCGGCACTTTCCGAAAAGTGCCAAGAACGAACTCATGCGGCGCAACAAATTGCATCTTTATTCGATCACCTCGTCGGTGCGCCCGCGAGAACAAGACCACCCTACCATCACTGCAGCGATGCCAAAATCACGGGTCTAATGTGTTGGTCCGCCACGGGTCACGTGTGGACGACGCCCTGGCAAGAACTTTCTGACGTTTTGCATCCCTGGCGCTCGTCGCATCCTCCGATGGGAGGATGTCGCGCGTCGAATATCGATTTTTCGCTCGAAATGAACCCGATCGTTGCTCCTCGCGACGAAGTAGCCAAATACCCTCCTTTGAAAGGAAAGAGACGATGTTCAACCTATATCGAAACGAGCGGGCCATGGCGGCTGCAACGTTCGCCGGAGCACTCGCTGTTGCAACGGCGGTCGGAACTGGCGGCGCCGCGGCTGACCCCACGTGGTCAATCACCATGAAAAACACCAGTGCGATTTCCGCCGATGTTTCAATCATGGTGGGCGGCAACACAGTGGGAAAGGCTACCGTCGGAGCAAGGGGCTCGGCCACCATCACCGTTCCGGCGAAGCTGGGGACCTTTTCCTGGAAGGCGGAAAACGGCGGCAAGGAGTGCGGCAGACACGAAGTTGACCTGATCCGCTCCAAGACGTTCGACGTGGCGTGCAATCCATCACCGACAGCCAGCACCTCGTCCCAGCCGAAAACGGCAGATAGCTCTTCTCAGTCGAAGCAAACGAGCGGCGGCAACACCTCCGGCGCGACGCCGAAACCTCTGGACATTCGACTGAAGTCGCTGAGCGATTATCAGAAGAAAATCGACGACGCCGAAGCTGATCTCAAGCAGATCAATGCCAAGCTGGCCAGCGCCGACAAGCTTCCGGAGGCTGAATATAATGAACTGACGAAGAAGGCCGACGAGGACATCAAGACGATCAATAACACAAAAGCAATTTTAGGCGACTTGAAGAGCGTGATCGAAACAAATTCGTCGAATACCTTGCCGGCGCTCCCAAAAGTCTCGGCAAACGGAACGGACGGGGGCGCAGAGAAGGCAATTAGTGATTTCATAGCCAGGCATAAGCTTTGCCACCCTGCCGGCGATGCTTCGAAAGATGTCTCCTCTAACGACAGCAAGCATGCGATCTCTTGCAAAATAGAGCGATAGGCGACATCGAGGATCAAAATAATGCCGGTTGTGAACCGCTTCACTTTCCGTCGATGGATTTGACGTTACCAACGAACTAGCGAACTTACTTTGTTCGAATTAGTTTGCGGGTTGAACATTACCGCGACTCGCGTCACGCGGGTCGCGATCTGCTTGAGCAGCTCCAGCCACTTCTCGACCAGCGATGCTTCCAGGTTGATGAAGCCGGTGACGTTACCACCCGGTCGCGGCAAGCTTTCGACAAAGCTGCTGGTGTCGTTTTCGGGCCAAAAGCTGACCTGACGGCTCTGAAGCGACTTCCGCTATACCCCTCGAAAGCAGACGTAAGTCGGACATCGCGTGAGTTCCGGTTTGTGCCAGACTCGGACATCCGGCTTCTTAAAATCGCTCTCATACGGTGATATGTAGGCCGTTAGACGCATACACGTTGAAGGTCTGCTGGCGCGCTATGGGTTGTTTGCGCAACCCACACGCAGAAGCGGCCTTTGTCAGCGCAAGTCGGGAGGAACGGCGAATGAAGCGGACAATCGTCGCTATGATTGCCCTTGCTAGTTCGGTCACGTTCGCAGACGCGCAGTCAGCAAAGGGCCCCTACCAACCTGGACTTGGCGAGTTCATGACCGCTATCCAACTGCGCCACGCCAAGCTTTGGTTTGCCGGTAAGAATAGAAACTGGGGCCTGGCTGCCTATGAGATTGACGAGATCAAGGAAGGCTTCGAGGACGCAGCAAGGCTGCATTCGACCTTTGACGGGGTTCCGGTCGCCGAGATGATCAAGACCATCATCGATCCACGGATACAACGGCTCGAAAAGGTGATTGAAGGGAGGAACAGCACTCAATTTATCGCCGCCTTCGACGAGCTTACGCACGGTTGCAATAGCTGCCACGCGGGGGCCAACAAGCCGTTTATTCGCATCCAGCGTCCAAGCGAACCCCCACTGACCAATCAGAATTTTGCACCGACAAAGTAACGTCGTGGGACATGAAAAACAGAGGCCGCCTACTGAGGGTAGTCATCAATGATGATTGTGCATCAGCTGATCCCCATAGCGGCGCAACTCGGCATACCGCTGCATCTGGTCGTGGCTGAGAATGGCTACCGTGGACAGGTGATATTTGAGATGAGTTTCGCGAAGCTCGCCTTGCGTCACCGCGACCGCTGCCGTTGACGCCTTCAGGCTTTCTGGCGTTATGGTGCGGTTGGCGAATTGCTTGTCCAGATCGGTTTCCTGTTCGATCAGTTTTGAGCCGAGCGGCACGGCTTCTGCCTTCATGGCATCGAACGTGGCCTTGATGCGTGTGCGCTGGTCCGGCGACAGTTCCAGCTTGTCGGCCAATTCGAGGACGTGAGACGGACCAGGATATCCGTTCAACTCGGCGGCCAAAGCTAGGCCCATGCCGCGACCAGCCCCAAGGTCCGCCACTTGCTGTTCGGACAGCGCCTTGATGGGGCGAGTTTGCATCCCGGCATAGGGCGTTTGGGCGTTCGCAGCCGTAGCGGTCAGGATGAGGGCGGCGGCGACAATCGAGCGGATCATAGTGGCCTCCGTTAATCGCGGCCCGGTGCGAGCCGTAAGTCACGCGCCGCGCCTGACCTAAGCGAGGTCGGGGTTGCTGAACGGTCGCCTGACTTCAGTCAAAATATCCGAAAAGGGCCACGGGCGAAAATTAAAAAGTCGCGATGTCCGCTTCGGGTCATTTTCGGAAGTCGGCCGGCGAAAGTCGAGAGGTCCGCTTTGCCCTCAAGAACGGACTTCATCAGGTTAGCTGTCACGTCCGAAAAGTGCCAAAATCGAACATGGTCGCATCATTTTCGTCAGCGCGGGCGAGTACAGCAGTCGGCAAAGTAAGACTGGGGGTCGATGGTCACTCGATTTGCCGCCACTCTCTCATTGCCTGCTTTTTTCAAGCAATCCGAGCGCGCGACGCAACGCCTTCGCGTCGGTTTGGCCCTCCATCGGTGACTTCCGGTCTATCCGGTGAACGGACGTCACCACCGGCGATTGGCATGTCTCAAAAGTGCCAGCCGGCGACATAAAGGGTTGACCGGGCCTTCGGACGTTAGAGCGCGATTATCCCCTTCCTGCCGAAATCGCATAGCGTCGCACAACGGTCGGCCTTAATTCGTTGAGTTGATCAAAGTCGCAGTCTTTTGAAGCTGCTGATATTCCGCGAGGATTGGCTCACGCTGCGGAACGTGCGATCGTCTACTTCGTTTGTCGGTGTTAAGCTGTCGTTCGCGACTTTCCCGAAGGAGCCTGTCAGGAAGGATACAACCCATGTCGAACTACGATCCAAACGCTGCTGCGCCCAACTTCTCCGCAACCGGCACCACCGCGATAGACGTAGGCCTTCGCGCATTCATGCTGCGCGTATATAATTACATGGCCGCCGGCGTTGGCCTGACCGGCGTCGCTGCGTTTTTGACCTACCAGTTAACCGGCCCTGAATTGCTTCAAAGTCCGCTGATGTGGGTGCTTATGCTGGCGCCGTTGGGACTAGTGTTCTTTATCAGCGCCCGAATCAACACGTTGTCCGTGGAAGCCGCGCGGGGATTGTTTTTCCTCTATGCGGCCCTTGTCGGAATTTCATTGTCAACGATCTTTCACATCTACACCGAGTCCTCGATCACGCGGGTGTTCTTTATCTCGGCGGCGGCCTTCGGCGCGCTCAGCATCTGGGGTTACACTACCCAGCGAAACCTGTCGGGATTCGGAACCTTCCTGTTCATGGGTCTGATCGGCATAATTATCGCAAGCCTGGTCAATCTGTTTCTAAGGTCGAGCGGGCTAGACTGGATGATTTCCATAATCGGCGTCGGCGTCTTTGCGGGCCTGACCGCCTATGACACCCAGCGGATCAAGGGGATGTACGACCGGAGCGATGACGCCACCTTGGCCGGCCGCAAGGCCGTGATGGGAGCGCTGTCGCTCTATCTCAACTTCATCAACCTGTTCATGATGCTGCTGCGGCTGATGGGCGGCCGACGCTAGAGTACGAGTGATTCTCGTACGCAATTCCTCGTCGCTGGGCGATGTCTGCGTGGCTTCGCCGATCCGCATCGGTCCTCAACCAATGTTGATGTCCGCTGCGGTTCAAAACCGGAAGTCGCGGCGTTGCGGTGGGATGTCTGCTTTACCCCAGTGAGCGGACATGGTCAGCCTGTCTCGGTATGTCCGAAAAGTGCCAACAACGGAAGTCAACGCTTCATTCGATGACGTCGTCGGCGCGCGATAGAATTGCGGGAGTAACGGCGAGCCCAAGTATTTTAATCGACTTGTGATTGATCACTAGTTCGATCTTTGTTGGTTGCTCTACAGGTAGATCGCCTGCCTTGGCGCCTTTGAAAATTTTGTCCATCAACGCGGCTGACCGGTAGTAGAGGTCCGGATAATTTGGTCCGTAGCTAACGAGACCGCCCGCTTCCACGAACTCGCGAGCCGGGTATACGGTCGGCAATTTGTAAGACCCAGCCAATTCTACAATTAAACCAGCTCGCGCTTGGGTAAAGACGTCGATGCCTACGGAAATCGCATCAATTTTGTGATCAAGCGACTCCGCGAACGCTCGTTTTAGGTCATTCTCGTTCCGGACATCCAGCAGTTCTGCAGAAAGGCCGAGGGCAGTAGCCACTGCCTTGGTCTGTTCCCATTGAGGAGGCGCCACAGGGTTTTCCATATTTTGAAGAAAACCCACTCGGGCGATTGCTGGAAACATTTCTTTCAACAGCTCGATGCGCTTTCCAGAAAGCTCGGTCACAAAAGCGCTTAAACCCGTCAAGTTGCCACCCGGATATGCCAGTGTTTCAACCAAGCCCATTCCCAATGGCTCGCCGATGGCACACATCACTATCGGAATGGTCGATGTCGCATTCTTAGCGGCTTTGGCAGCGGGCGTTCCCCTCGTGGCAATAAGGTCGACGCCCAGCCGAACCAGGTCAGCCGCTAAACCGGGAAACCTGTCGCCGCGCCCATCAGCGGACCGGTATTCAAATCGCAGATTTTGCCCTTCTACGAGCCCCCGGTCCCGTAGGCCTTGCTTCAAGGCTCCGAAGTTTGCAGCGTTCTGCGCGGCGGAAATAGTTTCCAAAATACCAATTCGATAGATTTTGGTCGCCTCACCTCGGGCGCCGAGCGGGAATGCAATTGGCACCAGGATGATCCCCGCGACGAAATCTCTCCGTTTCATTTGATCACCTCGTCGGCGCTCGCGAGTAGGATGCGCAGAGCGACTTCGGATGGATGCTTATGATGCCCATGCAATCAGCTTGCTGTGGGCGAACAGTTTGTGGCCATACCGCTGCGCCGCCGACAAGCCCGATGAACACGCGTCGCTGCATGGCCGCCCCCAAGCTCAGGAAACGGCATCCTATCGGCTCAAACGAATGCCTGATAGAGGCTGAAAGCCGCTCTACCTCCGAAAGCGGACTCAAGTCGGACGTTGCGCCATGTCCGTTTCGTGCCAACAACGGACTCATGCCCTGCAGCAAATCGGCGTCTCTATTCGATCACTTTGCTAATGCGGGACATCTGCCCCTAACCTCCCAGCACCCGTCGGCCCATTTTGGGACCTTCGCCTCAAGACCTCCATCTCGGCAATTGCAAAACTCTCCACACGGGCCGCGTTTGGCGCTCACTGTTGGGAGAAGGTTTGACATGGCGTGGAAGATTGGAGTGAATTTGCACAACTTGGTGCGCGCATCCCTTGCGGTCGGTTTGACGCTTGGCATCACCGCGCTGGCGCAAGAGCGCCGACCGCAGGCCGTTGCTGTGACGCCGTCCGAACTGTCCTGGATGTCACAAGGCCCCCTTGCCGCTCCAGGAATGGAACAGGTCAATCTGTTCGGCAATCCGCACGCGGGAAAACTCGCGCGGCAGGTCGGAGAATCGGATACCTCGACGCCGGCGATGTAGTCGAAGTTTCCGGAATCGTCGCCATTGCAGCAGACGCCGTAGGCGATTTTTCCGACCCGGTCCGGAATATCGCCGACCTTTTGATGGAAGCGCTGCCACTGATTGGGAATGCCGGCGCCATTGTTCACTTGATCGATGCGTTCGCCGACGCCGGCGACGAGCAGCGCCTTGCCGGTCAGGAAACGCGGGGGCTTGAGATTGTCGAGCAGGGTCGAATCCATGACGATTGGCTCCAGAAGCTTGAGATGATCGAGGCACGTTGCGGCACGGACCGTTTCGGGCGTCACGCCGAAATGGTCGCGGAACGCGCGGGTGAATGCTTCGTGAGAACCGTAATCCGCCGCCAGCGCGAGCTGGAGTATATCGGGCGCGCCGGCCGCCAACGCGCGCGCCGCCACGCTCAGGCGGCGGGCGCGCACGTAGCGCATGACCGAAAACCCTGTCGCGACGGCAAACGCCCGCACCAAATGGAAGCGCGAGACGCCGGCGATGTCGGCGATCTCGTCGAGGCTCAACGCGTCGGCGAGATGGCTTTCGATATACCAAAGCGCCTTCTGGGCAGGATTCATGATCGGTCTTTTTTGAATTTCGGCTTTCGTTCGAAGCGCCGGCATCATCACCGTTTGCGGCGCGCTTCGTTTGACAGTCGTTGCGCTCACCGCCAGAAAATTTCGACTTGTTCCGCTATGCGGAAATTACCGATCAAAGGCTGCGCTGGTAACATAATCCCAATCGTGCATACTGCGTTCCTGCATTGGATCCGACGGCTCACCCAAGCTGCTCCACAACGAAGACTGCATGAGCCTCGGCCAGCACGTCAGGGAGGACGATTGATGCACGACCGTGTCTTGAGCCAAGTTACTTCTGTTGCCACATCTTTTGCCAGTACAGCTGCCCTTGCGGGACTTCTCGCCCTCGCGGCCGCAAGTTCCGCCAACGCCCAGAAGAAATACGATCCAGGCGCGACCGATACCGAAATCAAGGTCGGCAACATCATGCCCTATTCGGGCCCTGCGTCCGCCTACGCCACGATCGGAAAAACCGAAGCGGCCTACTTCAACAAGATCAATTCCGAAGGCGGCATCAACGGCCGCAAGATCAACTTCATCTCCTATGACGATGGCTATAGCCCGCCGAAAGCCGTCGAACAGGCGCGCAAGCTGGTCGAATCCGACGAGGTGTTGCTGGTGTTCAATCCGCTGGGCACGCCCGGCAACACCGCGATCCAGAAGTACATGAATTCCAAGAAGGTGCCGCAGATCTTCGTGTCCAGCGGCGCCGCCAAATGGAACGATCCGAAGAACTTTCCATGGACGATCGGCTGGCAGCCGAGCTACCAGGTCGAGGCCCGCATCTATGCCGCCTACATCCTGAAAAATTATCCGGGCAAGACGATCGGCGTGCTCTATCAGAACGACGATTTCGGCAAGGACTATGTCATCGGGCTTCGTGAAGGTCTCGGTGACCAGGCCAACAAGCTGATCGTGATGGAATCGTCCTATGAGACCTCCTCACCGACGGTGGACTCGCAGGTCGTCCAGATCAAGGGCGCCAACCCCGACATCTTCATGAACATCTCGACCCCGAAATTCGCCGCGCAGGCGATCAAGAAGATCGGCGAATTGGGCTGGCATCCCGTCCACTTCCTGACCAACGTGTCGGGCTCGATCGGCGGCGTGATGAAGCCGGCCGGCTATGAGAACGACCAGGGCATCCTGACCACCGCCTATCTGAAGGACCCCAAGGACCCCCAGTGGAAAAATGACGCGGCCATGAATGAATGGCGGGCGTTCATGACCAAATGGTACCCCGAGGGCGATCAGGACGACGCCTCGACCGTGTTTGCCTATGGCGTCGCCAAAGGGCTCGAGCAGGTGCTGCGCCAGTGCGGCGACAACCTCACGCGCGAGAACGTGATGAAGCAGGCCGCGAACCTGAATTTCGAGATCGGAATCTATCTGCCGGGCACCAGGATCAAGACCAGCCCGACGGATTTTGCCCCGCTCGAGCAGCTTCAGATGATGCGCTTCAAGGGCGAAAACTGGGAACTGTTCGGGCCGATGATGAGCGGCGAGAAGAACTCGTAAAGCGTTTCGCTCGCGCAATCCGGCGCATCCCCTGATATCGGGATGCGCCGTTTTCGTTGTCATGATCTTTCTTGCAGCCACCTTCCGGGGGAAACCATGCTGATCACCGATGTCCGCGCGCACCACATCCGCATTCCCTATGACGCAGGCGTCGCAAGCTTCAGGCAGGGCGCCTCGGCGATCGCGGCGCTCGAAATCGTTCTCGTCGAAGTCTCGACCGACGCCGGCGTCACCGGCTGGGGCGATGCCTTCGCCTATGTGTCGCCGAAAACCACGCGTATGGCCGTCGAGGAGATGATCGCGCCGCAGGCCCGGGGGCTCGAAGTCCCCGATGCGGCCGGAATTCCCGCCTTCATGGAACAGGTGCAGCGCAACCTGCATCTGTTCGGCCGCTACGGCATCACGATGTTCGCGATCTCGGGACTTGATATCGCGTTGTGGGACCTTGCCGCAAAAGTGAAGGGCGTGCCGCTGCATCGATTGATCGGCGATATCAAGCGCACGAAGATTCCCGCCTATGCCAGCCTGCTGCGGATCGGAAAGCCCGAACTGATTGCAGGCGAGTGCGAGACGGCGCGGCGGCTGGGCTATTCCGCGATCAAGCTGCACGAGACCACGCGACCTGCGGTCTTCGCCGCACGCGATGCGATCGGCGCGGGTATCCCGCTGATGGTCGACATGAACTGCCCGATGGACGGCCCCACGGCGATCGCCTTCGCGCAGTCGTGCCGGGAGGCCAAGCCGATGTTCCTCGAAGAACCGGTGTGGCCGCCGGAGGATTTTGCAACGCTGGCCGAGGTGCGCGCCAAGGGCGGGCTCGATATCGCGGCGGGAGAGAATGCCTGCACCGTGCATCAATTCAGGCAGATGATGAATGCGGGCGCGGTGAGCCATGCGCAGCCCTCGGTCACCAAGGTGGGCGGCATCACCGAATTCCTCAACGTCGCAGCGCTGGCCGACGAGCGAGGCGTCAACATCGTTCCGCATTCCCCTTATTTCGGACCGGGACTTCTGGCGACGCTGCAACTGCTCGCGCTCAGGGACAACGGCTTCGTTGAAATGTTCTACATGAAGCGCGCCGCCTGCCTTTGGCGCGGCGGCGTCGATGTCGACGCCAATGGCGATGTCGAGATACCCCCGGGGCCGGGGCTCGGCTACGAGCCCGACATGCAGGTCATGGAGCAGTACCGCGTCGCATGACGCCGGGACGCGCATGAATTCATCTCCCGCTTTCGTGAATCCCTGCTTCACGAAACCCTATTTGGCGCCGTCCTTTGCTGGTGGCGTGGCATCCTTTGCCGGTGACGCGGCCTTTTTCGCGTCCTCTGCCGTCTTCTGTTGCGAGCTCTGAAGCTCGCCTACGACCTTCTGCAAGCCGGCGAGCGCGCTCTTCAGCGCCTCGATCTGCCGGTTGGCGGCATCGAGCTTCTGCTGATGGTCCGCTCCCAGCTTCGTGATCGTCTTCTGCAGGAAATCGACATTGCTCTGCAGACAAGAGGTGCGCCGTTCCATGGTCTTTTCGACCGTGCAGATCTCGATGCCGGGAACATCCTGCGCGTAAGCTCTCGCGGACAGGCAGGGCACCAACAGCACTGAAACGGCAACAACGCTGCGGACTACCATCAAATCCTCACTCAAAAGCCTTCATCACGGCAAATAGCTCCAAATAGGTAACCACAGATACCACACTGATACCTCATTCGGGCTGTGTGCTTTCGTCTTTATGGAGAGCGAAGTTTAGCCGCGGAACTCAAACGGAGGTTTGCAGGCCGCGGCAATGGGGAGAATAATCCAATGGCAACGCGTGAAAAGCGGCTGGCACAATTCGACGGCAACGGCGAACCGCCGCCGGACCGGCCGGTGGAGGTGCTTTGCGAGGATCACAGCGGCACCTATCAGCTGCCATTCGCCTGCCGCTGGATCGGCGGTCAATGGCGCAATGAAAAAACCGGCAGCGCGGTCGAGGCCACCGTGGTCGGCTGGCGGCTGCCGCGTCTCTAGAGCATGATCGCTTCTGATTAATCAGAACCGAAGCTCCAGATTCTTGTTTTGACGCGTTTTCTAGTTGCACGCAACCGGCTATCGAGCCGTCCACTTCGCTCGAAAACGCTCTACTAGCGCGAACAAATTCCGCGGCACAGCGGGCCATGCCGCGCACTGTGCCAAAATGCGACGAGAACACGCGTCGTCTTAAGGTTCGGAACGCCGGTGGAACGAACCGCGCCCGAATCACTGTTGGAGCGTTGTACTCCCCTGTTCACGGCTGGATATCGACCACAATCCCAGGCGGCGCGCTATATCCAGCACCACAATGATCGGCCGCAACCAGCGGCCGAGGACAAAGGTTAATTCCTCCGGCGATGACATGACCGTCACCTCCAGGGTGTGACCGGCGGCACCTTGTCGGTGGCCGGCGGCATATCGACGGTCTTGAAGTCCGCCGGGCTGACGATTTCGAGGTATTCCATGTCCGGGGAGTAATCGAACAGGTAGTGCGTGATGCCCGGCCGCTGATGCACGACGTCGCCGGCCTGAACCAGCGTCGGCTTGTCCTCGTACATGAAACGCGCCCAGCCCTTCGTCATGATCACGATCTGAAAATCGCATTCGTGCTTGTGCCAGCCGGTACCATCCTCCGGCGGCATGTCGGGATTGGCCTTGACCAGATGGCAGATCACCTGCCCGCCGGTGGCGGCGGCGATGCCGAGGTCGCGATACAGAAAGAAGTCGCGCAGACCCCCGCCTGTGAATTCGGTATCGCCGGGTTTGACGTGGGAGAATGTGCTGACGACGGCGTGTTGATTCATTGAAGCCTCCACGATTTTGGTTCGCGAGATCGCGACCACGCAAGGCGTCCAAATTTTCGGCAGCGTCGCATCGTCGCGCTCACGGCTGCATGTTGCTATGCGAAATCCGCGCCAATCGCGTTGCACTGCGGCAATTTCGCCGATGCGCGCCGCACCGACGCCGAAGCATTTGGCGGCAAGGTGGAATTCTGGTTCGGCGATCTCTAACGCGCGGCCGCGGTGACGGCGGCAGCGGCGGCGCTCAAACGCGATGTGGCAGACCTTTAAGCAAAACCTGCCCGATGCTTGAGCCCTTCAAACGGGCAACGCGCCGCGCCCGCTGCCTAATATTCGACCTCGAGTTCCTCGATATCGGCGGGCTCGGCCTTGGCGGCCTCGATCCACTCCACCATCTCCGGCATCGCCATGATCGTCCCGGCATAGGCGGCAAGCTGGGCGTCGAGCTTCACGTCATAGGTCATGAAGCGGGTGACGACCGGCGCATACATGGCGTCCGCCATCGTGCGCTCGCCGAACAGGAACGGCCCGCCCGACCGGTCCAGGCAATCGCGCCAAATGGAAGAGACGCGATCGATATCGGCCTGCGCGCGCGACCAGATCTTGAAGCCCGGGAAATAGCCCTTCAAATTGACCGGCAGCGACGCACGCAGCGTCGTGAAGCCGGAATGGATTTCGCCGCAGATCGAGCGGCAATGCGCCCGCTGGACGCGGTCCGCCGGCAGCAGGCCGGCGTCCGGCATAACCTCGTTGAGGTATTCGGCGATCGCCAGCGTGTCCCAGACGGTGGCGCCCTCGTGCCGCAGGCACGGCACCAGGATCGATGACGACAGCAGCAGGATCTCGGCCCGCGCCGACGCATCGTCGGGGGCGGTGACGACCTCCTCGAATTCCAGCCCGGAAAATTTCGTCAGCAGCCAGCCGCGCAGCGACCATGACGAGTAGTTCTTGCTGCTGATGGTCAGTGTCGCTTTCGCCATATGGCCTTCCCCTCAAACGCCTGAACGTCTTGCGGCGGGCCTGTGCAGACCGACGCGCGCAAGCCGCCGCCGATGCCCATCGCCTATGCGCCGGGCCGTTCAGCAAGCCAGCGAACCATCAAGCAGCAAGCCACGTGCCAGTTTGGAGGGGCGTTCGCCCCGCTTTGGCTTCGATATTGCATGGCACCATGGGAAAGGGCGGATGTGCATGATGTCGATGATGTACCAGGCCTACCAGAACCATATGGACCTGACGGCGCCGTGGCGGACCGGGGCGGCGGCGGCGCTGAAATACCTCAACCTCGTGCCGCAAGGCGTCTCGGATCGGGCGTTCGGCCGGCTCGCCTCGGCCCTCGAACTGATCTCGCGCACCTCGCTCACTTACGCGCGGCCGCCTTACGGCATCGACCGGGTGCTGGTCGGCAATCAGGCACTGGAGGTAACCGAGGAAATCGCCTTCGCAACCCCGTTCGGTTCGCTGCTGCATTTCAGAAAGGAGAATTCGCCGGAGCAGCCGCGGCTGTTGCTGGTGGCGCCGATGTCCGGTCATTTCGCGACGCTGTTGCGCGGCACCGTGCAGACGCTGCTGCAGGACCACGACGTCTACATCACCGACTGGCACAATCCGCGCGACATTCCGCTCGATCAGGGCCGGTTCGGCCTCGATGAATATACCGAGCACCTGATCACGTTCCTCGATCAGATCGGCCCGCGCGCGCATATGGTGGCGATCTGCCAGCCTTCCGTATCCGCGCTCGCGGCAGCCGCGATCATGTCGGAGGACAATCATCCGGCGCGGCCGGCGACGCTGACCCTGATGGCGGGCCCGATCGACACCCGCATCCAGCCCACCAAAGTCAACGATTTCGCCAAGAGCAAGCCGCTGAAATGGTTCGAGGAGAACCTGATCAATTATGTGCCCGTTCAATGCAAGGGCGCGTTCCGGCAGGTCTATCCGGGCTTCGTGCAGTTGACCGCCTTCGTGTCGATGAATCTCGAGCGGCACATCAAGCAGCACATCGATCTCGCCGATCACCTGGCCAAAGGCGAGAAGGAAAAGGCCGCACTCATCAAGACCTTTTACGACGAATATTTCGCCGTGATGGATTTGCCGGCGGAATTCTACATCGACACCATCCGCGACGTGTTTCAGGAGCATCTGCTGCCGCTGGGCAAACTGACCTACCGCGGCCGGCCGGTGAACCCGGCCTCGATCAGGCGCATGGGCCTGATGACGGTCGAAGGCGAGAAGGACGATATCTGCTCGATCGGCCAGACGCTGGCCGCGCAAGACCTCTGCACCGGCGTGCGCGCCTATCGCAAGGTGCACCACATGCAGGCCGGCGTCGGCCATTACGGCGTGTTCTCCGGCAAGCGCTGGAACAACGAGATCTATCCGCTGCTGCGGGATTTCGTGCATGTGAATTCGTAAGGCGCGATCCGCTTCACCGCCCGCTAGCCGCCCCTCCCCTTTGCGCGGTAACATCGCTACGGTAATATCGCTGCCAGCGGCGACCGTTCAAGAGTTCGTCCCGGGAGGATTTCATGCGGCTGAACCCAGCAACTTTTCGCGCGCTTGCGCTCGGCATCCTCAGTGCTCTCCTGCTGTCAGGCGCGGCAGGCGCGGCAGAAGTCCGGGTGATGATCTCGGGCGGGCTGACGCGCCGCCTACAAGGTGCTGGTGCCGGAATTCGAGCGCGTTAGCGGTCACAAGGTGCTGACCGCCCACGGCCCCTCGATGGGCACCACCGTCAACGCGATCCCGGTACGGCTGGAGCGCGGCGAGCCCGCGGACGTCCTGATCATGGTCGGCTATGCGCTCGGCGATCTCGTCAAGCAGGGCAAGGTGATATCAGACACCCGCGTCGATCTCGTCAAATCGCCAATCGGGATTGCGGTCAAATCGGGGGCGCCGAAGCCGGACATCAGTTCGGCCGACGCGATCAAGCGCGCATTGCTGGCGGCGAAAACGATCGCCTATTCCGACAGCGCCAGCGGCGTCTATGTCTCGACCGAGATGTTCGCAAAGCTCGGCATTGCGGACGCGATGAAGGACAAGGCGCGGAAGATTCCCGCGACGCCGGTCGGTGAAATCGTCGCGCATGGCGATGCCGAGATCGGCTTTCAGCAGATCAGCGAGCTCGTGCCGGTATCCGGCATCGACATCGTCGGCCCGCTGCCGGACGAATTGCAGAAGATCACGGTGTTTTCAGCCGGGATCGCCACCGGTTCGAAGGAGCCCGACGCCGGCAAGGCGCTGATCAAGTTCCTCGCCTCCCCCGCCGCCCGCGCCGAGATCGTCAAGAGCGGCATGGATCCGATTCCGGCCGGCGCGACGAATTAGCGGTGCGCGCCGCCTTGAATCGCCAGCAGCAAAATCACTGCCAGCGCAGAAGAGCGGCCTGATCGGCACTGTTGGCCGTCAGTTCACTTCATTTGCGTCCGGATCGGATTATCCTTCAATCCGTTGTTATCGTAGGCCTTGCGGAGAATTCCGTTCGACGTCGCCTCGGTCAGAAACTTGGATGCAAAGGCCAGCGCAAGCGGATGATTGAGCGGCACCGCCACCGCCGTAACGGTCTGCTTGAAGGTTTCGTCCAGCACGCGCGTTCCCGGAATCTTTTTCGCCATGGCGTTGAGCTGGTCGCGCGACAGCGCGAACGCATCGATCTCGCCGTTCTTGAGCAGGCCGGCGATTTCGTCGTAGGTCTGATAACCCGTAACCTTGGCGTTCTTCAGATGCGCGATCGCGCCGCGCATGGTCGTCGTGTTGTTGACGGCGGCGACTTTCATGCCGGGCTGGTCGAGGGTCTGGAAATTCGTGGCCGTCGAGCCCGCCTTGACGATGTAGGTGGCGTCCGCCACCTCGTAGATCGGCCCGAACGACATCTTGGCTTCCCGCTCCGGATCCTTTGGCAGGAAGGTAACGTCCCAGGTGCCCTTGGAGGCGGCGTCGGTGATCTGCCCGGAATTGTTATGCACGACATATTCGACGGGCAAGCCGAGCTGCGCCGCCATCTCCTTACCCAGGTCGACCGGCACGCCGGCATAGGACCCGGATTCGGTCTTGGTCGACCAGAACGCGCCGCCCGCCGGGCTGATCGCGATCGCCACCCGCAGCTTGCCGGTCGGCGCGATTTCATCTTTCAGGGCATCGGCATGTGCCGGCAGGGCAATCATCAGGGATCCAAGGATAAGGCCGGCAAAGCGCGGCAATTGACGGGACATCGGTTTCCTCCACGGCCGGGTCTTCGCCCGGTCAGTTCTGTCGAATGGCTTTCTAGCTCAGGGCGCACCGGCCGTACAGCTACCAGCCCCGGCGATGACGAAGGGCTGATAGGCTCCGAGACCGCATCTGCGGTCGAAAAGCTTGCCCAAGCTGTTTTCATCAACTGCGCCCGATACTGCCGACGCACGAGAATAACGCGCGGCGTGCCTCACGGCGCGGTCTGCACCGCCGGCCGCTCGGTGCCCAGGCGGCTTCGATGCCGTGCCGCGACAGCTCGGCGAAATCGACTGCGGCGGGAAGGTCGCGTGTCCCGAGGCGGACGTATCGAAGCTGGTCGATCGCGATCAAGGGAACTTCCGGATCACTTGTTCGCAAGCTTGGTTGGATCGACGATCGCCTTGAATGTGTCGAATTCGACGCTGTACAGCGCGCCGTCGACCTTCTCGACCCGACGAATATAGATGTCCTGAACAACATCACGGGTTTTCGGGTCGATCGACATCGGACCCCGCGGACTTTCCCACGCCATTCCCTTCATGGCCTCCACCAGCGCAGCGCCATCGGTCTTGCCTTCGGTATTCTTTAGCGCCTCGTAGATCAGGTGCATGCCGTCATAGGCGCTGACGCTGATGAAGTTCGGCCGCACATTGCCGTTGGCCTTTTTGAATGCTGCCACATATTCCTTATTCATCGCCGAGGGATGGGCGACGGAATAGAAGCCCGCCGTCACCGTGCCGATCATGGCGTCGCTCATGCCCGGCAAATCTTCGTCATCGGCGATATCGCCGGGGCCGATCAACTTGATGCCCGATTTATCAAGCCCACGTTCGACGAATTGCTTGGCCAGAATGGCCGCCTGGCTGGCGGGCACGAAGATGAAGAGCGTATCCGGGTTGCCGTCGCGAGCACGCTGCAGGAACGGAGCGAAGTCGGGGTTCGCCAGCGGGCACCTTGAGTGCTTCCACGATGACGCCGCCGGCCTGGGTGAAGGCGGCGGAAAACACCCCGGATGCCTCATGCCCCGGTGCCCAATCCGACGCGATGACAGTGGCCCGCTTCGACCCGTTCTTCACCGCCCAGTTGGCCAACACGCTGGCCTGCTGGGCATGGGTCCAGCTCGTGCGCACAAAATAGGGTGACCTTTCCGTAACGATCGATGTCCCCGACACCATCACTACCGTCGCCGTCTTGCTCTCGTTGACCAATGGCGCAATAGCCAGCACGTTCGGTGTCAGGCCACCGCCCAGAATCGCGACCTTGTCGGAGACGATCAATTCCTGGGTTATCCGTTTCGAATTGTCGGGAATACTGGCGTCATCCCTGACGATCAATTCGATCTTGCGGCCGGCGACCATGTCTCCATGCTGCGCCATATAGAGGCGAGCGCCGGCTACGGCCTGTTTGCCGACCGGGCCCAAAACCCCCGTGAGCGGCATGACAAGCCCGATCTTGATCGACTCTTGCGCTGCAACTTCGCCAGCAAGGAGCGCGCCAAACCCTGTCAGAGCGGATGCCACAAATAAATGGAAAGATTTCCTGAGCATGAGATCAACCTCTCGCTCAGTGATCAGTTAATAAGGCATGCTTAGGCGTGTTTTCTCACACGCGGCAGCCGCAAGATTGCGTCGCGCATAAGTCAAGAGTGAATAACTCATGTTTGACTGGAACGATCTTCGGTATTTTTTGGCAGTAGCCCGCCATGGCAGCACGATCTCAGCCGCAAAGGCGCTCCATCTCAGCCAATCGACTGTTCATCGGCGGTTGGCTGAACTGGAAAAACGTATCGGTCGGAATGTCGTTATCCGGCATGCGACCGGTTATCGCCTCACCGAATTCGGCAACGAGCTGCTGCCTTTGAGTCGAAACAAGTCGAAAAAGCCGTCGCCTCGCTCGAACGCCATCTGATTGCAGCAAACGACACGCCGACTGGGTCGGTTCGGGTCACTTGTTCGGAGTCCTATCGGTTACCGGTTGATGCAATCGCCGCTGCTCGAAACCTTTCACAAGCGTCATCCCGGCCTGCGCGTCGAACTCATCATGAGCGACCACTTCCTCGATATCGCCAAGGCGAAGCTGACGTCGCGATACGCGCCGGCATCCCGAATGAGGCATTCTCGTCGGACGCAAAATCGCCGATGTGCCTTGGGCGCTCTATTGCAGCCGCAGCTATCTCGCGCGCTACGGCCGGGTCGAACGCGCCGAAGATATCGCTCGGCACGCGGTGATCGAGTTCGATGGCGATATCAGGGATCATCACGCCGCCCAATGGCTTCGATCCGTCGCTCCTCACGCATCGTAGTTGCCCGAAGCAATACCGTGCCCGGGCTGCTCATGACCGTCAAGTCGGGCGCCGGCCTTGCGCCGCTGCCCATACCGCTTGCGATCGGAGACCGATCTTGTGTCGTCGTGCTGGGCCCGTTACCCGGACTTTATTCGCCTATCTACCTGCTGACCCATCCCGACCTTCAGACATATGCCACGCATCCGCGCATTCTTCGATTTCATCATTGCCGAGATCGACAATGTGCGCTCCTATGCTGATTGCCGGTATCTAGACTCCTTCGACCCATATCAGTGCGCCACTAACCCCGACTCTCTCGTAGCGTTTGCTTCTTTTCTCACCTCTCGTCTGCGCCGCCGGCACCTTGATCTCGGTCGGCAGGATGAAGCGCCGCCACGATCACCAGCACGCACAGCGCCGCCAAACGTCTGCAGCATGGTGACGAAGCCGCCCTGCTCGTACAGCCACGCCACCAGGCCGACCGAAGCGCCCGCCGCGGTGAAGCCGATGAAATAGCGCACCGAATAGGCGCGCGAGCGCCATTCCTCGCTGGTGTATTTGCCCACCATGGCGTCGTTGACGGTGACCTGGCCGAACGCGCCCATCACGATGCCGATCGAGGCCAGGATCAGCGGCAGGTTCGACAGCGTCGCCGCCAGATACAGAAACGGCGCCAGCATCAAGGACAGCGGCAGCATCACCGCCTTCAGCGAATAGCGGTCGATCAGCTTGCCGATGGTGTATTGCGTCATGGCGCCGAACACATAGACGCCGGCCGCGATCACGCCCGAGCAGCGCCGGGCTCTTTGTCAGATCGGCGAGCCGCTCGGCGAACAGTTTTGGCAGCGCCACCGTCACCGCGTTGAAGGTGGTGGAGATCGCGATCACCACGATGAACAGCGCCAGGATCACCCGCCACATGTCCTTCTTGGCCACCCGCGCCTGCGCCGCCGCCTGCTTGAAGCCGGAGCGGTCCTCGTGCACCACCGTTCGCGCAAAGGCGATGCCGATCACGATCGTGACGATGCCGGGAATGATGAAGGCCCAACGCCAGCCGAGATACTGGCCGATCACGCCGGTGACCAGCGCCGACGACGCCACGCCGAGATTGCCCCAGACCCCGTTCAGCCCCATCTCGCGGCCGAGTTTTTCGGCATAGGACACGATCATGGCGGTGCCGACCGGATGATAGATCGAGGCGAACAGGCCGATCGCCAGCAGCGCCGCGCCGAGTTGCAGCGGCGTCTGCACCAGGCCGACCGCGATCATCGAGGCGCCGATCCCGGCAAAGAAGATCACCATCATGTGGCGGCGGCTCCAGCGGTCGCCGAGCCAGCCGGTGATCAGCGAGCCCGCGCCGAAAGCGACGAAACCCGGGGTCGCGTAAGGCAGCAGTTCCGAATAGGCCATGCCGAGCGCCGGCCCCATCACGATCACGGCGGCGGCAAAGATCAGCATCGCATAATGGTCGATGAAGTGGGCGGCGTTGACAAAGCCGATCACCCTGGCGGGGCTGTTCATGGTCAGAAATTCCCGGTCGAATCCTGAATTCTCTCTGAAATAGGTTATATGGTCGTTGTCCTGACGGGATGTCGCCAATGAATATCGCCGAAACGCCAATTGCCGCCATCAGGCGGGCGCCATCGCGCCACCGGCGACGGCATCCATCATGATCGCGCGCAACTACCGCAAGGGCACCCGGCTCGACACCCACATGCACCGCGAGGCGCAGCTGGTGTACGCCGCCCGCGGCACCATGCAGGTCACCACCCCGAAGGGCCGCTGGCTGGTGCCGCCGGACCGCGCGGTCTGGGTGCCTGCCCGCTCGAACATGCCATCGACGTGCTCGCCGACATCGAGATGCGCACGCTGTATTTCGATCTCGCCTGGCTCGCGCGCGAGGAGCGCAGCGCCAGCCTCGATGCCGAATTCGTGGTGCGGGTCTCGCCGCTGCTGCACCAGGCGATCCTCGCGCTGTTCGACGGCCGCAACGATCCCGAGCGCATCGCGCTCCTGATAAAACTCGTCATGCTGGAACTGCACCAGGCCGAGGATTCCGCGACCTTCATTCCGCTGCCGCACGAGCCGCGCTGCCGCCGCGCCGCCGACATCGTGCTCGGCGATCCCACCGGCGCCCACGAGATCGAGACGCTGGCGCGCGAGGTCGGCACCTCGGCGCGGACGCTGTCGCGGCTGTTCTCCTCGGAGACGCAACTCAGCTTCAAGAGCTGGTGCCAGCGCGCCCGCATTGCGCCGCGATCGAAAAACTGTCGGTCGATGCCAATGTCTCGGTCAAGCAGCTCGCGGCCGATCTCGGCTATGCCAGCGTGCCGGCGTTTTCGCATGCCTTCCGGCAGGTCACCGGCAAGACGCCGACGGAGTTTGCGGAGAATTATCTTTTTTTTTTTTTCTGCGAGGCCGCACCGCGGCGAAGAGCCTGCCGAAGTTGCTCTTATCTGCGCCTGGTACTGCCGACGCTCGGACAGCGCGCGGCGTGCCTCACGGCGCGGTCTGCGCCGCCGGCACCTTGATCTCCTGCGGCAGAATGACGGCCGCGACGATCACCAGCAGGCACAGCGTCCCGAACGCATGCAGCATGGTGACGAAACCGCCCTGCTCGTACAGCCATGCCACCAGGCCCACGGAGGCGCCCGCCGCGGTGAAGCCGATGAAGTAGCGCACGGAGTAGGCGCGCGAACGCCATTCCTCGCTGGTGTATTTGCCGACCATGGCGTCGTTGACGGTGACCTGGCCGAACGCGCCCATCACGATGCCGATCGACACCAGGATCAGCGGCAGGTTCGACAGCGTCGCCGCGAGATACAGGAACGGCGCCAGCAGGAACGACAGCGGCAGCATCACGGTTTTCAGCGAATAATGGTCGATCAGCTTGCCGATGGTGTATTGCGTCATCGCGCCGAACACGTAGACGCCGGCCGCGATCAGCCCGAGCAGCGCCGGGCTTTTGGTGACGTCGGCCAGCCGTTCCGCGAACAGTTTTGGCAACGCCACGGTGACGGCATTGAAGGTGGTGGAGACGGCGATCACGACAATCAGCAGCGCCAGGATCACCCGCCACATGTCCTGTTTCGCCACCCGCGCCTGCGCCGCCGCCTGCTTGAAGCCGGAACGATCCTCGTGCACCACCATCTGCGCGAAGGCTACGCCGACCCCGATGGTGACGATGCCGGGGACGATGAAGGCCCAGCGCCAGCCGAGATATTGCCCGATCACGCCGGTAACCAGCGCCGACGACGCCACGCCGAGATTGCCCCAGACGCCGTTCAGCCCCATCTCGCGGCCGAGCTTGTCGGCATAGGACACGATCATGGCGGTGCCTACGGGGTGATAGATCGAGGCGAACAGGCCGATGGCGAGCAGCGCGGCGCCGAGCTGCAGCGGCGTCTGCACGAAACCGACCGCGACCATCGACGCGCCGATGCCGGCAAAGAAGATCACCATCATATGGCGGCGGCTCCAGCGGTCGCCGAGCCAGCCGGTGATCAGAGAGCCGGCGCCGAAGGCGACGAAACCCGGGGTGGCGTAAGGCAACAGCTCCGAATAGGCCATGCCAAGCGCAGGCCCCATCACGATGACGGCGGCGGCGAAGATCAGCATCGCATAATGGTCGATGAAATGGGCGGCGTTGACGAAGCCGATCACCCGGCTGGGGCTGTTCATGGTCAAAATTCCCGTCGAATCCTCAAGTGTCAGGAAATAGGTTATAGGTCGTTGTCCTGACGGGATGTCGCCAATGACTGTCGCCGAAACGCCAATTGCTGCCATTTTGCGGGGCCAGCGCGCCACCGGCGACGGCATCCATCTGGTCGCGCGCTCCTACCGGAAAGGCGTCCGGCTCGACACCCACATGCACCGCGAGGCCCAATTGGTCTACGCCGCGAAGGGCACGATGCAGGTGACGACGCCGAAGGGGCGCTGGCTGGTGCCGCCCGACCGCGCGGTCTGGGTCCCTGCCTTGTTCGAACACGCGATCGATGTGCTCGCCGATATCCAGATGCGGACGCTGTATTTCGACGTGGCGTGGCTCAAGCGCGAAAAGCGCAGCAAGAGCCTGGCGTCGGAATTCGTGGTGCGGGTGTCGCCGCTGCTGCATCAGGCGATCCTCGCTTTGTTCGACGACAACAGCACGCCCGATCGAATCGAGCTCCTGGTAAAGCTGGTGATGCTGGAACTGCATCGGGCCGAAGATTCCACAACCTTCATCCCGCTGCCCCATGAACCGCGCTGCCGGCGCGCAGCCGACATCGTGCTGGCGGATCCGACCGGCGCCCATGAGATCGAGACGCTGGCGCGCGAGGTCGGCACCTCGGCGCGGACGTTGTCGCGGCTGTTTTCGTCCGAGACGCAATTAAGCTTCAAGAGCTGGTGCCAGCGCGCCCGCATCGCGGCGGCGATCGAAAAACTGTCGACGGAAGCCAATGTCTCGGTCAAGCAACTGGCGTCCGACCTCGGCTATGCCAGCGTACCCGCCTTTTCCCACGCATTCCGGCAGGTTACCGGCAAGACGCCGACAAAATTCGCGGAGAAAGAATTTGCGGAGAAGGAGTGAGGCCACCACATTGCCGTCATTAGCCGCGAAAGCGGGTAATCCAGTATTCCAGAGCGCTGGTGATTAATCGAGAGGCCGCGGCGTACTGGATGCCTCGCATGCGCGGGGCATGACGAATGGAGCAGTGCGCTTGATTGTGATCGGCACCGACCTAAATCCCATGTAAGATTCCACACACTTGCGATTCGACCCGCCCATGGCCAACGCCTTTTTCTCCGATCTGCTCTCGACGATTTCCGAACGCGGCCGCACGCTGCTGCGGCGGGGCGGGTCTTCGGACGCGAAGCAGGACGCCTCCGAACTGCTCGAACTGTGCGAGGCGCTGCTGTCGGGCCGGGGCGAAGCGTCCGGCACCGCGATGGCGCGCGAAGTGCTCGACCGTTACCACGGCCTCGACGCCGCCGGCCGGCTTTCGTTCTTCGAAACGCTGGCCCGCGACTTCGGCCCGGACCGCGAAAAGCTGTCGCGGGCGATCGAGAGCTGGCGCGCGCAGCCGAACGATGACGACGCCAGCGATCTTCATTTCGCATCCGAGCCGCGGCGCCAGGAACTGATCCGACGGCTCAACCGCGCACCCGGCGGCACCAGCGACCTGGTGGCGATGCGCGCCGACCTGCTCTCCGTGATGAAGGGCAACAAGGATCTGGCCGCGCTCGACCGCGACGTCGTGCATTTGCTGTCTTCCTGGTTCAACAGGGGCTTTCTCGTGCTACGCAAGATAGACTGGTCGACGCCGGCGAATATTCTGGAACAGATCATCCGTTACGAGGCGGTGCACGAAATCCGCGACTGGAACGATCTGCGCCGCCGCATCGATCCCATCGACCGGCGCTGTTATGCCTTCTTCCATCCGCAGCTTGCCGACGAACCGCTGATCTTTGTCGAGGTCGCGCTGACGGAGACGATACCCGGCGCCATTGCACCGCTGCTGGCCGAAGAGCGGCCGCTGGTGCCGGTCGAACGCGCCCGCACCGCCGTGTTCTATTCGATCTCGAATACGCAGAAGGGGCTTGGCGGCATTTCCTTCGGCAGTTTCCTGATCAAGCAGGTGGTCGAGGAATTGCGACGCGAATTGCCGAAACTCGATACGTTCGTGACGCTGTCGCCGGTGCCGGGCTTTGTGCAATGGCTGAAGCAGGCAACCGACGTTCCGATTTCCGACGAGGAAAAGACGCTGCTCGAAAATCTCGACCAACCGAATTGGTTCGAGAATGCGAGAAACGACCACGCAACTGCGCGCGGTGCTGGAGCCGTTGGCGGCGCATTATTTCCTGAAAGCGCGCACGCCCAAGGGCCGGCTGATCGATTCAGTGGCGCGCTTCCATATCGGCAACGGCGCGCGGCTGGAGCGGATCGACTGGCTCGGCGACCTCTCGCCCAAGGGCCTGCGCGAATCCGCAGGGCTCATGGTCAATTATCTCTACCGGCTCGAAGACATCGAGAAGAACCACGAGGCCTACGCCAACCAGGGCGAGATCGCCGCGTCCAGCGCGGTGAAGAAGCTGCTCAAGAGCGAAGGCCGCCGGCTGCTGGACATGCGGCTGTCGTAGACGCCGCGACGAGCATGGCGGCAAAGAACGAAGGCGGAAGCAATCCACGCTTTCTTTGTGGCTCTGGATAGCTTCTGCCTGCGCTCGCATTCAACGCAGCCTCACGCCGCCAGCGCTTTCATCTCCGCGTAGAGATCGGATTTTCCCTCAAAACCGATGCCCGGAAGATCCGGCATGGTGATGTGGCCGTTCTCGACGCGAACGCCGTCCGGAAAACCGCCATAGGGCTGAAACAGGTCGGGATAGCTCTCGTTGCCGCCGAGGCCGAGGCCGGCGGCGATATTGAGCGACATCTGATGCCCGCCATGCGGAATGCAGCGGCTCGCCGACCAGCCGTGGGTCTGCAATACGCCGAGCGTCCGCTGATACTCGCAGAGCCCGTAGGACAGCGCGCAATCGAATTGCAGCCAGTCGCGGTCCGGCCGCATGCCGCCATAGCGGATCAGGTTCTTCGCATCCTGATGGCTGAACAGGTTTTCCCCGGTCGCCATCGGCGCGGGATAGAATTCGGCGAGTGCGGCCTGCAGCGCGAAATCGAGGGGGTCGCCGGCTTCCTCGTACCAGAACAGCGGATACTCCCGCAGCATTTTGGCATAGGCGATAGCAGTTTCCAGATCGAACCGGCCGTTGGCGTCGACGGCAAGCTGCGCCTAATTGCCGATCTCCTTCAGCACGGATTCGATGCGCTCGCGGTCTTCGGCGATCGGCGCGCCGCCGATCTTCATCTTGACGACGTTGTAGCCGCGGTCGAGATAGCCGCGCATCTCGCCGCGCAGCGCCGACAGATCCTTGCCGGGATAATAATAACCGCCGGCCGCATAGACGAATACGCGCGGATCGGCTGCGCGGCCATGACGATCGGCCAGCAAACGAAACAGCGGTTGGCCTGCGATCTTTGCCACCGCGTCCCATACCGCCATGTCGATGGTGCCGACCGCGACCGAGCGCTCGCCGTGGCCGCCGGGTTTTTCGTTCGACATCAAGGTCGCCCACACCTTGTCCGGATCGAGGTTGTTGCCTTCGGCATCGAGCAACGACTTCGGATCGGCCTCCTTCAGCCGCGGCGCGAAGCGTTCGCGGATCAGACCGCCCTGCCCGTAACGGCCGTTGGAATTGAAGCCGTAACCGACCACCCGCTTGCCGTCGCGCACGGCATCGGTGACGACCGCGACCAGGCTCGTCGTCATCTTGGTGAAGTCGATATAGGCGTTGCGGATCGGCGAGGAGATCGGCTTGGTGATTTCGCAGACGTCAACGATGCGGACGGACATGGCTCACGCCTTGTCGCGGAAGTACGGCTCGACGGGGCCGTGAACCTTGATCGTCAGCGGATTGCCGTGACGGTCCTTTGCATTGCCGGCGGTGACGCGCACCCAGCCCTCGCTGATGCAATATTCCTCCACATTGGTCTTCTCGACGCCCTTGAAGCGAATGCCGACGTCGCGCGCCAGGATTTCGGCGTTGTAGTACGGGCTGTTCGGATCGACCGAGAGACGGTCGGGGAATTGGTCGCTCATGGTTTTGTTCGTCTCGCTCACAACAGGGCCTCGATTTCTCTTACCAGGCTTTCCGGCCGCGCGGTCGGTGCATGACGCGCCACCACCTTGCCGGTTCGATCGACCACGAATTTGGTGAAATTCCACTTGATCGACGAGCCGAGCAGGCCCGACTTGGCATTCTTCAGATAATTGTACAGCGGATGGGCATGTCCGCCATTGACGTCGATCTTGGCGAACATCGGAAACGTGACGTCATATTTGCTTTCGCAGAATGCCCCGATCGCCTTGGCGTCGCCCGGCTCCTGCGCGCCGAACTGGTTGCAGGGAAAGCCCAGCACCGAAAAGCCGCGCGGCGACAGCGCGCGGTACAATTCCTCCAGGCCCTTATATTGCGGCGTGAACCCGCAGGCGCTCGCGGTGTTGACGATCAGCAGCACCTGACCCTCGAACTGCCGGAGCGGAACCTCCTCGCCGGCCAGCGACTGGGCCGTGAAATCATAAATGCCTTGCATCGTAGTCTTTCAGGTCTTTTGTTTGAGCATGATCTTTTCGGAAAACCGGCTGCCACTTTTCCGGATCATGCTCTAACTCACGGGATCGATCGCCGCCGACGGCGTTCCACCGGCCTCGATTGCCTCACCGGCGGCAAGGCAGAGATCCTCGCGGAAGCGGCCGGAGACGATCTGAACGCCGACGGGAACGCGCCCCACCAGTCCGGTCGAGACCGTTAGCCCGGGCAGGCCCATGAAGGGAATAGCGATCTGCGGCAACTGGGCGTGCCATACCCGCGCAAAGGACGCATCGTCCTTGCGGTCGAGCTGATCCGGGAACGGCAATTCGCCGGAGACCGGCATCAGCAACACGGCGTATTTTTCGAAAAACGCCAGCCATTCGCGGGTCAGCGTCGCCCGGCGCGTCAGCGTTTTCGAAAGCGCCGCAGCATCGAACGGGAAGACCTTTGACCTGTTGCCGCGCAGGCAGGCGAGCGCGCCGGGATCGCCTTCGCGCTCGGCATCCTCGAGCTGGGCTTCATAGCCGTCGCCGAGCCACAGCTTGGTCTGAAGCTCCGCAGGCTCGCGCAGCGGCGGCGTGGTCGCAATTTCCTCGACCGTCCAGCCCGCGCGTTGCAGCCGCTTGCCGGCATCGGCGACCGCGGCCTGTACTTCGGCGACGGGATCGAGGCCATCGGGATTGAGGCACATGGCAACGCGCTTCGGCATCGCCGGTCCCTCCAGCGGCGCCGGCACCCACCAGGGATCGCGATAATCCCTGGCGGACATAGCGGCCAGCGCGATCCGGAGATCGCCGATGGTGCGCGCCAGCGGGCCGGATACCGCGCTGATCTGGGGGCCGATCGGTCGCTCCGGCAGCGCCGCATTGAAGGCCGCGATACGGCCGACCGTTGGCCGCAGGCCATGCACGCCGCAGGCATAGGCGGGATAGCGGATCGAGCCTGCGATATCGGTGCCATGCGCGATGTGGCCGATGCCGGCCGCGACCGCAGCGCCCGCGCCGCCGGACGAGCCGCCCGGCGTGATGGCGGGATCGCGCGGGTTCTTGGTGTCGCCATGCACGAGATTGCTGGTGAACCAGCGATAGGAAAACGCCGGGCAATTGGTGCGGCCGAGAATGACGGCGCCGGCCTTGCGCAGATTGTCGATCACCGGGCTGTTGCTGCTTGCGATGACATCGCGCTGCAGCTTGAGGCCGTTGGTGCTGGCAAAGCCTTGCTGGTCGATATTGACCTTCACCGTGACCGGTACGCCCGCCAGCGGCCCGGCGTCTTCGCCGCGCCCGATCGCAGCGTCAATGGCCGAGGCCTGCGCCAGCACATCGGCCGGCTTGTGGTCGACGACCGCGTTGATCCTGGGATTGACCGCATCGAGCCGCGCCAGCGCGGCCGTTGCCGCCTCCTTCGCCGAGACTTTTTTAGACCTGATCAGCGAAGCCAGGTCCGCAGCCGACAGGCGCCAGAGATCTTGCATGTGAAACTCCGTTTGAACGCCGCTCTTGTAACGCCGGGCGCACGGCAATGCCAGCGTTCGGCCGCAAACGGGGTTCTAGCGCACCCGGGCGATGTAATAAGCGAGATCGGCGATCTGTTCGGGGCGACCGCCCCCATCACGTCGGCCATGCTGCCATCATAGCCGTGGCGGCTGTTGTCCTTGTATTCGCCCAGGGTCTTGGCGAGGTAATCCTCGCGCTGGTTGGCGATGCGGGGCACGTTCTCCTTGCCGGAAAAATCGGTGTTGTGGCAAGAATTGCAGCGGTGCTGCTGCGCCAGCGCCTGGCCGCGCTGCATGCGCGCGGGATCGCCGGCTTCGGTGGGCGGCGCAGGCTTTGGCATCTGGGCGATGTAATCGGAAAAGGTGCGCAGGTCGTCGTCGGTCAGCGCCTTTGCCATTTCGTTCATCGGCTCGAAGGCGCGCAACTTCTCGCGGAACATGAAAAGCTGGATCAGCGCGTAAGGCGCTTGCTGCCCGCCGAGCGACGGCGTGTTCTCGGTTTCGGACTGGCCCTTTTCACCGTGACAGGCGAGACAGGGCGCCGCCCGCTCCGCCAGCGTTTCCGCAACTGCCGACGAAGAGATCAAGGAAGAAGCGATCAAGGCGAACGTCAGCGCCGTTATTGTTTTACGCATCATTACTTTACGCATCGTCGTGTCCAAACGCCGCCCCAAAAGAAATCGGGGGCAGCCTGCGCTGCCCCCGATCGGTGTCCAGCACTTACTGCGCAGCAACTTTCGGCTTGCCATAGGTGATGCGGTAGACGGCGCCGTTCCAGTCGTCGGAAACCAGCAGCGAGCCGTCCTTCATCTGCATCACGTCGACCGGCCGGCCGATATATTTGTTGTCCTCCAGGAAGCCGGTAATGAAGCGGCTCGGTCGACTTCACGGTGCCGTCCTTGTTCAGCTTGACGACGAGGACATCGCCGCCACCTTTTTGGACCTGTTCCACGAGCCGTGGCGCGCAACGAAGATCGCGTTCTTGTAGGCTTTCGGGAACATGCTGCCGGTGTAGAAGCGCATGCCGAGCGAGGCGGAATGCGGTCCCAGCAGGCCGGCGGGCGGGGTGAAGTCGGCGCAGTATTTACCCCAGCCGAATTCCGGGATCGATGATATTGCCCTGCAGGCAGTAAGGCGCGCCGAAATGCTCACCGGCTTGGTGATCGCGGTTGAGTTCGTCCTCGGGAACGTCTTCCGACATCCAGTCGCGACCGTTGTCGGTGAAGTAGAGCTGCTTGGTTTCGGGATTCCAGTCGAAGCCGACGGTGTTGCGAACGCCCTTGGCGCACCACTTCCACGCCGCTGCCATCGAGATTCATCCGGCGAATCTGGCCATGGGCGTCGTCATGCAGCACGTTGTTGCCGGGTTGACCGACCGGAACGTAAAGCTTGTTGTCAGGACCGACGGCAATGAACTTCCAGCCGTGGGCTTCGTCCTTTGGCAGATTGTCGTAGATCATGGTCGGCTTCGGCGGGCTGTCCAAATTGTCCTCGACCTTGTCGATCTTGGAGACTTTCGACAGTTCGGCGATGTAGAGCGTGCCGTTCTTGAAGGCGACGCCATTCGGACGGTAGAGGCCGGACGCGACCACCTTGACCGAACGTTTGCCGTCCTTGTTGATGATGCCATAGACCTTGTCGACGAGCCGGCTGCCGACGAACACCGTGCCCTTGTCGCCTTCGGCGAGCGAACGGGCGTTGGCCAAGCCGGCGGCGTAAACCTCGATGTTGAAGCCGGCCGGCACCTTCAGCTTTGCCGTCGGCAGCTTGTCCGGCGCAGCCGGCAGCGGCGGCGGTGCAACCGGGGCGAGCTTGGCAGCGGCCTCATTGTCCGGACGTCCGATCATAGGCGACCCCGGCGGAAGCGGGGCGGCAGCGGCAGGTGCGGCGCCTGCGGCCGGCTGACCGGCAGGCTGCTGGGCGGCGGCACTCAACGTAAATGCACCGAAAAAAGCACCGGCCAGCAACAGGCTGCGCGGTGCGGTAGAGTAGCTCATCATGACGTTCTCTCCCTGACGGAAGCCTTATTTCCTCGTGCAGGCTGTATGATGCCGGCACCGGTGGCGTTCCCGAACAGCACTCTCCGATATTTATCCGTATATTTGCAATCGGAAACATCGGCGGAATAGAGCCGCATCAAACGTGTAGCGCGATGCTGGCCTGCGCATCCGTCATTCGGGGCGGAGCTAATGCTTCGGCGGGGCTAATGCTTCGTGATCCGGCGGCCGTCGGGGACATCGAGAATCGCCTCGGCGAAGGGAAACTCCAGCACGATCTCGCCTTCGTCGTCGGTCACTTCGATGGTCGCACTCAAGAGCGCACCGTCGGCGCCTTCGGTCTTCAGGAGCTCCCGAATCATGGCGCGCGCCATTTCCCAGGCGCGGTCGGCATCCCCCAGCACCTCGCCATCGGGATCGGAAATCAGCTCGTCGCCGATACGGGTGTTGAAAAAATATCGTGGCATCGGCGGAAACCTACTCGGGAAGCCTCGTTCTCTGAGGCCTTGCCGTCAGAAGCCTTGTGGTCAGAAAACTCGCAATCGCAGGCCCTCAGGAATCTCACAAGTTCTTTATCGGGAACTGGCAGCGCTCCGTTGAAAGTAAATCGACGCTCGTGCCGATGCGAACAACCGCGAAACGCTTGATCCCACGCTGTTTTGACCAGAAATATTCGCACAAAAGTGTGACTTCTTACCGCAGCGCAACATAAAGCCTGGGAGGTTTACGGCGAAAGATTTCACTGGCGAACTTTTTGATCCGCATTACCTTGTGTCTGAGGGCGGAAGTTCGTCCGGTATCAAAAGGAGAGCCAAATGGCCTGGAAAGCACCAAAAATCGTCGAAGTCTCGGTCGGCATGGAAATCAACATGTATATGTGCGCTACCCGCAAGTAAGCGGCAGCGTCACTTCAGACCTCACGCGGTGGACGTCCGGGCCTGACACGCTCCCGAATGCGGGGTCGTGTCTTGAGTCGGTGTCCACCTCGTGGCGTTTGTGCCCTTGGTTTGTGCCCTTGGTTTGTGCCCTTGGTTTGTGCCCTTGGGGTTTGCGTCCTTAGGTTTGTATCCCGAGTTTCGAATTCTCCAGGAGACGGATCATGCTTCGCGTCGTCGTCCTGGGCGCCGCGGCAGGTGGCGGCGTTCCGCAATGGAATTGCGGGTGTCCGGTGTGCCGGACAGCACGAAGCGAACATCCGGAGTTGCAGAGCACCCAATGTTCGATCGCGCTCAGCAATGACGGCGAGCACTGGTTCCTGATCAACGCCTCGCCCGATCTTCGCCAGCAATTGACCGCGACACCGCAGCTTCACCCGAAGGCAGGTAAACTTCGCCACAGCCCGATCGCTGGCGTAATCCTGACCAATGGCGAAATCGATGCGGTTGCCGGGCTGTTGTCGATGCGCGAGGGCTCGCCTTTCACGCTCTATGCGCATGAACGAGTCCTTGCGATCCTCAAATCCAACAGCATCTTTAATGTGCTGAACGCCGACAACGTGAAGCGCCAGCCGATCGACGTGGACACAGCGTTCGAACCGGCCCTGCCGGATGGCTCGCCATCCGGCCTGGAAGTTCTGCCGTTCGAGGTTCCCGGCAAGGGCGCATGGTATCTCGAGGGCAAGGCGCACCCGGCGGGCGGCGATGGTGTGGGCGACACGCTGGGCTTGCGGATCCTGGACAGAGCAAGCGGCAAATACTTCTATTTCCTGGCCGCCTGCGCACGGGTGACCGACGATCTCAAATCCAGGCTCGCCGGCGCCGCTTTGGTTTTCTTCGACGGCACCGTGTGGCGCGACGACGAACTGATCGCGGCGGGGCTGGGCAACAAGACGGGACAAGGCATGGGACACATCTCGATGTCAGGCGATCACGGCGCGATCGAGGGCCTCGCCGGCCTCGATATCGGCCGAAAGGTGTTTTTGCATATCAACAACTCCAACCCCGCATTGCTGCGCGGCTCGGACGAGCGCAAAACCGCGGAACAAGCCGGCTGGCACATCCCCGCCGATGGAATGGAGATCACGCTGTGAACGTCGTGCCTACCACTGGCGTACCTACTGCTGGCGTACCTACCGCGGGAATGACCGCCCTCACGATCGGCAAGGGCATTGCCCTCGACAATGCCGAGGAACTGGAGGCGACGCTGCGCCAGATCGGTGCGACGCGTTATCACAGCCTGCACCCGTTTCACCGGCTGCTGCATGGCGGCAAGCTCAACAAGGGCCAGGTGCAGGCCTGGGCGCTCAACCGTTATTATTACCAGAGCACGATCCCGCTAAAGGACGCGATGGTGATCTCGCGCTTCCGCGACCGCAACATCCGGATGGAATGGCGGCACCGCATCGAGGATCATGACGGCGACCACGGCAGCGAAGGCGGTATCGAGCGCTGGCTCAAGCTCACCGAAGGCCTCGGTCTCGACAGCGCCTATGTGGAATCAACCGAAGGCATTTTGCCCGCCACACGCTTCGCGGTGGAAGCTTATGTGCATTTCTGCCGCGACAAGACCCCGCTCGAGGCCATTGCCTCCTCGCTGACGGAATTGTTCGCGCCGAACCTGCACGAGGAGCGCATCGCCGGGATGCTGCAGCACTATGATTTCGTCAATCCGGACATCATGAGCTATTTCAGCCGCCGCCTGCAGCAGGCGCCGCGCGATGCCGGCTTTGCGCTCGAATATGTCAAGCAGCACGCCAGGACGCCGGCGGAACGCGAGGCGGTCTGCAACGCGCTGATCTTCAAGACCAATGTGCTATGGGTTCAGCTTGACGCGCTGTATCATGCCTATGTGGACGGCCACATACCGCCCGGCGCTTTCGTTCCGAAAGGGACCTGAAATTCGATGACAGCCAGCCGCAACATCAATGTCAGCGAGGCGAGCCGGCCGAAATTGCCGCGGCACGCCAGGCTGAAATTCGATGAGACGCGGCAGGTCTGGGTGATCCTGGCGCCCGGAGCGCGTGCTGGCGCCGGACGAGATCGCCGTCGAAGTGCTGCATCTGTGCGACGGCGTTCGCAGCGTGTCCGACATGGTCGATCAGCTCGCCGCCAAATATGCCGCACCGCGCGACGCCATCGCGGCCGACGTCGTCGCCATGCTGCAGGACCTCGCCGACAAGGGTTTTCTCACCGAAGCGCGCGAGAGGACGTCATGAGCGACATTCTCGCAGACGGCAAGACAACCGCCGCAGCTAGCGGTGATGGGCTCGCGATCCTGGAAGTCGGGCCGCTCGACGGCGGAGACCTTTGGCATTCCGCTCGCGGTGCTCGCCGAGCTGACACACCGCTGCCCGCTGCAATGCCCGTATTGCTCCAATCCGATCGAGCTCGATCGCGGCGGCAGCGAGCTTTCGACCGAAGAGTGGAAGAAGGTCCTGACCGAACTCGCCGAGATCGGCGTGCTGCAGATCCATTTCTCCGGCGGCGAGCCGACCGCGCGCAAGGATCTGGTCGAACTGGTCCAGCACGCGACCGATGTAGGGCTCTACAGTAACCTGATTACGTCGGCGGTGTTGCTGACCCGGGAAAAATTGTCCGGCGCTGGCCGATGCCGGGCTCTGTCATGTGCAGATCAGCTTCCAGGGTAACGAGCCAATGGTGGCCGACCGCGTCGCCGGCCTGAAAAACGCGCATGCGAAAAAGATCGAAGCCGCGAAATGGACGCGCGAGCTCGACCTGCCGCTGACGGTCAACGCCGTCATGCACCGGCAAAACCTGCATCAATTGTCCGACATCATCCAGATGGCCGTCGATCTCGACGCCGACCGTCTGGAAGTGGCCAATGTCCAGTATTACGGCTGGGCCTTGAAGAACCGCGCGGCGCTGATGCCGACGATGGCGCAGATCGAGGAGACCAGCCGCATTGTCGAGGAGGCCGCGGTGCGGCTGAAGGGCATTCTCGCGATCGACTATGTGGTGCCGGACTACTACGCGCTGCGGCCGAAAAAATGCATGGGCGGCTGGGGCCGGCAGTTCTTCAACATCTCGCCCGCCGGCAAGATTCTGCCCTGTCACGCCGCCGAAAGCATCACCGGGCTGGAATTCCTCTCGGTGCGATCGAATCATTCGATCGCCTGGATCTGGCAAAACTCCGAGGCCTTCAACCGCTATCGCGGCACCGGCTGGATGGCCGAGCCCTGCAAGAGCTGCGAATTCCGCGAAGTCGATTTCGGCGGCTGCCGCTGCCAGGCGTTTGCGCTGACCGGCGATGCCGGCAACACCGATCCGGCCTGCACGCTGTCGCCGATGCACGACGAGATTTTCAAGCAGGCGGAGCGCGAAGCGGCCGCCGACAACAACCGCTTCCTCTATCGAAATTTCGCCGGCGGCACGCTGGAGACGGAAGGCGAGCATGGCGCCTGACGCCGACGCGGGGAAATCTTCCAAACGCTCCGATCCCTTTGCGCCGCTGACGTCCGAGCAGCTCGTCGTCGGCGACGGCCACGACGTCTATGTCGAAAGCGTCGGCCGCGCCGATGGCATCCCCGCGGTCTATCTGCACGGCGGCCCCGGCAGCGGTTGCCAGCCCGATCACCGAAGGCTGTTCGACCCCGAGCGCTTCCATGCGGTGCTGTTCGATCAACGCGGCGCCGGACGCAGCCGCCCCAAGGGCGGGCGCGAACACAACACGTTGGCGCACCTGATTGCCGACATGGAGCTGATCCGCGAGAAATTCGGTTTTGAGCGCTGGATGATCGTCGGCGGTTCCTGGGGTGCGACGCTGGCGCTGGCTTATGCCGAGAAGCATCCCGAGCGCGTCAGCGGCATCGTGCTGCGCGCCACCTTTCTCGGCACGCGGCAGGAAATCGAAAGCGGATTCCTTGGCGTACTGCCGCGCTTCTATCCTGATCTCTACGAGGATTTCCTCGGCGTGCTGCCGGTGGAAGAACGCGCGCAGCCGCTTGAGGCCTATTTTCGCCGCATCCTCGATTCCGATTCCGCCGTGCACATCCCGGCAGTGCGGGCGTGGGGCGAAACCGAAGGCATCCTTTCCGAGTACGCGCCGAAGCGCGTCCGGCTCGATCTCTCCAATTCGTCGCGCGCCCTGCCCACGACGCCGTTCATGGAAGCGCATTATTTTGCCAACGACTGCTTCATGAAGCCGAACCAGCTGATGACCGAGGCCGGCAAGCTCGCAGGCATTCCCGGCATTATCGTACAGGGCCGCTACGACCTGCTGTGTCCTCCTGCCATTTCGCATGCGCTGGCCACGAAGTGGCGCGAGGCCGAGATTCGCTTCGTCGAGGGCGCCGGTCATACGCTGTACGATCCCGGCGTCCGCGACGCCGTGATGAAAGCGATCGCGGATATCGCATCCCAAATCACGAAATAAGGATTTTCAAAATGCCCCTCGCCGGAAAAGGCATGCTGCTGACGTCGATGAATATCGACCCATCGGACGAAGCCGAGTTCAACCGCTGGTACGACCGCGAACATCTCGAAGAGCGGGTCGCGATCGACGGTTTCCTGGAAGCGCGGCGCTATGTCGCGCAGGACGGCAACCCGAAATATCTCAGCCTCTACTCCACCGAAACGTTCGAGGTGCTCGATAGCCCGGCCTATCGTACCGCGCTTGCGAACCAGACCGCCTGGTCCAAAGCCAACATCGCCCGGTTCAAGAACATGATCCGCGCGGTGGCGCGCATTACCCTCAGTCTCGGGGTGGGCCGCGGCGCAGCGCTCGGCATCATCCGGCTTCGTCCTTCCGCCGGTGGCGCCGAGAAGCTGCGTACCGCAGTGCGGGATCAGCTTGATCCGGCCAAGCTCGACGGGATCATCTCCATGCACCTGATCGAGAGCGATCCGGCGCTGTCCAAGCCCATGACCGACGACCCCGACGCTCCCAATCCCGGTGCCGGCGACTGGTTTGTGCTGATCGACGCCACGGATGTGAACGCGGTGCCGGTGGCGGCGGCGCGCTTCAATGACAATGCCGTGTTCAAGCCGCTGGTCATTTCGAGCGGCGTCTACCGGCTGATGTGGGATATCGCCAAGAGCGACCTTCCACGCGGGTAATATCCACGCGATTAGGGTATGCGGCGGCGCCGTTCATGCTGCACCGCCGCATAACCTTTCATCAACATTAACTTTGAGATGCGCGCCATGCATTGAAAGCTGGAGATCGCGCAAAATTGCCTTTGTGCAGCGTCTGGAATGGCTCTAATAAGACAAGCCTATGATCCAATTCAAAAACCACAAGAACGCACGTGAGCGTTCGCAGGCACAAATCAAAGGCCGCGCAGTCTTTTAGTTCGCGCGGACAAGGTAGGAATGAAACCGACTGATATCTCGGCGCCGGACTACTTTCACAAAGTGGTCGATTGCCAATGGGCCTGCCCCGCTCACACGCCAGTTCCCGAATACATCCGTTTGATTGCAGAGGGGCGTTATAGCGACGCCTATATGATCAACTGGAAATCGAATGTGTTTCCCGGAATTCTGGGACGCACCTGCGATCGTCCATGCGAGCCGGCATGCCGCCGCGGCCGCGTCGAGGAAACACCGGTCGCGATCTGCCGCCTGAAGCGCGTCGCCGCCGACTTCAAGGACGACGTCAAGCACCGGATGCCGAAGGGGGCTGCGAAAAACGGCAAGCGCATCGCGCTGGTCGGCGGTGGTCCCGCCTCGCTCGCGGTAGCGCGCGATCTCGCGCCGCTCGGCTATCACTGCACCGTGTTCGATGCCGACCCCAAAGCGGGCGGCATGATGCGCAGCCAGATTCCGAAATTCCGGCTGCCGGATTCGGTGATCGACGAGGAAACCGACTACATCCTCGACCTCGGCGTCGAGTTCAAAGGCGGCCATCGCGTCGACAGCCTGAAGAAGCTGCTCAACGAAAACTACGACGCGATCTTTGTCGGCTCCGGCGCGCCGCGCGGCCGCGAGCTCGATATCCCCGGCCGCAAGGAAGCCGCCGCCAATATCCATATCGGCATCGAATGGCTGTCGTCGGTCTCGTTCGGCCATGTCGAGAAAATCGGCAAACGCGTGATCGTGCTCGGCGGCGGCAACACCGCGATGGATTGCTGCCGCACCGCGCGCCGCCTCGGCGGCGAAGACGTCAAGGTGATCGTGCGTTCCGGCTTCGAGGAAATGAAGGCTTCGCCCTGGGAAAAGGAAGACGCCCTCCACGAAGATATCCCGATCCTCAATTTCATGGTGCCGGTGGCATTCAAGCATGTCAGCGGCAAGCTCATCGGCGTCACGTTCCAGAAGGTGAAAGCTGAATACGACGCCAAGGGCCGCCGTAATCTCGTTCCCTCAGGCGAACCCGATCAGACCATCCCCTGCGACGACGTGCTGGTCGCAGTCGGCCAGGAGAACGCCTTCCCCTGGATCGAGCGCGATTGCGGCATCGAATTCGACAAATGGAACATGCCGCAGGTCGACACCACGACCTTCGTCTCGACCAATCCCAAGGTGTTTTTCGGCGGTGACGCCGCATTCGGCCCCAAGAACATCATCTGGGCGGTGGCGCACGGCCATGACGCTGCGCTGTCGATCCACAAGATGCTGTCCGGCGAGGACATCACCGAGCGTCCGCTGCCCGAAGTGCAGGTCTCGTCGCAGAAGATGGGCATCCACGAGTGGAGCTACGACAACGATATCTCCGGCGACAAGCGCTACAAGGTGCCGCATCGCGACAAGGTGATTGCGCTCAAGGACATCCGCACCGAGGTCGAACTCGGCTATGACCTCAAGCTGGCGCTCGGCGAAGCGCAGCGCTGCCTGAACTGCGACATCCAGACCGTGTTCTCCGCGCCGGCCTGCATCGAATGCGATGCCTGCGTCGACATCTGCCCGATGGATTGCATCACGTTCACGCAAAACGGCGAGGAAGAGGATCTGCGGCAGCGGCTGAAGGCGCCCTCCCCGCATCACGACCAGGCGCTCTATGTCGCCGACGGGCTCAAGACCGGGCGCGTCATGGTCAAGGACGAAGACGTCTGCCTGCATTGCGGGCTATGCGCCGAGCGTTGTCCCACCGGAGCCTGGGACATGCAGAAATACCTCATCGATATGACTCACGCGGGATCAAAATGTCAGTCCAAAGCCCGATCAGCAGCGTAAACGACTTCGTTATTCGTTTCGCCAACGTCAACGGCTCGGGTTCGGCCAGCGCCAACGAGCTGTTCGCGCGCTCGATCCTGCGCCACGGCGTACCGGTTTCGCCGCGCAACATCTTCCCGTCCAATATCCAGGGGCTGCCGACCTGGTACGAGGTGCGGGTGACCGAAGCCGGCCATCTCGGCGCCCGCGGCGGCGTCGACATGATGGTGGCGATGAACCCGCAGACCTGGGACAAGGACGTCGCCTCGATCGAGCCCGGCGGCTATCTGTTCTACGATTCGACCAAGCCGATGCCGACGTCGAAATTCCGCGGCGACATTACCGTGATCGGCGTGCCGCTGACCGCGATCACGAATTCGACCTACACCGATCCGCGCCAGCGCCAATTGTTCAAGAACATCATCTATCTCGGCGCGATCTGCGCCCTGCTCGACATGGACCCGAAACTGATCGAGCAATTGTTCGGCGAGCAGTACAAGGGCAAGGAAAAGCTGCTGTCCTCGAACGTCCACGCGCTGCATCTCGGCCGCGACTGGGCGCTGCAGAATTTGAAATGCCCGCTCGGCCTGCGGGTAAAGAAATCCGACAAGGTCGGCGACCGCATCTTCATCGAAGGCAACAGCGCAGCAGCCCTCGGCGCAGTCTATGGCGGCGCCACGGTTTGCGCATGGTATCCGATCACGCCGTCGTCCTCGCTGGCCGATGCCTTCGGCGCGCATTGCAAGAAGCTGCGGCACGATCCCGAGACCGGCAAGGCCAAATACGCCATCGTGCAAGGCGAGGACGAACTGGCCTCGATCGGCATCGTGATCGGCGCTTCCTGGAACGGCGCCCGCGCCTTCACCGCGACCTCCGGCCCCGGCATCTCCTTGATGACCGAATTCATCGGCCTGTCGTATTTCGCCGAGATTCCCGGCGTGATCATGAACGTGCAACGCGCCGGCCCCTCGACCGGCATGCCGACGCGCACCCAGCAATGCGACATCATCGCCTGCGCCTATGCTTCGCATGGCGACACCAAGCACATCCTGCTGTTCCCGGAAGATCCGGCCGAAGCGTTCGAATTCGCGGCGCAATCGTTCGATCTCGCCGAGCGGCTGCAGACCATGATCTTCCTGATGCTCGATCTCGACATCGGCATGAACAACAGGCTCTGCCGCCCGCTGAAATGGGACGACGCAAGGCAATATGACCGCGGCAAGGTGATGACCGCGGAAATGCTCGACGACGGCCGCGATTTCGGCCGCTATCTCGACGTCGACGGCGACGGCATTCCCTATCGCACCTATCCGGGCACGCATCCGACCAAGGGCTCGTTCTTCACCCGCGGTACGTCGCGCGATCGCTATGCGCGCTATTCGGAAGAAGGCGCCGTCTACGCCGACAACATGCAGCGGCTGGTGCGCAAATTCGAGACCGCGCAGGACATGGTGCCGCGGCCGCTGCAGGCCAACGCCGCCAAGCCGACCAAATACGGCGTGATCTATTTCGGCTCGACCTCGCCGGCGATGGACGAGGCGATCGGTCTGCTGGAGGCGAAGGGGCACCAGCTCGACCGGCTTCGGATCCGCGCCTTCCCGTTCCATTCCAGCGTCGCGAGCTTCATTGCCGACCATGATTTCGTTTACGTGGTCGAGCAGAACCGCGACGCCCAGCTTCGCCAGTTGATCGTCAACGAAAACGGCATCGATCCGGTCCGGCTGGTTCCGATCCTGCACTATGACGGCACGCCGATCACTGCGCGCTTCATCGCCAATGCGATCGGCGACCATCAGGATCATCTGAAAGTGACCCCTCTGCGCAAGGCCGTGTCATGACCTACATTGCAAAACCGAAATTCCAGCATCCGGGCCTGCCGAAGAACGACCTCGGCTTCACCCATCGGGACTACGAGGGCAAGGTATCCACGCTGTGCGCCGGCTGCGGCCACGACTCGATCACCGCCTCGATCATCGAGGCCTGCTACGAACTGTCGATCGAGCCGCATCGGGTGGCAAAAATCTCCGGTATCGGCTGCTCCTCGAAGACGCCGGACTATTTCCTCGGCAATTCGCACGGATTCAATTCGGTGCACGGCCGGATGCCGTCGGTGTTGACCGGCGCCAATCTCGCCAACCGCGATTTGATCTATCTCGGCGTCTCCGGCGACGGCGATTCGGCCTCGATCGGCTTCGGCCAGTTCGCGCATTCGATCCGCCGCGGCGTCAACATGACCTATATCGTCGAGAACAACGGCGTGTACGGCCTGACCAAGGGCCAGTTCTCGGCCACCGCCGACCGCGGCTCGAAATCCAAGAAGGGCGTGATGAACACCGACAACGCCATCGACCTGGTGGCGATCGCGCTGCAGCTTGGCGCGAGTTTTGTCGCGCGCAGCTTTTCCGGCGACAAGACCCAGCTGGTGCCGCTGATTGCAGCCGCGATCCGTCACAAGGGCGCGTCGTTTATCGACGTCGTCAGCCCCTGCGTCGCCTTCAACAACCACGCCGGCTCGACCAAGAGCTTCGACTATGTCCGCGAACACAACGACGCGGTGAACCGCCTCGACGTCATCACCGGCCGCGATCCAATCACCGTCGAGTACGCACCGGGAACCGTGCAGGTGGTCGAGCAGCATGACGGCACCAGACTGGCGCTGCGCAAGATCGACGCCGACTACGACGCGCATGACCGGCTGGCGGCGATGACCTTTCTGCAGAAGCACGCCGCCAAGGGCCAGGTGGTCACCGGCCTGCTCTATGTCGATCCGGATGCGGAAGACCTGCATGCCCACCTCGACACCGTCGAGACGCCGCTCAACACGCTGGAGGCCAAGGAATTGTGCCCCGGCTCAGCGGCGCTGGACAGGATCAACGCCAGCCTGCGCTAACGTTTTGGGCCACGCCCGAATGCGTGGCTGAGACCAGGCTTCATAGCGCCGACAGAGGCGGTGTGGTCCGCATCGCAGATGCTGTAAGCGCAGGGCTGTTTGTACCTGGGCCCTAAAGATAGTCTTTTGTTTTGACGCGTTTTCTTCCGCTTTGCTCGAAAACGCGGCGATTTCGACGTCTACTGCCGTCACAAAATTGTGCAAGATTTCGGCAATTCCCCGAGCTGATATCCGGGGATCGAACCGATGCGAATGGCGTTATCTCCTCGGATACCCATATTCCGCCCGGCACCCTTCGCCCGGCACCCTTCCGCCATGTGTTGACATTCCGGCCTCGCGCCCGAAAGCTGCCGGGGAACCCGAAATCCGAACAGAACAGGCATCATGAACCCCGTCAAAGCACTCGAAAATCACGGTCAGGCGGTCTGGCTGGACTTCCTTGCCCGCGGCTTCGTCGCCAAGGGTGACCTCACGAAGCTGATCGAATCCGACGGCGTCAAAGGCGTGACGTCGAACCCCTCGATCTTCGAAAAAGCGATCGGCAGTTCGGACGAATATGACGGCGCGATCGGCCAGGCGCTGAAGAAAGGCGACCGCCCGGTCGCCGATCTCTTTGAGCACCTCGCGGTCGAAGACATCCAGCACGCCGCCGACGTGCTGCGCCCGGTTTACGATCGACTGAAAGGCGCCGACGGTTTCGTCAGCCTCGAAGTCTCGCCCTATCTGGCGATGGACACCAAAGGCACCATCGCCGAGGCCGAGCGGCTCTGGAAGGACGTCAAGCGCAGGAATTTGATGGTGAAGGTGCCGGCGACGCCGGAAGGCCTGCCCGCGATCGAGCATCTGATCGGCGAAGGCATCAGCATCAACATCACGCTGCTGTTCTCGCAAGCCGTCTATCGCGAGGTAGCCGAGGCCTATCTCGCGGGGCTGGAGAAATACGTCGCCAAAGGCGGCGATCCCTCTCATGTCGCCAGCGTCGCCAGCTTCTTCGTCAGCCGCATCGATACGTCGGTCGACAAGCAGCTCGATGAGAAAATCGCGAAGGCGAACGACCCGAGCGAGAAGGAGCGTCTGAGCGCGCTCAAGGGCAAAGTCGCCATCGCCAATGCCAAGCTCGCCTATCAGGATTACAAGCGCCTGTTCTCCGGCGCGCGCTGGGACAAACTCGCAGCCAAGGGCGCCAAGCCGCAGCGGCTGCTGTGGGCCTCCACCGGCACCAAGAACAAGGATTACAGCGACGTTTTGTATGTCGAGGAGCTGATCGGTCCCAACACCGTCAACACCGTGCCGCCGGCAACGCTGGATGCGTTCCGCGATCACGGCAAGGTACGCGACAGCCTGGAGGAAAACGTCGAGGATGCGCGGCGCGTGCTCGACGAGCTCGAGAAATCCGGCATCTCGCTCGACGCCATCACCGCCGAACTGGTTCAGGACGGCGTCAAGCTGTTCGCGGACGCCGCCGACAAGCTTTACGGCGCGGTCGCCCACAAGCGCGCGACATCGCTCAGCGGCGGAATCGACGGACAGAGGCTGGCATTGGGCGACGGCATCAAGAAGGCCGTCGCAGAGAGCACCGAGGAATGGCGGGCGTCGGCAAAGATCCGCCGCCTCTGGCAGAAAGACAAGTCGGTCTGGACCGGTGACGACGAGCATAAATGGCTGGGCTGGCTCAACAGCCCGGCTGCGGCCGACGTCGCCGATTACGAGGACTTTGCACAGCGTGTGAAGGGACAAAAATTCACCGACGCCGTCGTGCTCGGCATGGGCGGCTCGTCGCTCGGACCGGAAGTGCTGGCGGAGACGTTTGCGAAGAAGCCCGGCTTCCCGAAACTGCATGTGCTGGATTCCACGGACCCCGCGCAGGTGCGCGCGATGGAAGCCGCCGTTGACATCGGAAAAACCCTGTTCATCGTCTCCAGCAAATCCGGCGGCACCACCGAGCCGAACGTGATGAAGGATTATTTCTTCGATCGCGTTTCCAAAGCGATCGGCGCCGACAAGGCCGGCCATCGCTTCATCGCGGTGACCGATCCCGGTTCGTCGCTGCAAAAGGTTGCGACCAAGCAGGGCTTTGCCCGCATCTTCTACGGCGATCCGACCATCGGCGGACGCTACTCCGTGCTGTCCCCGTTCGGACTGGTGCCGGCCGCTGCCGCCGGCATCGACGTCGGCCGTTTGATCAAGCATACGCTTGCAATGGTGCGCTCCTGCGGCGCCGATGTGCCGCCGCACGAAAATCCCGGCGTGCAGCTCGGGCTTGCCATGGGCCTTGCCGGCCTCGAAGGACGCGACAAGGTGACGATCTCGTCGTCGAAAAAGATCGCCGATTTCGGCGCCTGGGCCGAGCAACTGATCGCGGAATCCACCGGCAAGGACGGCAAGGGCCTGATCCCGATCGATGGCGAGCCGCTGGGCGATCCCGCGATTTACGGCAGTGACCGCTTCTTCATCGATATCCGGACCGAAGGCGAAGACGACGCCGCTCATGACGAAAAACTTGCGGCGCTGGAGGCCGCAGGCCATCCCATGGTCCGCATTGTCATGAAGTCGATCGACCATCTCGGCCAGGAGTTCTTTCGCTTCGAGATGGCAACGGCGGTGGCCGGCGCCATCCTCGGCATCAATCCGTTCAACCAGCCCGACGTCGAGGCAGCCAAGATCAAGACACGCGAGCTGACCGGCGCGTTCGAGAAGACGGGCGCGCTGCCGCCGGAGAAGCCGGTCGATGACGACCGATGAAGCCGATCTCTACACTGACGAGACCAATGCGGCGGCGCTGCGCAATGCGGGCGCCAACGGCAGCCTCGGTTCCTGGATCAAGGCACATCTCTCGCGCTCTGCACAGCGGCGACTATGTGGCGCTGTTGGCCTATATCGCGCGCGACGGCGGTTCGATCGACGCGCTGCAGAAGATGCGGCTGGCCGTGCGCGACAAGCGCCACGTCGCCACCTGCGCCGAGTTTGGCCCGCGTTTCCTGCATTCGACCGGTCAGGCCTACAAGGGCGGGCCGGACAGCGGCGTGTTCCTGCAGATCACCGCCGACGACGCCAGGGATCTGGCGGTGCCGGGCCAGAAGGCGAGCTTCGGCATCATCAAGGCGGCGCAGGCGCGCGGCGATTTCGACGTGCTCACCGAGCGCGGAAGGCGGGCGTTGCGCATTCATCTCAAAGGCGACCTCGCTGCGGCGCTGGCCGCGCTGGATGCCGCGATTTCAGAAGCATTGAACTAGGGAAATCAGGATGCAACTCGGCATGATCGGCCTCGGCCGGATGGGCGGCAACATCGTTCGCCGGCTGATGAAGAACGGACACACGGCGGTCGTGTACGACAAGGATCCGAAGGCGGTCGCAGCACTTGCGGCCGAAGGCGCAGCCGGCGCGAATTCGCTGGAAGATTTCGTGAGCAGGCTGGAGAAGCCCCGCACCGCCTGGGTGATGCTGCCGGCCGGAAAGATTACCGAAGCGACCATCGATGCGCTCGCAAAACTGATGCAGCCGGACGATGTCATCATCGATGGCGGCAACACGTTTTGGCAGGATGACGTCCGCCGCGGCAAGGCGCTGAAGGCGCGCGGGCTGCATTACCTGGATGTCGGCACCAGCGGCGGCGTCTGGGGCATCGAGCGCGGCTATTGCATGATGATCGGCGGCGAAAAATCCGTCGTCAGCCGGCTCGATCCGATCTTTGCGACGCTGGCGCCGGGCATCGGCGATATCCCGCGCACGGACGGCCGCGAGGGACGCGATCCCCGGATTGAACAGGGCTATATCCACGCCGGTCCCGTCGGCGCCGGGCATTTCGTCAAGATGATCCACAATGGCATCGAATACGGCCTGATGCAGGCCTATGCCGAGGGCTTTGACATCCTGAAGAACGCCAATATCGATGCGTTGCCGGAAGAGCATCGTTTCGATCTGGACATTGCCGACATCGCCGAAGTGTGGCGGCGCGGCAGCGTGATCCCGTCCTGGCTGCTCGATCTCACCGCCTCTGCGCTCGCGGAAAATCACACGCTGGATAATTACTCCGGCTTTGTCGAGGATTCCGGCGAGGGCCGCTGGACCGTCAACGCCGCGATCGACGAAGCTGTGCCGGCGGAAGTTTTGACCGCGGCGCTCTACGCGCGGTTCCGTTCGCGCAAGGATCATACCTTCGCGGAAAAAATCCTGTCCGCGATGCGCGCAGGTTTCGGCGGCCACAAGGAACCGCCGAAGAAGACCGGCTCCAAAGCTTGAGACACAAAGGCTTGAGGCATCATGGCGGACGGTCAAGCGGCACAGAAGAAACCGGATCCCTGTTCGTTCGTCATCTTTGGCGTCACCGGCGATCTCGCACACCGGCTGGTGATCCCTGCCCTCTATAATCTCGCCGCGAACAACCTTCTGCCGGACAATTTCTGCATCGTCGGCGTCGCCCGCCAGGGGATGTCGAGCGAGGAGCTGACCGACAGCCTGACCAAAGGCCTGCATCAATTCGCGACGCGGAAGGTGGATGAGGCGCTCGCCAAACGCCTGCTGGCATGTGTCACCAGCATCGAGGCCGATCCGAAAGACCCCGCCTCGTTCGATCGACTGCGCGATCAGCTCGACAAGCTCGAGGCGGAGCGAAAAACCGGCGGCAACCGGCTGTTCTATCTGGCGACGCCGCCGACCGGTTTCCTGCCGATCAGCAGACAACTCGGCCGCACCGGCATGCTGACCGAAAACGGCGCATGGCGGCGGCTGGTGATTGAAAAGCCGTTCGGCACCGATCTGGCCTCGGCGAAAGCGCTCAACAGCGAACTTCTGAAGTTGATGGACGAGCACCAGATCTACCGGATCGATCATTACCTCGGCAAGGAGACCGTCCAGAACATCCTGGTGCTGCGTTTCGCCAACGGCATGTTCGAGCCGATCTGGAACCGCAACCACATCGACCACATCCAGATCACGGTCGACGAGAAACTCGGCGTCGGCCATCGCGGCAATTTTTACGACCAGACCGGCGCGCTGCGCGACATGGTGCCGAACCATTTGTTCCAGCTGCTGTCGCTGGTTGCGATGGAGCCGCCGGCGAAATTCGACGCGCATTCGGTGCGGACGGAAAAGGCCGAGGTGCTGGCGGCGATCCAGACACAGAGCGAGGAAGAGGCGCTGCGTCAACTCGGTCCGCGGACAATACCGGGCCGGCAAGATCGGCGACACCGAAATAGACGACTATCGCAAGACCAAGGACGTCAAGCCGGGCAGCACGACGGAAACCTACGCCGCACTGAAGCTGACCATCGACAATTGGCGCTGGGCCGGCGTGCCCTTTTACCTGCGCACCGGCAAGGCGCTCGGCGTCAAGCGCACCGAAATCGCCATCAAGTTCAAGCAGGCGCCGTTCGCCATGTTCCGCAACACGCCGGTGGACCGGCTGTCGCAGAACTTTCTCATTATCTCGACCGAACCGACCGAAGGCATCGCCCTGCAATTCAACACCAAGGTGCCGGGCCCGGCGATTTCGATCGACGGCGTCGAGATGAAATTTCGCTACAAGGATTACTTCAAGGCCGAACCGTCGACCGGCTACGAGACGCTGATCTATGACTGCATGATCGGCGACAACATCCTGTTCCAGCGCGCCGACAGCGTGGAAGCCGGCTGGCAGGCGGTGCAGCCGTTTCTGGAGGCCTGGAAGAAAGCCGGCCCCAAAGGGCTGAAGGTTTACGAGCCCGGCAGCGAAGGACCCGAGGAGGCCAATGATTTGCTGGAGCGCGACGGCCGAAACTGGCGCAAGCTGACCTGACGTGGCCACTGCACGACCATAGCGACATCATTGCCGTTGCCGATGCGGCCGCGCTGGCGAAAGCCGCCGCGGAACGCGTGCTGGCGCGGATCGCCGCAAACAGCGGTCGCGTGGCGATTTGCCTGACCGGCGGGTCGAGCCCAAAGCAGCTCTATCGATTGCTCGCCACCACGCCTTACCGAAGCCGGATCCCGTGGGAGCGCGTGCACTGGTTCATCGGCGATGAACGTTTCGTGCCGGCCGGCGATCCGCTCAACAACATGGGCATGGCGCGAACGATCTTTCTGGATCAATGCGCGCCGGTCTCCAACATCCATCCGATCCCGACCGTGACCTCCGACCCCGCCGATCCCGATCGAAGCGCCGCGCTTTACGAGCACGAGCTGAAATCCTTTTATGGCGCGGATGTTCTCGATCCGGCCAGGCCATTGTTCGACCTCGTACTGATGGGTGTTGGTCCCGATGGCCATACCGCATCGCTGTTTCCCGGCTATCCGGCGGTGGAGGAGACCGAACGCTGGGCGGTTGGCGTTCCCAAGGCGAATGTCGAGCCCTTCGTCCCTCGCATCACCCTGACCCTTCCGGCGCTGGCGTCCTGCCGCGAAATGCTGTTCGAGGCCGCGGGCGCCGAAAAGCGTGCGATCCTGACCCGTGTGTTCGCAGGCGAGAACCTGCCGGCGAACCGCGCGCGCTCCATCGGCCGAGACGATCTGGCTGGTCGACAAGGCAGCCCTTCCGGAGAATTTTCGTGGGTGACGAGACGATCCCCTGCGCGCTGGTGGTGATGGGCGTCTCCGGCTCGGGCAAGAGCACCATCGCCGATCACCTGGCCGCGCGGCTGGGCTGGCGCTACGAGGACGGCGACAGATTTCACCCGCCGAGCAATGTCGCGAAAATGAGCGCCGGCCAGCCCCTGACCGACGAAGACCGCTGGCCATGGCTGCAGGCCATCGCCGACGAGATCGAGCGCGCCTGCAAAGCCGGTCAGCGCGTCGTCATTGCATGCTCGGCGCTGAAGCGCGCCTACCGCGACATTCTCGTGCATGGACGCAACGATATCCGCATCGTCTTTCTCAACGGCACCCAGGAGCTGATCGCGGACCGGCTCGCCGCCCGCAAGGGTCACTTCATGCCCCCAGGGCTGCTCGCGAGCCAGTTCAAAACCCTCGAGCCGCCACAGCCGAACGAGCGGCCCGTCACGGTGTCGATCGACGCCTCCGTCGAAGCAATCGTGGATGACATCATCCGCCAACTGGAACTGGTTCCCTTATGACCCGCATCAGGCTTGTGGTTTCCGACGTCGACGGCACGCTGTTGACGAAGGATAAGATCCTGACCGATGGCGCGAAACGCGCCGTGCGCAAGCTGGGCGAGGCCGGTATCGGCTTCACCATCGTTTCCAGCCGCCCGACCGTCGGGATGAGCTTTTTGATCGAGCCGCTCGCCATCACGCTGCCGTTCGGCGCGTTCAACGGCAGTTCGATCGTCGATACGCAATTGAAGCCGGTCGAGCAGCATGTGATTCCGCCTGCCGTGGCGCAACGCAGCCTCGACGTGCTCAATGAATTCGGCGTCGATATCTGGCTGTTCACCAACGACCAGTGGCTGACGCGGAACCCGGACGGCGAATACGTTTCCCACGAGCAGCGGGCGATCCGGCATGATCCGGCCATCATTGCCGATTTCACGCCCTATCTGACGGGAGCCTGCAAGATCGTCGGCGCCAGTTCCGATGCCCCGCTGCTGGCGCGCTGCGAAGCGGCGATGAAGGAGGCGGTCGGCCAGCAGGCCACCGCGGTCCGCTCGCAGACCTATTATCTCGACATCACGCCGCCGGGTCACGACAAGGGCACCTTCGTCGCGGCCATGGCAAAACGCCTGGGCATTTCGACCGATGCGGTGGCGACCATCGGGGACATGCAGAACGACCTCCCGATGTTTGCCGGAAGCGGTGTCTCGTTCGCGATGGGCAACGCGACCGACGATGTCAAGAAACGCGCCACGCATGTGACCGACACCAATGAGCGTGACGGCTTTGCGCGTGCGCTGGAGATGATTCCAGACCTCGGCTAGATTAGCACTGATCGGTTCCGATCAAATCAGAACTCGAAGTTCCAGGTTTTGTTTTGAAACACTTTCTACCGTAGATAAGTCTGACGCCTTGGCTCGCATCCGCCGGCGCGCATTCTCAAGCGTCTCTACAGGATAAATCGAGGAATCATTGAAGTCTTCTTTCGCCAAATCCTCTTTGATGCGGCTTCCCCCCAATTGGGGGTGCTGCGTCATACTTTCTCCATCCAGTGTGACCTGGCAAGCGCGAGCCGGCACCATGTGCTCTAGCCTCCTTTGATAGCAGGCGCTCCAGCCCCAGCCTGCGACAGACGGCTTTTGGTTCCGGCTCGCGCGCCGTGCCACCAGCGACGTGGCTACATGATCCTCAGACATGATCCAGAGACGGTTCATCGTTGCCGTGTCCTCCTCAGGCTAAGCTCGCTCGGAACCGATAGAGGCCGAAGCATCGCGCTCGGACGACGGGGAAATCCTCTTCCAGGCTTGCGGCAGGACAGATTTCACGAACCGGACAAGGCCCAGCCAAAGAGTCAACCAAACACCTGGCCAAAGACCCAACCATGAGAGGTCCAAAACGACCTCATGGTGCCTCAGGCCCTTCCCGCCTTTGACGAGCCCCAGGTCCCGAATGATGCAGTAGTGGCCACTACTCATCCGGGCGAGCCTCGAGCCCTCGAAACAGTTGCGCACGCGCGAAAACATCTCAACAGAATGCATTGACTGCTGATTCAGTCAAATCTTGACGAGCCCGAAATCATCTCAAGCGGGGAAGATCAGGGTGCAGAAATCAGGTCGCGCGCGGTTCCCTGACGACGCACCTGAAGCCGACATGGCAGGCCGACATATCGACCGGTTCCGCGTGCCGCGCCGCGGGCCGGTAGCGGCGGCAGTAGTTGGGGGCGCAAAGATGCGAGCCGCCCTTCAGCACCTTGCGGGGAACCGTGACGTTGGGTTGGCGGGGGTCGTAACTGCCATCCTCGCGGCCGCCACGTGGATTCCGGGGGATGCAGCAAGCCTTCGACGCGTCGGCCTCGTGGCTCGGCGAATACCAGTCGCCGGTCCACTCCCAGACATTGCCGATCATGTCGTACAGGCCGTACAGATTGGGCGGAAAGGCCGTCACCGGCGAGGTGCGCTCGTAACCATCCTCGTTGTGATTGTGGCGCGGAAAGTCCCCCTGCCAGGTGTTGGCCATGTGCCGGCCGCCCGGTGCAAGCTCATCGCCCCAGGCGAACTCGGCGCCCTCCAATCCACCGCGCGCGGCGAATTCCCATTCCGCTTCCGTCGGCAGATCCTTGCCCGCCCAACGGGCATAGGCAAGCGCATCGGAAAACGAGACATGCACGACGGGATAATCATCGAGCACAATAACGTCGCTCCTCGGACCATAGGGATGGCGCCAGTCCGCGCTCGCCATGAAGGACCACCACTGGCTCCAGTCGCACAGATCGAACGTCGATCGCGGCCGCGTGAAGACGAGCGAGCCGGCTGAGAGCGTGTGCGCCAGCGCAGGCGAACAATCTTTTCGATCGCGTGGAATTTCCGCGGTCGTCACATGGCCGGTTGCCATGACAAATTGCTTGAATTGCCGGTTCGTCACTGGCGTTCGATCCATCCAGAACCCGTCGACCGAAACGCGGTGGCTGGGCGCTTCTTCCGGATAGTGCCTGTCTGAGCCCATGCGAAACGTGCCGCCGGGAATCCAGACCATCTCCTGGGAATGATTGTCCGTTGAGGATAGAGCGCTTTGTTTGTCCGCCCGCAGCATCGTTGCCATGGCATTCCAACCGGTTTTTCATTCCAATTGCTGCGGACTAGCGCCCCATGAATCCCCGGTCCGAGCCTGGTTCGTGCTTGAGTTTTCACCTTGCATTCGCTCGATCATTTGATCGGCAAATTGCTTTCCCTGTTCTCCGTCCAAGCTGTCGATTCATTCACGTATGCAACGTAACCGAAGTCAGCGTCGGTGTGATGTACAGTTTGTGCCATTCTTCGGATCGTGCAACCTGATTGCAAAGCGAGCGTGCGGATCAATCGTTGATCACCTCATCTCCGCGCATGCGCGCTAGTCACGACAATTCGAACAGAGGAAACGGGACGAGCACGCGGCCTGCGAATTCGAGTTCGCTCTTAAATTGAACAGTGTTGTCGGCATGAAGGCGCGACGCCGGTCACGGGAAAATATCAAAAGCCAAATTCATAAAAAGCCAAATTCCAAGGCTAAACAATTTGTACCTCGATTCGGGCACGTTCATCGGATAAGCCCGTCGCTTCGAGCAACAGAACGGGCGGGCGCCGATGGCAGCGGACTTCACGGTCAGTACGTCTCGCGTTGAAGGTTTTGAAGGCTTTCGCGAGGCGGTCCATGGCTCGCATGTCGACGTCATGCAGTTGCAGCGGGGGCGGTTTCGCGGTTTGTTGACCCATATCGGCGTTGGCGATTTCTCGCTCAGCGTCGGGTCATTCTCCGTTGGAATTCGCACCCAACGGATATCCACCGATCCCAAGCTCATCGTCGGGATGCTGCTCGCCTCCGAAAACCGCGTCACCCACTGGTCGTACGACATGGACCCGGGAGACGTTCTGGTCATCCCGCCCGGCGTCGAGCATGATGGCCGGTTCCACGGCGCCGCGTCCTATGCGGCCATGCGGCTTGATCTGGCCGACGTGGCCTCCGTCTTCCGCGGCGAGGCCTGGATGAGCGACCCCGAAAATTGGTGCAACAGAAATCGCTATCGCGCAGACCCTCGCCTCGGTGCGCTGGCGGCAGAAAAACTCCGCATGATCGTGTCGCGTCTGGCTGATCCAGACGTAAGCATGTCGCGCGAGGCCGCCGACTTCTGGCGGCGCGCGATCATCGACGTCATAACGACGACCGTCATGGAATCGCAACCCTCCGACATCAGGGAGCCGATGCCACAGGTAGGCCGACTTGATTCAGAACGTCGAGCACTACATCAACGCCGCCGGCGCCAGGCCCGTGCACATTTCCGAGATTTGCGCCGAGTGCGGCGTGTCGCGCCGGACCCTTCACCGTGCATTCCACGAGGTGCTCGGCTTCGGCCCGGTCACGTACCTTCAGCGGAAGCGGTTATGCGACATCCATTCCGTGCTTCGCGACAGCGATCCGGCGACGACGACGATCGCGGAAGTCGCCCTGCGGCACGGCTTCCTCAACCTCGGCCGGTTTTCCGCCTATTATCGTTCGCTGTTCGACGAATATCCGTCGGAGACGTTCGGGAAATCGCATCCCCAATGGCGCCGGTCGCGGACGGAACGAACGCCCCCTATTGCGACCGCTGCATCGCCGGCTTCTCGGTCGACGCCTTCGCCGCACTGAGATTATGCGCGGTGTTGATCAGCGCGATATGGGTCAACGCCTGCGGGAAATTGCCGGTCTGTCGGCAGGCCACAGTATCGAACTCCTCGGCCAGCAGGCCGAGATCGTTGGCGATCGCGACCACGCGATCGAACAACGCCTGCCCCTTTTCAAACTCGCCCGTCAGCACATAGGCATCCGCAAGCCAGAGGCTGCAGGCGAGAAACGCGCCCTCGATCGGCTGTTTTTCATCGGAGACTTCGCGCGGATCGTGCCGCAGCACAAAGCCGTCCCGGATCAGATGCCGTTCGATCGCCGCCAGCGTGCCGCGCACGCGCGTGTCCGACGGCGGCAAGAAGCCCACCGACGGCAGCATCAGGATGCTGGCATCGAGCAATCTTGAGCCGTAGGACTCGACGAAGGAGTTTTGCGTGCGGTCAAAGCCTTTTTCGCAGACATCGCGGTGGATGGTGTCGCGCAGGGTTCGCCATTTCTCCAGCGGCGCCTTGAAGCCGAATTTTTCCGCACTCTTGATGCCGCGATCGAAGGCGACCCAGGTCATCACTTTGGATGAAACATAGTGTTTGCCATCGCCGCGCCGCTCCCAAATGCCGTGATCGGGCTGGTCCCATACCTCGGTGAGATGTTCCAGCACGGTGCATTCCAGCGCCCAGCTGCCTTCGTCGAGCTGAAGTTTCGCCATGCGCGACTGGTGGAAGGCATCGATCAATTCGCCATAGACATCGAGCTGCAGCTGCGCGTGCGCGGCGTTGCCGACCCGCACCGGCCTCGCGCCCTCGTAACCGGGCAGCCAGCCTGCTTCCCATTCCAGCAGGCGCCGCTGACCCATGATGCCGTACATGATCTGCATGTTGGCCGGTGACCCCGCGACCGCCCGCAACAGCCAATTGTGCCAGGCGGAGGCTTCCTCGGTATAGCCGGAGTTCATCAGCGCCAGCAGCGTGAAGGTGGCGTCGCGCAACCAGCAGAAGCGGTAGTCCCAATTGCGCTGCCCCCCGAGCTTTTCCGGCAGCGAGGTGGTGGGCGCCGCGACAATTCCGCCGGTCGGAGCAAAGGTCAGCGCCTTCAGCGTGATCAGCGAACGCATCACGAGCGCGCTGTACTCGCCTTCGTAAGCACAGCGGCTGCACCACTCGGTCCAGAAGGCTTCCGTCTCCTGCAGCGCGAGCATGGGGTCGATCGGGCTCGGGGACCGGCAGATGCGAGGGACCATAGGTAAGCACGAAGGGCACGGTCTCGCCCTCACCGACTTCGAAATCGGCGACCGTGGTCATATCCTCGCCACGGGTCTCGACCGGCGTTCGCAACACCGTCATGTCCTGCCCGCAAATCGCCAGCAACCCCGAACCATCCGGGTTCTTCTTGACCCAGGGAATATCCACGCCGAAGCCGAAGCGGATCACCAATTGCATCCGCAATTTGACCCGGCCCCGCACGCCGCGCACCAGCCGCACGATGTCGGAAGCTTTGCCGCGCGGCGGCATGAAATCGATCAGCGCGACCACGCCGCTTGCGGTCGTAAACTGCGTCTCCAGGATCAGCGTGTTGTCCCAATAGCGGCGCGTGGTGTTTTTGATCGCCTCCGACGGCGCGATCTGCCAGCGGCCGTGTTTCGGCGTGCCGAGCAGCGCTGCGAAACAGGCATCGGAGTCGAATGCCGGCCAGCACAGCCAGTCGACCGATCCGTCACGGCCGACGATCGCGGCGGTCTCGCAATCGCCGATCAAGCCATAATCTTCTATTCGACACGGCAAATCTTGTTCCCGCCTCAAGCCTCTCGCAATCTTCTTTCAATCCCTGGCCTGCGACCGCTCCCGTGTTGCGGCCTTCAGCGCATCGAAATCGATCGCGGCCGCGATATGCTCGAGCGACACCGGAAGCCGGCGGCGCCAGTTCGGATGCTCGTCGATGGTGCCGGGGATATTGGGCTGCTCGACCAGACCCAGCAGGTCCTCCAGCGAGATCGCGAGCAGCCGCGATCTGGTCCGGGCCAGGAAATTCGCCACCGAATAGATGTCGTGGTTGTCGATGCCGTGACGCCGTAGCACGTCATCCAAGCATGCCGAGCGCGTGCCAGCGCGCATCGTCGCTCTCGCCGGGATCGATGCCGAGCGAACGCTTGAGCTTCAGATCGCTGAACGAGCGCCAGCCGGCATAGGTCGAGAGATCGTGGGTATTGAAGGTGACGAGCGCGTTGGCGAGATAATGGTCGATGCCCCTGAACGGCCCGTTATCCTCGCGTTCGAACATCATCACCAGATAGGACCAGATGCCCCAATCGGCCATCTGCGCGCGAAAGCCTTCCGGCACAGTACCGAGGTCTTCGCCGATCACGACACAGCGGTGCGCGACGCTCTCCTGCGCGGTCACCGCCAGCAGCGCCTCGAACGGCATTTGCACGTAGACGCCTTCGGCGGCGCCAAAGCCGTGCGGCACCAGATAGAGCCGCTTCAAGCCGAGCACATGATCGAGCCGGATCGCGCCGGCGTGCCGCATCGACGCGCGCAGCATTTCCGAAAACGGCTCGAAGGACTGCCGCTCCAATCCGGCCGCATTGAAACCGGCAAGGCCCCAGCTCTGGCCGGCGGTATTGAGCGGATCGGGCGGCGCGCCGACGCCGAGATGGCGCGAGATCGCCACCTGTTCGTTCCAGGCATCGAAGCCGTCGGATTGCACGCCGACGGCGACATCGAGGTAGAGCCCGACCTTCATGCCGAGCTTCTCCGCGCGAATCCTTGGCCGCGGCCAATTGCCGGTCGGCGGTCCATTGCACGAATTCGACGAACTCTATTTCGGCCGCATCCGGCCCCCTGCGCAGGCTGGCGCATCTGGCGTCGTCCGGCTGCCGCCACTCGGCCGGCCATTCCCACCACGGTTTCTTCAATCTGTGCCGGAGCGCCTCAAAGCAGGCGAAGCGGGACAGCAGCGATCCGCGCTCGCTGCGGAATTTCTCAAAGTCGCTCCGGCGCGCCAGCGTTGTACCGGCCTTGAAGGCGTCGAATGCCGATCGCAGCGCGCGCCATTTCAGTCCGGCGACTACGGGATAATCCACGACGTCCTGTTTTCTCAGATGCGCGAGCGCAGCCCTGGTCGCGGCATCGATGCGAAATTCGGGTAGTTTCTCGACGTCGATATAGAGCGCATTGAGAAACAACCGGCTGTTCGGCGAATAGGGGCTGCAATCGCCGGGGCGATCGTCGAACAAAGCATGCAGCGGATTGAGGCCGACGCCATCGGCGCCCAGATGATGTGCAAGATCGACCAGGCCCGCGAGGTCGGTGAAATCGCCCATCCCCCAATTGCGCGCCGAGCGGATGCCATACAGCTGGACCGCCAGCAGCCAGCAGCGGTCGAAATCGCCGCCGAAGGCGCTTGCTGGCGCCGACAGCAGCGGCACGTCCTCGGTGACCGCAGCCGGCATCGGTCAGTTGCAGGCGGTAGACGCCAATTGGTAGATCTGTCGGCCAGGCGATGACACGGTCAAAGGTCTCGCCTTCCCCGATAACCTCAAGATCCGTAACGATTTTCCATCGGACCGGGAGCGTTGCCGCCGACGAAACTTCGCTCTCGGCAGGCCGCCCGGACCGGATGACGACGGGATGGCCGATCAGTGGCCCGGGCGTCTCGGACGGCAGGGCATCGAGGATGATTTTGAGCGCTTCTGCGCCCGTCACACGGCGTTGACCCTGACCGTCCAAAAATTCGGTCTGGATTCCCCGGGCTTTGGCTTCTGCGAAAAGGTCCATTCGGCACGCGGTTTGCACGCAACGGTCTTAGAGGCGTCGCGAAATTGTCCAAATACAGGAAGGGGATAGACGGTATTTAACGCTCATCTCGGCGTCCGGTTCCCGGGGAACCAATGCGGGGCGAGCGGCTTTCTATTCATGTCCAGAACGTCTCCTTTTCGGCCAACGAAACGGGGGCGTCATTCTATGGCCGTCATTTCCATTGCAGTGGCATCACCGTGAACAAAAAAGCCCAAACCGCCGAGAGCGCCAAGGCCGGCGGCCCCCTTCGTATCGACGATGCTTTTCCGCTCAATGACGGCGGTAGCTTTCGTGTCGAAGCAAAGGAAGTGCCAGCCAGCGAAACGGCCGGCGATGAACTCTGGTACAAGGATGCCATCATCTATCAGCTCCACGTCAAGGCCTTTGCCGACAGCAACAATGACGGCATCGGCGATTTCGCGGGGCTGACCGAGAAGCTCGGCTATCTGCAGGATCTCGGCGTCACCACGCTGTGGCTCTTGCCGTTCTATCCCTCGCCCGGCCGCGATGACGGCTATGACATCGGCGACTATGGCGACATCAATCCCGATTTCGGGACGATGAAGGATTTCAGGCGCTTCATCCAGGAAGCCAAGAAGCGCGGGCTGCGCGTCATCACCGAACTGGTCGTCAACCACACCTCCGACGAGCACGACTGGTTCAAGCGCGCCCGCCGCAGCGAGAAGAATTCGAGCGCGCGCAACTGGTATGTCTGGAGCGATACCGACCAGAAATACCAGGGCACCCGGATCATCTTCACCGATACCGAGAAGTCGAACTGGACCTGGGATCCCGAGGCCGGCCAGTTCTATTGGCACCGCTTCTTCTCGCACCAGCCGGACCTCAATTTCGACAATCCCCGTGTGGTCAGCGCGCTGGTGCAGGTGATGAAGCGCTGGCTCGATACCGGCGTCGACGGATTCCGGCTCGACGCAATTCCTTACCTCTGCGAGCGCGACGGCACCAATAACGAGAACCTGCCGGAAACGCATGCCATCATCAAACGGTTGCGCAAGGAACTCGACGCCTATGCGAGGGGCAAGGTGCTGCTGGCCGAGGCCAATCAATGGCCGGAGGATGTGCAGGAATATTTCGGCCGCGGCGACGAATGCCACATGGCCTATCATTTCCCGCTGATGCCGCGCATCTACATGGCGATCGCGCAAGAAGACCGCTTTCCCATTACCGACATCCTGCGCCAGACGCCCGATATCCCCAACACCTGCCAATGGGCGCTGTTCCTGCGCAATCACGACGAGCTGACGCTGGAAATGGTCACCGACGTCGAGCGCGATTATCTGTGGTCGACCTACGCCAACGATCCCCGTGCGCGCATCAATGTCGGCATCCGCCGGCGCCTCGCACCGCTGATGGACAATGACCGGCGCAAGATCGAGCTGATGAACTCGCTGCTGCTGTCATTCCCGGGCACGCCGATCATCTATTACGGCGACGAAATCGGCATGGGCGACAATATCTATCTCGGCGACCGCAACGGCGTTCGCACGCCGATGCAATGGACGCCGGACCGCAACGGCGGCTTCTCCCGCGCCGATCCGGCCCGGCTTTACGCGCCGACCATCATGGACCCGGTCTATGGCTATGAATCCGTCAATGTCGAGGCGCAGTCGCGCAGCCTCTCCTCGCTGCTCAGCGCCACCAAGCGGCTGATCGCGGTTCGCAAATCCACGCTCGCCTTCGGCCGCGGCACCATGACGTTCATTCGTCCCGAGAATCGCTCGGTGCTGTGCTACGTGCGCCAGTACCAGGACGAAGTCATTCTCTGCGTCGCCAATCTGTCGCGCTCGGCGCAGGCGACCGAACTCGATCTCTCCGCGTTCAAGGATCGCATTCCCCTGGAAATGCTCGGCCGCACCCGTTTCCCCGCGATCGGCGAACTGCCCTATATGATCACGCTCGCGCCTTACGGCTTCTACTGGTTCGAGCTCCAGGAGCGCGACAAGTCGACGCCCGTCGTGCCGCGGGCCGTGCCCGAATTCGAGACGCTGGTCGTGCCGCTCGGCGCGACCTGGGTGTCGCTGGCACGCGAGCGCGGCGTCTTCGAACGCGACGTCCTGCCCGGGCATCTGGCGCGGACGCGCTGGTACCCGGAGCGATCGGCCAAGGCGATCCAGCCGAGGCTGGTTTCCGCGGTTCCGTTCTGCGACATCGGCGACAACAAGCCGTGGCTCGCCTTCTTCGAGACGACGCAGCGCGGCGCAACGAGTCGCCATGTACTGCCGTTGCAGATCGAATGGGTCCGTTTCGATCGCGAGCGCTATAACCCCCGCGCGCTGGCAGCGGTGCGTCAAGGCGCGCGCGAAGGCACTTTGCTCGACGTCGCCTGCGACCCGATTTTTATCGGGCTATTCCTGCGGAACTTGCGGGAGACGCTGACCGTCGAAGACAGCGAGCAGGGCCTGAGCCTTGAATTCCGGCCGACCAGCCGCTTCTCCGACAAACCGATCCGGCAACCCGAACACATCCGCATGATTGAAAACGACCGGCCCGACAGCACCGCGCTGGTCGACAACGACTATTTCTTCAAGATCTATCGGAAGCTGGAAGCCGGCATCAATCCCGAGATCGAGATGGGACGCTTCCTGACCGAAGTCGCGGGATTTGCCAACACGCCCGCACTGCTTGGTACCGCCGAGCTCGTCGAAGGTAACAGCAAAAGCGCAATCGGTACCGTCCATGCCTTTGTCCTCAATCAGGGGGACCTCTGGACCGTGACGGCTGCCTATCTCGACCGCTTCGTCGACGAACAGCGTCTGCTGGCAGCGAGCGAACACGTCAAGGAAAGCAACGATCAGGTCTCTTACCTGCGCTACATGTCGCAGGCCGGGCGGCGCGTCGCCGAGATGCATATCGCGCTCGCCAGCAACAAGGAGCTGCCCGAATTCGCGCCGGAGCCGACCCGGCGCGAGGGCGTGCAGCGCTGGATCGACGATATCCTGATCCGCGCGGAGCGGATCTTCGACACGTTGAGGCAACGGCGCGATACGCTGAGAGAGGCCGATCGGCCACTCGTCGATCAATTGCTGGCGCGGCAGTCGGCCGTGCCGGATATTCTCAAGGCGCTGCTGCCGCGCGAGATCGACGGCCTCAATATCCGCCATCACGGCGACTTCCATCTCGGCCAGATGCTGATCGTGAAAGACGACATCTTCATCGTCGATTTCGAAGGTCAGCCGGGACTTACCCTCACCGAGCGCCGGCGCAAGGCGCCCGCGGCGCGTGACATCGCCAGCCTGATCCGCTCGATCGATTATTCCGCAACCGCTGCCCTTGAGCGCGTGCTCGAAGTAGCCCACGATGAGCAAGGCAAGCTCGGCGCGGCACTCACCGAATGGCGCGATCGGGCGACCGGCGCATTCCTGACCGCCTATCGCGAAACCATGGCCCATCAGCGGCTGTGGCCGGACGACCCCAAGGCCGCCGAGGGGCTGCTGAACTTCTTCCTGCTTGAGAAGGCGTTCTACGAGATCGAATATGAGCTCTCGCACCGGCCCGATTGGCTACGCGTGCCTCTGACCGGATTGATGAGAATTTTGTCGCAACAGTCGCTTGAGGCCTCATGACCAAACTACCTGCCGAGGCCTATGCGATCATCCAAGGCAATCATTCCGATCCCTTTCATTACCTTGGCCTCCATGCCGAAGGCGGCCAGAACGTCGTGCGCGCGTTCCTGCCGGAAGCATCCAAGGTGGAAGCGATCGGGGAGCATGGCGAGACGGCGCCGCTGAAGCGGATTCACGATTCAGGCCTGTTTGCCGGTGCGCTGCCGAACGGCTCCACGCGCTACCAGTTGCGCGCCCGCTTCGGCGACAATTTCGTCGATCTCGACGACCCCTACCGCTTTCCGCCAGTCCTGAGCGACTTCGACCTCCATTTGCTCGGCGAAGGCACCCATCAACGGATCTATGACAAGCTCGGCGCGCATCCGATGACGCTGGATGGCGTCGAGGGCGTCGCCTTCGTGGTGCTGGCACCGAATGCGCGCGGCGTCAGCGTGGTCGGCGATTTCAATTTCTGGAACGCGCGCCGGCATCCGATGCGGGTGCGCGGCGTCGGCTATTGGGAACTGTTTATCCCGCACGCCCGCGCCGGCGATCACTACAAGTTCGACATTACCGGCCCCGACGGGAAGCATCTGCCGCTGAAATCCGATCCGGTGGCTTTTGCCGCGGAGGTCCGCCCCAACACGGCCTCGATCGTTTTCGACCAGGCAAAATTGCCGCATCCGCACCCGGCGCCTGCGGGAGCGAATGCGCTGAGCGCACCGGTCTCGATCTACGAGGTTCATCTCGGCTCATGGCGGCGCAAGGGCAACAATGATTGGCTGACCTATCGCGAACTCGCCGAACAGCTTCCGGCCTATGCCAGGGATCTCGGCTTTACCCATGTCGAGCTTCTCCCCGTCAGCGAACATCCGTTCGACGGCTCATGGGGCTATCAGCCGACCGGCCTGTATGCGCCGACCAGCCGGTTCGGCAGCCCGGAGGATTTTTCCGCGCTGGTCGATGCCTGCCATCGCGAAGGGATCGCTGTCCTGCTGGATTGGGTGCCCGGGCACTTCCCCGACGATCCCCATGGCCTCGGCCATTTCGACGGCACGGCACTGTATGAACATGCCAATCCGCGGCAGGGACGTCACCTCGACTGGGGCACGCTGATCTACAATTACGGCCGCACCGAAGTGACGAATTTCCTGGTCTCGAACGCATTGTTCTGGCTGGAGCGTTACGGGATCGATGGCCTGCGCGTCGATGCGGTCGCCTCGATGCTGTATCTCGACTATAGCCGTCCGCCCGGCGACTGGATTCCGAACAAGCATGGCGGGCGGGAAAATCTCGAAGCCATCGATTTCCTGCGCCGCTTCAACACCGAACTGTTCGGCCGCTTTCCGCAAGCCACCACCGCGGCGGAAGAATCCACCGCCTGGCCGCAGGTGTCGCGCCCGGTCGAATATGGCGGGCTCGGGTTCGGCTATAAATGGAACATGGGCTGGATGCACGACACGCTGCAATACATCAGCAAGGATCCGATCCACCGAAAATTCCACCACGGCGACATATTGTTCGGCCTGCAATATGCGTTTTCGGAAAACTTCATCCTGCCGCTCTCGCATGACGAAGTCGTGCACGGCAAGCGCTCGATCCTCGGCCGCATGCCCGGTGACGACTGGCAGCGCTTTGCGAATTTGCGCGCCTATTACAGTTTCATGTTCGGCCATCCCGGCAAGAAGCTGATGTTCATGGGCTGCGAATTCGCCCAGGAGCGCGAATGGAGCCACGATCATTCGCTGGACTGGCACCTCCTCGAACAAAAGAAACACGCCGGCATCCACAGCCTGATCCGTGACCTCAACCATTTGTATCGCACGGTGCCGGCGCTGCACGAGATGGACTGCAATCAGGCCGGGTTTGAATGGGTCATCACCGATGATTCCGGCGGCAATGTCTTTGCCTGGATACGCAAGGGCCATGACGCCCGGGCGCAATGCCTCGTGGTCGTGAATTTCTCACCCAATGTCTATTACAATTACCGCGTTCGCGTGCCGTTTGCCGGCCCATGGCGGGAAGTGTTCAATTCCGACTCGGCGCATTATGGCGGCAGCAATGTCGGCAATGTCGGCGAGGTCCGCACGCTGGAGGGCGCCATACCCGAACTCAATCTGACCGTCCCGCCGCTGGCTGCGATCTTTCTCACACCTGAAGGCTGACGCATGCGATTGACGGGAGGCACGTCCTCGCGCCTCGGAGCAAGCTGGGACGGCAGGGGCACCAATTTCGCGCTGTTCTCGGCCAATGCGGAGAAGGTCGAGCTGTGCCTGTACGACAGCCAGGGCCGGCGCGAGCTCGAGCGCATTGAACTGCCCGAAAGAACCGAGGACGTCTGGCACGGCTATCTCAACGACGTGTCGCCCGGACAACTCTATGGCTACCGTGTCCACGGGCCCTATGCGCCCGAACACGGACACCGCTTCAACGCCAACAAGCTGCTGCTCGATCCCTATGCCAAGCGGCTCGCCGGCCGGCTGGTATGGAGCGATGCGCATTTCGCCTATCGTACCGGCAGCGCGCGCGAGGATCTCTCTTTCGACCGGCGCGACAATGCCCGCGGCATGCCGAAGGCCGTCGTTGTCGACGAGACCTTCAATTGGGGCCGCCGCGAAATCCGCCCCAACATCCCCTGGGAAGACACGATTATTTACGAGGCACACGTCAAAGGCCTGACGCAGAAACGCGACGACGTGCCGCCGGGCCTGCGCGGCACTTATGGCGGGCTCTCATCGCCTGCGATGATCGACCATCTCAAGCGTCTCGGCGTCACCGCCATCGAACTGCTGCCGATCCACGGGTTGATCGACGACCGGGTGCTGGTCGAAAAGAAACTAGTGAATTATTGGGGCTACAACACGCTGGCGTTCTTTGCGCCGGAGCCGCGTTACGCCCAGGACAACGCACTCGATGCCTTTCGTACCACCGTGGCGCGGCTGCACGATGCCGGCATCGAGGTGATGCTTGACGTCGTCTACAATCACACCGCCGAGGGCAACCATATGGGCCCGACGTTGTCGTTTCGCGGCATCGACAACGCGTCCTACTACTGGCTGAAGCCGGAGAACCCGCGGTTCTATGACGACTTCACGGGCTGCGGCAGTTCGGTCAACCTTACCCATCCGCGCGTGATGCAAATGGTGATGGATTCGCTGCGCTACTGGGTCGAGGTCTGCCACGTCGACGGTTTTCGTTTCGACCTTGCCACCACGCTGGCGCGCGGGCCCAACGGGTTCGATCGCAACGCCGCATTCCTCACCGCGATACGCCAGGACCCGGTGCTGGCGACGGTCAAGCTCGTCGCCGAACCGTGGGACCTCGGCATGGGCGGCTATCAGGTCGGCGCGTTCCCCTCGCAATGGTCGGAATGGAATGACCGCTATCGCAGCGCCATGCGGCGCTACTGGAGCGGCGAAGGCAGCCTGATCGGCGAAGTCTCGCGCCGCATGACCGCTTCATCCGACCTGTTTCATCACGACAACCGCGCGCCGCGCGCCGCCGTCAACCACATCACCGTCCATGACGGTTTTACGCTGGCGGATTTGTTCAGCTACAACGAAAAGCACAACGAGGCCAATGGCGAGGACAATCGCGACGGCTCCAATGACAACCACAGCAATAATTGCGGTCAGGAGGGACCGACCGACGACGCCAAAATCGTCGCGTTGCGCCGCCAGCTCCGCAAGAACCAGCTCGCCTGCCTGCTCCTCGCACAGGGCACGCCGCTGCTGCTGGCCGGCGACGAAGTCGGCAACTCGCAGAACGGCAACAACAACGCCTATTGCCAGGACAACGAGACCGGCTGGATCGGCTGGGACAATCTCGGCAAGGAAGAGGACGACCTCACCGATTTCATCGGCCATTTGACCGCCTTACGCCGCCGGTTCGGGCAGATCCGCTGCCAGCGCTGGCTCGACGGCCGGCGAGCGGATGGATCTTACGGCGTACTCTGGCTGACGCCGACCGCCGGTGAAATGACGGAGTCCGACTGGATTTTTCCCGATGGCCGGTTTCTGGCCTATGTGCTGGGGCCGATGGAACCAGGACAAGCGGCGATCTTTATCGTGTTGAATGCCGCACCTGAAGAAATCGTATTCAAGATGCCCGTGATGCCCGAATACAAGAGCTGGCAGCAGGTGTTGAACACGACTGAAACCAGCCCAGGAAGCGGTCGGCTTCGCCTCGGGCGCGGAGACCAGGGCGCCGCCGCGCTCCGTGCTCGCCTTTGCGGGCTCCGCATGAATGAGCGGCAGTTCGGCCCAAGGTTTGGCTCAAGGCTGACCAAGGACGGCGCGTTGTTTCGCCTGTGGGCGCCGGCGGCAAAGCGTGTCGATGCTGTTACTGGAAAAGCCTCACGCGATGACGCGCGGCGACGACGGCTGGTTCTCCGCCAGCGATTGAGGGCGTGAAGGCCGGCGCGCGCTACAAATTCCGCATCGACGGCGAGATCGATGTTCCCGATCCGGCCTCGGCCTTTCAGCCCGAGGACGTCTCCGGACCGAGCGAGGTGATCGATCACGCCGCCTATTCATGGCAGGCCGCGGACTGGCGCGGGCGGCCGTGGCAGGAAGCCGTCATCATCGAAGCCCATGTCGGCGCCTTCACGCCGGAAGGCAGCTATCGCGCCATGATCGGCAAGCTCGATCATCTCGTGGAAACCGGCATTACCGCGCTGGAATTGCTGCCGCTGGCGGATTTTTCCGGAAAGCGCAACTGGGGCTATGACGGCGTGCTGTGGTACGCGCCCGACAGCGCCTATGGCCGCCCCGACGATCTCAAGGCGCTGATCGACGAAGCGCATCTGCGCGGGCTGATGGTGATGCTGGACGTGGTCTACAATCACTTCGGCCCCGAAGGAAATTATCTCGGCCGCTATGCGCCGGGTTTTTTCACGGAAGCGCACACGCCGTGGGGCAGCGCGATCGATTATCGGGTACCGCAAGTGCGCGCCTTCGCGATCGAGAACGCGCTGTACTGGCTCCGTGAATACCGCTTCGACGGGCTGCGGCTGGATGCGGTGAACAGCATTGTCGAACCGGGCGGCCTTGCATTGCTTGGCGATATCAGCGCGGCGGCCGGTCAACTCGCTGCGGAAACCGGGCGTCACATTCATTTGGTGCTCGAAAACGGCGACAACCGCGCGAGCCTGCTCGATCCCATCGAAGACCCGTCACGCGGAAAATACCGTGCGCAGTGGAACGATGATTATCATCACGCCTGGCGCGTCCTGATGACCGGCGAGAAGCAAGGCTATTATGGCGACTATCAGCGCGCACCGCTTGACGATATCGCCCGTGCGCTGGCATCCGGCTTTGTCTATCAGGGTGAAATGTCCGCGTTTCGCGGCGGGCCGCGTGGCGAACCGAGCGGCAAGCTCTCGCCGATGGCCTTCATCAATTTCCTGCAGAACCATGACCAGGTCGGAAACCGCGCACTCGGAGACCGGCTCGAAGGCAATGCGCGTGCTGCAGCCATCGAAGCCGCTCTCGCCATCCTGCTATTGGCGCCTGCCATCCCGATGCTGTTCATGGGCGAGGAATGGGGCACGAAGACGCCCTTCCCGTTCTTCTGCGATTTTGCCGGTGACCTGGCAAACGCCGTCCGCAAAGGCCGTCGCGATGAGTACGCCTGGGCCTATGCAGAATATGGCGACGAAATCCCCGACGCACTGGCGGAATCGACCTTTCAATCGGCGAAGCTCGACTGGAAAGAGCGCAGCGAACCGCTCGCACAAAAGCGTCTGGCGCTGGTGCGGGAATTGCTCGCGATCCGCCGGCGGGCGATTGTCCCCCGGCTCGCCGGCTCAGCTTTCGGCGAGGCGAAAGCGACCGACGACGGCCTGTTGACCGCGCATTGGCGGATGGGCGACGGCGCAACGCTTTCGCTGGTCGCCAATCTAACGGATCGCAATATCCCCAATGCGTCCGCCGAACCCGAGGGAACCTGCATCTGGGGCAGCGAGTTAGGCGATAGCGTCCCGCCATGGTCGGTGCACTGGCGCATCGGATAGGAAAATGCCCCCGGCGATCCCGATCGCGACCTACCGCCTGCAATTGTCGGCGGATTTCGATTTCGACGCCGCGGCGGCCGTCGTCCCCTATTTGAAGGCGCTCGGCATCACGCATCTCTATGCATCGCCCTTCATGAAGGCGCGCAAGGGCTCTACCCATGGCTACGACATTACCGACCACACCCAATTCAATCCCGAGCTTGGCGGCGAAACCGGTTTCGAACGGCTGAGCAACGCACTCAGGCAATATGATCTGGGGCTGATCCTCGATTTCGTACCCAACCATGTCGGCGTGCATTTTGCCGACAATCCATGGTGGCTTGACGTGCTTGAATGGGGTCCCAGTTCACCCCACGCGGCCTCCTTCGACATCGACTGGGACCAATTGCCCTATCGCGCCCGCGGCGGCGTGCTGCTGCCGATCATCGGCTCTTCCTATGGGCAGGCGTTGGAGCACGGCGAGATCTGCCTGCGCTACGACGCCAACGAGGGCAGTTTTTCGGCCTGGTATTTCGAGCACCGGCTGCCGATCGCGCCCGAGCGCTACAGCGAAATTTTGCGAGCGATCGTCAAGGAAGCGGGAGCCGAAGAAAGCGCGGCCGGCAAGGCGCTGCTCGCGCATGCCTCCCGCTACAGGGGGTTGCGCCATCCCAACCGAAAGGAAGCTCCAGCCTTTAAGGCAGAGTTGCAGGCGATCGCAGGCGGCGCCGAGATCATCGAACGCGGGCTTGCCGCCTATCGCGCCGGGCCGGACCGTGCTGGGCCGACGCTGGCGTTGCATCATCTGCTCGAACGCCAGCACTACAGGCTTGGTCACTGGCGTCTTGCCTCAAGCGATATCAACTACCGCCGGTTCTTCGACGTCAATTCGCTGGCGGGATTGCGGATCGAGGATGCCGGCACCTTCGAAGCCACCCATCGCCTGGTGAGACGGCTGATCGCGGAGGGAAAACTGCAGGGCCTGCGTCTCGACCACATCGACGGCCTGCGCGATCCCGCGCAATATTTTCATCGCCTGCGCCGCCTGATCCGCGATGCGATTCAAGGCGACGCCGGTTCGTTCTACGTGGTGATCGAGAAGATTCTCGGCGAGAGCGAGAAATTGCCCCGCTTTAGCGGCGTCCACGGCACCACCGGTTATGAGTGGATGAACGCAATCACGCATGTTCTGATCGACGGCAGCGGCCTGGAGCCGCTCGACGAAATCTGGCGGCAGATCAGCAATCAATCGCCGAAACTCGAGCCGATCCTCAAAGAAGCCAAGCGCCGGGTGCTGGAAACCCTGCTCACCAGCGAGTTTACCGTGCTGACGCGCCTGCTGGCGCGGATCGCCAGCGGCCACTATTCCACCCGCGATTATTCCGCCGACAGCCTGCGGCAAGCGCTCGAACTCTATGTGTTGCATTTCCCGGTGTACCGAACCTATCTGACGTCGTCAGGTCCGAGCGCCCATGATCGGGCGCTGATCTCGGAGACGATCGAAAAGGCGCGTGCCGACTGGTTCGCCGCCGACGAAGGCATTTTCGACTTCCTCCGCGACGCCCTGACCATGGATTTGATCCAGCCGGGCCGGCCTCCGCACAGTGCACCGCGCGTGCGCCGGTTTGCGCTCAAGGTGCAACAATTTACCGGCCCCGTCATGGCCAAGTCGCTCGAGGACACGACGTTCTATCGCTACCACCGTTTGCTCGCGCTCAACGAGGTCGGCGGCGATCCCTCGGCCGAAGCGATTTCGGCCGATGTCTTTCATCGGATGATGCGAACCCGCGCCAGGGAATGGCCGCACGGCATGACGGCGACCGCGACCCATGACACCAAGCGCGGCGAGGACGCGCGTGGGCGCATCATGGCGCTGGCGGAAATCCCGGGCGAGTGGTCCAGCGCCGTGGCGCGATGGAAACTCCTCAACGCGCCGCATCTCGTCACCAGCGGCGAGATGCGCGCGCCGTCGGCGACATTCAGAATACATGCTGTACCAGTCGCTGCTCGGCGCCTGGCAGCCGGACGACAATTCATTCCTGGAGCGGATGCAGGCCTATGCGCTGAAAGCCGCGCGCGAGGGCAAGCAGGAAACCAGCTGGCTCAATCCCCACCAAGCCTATGAAGCCGGCCTAAAGACCTTTATCGCGAGGATTCTCGATCGCAGCATATCGGCAGAATTCCTGAATTCGCTGCAAACGCTGGCGCAGCGCGTGTCGCTGTTGGGCGCATTGAATTCCCTGAGCCAGATCACGCTGAAAGCTACCATGCCGGGCGTACCGGATTTCTACCAGGGCACCGAATTCTGGGATCTTTCGCTGGTCGATCCCGACAACCGGCGGCCGGTGGATTTTGCCGAGCGGGAGCGCGTGCTGGCGTCGCTGGAAAGGCCTGACTGGCGCCGCCTCGTGCAGGATTGGCCGAGCGGCCATTTGAAACTGGCATGGACGCGGCATTTGCTGAAGCTGCGTACCGAACTGGCCGATGTGTTCGCGAGCGGCGATTACGAACCACTGGAAGCAAGTGGCCCGCATCGCGACCACATCATCGCTTTTGCGCGGCGGCGCGGCCGCGAAGCGGCGATCGTCGCTGTCGCAAAATCGTTTGCGCCGCTCTCGGAAGGCGGCCGGGTTTGGCCTGGCCCGGAATCCTTTGATGCGGCGTTACGTGTGAGCGGCTATTCCGTGGAAGGCTTTGCCGACGCCGATGCGTCGCAGTTGCGGCTCTTCCAACTGTTTCGACATTTGCCGGCGGCGGTGCTGAAAGCCCGATTCGTGGGCGCCGTCAAACCGGCACGAAAGCGCAAGCGAGTTTGATCGATCAGCTCTTCTTCGTCAGCAACAGATTGCCGCGCTTGCGGATCGCGGCTTGCGCGACTTCGGCAAAGCGCTGCAACAGCCACGGCAGGACGACTTCCACCCGCACGTGATCGTCCGCCACATCGACATGACCCGCGGCCACCTGGCCGAGCGCACGAACGCGAAAGATCATGCGGTTGTCTTCCCACCGCTCTTCATCGACGCTCAGCACCGGCACGCTGGACGCCGCGCGCGTAAGCCCGGTCTTGAGACGGCGCAAGGCTTCTTCACGGCCGAGCCTGTGCGGGATCGAAACCACGAGCGGCGCGGACATCGCAAACTCCTCTTTCTGATCCAGCTACATGTAATTCCACACGCTTCGAAAAGAAGAGGCGCGCGCATTATCGCGGCGCAATAAATGGAACTTTCACAGTTCCCGTTCGTTTTTCCTCTCAGATGGCAGGCAAACAGGCACTGCCGGGCTGAGGAGAGGTTAAATGTCACTCGGAACAATCATCCTGATCATTCTCATCATCGCCCTGCTCGGCGGCTTCAGCGGCATCGGCGGCGGACCGTTTTACGGCACCGGCTATTACGGCGGCGGCGGATTGGGTCTGGTGATCGTGATCTTGCTGATATTGCTGCTGCTCGGGAAACTTTAAAAAGCGTTTTCAAGCGAAGTGGATACCGGTTCGCGTGAAGAAAACGCGTCAAAGCGAAATCAGGTTTCGGTTTGATTCGATCAGAATCGAAACTCTAGCCGGGATACACGGTCTGGTGGGCACAGGCGCGCTTGCGCCGTGCCCACCTTTCTTGTGGCCATAGGCTGCGTCGCACCGCGCTGCGTTTACCCGTCTTACTTTCCAGCCAACTTCTTCATCGCCGCCTTGATCGACGACGCCGCGTCGTCGTAACCGTCCCACGCTTTGGTCTTCGCCAGCAACCCCGGCACGCTACGCACCGTATATTTCTTCGGATCGAGATCGCCACGCACCTGTGCCCAGGTTAGCGGCATCGAGACGGTGGCGCCATCGCGTGCGCGGGACGACAAGACCGCGACGGCCGTCGACATCCGGTCGTTGCGCAAATAGTCGAGGAAGATTTTTCCCTTGCGCAGCTTCTTCGACATGTTGAGCAGATAGCGATCGGGATCCTCGTTCGCCATCCATTGGCAAACGCCTTGCGCGAACGCCTTTGCTTCCTTCCACGTCACCTTGTCCCGGGCGCCATGCAGCAGCGGCGACACCACGTGCAAACCCTTGCCGCCGGTGGTCTTGCAAAAACTCTCAAGACCGACAGCAGTGAGCCGCTGCCGCATGTCCTTGGCGGCTTCGATGACTTCGGCGAATTCGACCTCCGGCGCGGGGTCGAGGTCGAACACCAGACGCCCGGGCACATCGGGCGCGTCAGGCGCGCAATTCCAGGGATGCAGTTCCAGGCCGCCGAGCTGCGCGACCGCCGCCAGCCCCTCGACGCGGTCGATCTGCAGATAGGGTTTTCGGTCGCCCGAAACCTTGACGAGTTCGAACAGGTTCGAGGCGCCCGGCATCGCATGGCGTTGAAAAAACGTCTCGCCCTTGATGCCGTCAGGCGCACGAACCACGGAGCACGGCCGGCCCCGGAGATAGCCGATCATCCATTCGCCGACCGCTTCGAAATATCTGGCGAGATCGAGCTTCGTCACCGCCTTGCCGTCGCCGCCGTCTGGCCACAGCGGCTTGTCGGGTTTTGAGATGACGACGCCCATCACCTCGGCGGAGTTCTTGGCGGCCGACGGCGGTGTCTTGATTACCTTCGTAGTCTTGGTTGCGGTCTTGGCTGCAGTCTTGGCCTCAGGCTCGGCAAGTTTGGCCATCGACGGCTCCTCCGCTTCCACCTCATCGGCCGGCTTGTCCTGCCGCAATCCCTTGAAGGCGGCCTGACGAATGTTTCCATCGGCGGTAAAGCCCGCAAATTCGATCTCGGCGACCAATTCGGGCTTCAGCCAGTGAACATCGCGGGTCTTTTTCGGCGCGTTCTTGCCGCCGAACGGATTTTCATCGGACGCATGGGCCTTCAATACCGGCATGATGCGGCGAACCTTGTCTTGCCCGAAACCAGTGCCGACCATCCCGACAAAGGCCAGATGATCGCCGCGATAAACGCCGGCCATCAGGGATCGGAATTTTCCGTTGGTGGTCTTCCATCCCCCCAGCACCACCTCCTGCCCGGCCCGGCATTTCGCCTTCGTCCAATTCTCGGAACGACCGGAGCGGTAGGGCGCATCCAGTTTCTTGGAGACGATGCCCTCCAATTCGAGCTTGCAGGCCGACTCCAGGATGGCATCGCCGCCGCTCTCGAAGTGCTCGACATAGCGAACCTGGTTCTCCCTGCCTTTTCCGTGCTTCCAGCAATTTCTTGAGCCGCGCTTTACGATCACCGAGCGGCAGGCCGCGAAGATCTTCGCCCTCGGCAAACAGCAGATCGAACGCGTAGAAGATCAGGCTGTCGCTGTCGCCGTCGGACAAGGCCGCCTGCAGCGTCGAAAAATGCGGCGCGCCGTTATGATCCAGCGCGACGATCTCGCCGTCGATCAGCACGTCGGGCAGCGCGCTTCCCTCCTTGGCGATGGAGGCGAATTTTTCAGTCCAGTCCAGACCTTTGCGGGTCTTTAGCCTGGCCTCACCATCCTCGACCCGCAATTGCACGCGATAGCCGTCGAACTTGATCTCGTGGCACCAGCCTTTTCCAGCCGGCGGTCGTTCGACCGAAACGCACAGCTCCGGTGCGACGAAATCCGGCATCGACGCGACCTTCCTGGCTTTGGCTGGTTTCGCGGATGCCTGTGTTTTTACCTTCGCCGTTTTCACCTTCGCTCGTGCGTCTGCCGCCTCGCCCCGGTTCGAATGCCAGACCGCATCGGCTTTGGTCTTGCCATTCTCTTGGCCAGCATGAACGGCTTTGGCGCCTTGCCTTTGCCCGCAGCGATCTGATCCATGGATCGCCCCGAGGCAACCGATCGATCCTCCTCCAGAATGTCGTTGGCCTCGCCTTCCCTGGCGAATTCGTCGCGGTGCTTGATCAGCAGCCAGTTGGTGCGTTTTCCTCCATAGCGGTCACCCTTCATCCGCACCAGCACCCAGCTGCCGTGCAGCTTGTCGCCGTGCAGGGTGAATTTCAGATCGCCCTTTTTGAAGCCGCGGTCGGGATCATCGGATTCCCAATAGCCGCGGTCCCAGAGCTGCACCGTGCCGCCGCCATACTCGCTGTCCGGAATGGTGCCCTCGAAGTCGCCATAATCGAGCGGGTGATCCTCGACCTCGACCGCCAGCCGCTTGTCATGCGGATCGAGCGAGGGACCTTTGCGTGTCACCGCCCAAGACTTGAAGACGCCGTCGAATTCGAGTCTCAGATCGTAATGCAGCCTTGTTGCGTCGTGCTTCTGGATCACGAACCGCCGCTGCTTCGAAGGCGCCACCTTGACGTCGCCGGAAGGCTCGTTGGTCTTTTCAAAATCGCGCTTTTTTCGGTACGTGCTCAGGTTTCTCAACGACACGGCCAAACCTCGATCGAGGGCTCGCAAGGGGTACGGAACGAAAACCCATACTAACCGTTGAAGTTCCCAAACCCAACCGTGCCGGAGAGCGTGTAATGGCCCCTCGCGCCTATTGGAAAGGCTCGCTCAAACTTTCCCTCGTGTCATGCCCGGTGCTGCTGTACCCGGCCTCGACCTCAACGGAAAAAACCCGCTTCCACATGATCAACAAGGAAACCGGCAACCGGCTGAAACAGCAGATGGTCGATTCCGAAACCGGCGACGTCGTGGAAAGCAACCAGAAGGGCCGCGGCTATGAGCTGAAGAAGGGCGAGTATGTCGAGGTCGAGAAAGAAGAGCTGGAGGCGGTCCAGATCGAGAGCAACCACACCATCGACATCGACAGTTTTGTGCCGAAAGACGAGATCGACAAGCGCTATCTCGACCATCCCTATTATATCGCACCCGACGGCAAAGCCGGCATCGACGCCTTCGCCGTGATCCGCGACGCCATGAAGGACCAGGACCGGGTGGCTCTGGCGCGGATCGTATTGACCAACCGCGAGCACGTCATCGCGATCGAACCGCTCGGCAAGGGCCTGCTCGGCACCACCCTGCGCTACCCCTATGAATTGCGCGACGAGGACGATTATTTCGACGGCATCAGGAATCCGAAGATATCGAAAGACATGATCGATCTGGCGAGCCACATCCTCGACAGCAAGGCCGCGCATTTCGATCCGTCGAAATTCAGGGATGAATATGAAATCGCTTTGAAGACCCTGGTCCGGCGCAAAGCGGCGGGTAAACCGGTAAAGGTTGCCGAGCCCGCGGAGCGGCCAAGCAATGTGATCAACCTGATGGATGCGTTGAAAGCGAGCCTGAAAGGCAAAGCAGCCGCGAAACGGCGAACGCCTGCCCCGGCATCGCGACGGACGCCGCAGCGACGCGCCGCGAAGAAGGCGCATCGTTCGGCGGCGCGGGCGCGCAAGGCGAGTTAGCGTCGTCGCTCCGTCGTCCTGGCGAAGAGCCAGCGGGGCGTAATGATGGCTTTAGGCGCCCACTACTTCTTCGCCTTGCGCTTCTTCGCCGTCTTCCGCTTCTTTGAAGCCTTCTTTGGCACCTTCTTGCCCTTGGCACGCGCCTCGGAAAGCCCGATCGCGATCGCCTGTTTGCGGCTGGTGACCTTCTTGCCCGACCGTCCGCTCTTCAAGGTGCCGGCCTTGCGCTTCTTCATCGCGCGTTCGACGTCAGACGATGCTTTCTTCGAATATCTTCGTGCCATGAGGGTTCTCCCGATTTCCGGGAAAATAATCTTCGCTTGCAGCGAAAGTTCCCCTTGCCTCTTCGCGTCATCGCCCGGCTTGAACGGGCGATAGAGCACCACAGAGACCACGGCGCGCCAGAAGAGAAGCTAGTCCGGCGCCCTCAACCGATAGCCGATGCCGGTCTCGGTGAGCACGAATTGCGGGCGCTCGGGATCGGCTTCGATCTTCTGCCGGAGCTGACGCACATAGACGCGCAAATATTGCGCGTCGGTCAGTTCGTCCCAGAGCTCCTTGAGCAGGAAACGATGGGTCAGCACCTTGCCGGCGTGCTGCACCAGCACGCGCAACAGCTCATATTCCTTTGGCGACAGCTTTATCTCGCGCTCGCCGACCTTGACGATGCGGCGGACCAGATCGACGGAGAGGTCGCCGGAACGAAATACCGGCCGTTCCCCCTGCACCTGCAATTGATGACGCAAGGCGGCGCGCATGCGCGCCAGCAACTCATCCATCCCGAACGGCTTTGTCAGGTAATCGTCGGCACCGAGGTCGAGCGCCTGGACCTTGCCGGCCTCGTCGCCGCGGCTCGACAACACCACGATCGGAACGCTCTCGTCACGGCCGCGGATCATGCGGAGCAGTTCATGGCCCTGGATATCGGGTAACCCAAGATCGAGGATGATCAGCGCCGGCCCCTCGGCCAGCTTTTCCAAAGCGAGCTTGCCGTTGGAGGCTTCGAGGATGTCATAACCCTGCGTGCTCAATCCCATCCGCAACAGCTTTCGGATCGGCGGCTCGTCGTCGATGACCAGAACCTTGATCGGGGTGGCATTCATGCGGCGGTATCCAAAGCATTGCTCTCCGCGGGAACGGGAATACGGATGGTCAACACCGCGCCGTTCCGATCGCTGCGGTTGGCGGCCGAAATCGTGCCGTGCATCGCCTCGACAAATCCTCGGGAGATCGCCAGCCCCAGACCGGTACCGGGACGAACGTGATCGCCCTTTTGCGCGCGATAGAATTTATCGAACACGCTTTCCAGCTCTGCCGCCGGAATGCCGTTGCCTTCGTCCATGATCTGCAGCGAGACCTGCCCCTGATCCCGCGCTCCCCTGATCGATATCGTGGTATCGGCGGGCGCGTATTTTGCAGCGTTATCCAGCAGGTTGAACAGCACCTGCTCGAACAATACGGCATCAAGCTCCAGCATCGGCAGATCGGCGGCAAGCTCCAGCGACACCTTGTGGTGCGCCAGGATCTTGCCGGCGCGCCGCAGCGCGCTGCCGACGATCTCGCTGACGTCGTGCCGCGCGGTATTCGGCACGATGGCGCCGGATTCGAGTTTTGTCATATCGAGCAGGTTGGCGATAAATCGATTCAACCGCTCGGACTCGTCGATCACGGTGGCGAGCAGGTCGCGCTTCTGCGCGTCCGTCAACCCGGAGCCGAGATCGCGCATCGTCGAGGCAGCGCCGAGCACCGAGGCCAGCGGCGTCTTCAGGTCGTGCGAGATCGAGGTCAGCAAGGCGCCACGCAGCCGGTCCGATTCGACCGTGCGCTTGACCCGGTCCATGTCTTCGACCAGCAGCACCCGCTCGATGGCCAAGGCCCCCTGGTCCACCAACGCATCGAGCAGGCGGCGCTGGTCGGGGGTCAGCAACGGACCGGTCCGGTCGTCGTCGATTCCGATCACGCCGATCGCACCGCGCCCGGTTCGCATCGGCAGGAACAGCCGCTTGGCGCCGGGCAGCGTATCGGAGCCGCGGCCCGCGGGGCGGTCATTGCCCCAGGCCCAGTTGGCGGCGGCCAAATCTGCCTTGTCGAGCTGGTCTTCCGGCGGATAGCCGGCCTTCACCGTCAACACGCCCTCTTCGGGCAACAGCAACACCACCCGCACTTTCAGCATCAGCGCCGTTTGATAGGCGGTCGCCCACAACACATCGTCCAGCGTCGCGGTGCCCGCCAGCTTGCGGCTGAAGGCGTAGAGCGACTCCGTGGTCCGCACCCGGCCGATCGCCGTATCGGCCTGCGAACGTACCCGCGCTGCGACATTGGAGACCAAGAGCGCAATCAACATGAAGAAGAAGAACGCCGCAACATTGGTCGGATCGGTGATGGTGAAGGTATAGACCGGCGGCAGAAAGAAGAAGTTGTAGCACAGCGACGCCGCGACACTGGCCAGTAGCGACGGCCACAGGCCGTAGCGCGCGGCGACGCCGACCACGGCGGTGAGAAACACCAGATCGACGTTCTCGATGCCGCCGAACAAGGGCCGGATCAGCGCGGCTGCGCCAAGGCCGATCGCGACGAACAGCAGCGCCATCAGATAAGGCCGCGCGTTGAAAGCTTCCTGCCGCGCCGCGGTTTGCACTGCCGTCTTGGCGACACCCTGCTCGTCACCGGCAATGACGTTGACGCTGATATTGCCGGCACGCCGCACCAGATCGTGCACGACCGAGCCGCGCATCAGTTCGAACCACCATGAACGGGTCGACTTGCCGATGATGATCTGCGTCACGTTATTGGCATGCGCGAAATTGATCACGTCGTCGGCAATGCGGCGGCCGACGCCGGGGATTGTGAGCGCTTCGGCCCCAAGCGCTTCCGCAAGCCGCATGGTGTCGGCCAGGCGGTCGCGCTGTTCGTCGGTCAGTTGCAGGCTGCGCCGCGTCTCGATGCTGACGGCAGTCCACGGCGCATGCAGCCGGTCCGCCAGCCGCTTGGTATAGCGGACGAGACCGGCCGCGCGCGGATCCTCGCTGAGACATACCAGGATGCGCTCGCCGGCGGCCCAGGGCCCGGCGATGGCGTTGGCCTGCATATGATTGAGAAGCTGTTCGTCGACCCGCTCGGCGGTGCGCCGCAACGCCAGCTCGCGCAACGCCGTCAGATTGCCCGGCGAGAAATAATGCTCCAGCGCGCGTTCGGCCTGTTTGGGGACATAGACCTTGCCCTCTTTCAGCCGCTGGATCAGGTCGTCAGGCGTGAGGTCGATCAGCTCGATGGCGTCGGCGCGGTCGAACACCGAATCCGGCACCGTCTCGCGCACCCGCACATGGGTGATCTGCGCGACCACATCGTTGAGGCTCTCGATGTGCTGGATGTTGACGGCTGTGTAGACGTCGATGCCGTGCGAGAGCAGCTCCTCGACATCGAGATAGCGCTTGGGATGCCGGCTTCCCGGCGCATTGGTATGGGCGAGTTCGTCGACCAGTGCGATCTGCGGACGCCGTGCGATCAGCGCATCGAGGTCCATCTCCTCCAGCGTCTGGTCCTTGTAGGTGAGCCGCTTGCGTGGCAGCACTTCGAGACCCTTCAGCAGCGCCTCGGTCTCCGCCCGTCCGTGGGTCTCGACCACGCCGACGACCACGTCGAGGCCGGCCTTCAGGCGCGCATGCGCGCTCTGCAGCATCTCGTAGGTCTTGCCGACGCCGGGAGCGGCGCCGACAAAGATCTTCAGTCGGCCGGCCTGATCGTTCTCCCGCCGGGCGGCTTCCAGAAGCGCATCCGGCGAGGGACGTTTCTCAAGGTCGCGATTTGCCATAAGGCATTATAGTCGCCGCATCTGGTTCGGCCTAGCCACCGTCACTTCGATGCTCCGTCCAAAGCCAAATTAAGCGCCAGAACGTTGACGCGCGGCTCGCCCAGCAGGCCGGCGAACCGACCGTTTGTATTTGCGGTCACGAGCTGCTTGACGCGATCTTCCGGCATGTTTCGCGCCTTGGCCACCCGGGGGACCTGAAACAGCGCGGCTTCCGGCGAGATGTCGGGATCGAGCCCGCTGCCCGAGGTGGTGACGAGGTCCACCGGCACGGCAGCGTCGGGGTTCTCCGCTTTCAACTTCTCGACATCTTCCTTGACCCGGTCGTTCAGCGCCTTGCTGGTGGGCCCGAGGTTGGAGCCGCCGGAATTGGCGGCGTTATAGGGCGCCGGCACGGTCTTGCTGGAATTGGCCGGATCGGGCGCCAGCGTTGCGGACGGGCGGCCGTGGAAATATTTGTCGTCCTTGAATTCCTGTCCGATCAGGGCGGAGCCGACCACCTTGCCGTCCTTTTCGATCAGGCTGCCTTGCGCCTGCTTCGGAAAGATCGCGCCGGCGATCGCGGTCATGGCGAGCGGATAGGCCAACCCCGTGATCAGCGTGAGCAGGAGCAGAAGGATGATGGCGGGACGAATTTCGCGAAGCATGATTGCCTCCTTAAGCCAGGTGCAAGGCCGCAACGACGAGGTCGATGGCCTTGATACCGATAAAGGGAATGATGATGCCGCCGAGGCCGTAAATCAGCAGGTTACGCCGCAGCAGAGCGCCGGCGCCCACGGCGCGGTAGGCCACACCCTTCAGCGCCAGCGGAATCAACGCGATGATGATCAGCGCATTGAAGATGATCGCCGACAGGATCGCGCTTTGCGGGCTCGCCAGATCCCATGATGTTGAGCACCTCGAGCTGCGGATAGAAGGCGAGGAACATCGCCGGGATGATGGCGAAATATTTCGCGACGTCGTTGGCGATCGAGAACGTCGTCAGCGCGCCGCGGGTCATCAGCAACTGCTTGCCGATTTCCACCACCTCGATCAGCTTGGTCGGGTTGGAGTCGAGGTCGACCATGTTGCCGGCCTCGCGTGCCGCCTGCGTGCCGGTGTTCATGGCGACGCCGACATCGGCCTGCGCCAGCGCCGGCGCGTCGTTGGTGCCGTCGCCGCACATCGCGACCAGTTTTCCTTTGGCCTGCTCGTCGCGGATCAGCTTCAGCTTGTCCTCAGGCGTCGCCTGCGCCAGGAAATCGTCGACGCCGGCTTCGGCCGCAATAGCCGCCGCCGTCATCGGGTTGTCGCCGGTGATCATCACGGTGCGGATGCCCATGCGGCGGAGTTCGGCAAAACGCTCGCGGATACCGCCTTTGACGATGTCCTTGAGGTGAATGACGCCGAGCAGGCGGCCATCCTTGGCGACCGCCAGCGGCGTGCCGCCGGCCTTGGCAATGTCATCGCCAATCGCCTGGATTTCCCGCCCGGCTTCGGTCACGGCACCGGTTTGAAGCGCGCGGACGGTATTTCCGGATGCCATGGTCTGCGCCGTGCCGCCGCCGATATAGTTGAGGATCGCATCGACCGCACCCTTGCGGACGGACGATGCGCCCACATCGACGCCACTCATGCGGGTTTGCGCGGTAAACGGAATGAACGCAGCGTTGAGCTCCGCCATGTCACGGCTGCGAATTCCGTACTTCTCCTTTGCGAGCACGACGATCGACCGGCCTTCCGGAGTTTCGTCCGCCAGCGAGGCAAGTTGCGCCGCGTCTGCGAGTTCCTGCTCGGTCACGCCGCGTACGGGGACAAAGGCCGTCGCCTGCCGGTTGCCGAGCGTGATGGTGCCGGTCTTGTCCAGCAACAGCGTATCGACGTCGCCGGCAGCCTCGACCGCACGGCCCGACATCGCCAGCACGTTGAAGCGTACCAGACGGTCCATGCCGGCGATGCCGATCGCCGACAGCAGCGCGCCGATGGTGGTCGGGATCAGCGTAACAAACAGCGCCACCAGCACCACGACCGAGATCGAACCGCCGGCATAGGCCGCGTAGCTCGGGATCGTCACCGTCGCGAACACGAAGATGATGGTGAGGCCCGCAAGCAGGATGTTGAGCGCGATCTCGTTCGGCGTCTTCTGCCGCTCGGCGCCCTCCACCAGCCTGATCATGCGGTCGATGAAGGTCGAGCCCTGCGCCGCAGTGATGCGGACGCGGATCCAGTCCGACAGCACTTGCGTGCCGCCGGTCACCGCCGAGCGGTCGCCACCGGATTCCCGGATCACGGGCGCAGATTCACCTGTTATCGCGGCCTCGTTGACGGAAGCGATGCCTTCGATCACTTCGCCATCGGACGGGATATTGTCGCCGGCCTCGACCAGGACGATATCGCCGACCTTCAGCGCGGTGCCGGGGACCAGATGATAGGTCTTGTCCGAGCCGGTGAGCAGCTTGGCCTGACTTTCGGTCCGGGTCTTCTTCAGCGATTCCGCCTGAGCCTTGCCGCGGCCCTCGGCCACGGCTTCCGCGAAATTCGCAAACAGCACCGTGAACCATAGCCACAGGATGATCTGGAATGTGAATGCCAGATTCTCTCCCCCGGTCACGAGGTCACGGAAAAAGATGACCGTGGTCAGCGCGGCCACAATCTCGACCACGAACATCACGGGGTTCTTGATCATCTGCCGCGGATCGAGCTTGACGAAAGCCGACTTGATCGCGGGCCCCAGGATCTTCGGATCGAGCATCGTCGAGGCCGTCACCTTTTTCTGCAGTTTCATGGTTTCCATGGACGTCGCTCCAGTCATTCGATCAGAACAGGGTGTTGGCGTTCATAGCCAGGTGCTCGACGATGGGCCCGAGCGCCAGCGCCGGGAAGAAGGTCAGGCCGCCGATGATCAGGATCACGCCGACGACGAGGCCGACGAACAGCCCGCCGGTGGTCGGGAACGTGCCGGCCGACGGCGGAATCGATTTCTTCTGTGCGAGCGCACCCGCGATCGCCATCGCCGGGATGATCATGAAGAATCGGCCGACAAACATCGAGACGCCACCGGTGATGTTGTAGAAGGGGATATTGCCTGTCAGGCCGGCGAAAGCGGAACCGTTGTTGCCGGTCTGCGAAGTGAAGGCATAGAGCACCTCGGTGAAACCATGCGGGCCTGAATTGGCCATCGACGCCACCGCCGAGGGCAACACCACGGCGACCGCAGTCCAGCCGAGATACATCAGCGGCAGCACCAGGATCGCGAGCATCGCCATCTTGACCTCGCGCGCCTCGATCTTCTTGCCGACATATTCCGGCGTGCGGCCGACCATCAGCCCGGCGACGAAGATCGCCAGCACCACGAACAGCAGCATGCCATAGAGCCCCGCACCGACGCCGCCGATGATGATCTCGCCGAGCTGCATGTTGATCAGCGGGATCATGCCGCCAAGTGCGGTGAAGCTGTCATGCATGGCGTTGACCGCGCCGCAGGAGGCGGCCGTGGTGATCGACCGCGAACAGTGAGGAAGCGACGATGCCGAAGCGGACCTCCTTGCCCTCCATATTGCCGCCGGTGAGGCCCAGCGCACTCAGCGCCGAGGTGCCGTTGGCTTCCGCCCAATAGGTGACGGCAACGCCCGCGATGAACAGCACGCCCATCACCGCGAGGATCGCCCAGCCCTGGCGCTGGTTGCCGACCATGCGGCCGAACACGTTGGTCAGCGCGGCGCCAAGCGCAAAGATCGAGATGATCTGCACGAAGTTCGACAGCGCGGTCGGGTTTTCGAAGGGATGCGCGGCATTGGCGTTGAAGAAACCGCCGCCATTGGTGCCCAGCATCTTGATCGCGACCTGCGAGGCCACCGGGCCGACCGCGATGGTCTGCTTGGCGCCTTCCAGCGTCGTCGCATCGACATAGGCGCCCAGCGTCTGCGGCATGCCCTGCCACACCAGGAACAGCGTGTAGACCACGCAGATCGGCAGCAGCACATAAAGGGTGCAGCGCGTTACGTCGACCCAGAAATTGCCGATGGTGCGCATCGAGGAACGCGAGAAACCGCGGATCAGGGCCACCGCCAGCGCGATGCCCGTCGCGGCCGAAAGGAAATTCTGGTGCGTCAATCCCAGCATCTGGACGAGATAGGACAGCGTGCTTTCGCCGCCGTAGTTCTGCCAGTTGGTGTTGGTGATGAAGCTGATCGCAGTATTGAACGAAAGATCCGGCGCGACGGCGGATTGCTCCGCCGGATTGAACGGAAGCAACGCCTGCAGCCGCATCAGGCCGTAGATGATGAGGAAACCGCCGACATGGAACAGCAGCATCGCGACCGTATAGGTCAACCAATGCTGCTCGCGCTTCTCGTCGACGCCGCCGATCCAGTACAGCCCGGCTTCGACCGGGCGCAGGATCGGGGAGAGGAACGTACGCTCGCCATTGAAGACGCGCGTCATGTACCAGCCGAGCGGCTTCACCAGCGCGACCACGATGGCGCAGTACAACAGAATTTGAATCCAGCCGATGACGGTCATAGTCGGAATCCCTTAGGATTTCTTTGCAGGCAACAGCAGATGCAATGAGCGCAATCAGGAGCGCTGAGGTGACGACAAACGCCAGGACGACTTCGACCAGCGTGATCATGGCGCGCTCAGAAGCGCTCGGGCCGCAGCAGGGCGTAGGTCAGGTAGAACAGCAGGCCCAGCGAAACGAGGCCAGCGAGCGAATAATCGAAGATCATGGGTTTTCCTCCCTCACAACCGTTCGCAGGCATAGGCGTAACCTATCCCCGCCGCGAAGAAGCCGAAGCCGAGCGCCAGCATGACAATGTCCAGCATGGGATGTTCCTGTGCGTCGTGAACCGCGGGCCCGAGGCCGCGCGTCTTGATGGTGGTGAGGTGCCACCCGGCGCATAGGTTTTCGAGATGAGGGCCACGGCAACGTTATAGGAATCCCATAAAGGCCCGTGCCGTCTGTTCCCTTCTCCCCTGTGAGAGCGGAAGGAAGTTCTACCTTTATGAAATCCCTATATCTCTGGCCCTCGCCCCATCTCGTTTTCAAACGGCATTTTGACCACCTTGGGACCGTGGCTGTCGTTTCAGCCGGGCTACCAGTGAGATCACGCCATGTCGCTTCTTTCCGAACTGCAGAACCCCGCAGAACTCAGCGATCGGCTTCGCGATGCCGGCGCGGTCACCGCCGAATTCCTGTCCGACATCATCAGCCAAACCTGCCGGCGCTTTCCCTCGATCAGCCAGACCGGCAGAACCGCCCGCGTCGAGCGCCTGATCCAGTCAGGCGCCTGGACCGATGCGGCGCTGGCGCTGATCGACCTGGAGCTGCCGCAATGGCAGGTTCGCCGCCTCGCCTATGACGAAGGCGAATGGCATTGCGCGCTGTCGCGGCAGCGCGAACTCCCCGAATGGCTCGATCAACCGATCGAGACTCATCACGCCGATCTGGCGCTGGCGATCCTGAGCGCATTCGTCGAGGCCCAGCGCATCTCGGCACCGTCGAGCCGGACCAGTGTTCCCACCGTGACGCGGGACACTAGCTCGCTTTACGAGCCGGTCTGCAGCGAAAATTTTGCCTGAGACGGTTCGGCCTTGCAGCAACTGACAAAGACTCCGCACAAGGGATCCGCCCAGGTCCTGGTCCGCTTTGGCCTGCGGCTGGTCGTCCTGATTGCCTTCGCCGCCTTTGGCAGTATTGGTTTCGGCCAAAGCCTGGTGACGTTGCTATGGATGTCCACGCTGCTCTGCGCCGTGGTCGGCGGCGTGAGGCGTGAGGTGCCCCTCGCGCCGGATCTCAATCATTGGGACGAGATGGCCGCCTACGGCGCGCTAGGCGCGCTCGTCAGCGCACTCAGCCTGCATCTCTGAGACGGTTCGCTATCCCTATATCTCTCCTATGAGATCGGTCCGTCGTCACGCTCGATTTCATATCCGCGAGTAGCGACATTAGGCGCACTGTCTCACTCGCTTGAAGGAATACCAAAGTGAAGCTCGTCGAACCTCCCTCGTGCCGCTCTGCATCAACCATCGTCTTTATCGGCAAGGACAAGGGCGGCCATTGGGTCGCCCAGGAACAAAATGGCCTCTATGGCGGCCTGTTCGTCAATCGCGCGCAGGCCTTCAAATACGCGCTTTTTGAGAATGGCCACCACCCCGAAATGATCGTTGAATTATCGCGCGAGATCGAACTCGACATGCGCGGCAAGCCCGCCTCCTCCGATCGCCTGCCCCTCCTCTTTAAGCCGGGTCGCATAGGCTCCAATGACCTCTTTGAGGACTCCAGCGAACTGGCTGGCGGGCTATATTCCCGACCTCCCGACACCGTTCCGCGACAATGGCGACCTCGATCTGAAAGCCCTGGCGAGGCTTTGCGAATTTCAGATCGAGTCGGGCGTATCCGCGATCGTGGTCGGTGAAACCGCGGGCGAGGCGTCGACCTTGACACCCGACGAACACGACCGCGTCGTCCACTGCGCTGTCGAGGCCGCGGGCGGCCGGATCCAAATCATTGCCGGCGCGGGATCGAACTCGACGAGCCACGCCGTCCAACTGACGCGGCGCGCCGCGGCTGCGGGCGCCCAAGCCGTATTGTCCGTCGTGCCCTATTATAACAAACCGATGCAGAGCGGAATTTATGCGCACTTTCGAGCCGTCGCCGATTCGACGGCGCTTCCGGTCATTGTGCATGACATTCCATCGCGCACCGTACGCGGGCTATCTGACGAAACCCTCGCGCGGCTTGCGGCCTCGAAGCAGTTCATCGGATTGAGAGACGGCACCGGCGATATCGGCCGCCTGGGCCGCCTGCGGCCGTTGCTACCGCCGGAGTTTCGACTGCTGTCCGGAGACGACGCTACCGCCCTCGCCTATCTGGCGGCCGGCGGTCACGGCTGCATATCGGAGATCTCGAATGTCGTACCCGAACTGTGCCGGGCGGTTTACGCAAAATGCCAGCAAGGACGGTTACGGTCAGCCCGCTCGTTGTTCAATCGGCTGATGCCGATGGCATCGCTGTTGGCCGGAGGGCATCCCGCCGCGCTGAAATATGCACTGTCACTGCTCGGCTCCATGCAGCCGACCACACGCCTGCCCATCGTTCAACTGAACGACACGGCAAAAGCCGCAGTCGCGAATGCGATTGCGGAGCTTGCCTGTGACGTTTCGGCTATAGCGTTTTCGAGCGAAGTGATACCGGTTCGCGTGAAGAAAACGGAATCCAAAGCTTCGGTTCTGATTTAATCAGAACCGAAGCTCTAATGCCGGAGATGCTTCGCGCGCCATGCCGGTCCGCGACCACGCATGTAATGCGCTTCCGGGCGATAGGCCCTGATCGGCTCGTTTCCCAGCCGGGCGAGAAGCGCCAGCAACCAAGCGACGGCGGCGCGGAGGACGACCGCGAGAGCGGATGAAAACTGGCGCATGTCAGAAATCCCACTTGTCGCCGAGAATCAACGGACGCCTGGGATATTTCGTAACATCCGTTTCGGTATGGCCGTCGCGGGCCGCCGTGTGCGCCCAATCGTAAGCACCGGCATGGAGTATCAGCTCGTTGCGCAGACGATGGATCTTGGCGGCGGCGATCGCCCGATGGATCATTTTCAAGGCGCCGCCAACGCGCCTGAGCGCCCGCGCGAATGGACGGTGGCGGGTGCCGGCTGAACCGTGCGGCCGGTCATGGTGTGCATAAAACAGGGTCATGTTCGATCTTCCGGATTTCGGCGCGGCCACGCGCGCCGCGCTGAAGGGAAGATGTGAGAACATGCATAGGAATTCGAGAGGGCTCACCGCCCTCCCGCATAGCGATCTCATAAAGACCGGTTACTCCGCCGCCGAACGAATTTCCGCCTTTTCGGCACGCACCGCGCAGAACTTGAACTCGGGAATCTTGCCGAACGGGTCGAGCGCCGGATTGGTGAGCAGGTTCGCCGCCGCTTCCGCGTAGCAGAACGGCATGAACACCATGTTCTCCGGGACGTCGCGGTCGGAACGCACCTTGACCTCGACCGCGCCGCGGCGCGTCTCCAGACGGATGAAATCACCCGGCCATACGCTCATCCTCCGCATGTCCTTTGGCGACATGAACGCGACTGCTTCCGGCTCGATCTGGTCGAGCACGCTGGCGCGGCGGGTCATCGAGCCGGTGTGCCAGTGTTCGAGCACGCGGCCGGTCGAAAGCACCATCGGATATTCGTCGTCCGGCACCTCGTCGGGCGCGATCACATGCGCCGGCACGATCTTGCCGCGGCCGCTTGCGGTCGGGAAACCCGTGGTGAAGATGATCTCGTTGCCGGGCTTGTTCGGGTCGTCGACCGGATAGGTCACCGCACCCTCGCGCACCAGCCGCTCCCAGGTGATGTTCTTCAGCGACGGCATCACCTGCGTCATCTCGGTGAAGACGTCCGCCGGGCCGTCGTAGTTCCAGGGCAGGCCCATGCGCTTGCCGATTTCCTGGATGATCCAGAGATCCTGCCGCGCGTCGCCGGGCGGCTTGATCACCTCGCGCGCAAGCTGCACGCGGCGGTCGGTGTTGGTGAAGGTGCCGGACTTTTCCGCGAACGCGGACGCCGGCAGGATCACGTCGGCATGGAACGCCGTTTCAGTCACGAACAGATCCTGCACCACCAGATGATCGAGCTTTGCCAGCGCCTCGCGGGCATGCTGCAAATCGGGGTCGGACATCGCGGGATTTTCGCCCTCGATATACATGCCTGATATCTCGCCGGCATGGATCGCATTCATGATCTCGACCACCGTCAAGCCACGAACCGGATCGAGATCCTGATGCCAGAGCTTTTCAAACGGCTCGCGCAGATCGGTGCGGCCGACCGGCTGGTAATCCGGCAGGAACATCGGGATCAGGCCGGCGTCGGACGCGCCCTGCACGTTGTTCTGGCCGCGCAGCGGATGCAGGCCGGTGCCGGGACGGCCGACCTGCCCGGTCGTCAGCGCCAGCGCAATCAAACAGCGCGCATTGTCGGTGCCGTGGATATGCTGGCTGATGCCCATGCCCCAGAAAATGATCGACGCGCGCGAGCGCGCATACATCCGCGCCACTTCCTTCAAGGTCTCGGCCGGAATACCGCAGATCGGCTCCATCTTCTCCGGCGGGAAGTCCTTGATGCGCTCGGCGAGTTCGTCAAAGCCTTCGGTATAGCCCGCGATATATTGCTGGTCGGTCAGGCCTTCGGTGATGATGGTGTGGAGCATCGCGTTCAGCATCGCGACGTCGCTGCCCGGCTTGAACTGCAAATGCATGGTGGCATGGCGCGACAGCGACTGCCGCCGCGGATCCATCACGATCAGCTTGGCGCCGCGCTTGGCGGCGTTCTTGATGTAGGTCGCTGCGACCGGATGGTTCACGGTCGGATTGGCGCCGATCACGATGATGACTTCGGCGTCCATGGCGGCGGCAAACGGCGCCGACACCGCGCCGGAATTCAGGCCCTCCATCAGCGCGGCGACGGAAGAGGCATGGCACAGCCGGGTGCAGTGATCGACATTGTTGGAGCCAAAACCGGTGCGCACCAGTTTCTGGAACAGATAGGCTTCCTCGTTCGAACCCTTGGCGGACCCGAAACCGGCCAGCGCCTTGACGCCCTTTTCGTCGCGGATCCTGACGAGACCTTTCGCGGCGATATCGAGCGCCTCTTCCCACGACGCTTCGCGGAAATGCGTAAAGGGATTGGCCGGATCGACCTGGTCGTTGGAATCCTTCTTCGCATTCGGCAACCGCACCAGCGGCTTTGTCAGGCGATGCGGGTGGTGGATGTAATCAAACCCAAAACGTCCCTTGACGCAGAGCCGGTTGTGGTTGGCCGGGCCGTCGCGGCCTTCGGCGTAGATCACCTTCTCGTCCTTGACCTGATAGGTGACCTGGCAGCCGACGCCGCAGAACGGGCACAGCGAGTCCACCTTCCTGTCGGCATAGGTGACGCGAGTCTGGTTCTCGTCGAGCATCACCGACGGCATCAGCGCGCCGGTCGGGCAAGCCTGCACGCATTCGCCGCAGGCCACGCAGGTCGATTCCCCCATGGGGTCGTCGAAGTCGAACACGATTTTCGACCCGTGGCTGCGATAGGCCATGCCGATGACGTCGTTGACCTGAACCTCGCGGCAGGCGCGCACGCACAGGCCGCACTGGATGCAGGCATCGAGATTGACGCTCATCGCGGGATGGCTGGCATCGCCTTGCCAGCGCTCGGCGGCGGGGAAACGGCTCTCCGTCACCTCGACCTTCTCGGCCCAGTGCCAGAACTTCGAATCGGGATCGTGCGAGGTCGCCCGCGCCGGCTGATCGGCGACGAGCAGTTCCATCACCATCTTCTGCGCCGCGACCGCGCGCGCGCTTTCCGTCTTCACCTTCATGCCGACGCTGGGGGTGCGTTTGCAGGAAGCCGCCAGCACGCGTTCGCCTTCGATTTCCACCATGCAGGCGCGGCAATTGCCGTCGGGCCGGTAGTCGGGCTCCGGCGAGTAGCACAGATGCGGGATCTCCGTACCCTGGCGTTTGGCCACCTGCCAGATGGTCTCGCCCGCGTTGGCCTCGACCTGCTTGCCGTCGAGTTCGAACTGGATCTTGGTCATTCCGCAGCTTCCTTCGGAAGGAACTCGTCCGGGAAATATTTAATCACGGAGGTTAGTGGATTCGAGGCCGCCTGGCCGAGCCCGCAGATCGACGCATCCCGCATCGCCTGGCTCAATTCGTCGAGCAGTTCGCGGTTCCAGACCGGGCGTTCCATCAGGATCGCCGCCTTCTGGGTGCCGACCCGGCAGGGCGTGCACTGGCCGCAGCTCTCGTCCTCGAAGAAACGCATCAGGTTCAGCGCGGCGCCCTTCACGCTGTCCTGATCGGACAGGATGATCACGGCAGCAGAGCCGATGAAGCAGCCGTATTTTTCCAGCGTGCCGAAATCGAGCGGGATGTTATCCATCGACGCCGGCAGGATGCCGCCCGACGCGCCGCCCGGCAGATAGGCGTGGAATGTGTGGCCGTCGGCCATGCCGCCGCAAAACTCGTCGATCAGTTCACGCACGGTGACGCCCGCGGGCGCGAGCTTCACGCCGGGATTTTTGACACGGCCGGACACCGAATAGCTTCGCAGGCCGTGACGGCCGTTGCGGCCGTGCGAACTCCACCAGCTCGCGCCTTTCTCGACGATGTCGCGTACCCAGAACAACGTCTCGATGTTGTTGATCAGCGTCGGCAGGCCGAACAGCCCGACCTGGAACGGGTATGGCGGCTTGTGTCGCGGCAGGCCGCGCTTGCCTTCGATGCTTTCCAGCAGCGAGGATTCTTCGCCGCAGATATAGGCGCCGGCGCCGCGGCGGATGTGGATGGTTGGACCGCCGGGCGGCAATTTGGCGAGTTCGAGCGGAAGGAGCTTGAGCGCCGCCGGATATTCATCGCGCAGGTAGATGTAGACGTCGGTCGCATCGACGATGTGAGCGCCGATCAGCGTACCTTCAATGAAACGATGGGCATCGCGCAGCAGATAGAAGCGGTCCTTGAAGGTGCCGGGTTCGCCCTCGTCGCCATTGACCGCCATCAGCCGCGGCCCCGGCTCGCTCAGTACTGCGCGCCATTTGCGCCCGGTCGGGAAGCCGGCGCCGCCGAGGCCGCGCAGGCTGGAATCATCAAGCGCCTTCAGGATGTCTTCCTTGCTGACGCGGCCGGCGCGCAGATCGGTCAGCAGCTTGTAGCCGCCGTCCTTCACATAGGCGTCGTAGTCGACATAGGCCGGCATATCCGGTTCGGTTTCGCCGCGCGCGGCCGTCGCCAAAACCTCGGGCGTGGTCGCGTGAAGAACGAAGCGATGGCCAACCTCTGCCACGGGGGCTACATCGCACAATCCGACACAGGGCGCGCGCACCACGCGGATACCGGGGCCGGCCTTGTCCTGCAATTCATGCAGCAGCTTTTCCGCGCCCAACATCGCGCAGGTCAGCGAGTCGCAGACGCGGATGGTCAGCGGCGCGATATCAGGCTCGCCTTCCTTCACGATGTCGAAATGCGCGTAGAAGGTCGCGGTCTCGAACACTTCGGCAAATGACAGATTCATCTCGTCGGCGAGCGCCGCGAGATGGGCGGCCGAAATCTGGTGATACTTGTCCTGGATCAGGTGCAGATGCTCGATCAGGAGATCGCGGCGCCGCGGCCGGTCGCCGAGCAACAGCTTCGATCTCGTGCGCGGCCGTGGGATCGACCTGGCGACCCTTCGGCGTCGCCTTCGCCCGCTTCCGTCCCGCACCGGGATGCTCGAACTGGCGGACCTTTTGCGCGTCATGAACCATCGTACAACTCAATCCCATATCGATTTAGATCGACCCTAATCCGTGGCATGCCAGATGCCAAGAGCAATTATGACGGCCTGATAAGCATTTAAGGGGCGCGCAGCCCTCGCTGTCACGCCCCTTGAAATTCAACGCCTAGGCTGGACCGAAGTTCTCAAATCTTGCCCGTCAGGCTTATTCGTCAGGTCTTGCTCATGCAGTCTTCGATGAAGAACCAGCGGTCGTCGCCGGTCAGGCCCTGCTTCTTCACCTCGACGCGGCAAGCCTTGTATTTGGGCCTGTTGGCGCTCCACTTGGCTTTCATGTCCTTCAGCTTTTCCATCGTCAGTTTCATGCGCGAGGGCTTGGCCGTGGCGGGAGCGGTAGTGGTAGCCGCAGGCGCTGCGGCGGGCGCGGCGGTTTGGGCCGAGGCCGTATGCAGCGTGCCGGCGACGAGCAGCACCGCAGCGAGACAGATTCCTGTGCGAAGCATTGGGAAATTCCCTTCGGTCAAATCGTTGAATTGAAACGGAAAGAACGATCGGCGCCGCGGGACGAATATTTCGTCCCGCGGGCCACGCGATAGCGGATCAGAGGATTTTCGCTGCGCTCTGCAACGTGATCCATACGCCCCAGGCGAGCGGAATGCCGACGAAGGCCCAGAACAACGCGGCCCTGGCGTCGAGGCCGCCGAAGCCGATGCCGAACGATCCTGACGGTCCCGATGCACTCGCGCTGGCGGTCGCGGCCTGAAGTTTGGCGACTTCCGCCTCGCTCATGTGCCATTTGCGATCGACCGGCTTGATCAGATAGTTGCAGATCAGGCCGGCGATCAGCATCGCGCACAGGATGTACATCGTGGTGTTGTAGAGTTGGTCGGGCTTGACGCCGGCCGCGAGCTGGAATTCGCGGATGTAGTTCACGACGACCGGACCGATGATGCCGGCCGTCGACCACGCCGTCAGCAGACGGCCGTGAATGGCGCCCACAAATTGCGTACCGAACATGTCGGCAAGATAGGCCGGCACGGTGGCGAAGCCACCGCCATACATCGACAGGATGATGCCGAAGCCGAGCACGAACAGCAGTTTCGAACCCATCGCCGCAAACGTCGGCGCCAGCGCGTAGAGCACGATGCCGAGGATGAAGAACGTATAATAGGTGTTCTTGCGGCCGATCTTGTCCGACAGCGACGCCCAGAAGAAACGGCCGCCGATGTTAAACAGCGACAGCAATCCGGTGAAGCCCGCCGCGATCCCGGCGATCGTCGCCTTCTGTGCGGCGGTGAGCGCGTTGAAGCCGACATCCGGCAATCCGATCAGCTTGCCGGCGAAGATTTCCTGCAGCATCGGCGACGCCATGCCGATCACGCCGATACCTGCCGACACGTTGAGGCAGAGCACCCACCAGATCAGCCAGAACTGCGGGGTCTTATGCGCATTGTCGAGATGGACGTTGTACTGCGAGATCATCGCATTGGATTTGCTCGGTGGGGTCCAGCCTTCCGGACGCCATCCCGCCGGCGGAATTCGATAGCGGAAGGCACCGATCATCATGAACACGAAGTAGATGACGCCCATCGCGACGAAGGTTTCCCAGACGCCGACCGAGGTCGGTGTCTTGAAATAATTCATCAGCAGGTTCGCCAGCGGCGCGCCGATCATGGCGCCGCCGCCAAAGCCCATGATGGCCATGCCGGTCGCCATGCCACGGCGGTCGGGGAACCATTTCACCAGCGTGGATACGGGCGAGATGTAGCCGAGACCGAGGCCGACGCCGCCGATGACGCCGGAGCCAAGCCACATCAGCCAGAGCTGATGCGTGATAGATTCCGATCGCCCCGAGAAAAAGCCCCCCGCACCAGCACAGCGCGGCAACGAAACCGGCCTTGCGCGGTCCGACACGTTCCAGCCATCCACCCCACATCGCCGCAGAGAGGCCGAGCACCACGAAGAACAGCGTGTACATCCAGCCCATGCTCGCGACTTTCCAGTCGCAGGTGGTGGTGAACAGCTCCTGGATCAGCTGACATGTCGGGACACGCCTTCGGCGCGGTCAGACCGATCGCGCGCGACAGCGGCAGCCAGAACACGCTGAAAAGCCATAGGCCATGCCGATGCAAAGATGGATGCAAAGCGCCGCGGGCGGCACCAGCCAGCGATTGAAGCCGGCGGTCGCAATCGTCCGCTCCTTGTCGAGGAAACCCGCTCCGCCACCGGACACAGTTCCAGCGCTGATTGTCGTCATTAAAACCTCCCCTGCAGCGCGCCCTTGATGGGCGTGTCTGCCGTCCATGATCCCGTTATCTCAGCTTCGAAGCGTCTCAGCCCCGCAGCGAACCAGCGCCCACTTTGCTGCTCCGCACAATTCCTGGATGCGCCGGGATCGCTAAGCGCATTCGAGAATTTAACACCCGACGCGACAGGATATGCCCCGATACCGATGCCGCCGCTCTTGATGTGAGCTGCCCGCCCCCGCCGCGTCAATGCCCTGTCACAGACGCGGACGGCCTCCGCCACCTTGCGGACCGAACTCGATTGGGACAGAAGGCAGGACAGGTGTCGATAGGAAAATGGTAGGTATCAACCAGAGTGGCTATCGCACCGCCGAAGAGGTCATTTGATTTCTCTATCATATGATTTGATTTTTCAATCAAGCGGCGGGTTCCACTCATCCACCCGATCGCGGCCTCGCAGCTTTACCTTGGCCAAGCCAGCGGAACTCTTGATCCAGCCGAATACTTCTTCGATGCGCTTGCGGCAGCGTTGGCTGATGTCATAGCCGCCGTGACGCGTGGTACGCGCGTCGATCGCCGTCTTGCGCCGCTTGCCGGTCTTGCTCAAATGGCCGTCGATGGCGATATGGGGAGTAACCGACCTGTCTCTCAAGTCGTGCACGAACTGCGTGACGTCATAAGCCTTGTCCGCTCCCAGCGTGACCCGCCTCGCGCACCCGCGCCGGTCGATCATGGCAAGCGCTATCTCCCGTTCGGCTGTGCCCGTGGCTTGGCTCACTCCACCCAAAACCGCCAAACCGTTGCGGTTCTCCATCAGCGCGTGGCCCATATAGCTGAGCTTGGCCGGCTGGCCGTCGCCCTTCTTGTAGAGCCGCGCCTCAGGATCGGTCGTGCTCGCATGCGTCTCGTTGGATCGCTTCTCCTTGTGGAACCTGCGCTCGGCATTGCGTCCCGGACCGTCCTGGTATTGTCGCTGCCGTCCTTCTTCCGGAAGCTCTTGATCGAAGCCCAGGCTTCAATCAGCGTGCCGTCCACCGAGAAGTGATCGCTCGACAGCAGACGCTTCACCTTCTAGACGGGGGAAAGTCCATTTGTTTTCTCGATCAAGAACACGATGCGGCTCTCCGCGCGCTCCGTGATCTCGACCTTGTCGCCGGTTTCCCGGATCAAATTGGGAATGTCGATCACCGACAGCGGATCGGTGCAGTGCACTTCGAGGAAGTCGCCGGGCGGTACTGTCTTCAGCGCCTTGCGTGTCTTCAACGCCGGCAGCGGGCATTTGAGGCCGGTGAGATCGAGCTTTGTCGTGGTCATGCACCCATACTTGGCGAAAGGAACTCCCTCCGTCAACGGACGACGCTGCGAGTGGATAGCGGGCTTTCGACGGCGGGATTTCCTCCACGCAATCACACATTGTGTTTGGCTATTGCGATCGCAAGATCGAGCGTCTTGAACGCGGGTCAGGCCGTGCCTTTCGCGCCATATTGAAGAACCTGCACCTTTTCGAGAGTTGTGAGGCCACTGCTCATCATTTCATCCAGCGCCGGCAAGAAGCTATTGATCTTGTCCTCGCTATCGACAATCTCGATCACCAGGGGCAGGTCTTCGGAAAGGCGCAAGATCTTTGTGGTGTGAAGCCGGCTCGATGCGCCGAAACCCATCGGCCCACGCAGGACGGTTGCACCGGCCAAGTGCAACTCACGTGCCTTGAGCACGATTGCTTCGTACAGCGGCGATCCACCGAACTTGTCATCCTCGCCAATGAAAATGCGGAGCAGTAGCGCCTGTTTTGGAATTTGCATCGTTAACTCCCCTTCAAACGGTTGAGGCGACTTGCCAGTGCATGTCCCAACCACACCGCCAAGAGCCAGGTCACGATTGACACGGCTATATTTGTGAACGCGATCCGCGTCATGCCGGCTTGAAGCAGCTTGAATGTTTCCAGGCTGAAGGTTGAAAACGTCGTGTAGCCCCCACAAAACCCGGTCATGACGAATTGTCGTTGGCGGGTGCTCGCCAACAATCGTCCGTCAGGACCGCTCAGCGTGCTGTAAAATCCGATAATAAACGAGCCGGTGACGTTGACGAAAAGGGTTGCCCACGGAAATTCCGGGCCCAACTGGATGACGAGCGAGGCAAGATAGCGTGCAACGCCGCCCAACACGCTGCCCGCAGCGATGCATCCGTAGAGAATGACGGTATTCCGGTTGATAGTAGACGCCGTGCCGCTGGTCATTGTCCTAAACCCGCCTCATCTGAACAGATCGACGATTGCAAAGCCAACGGCAACGGCACCAATCGATAATGCTACAGACACCGCGACATAGCCGAGAGCGCGGCCGCTCTCTCCGTCTCTTGCCAGCGCCAGCGTCTGCAAACTGAACGAAGAGACGGTCGTGTAGCAGCCCAGGAACCCGGTCACCGCGAACAGCCACGGATTGGGTGCGGCAAACCACGACGCGTTGTCTCGAGCCAACGCTCCAAAGATACCTATCAGGAAAGCGCCACTGACGTTGATCGAGAGCGTGCCCCATGGAAACGTCTCGCCGACCCGCCTGGCTATGACTCCCGAAAGGAAATAGCGCGCGGTACCTCCCAGCACACTGCCCAGGACAACAGAAATCAATGCGGTTACCATCGGCGGGGACCAGGCCGGCTCGAACTCGAACTGAATAGACATGCTCATCACTCCGGATTGATGCCTTTCACAATCATATGAACCCTGGCAATGCCGAGGCCAACAGCCTGCCAGATCGCCGCCAGAAGCTCAGCCAAGTCATGCGGTCTACCCCCAAGAAAATTCCACCACGAAAACATACTCCGCGCGCTATCTGCGCGCGGATCGCAAACGATTTCCCTCGCGCACATGGCCAAAGCCCCGCAACGCGTCGCATGCCTCATGCCGCCACTCTTTCGAGCAGCGCAAGCGGCCAACCCAGTTGCTTACGGTGGAGGAGTTCAGACATGCTCCCACCGACGCAAAGCGCCTGGCAGGAGTCATCAGCCTTGCGGCGGTTATCGGGGGACCCCATCCCCATCACGAACGAAAGTTAGTGGAGGTGGCGCAAGGGCGCAATATCTTTTCGGCAGGCATCAGCCCGCCAGAAGGCCGCTCCGCGAGCCGGCGAAGCCGAACCTTGTACAATTCAGATCAGGCTTGCATAGGACAGGAACCCGACCGTCTGGCCGGGCTCGACAAGAGTGACCTGTTCGCCGAGTTCGACCAACCCGTCGGTATCGACCAGCGAGGACAACAGCCCCGCGCCCTCGCGTGGAAATTTGACCGCCTCCAACACGCCGTCCTCGCTTCTGCGCAAGGTGACGCGGACATATTCGCGGCGGGCAATCTTTTTCTTGTAGGCGAAGCCGGCGCGAACCGGCATCGGCACCAATGGCTGTTGCCGTGCGCCTGACAGAGCAAGGATGGTCGGCCGCACGACGTGAACGAAGGTGACAAAGCTCGCCACCGGATTGCCCGGCAATCCGATGAACGGCGTGCCGCCGATGATCCCCATCGCGACGGGACGGCCCGGCTTGATCGCCATCCGCCACAGCACGAGCTTGCCGACGCTCTCGACGGCGGCCTTGACGTGATCTTCCTCGCCGGTCGAAACACCACCGGTGGTGAGGATCAGATCATGGGCGCCGGCAACCTTTTGCAGGGCTGTCGCAAGCGAGGCGCGCTCGTCCCGCAAAATGCCGAGATCGCTCACTTCGCAGCCGAGCCGCCGAAGCATCGCCGCGAGCATGAAACGGTTGGAGTCGAACAGCTGCGCCGCCGCGCGGTTCTCGCCCGGCGAAACCAGTTCGTTGCCGGTGGAGAATACCGCGACACGGATTCGCCTGACCATGTCGAGTTGCGTCAGACCGAAGGCCGCGGCCAGCGCGACATCCTGCGGCCGCAGGCGCTGGCCAGCCTTCAGCGCCGCATGGCCGGCGGGAATGTCTTCGCCGGCCGGGCGGACATTGGCGCCGGGCTTCAGGCCTGCCGGAAGAACCACGTTACCGTCTTCGAGGCGGACATCTTCCTGCATGAACACGGTATCGGCGCCATCAGGCATTGGCGCGCCCGTGAAGATGCGGGTCGCATGCCCAGGCTTGACCGGCGCGAGCGCCGAGGCGCCGGCCTGCACGCGGCCGGACACCGGAAGCGCCCGCTCCTGGTTTTGCGGGAGATCGCGGCTCGACACCGCATAACCGTCGACGGCGGAATTGGTGAAAGGCGGCAACGGCAGCGGCGCAGCAATTTCGCGCGCGAGAATGCGTCCGTCGGCTTCAGTAAGCCTGACGGTCTCGACGTCCTGCACCGCGTTCACGCGCGCGGCGATGATGCCGACGGCCTCATCGACCGACATCATCGGGCCGCCAAAGGCAAAGCAATCGTCGGACAATTGCGCCATCTGCGTCTCAGCTCTCGCTCAAGATTTTCGCCAGTACATCTTCGACCGGTATCGCCGACCGCAGCAGCATCGCAGCCACCGCGTCGATGTCATCGAGATGGGCGGTGGGTAGCGTGGTTTCAATCGCCGTGTCGGTTGCGATGCCGACCACGTCGGGATCATCGGGGAACAACAGCGGTTTGGCGTTGGCGGCGCGGTGTACCTCGATCTTGCGATGGGGCTCGCGCTTGAAACCTTCGATGACGACGAGATCGACCCGCGACAATTTTGCCAACAGCTCCGGCAGCCGCGGCTCACCGGCGCCGCGCAGTTCATGCATCAGGGCCCACCGCTGGGTGGAGGACACCAGAACTTCCGTCGCGCCGGACTGGCGATGCCGCCAGGAATCCTTGCCGGGCACGTCGACATCGAAGGCGTGATGGGCGTGCTTGATGACGGAAACGCGCAGGCCCTCTTTAAGCAAATGCGGGATTACCCGCGTCAGCAAGGTGGTCTTGCCGGCGCCGCTCCATCCCGCGAGGCCTATCACTTTCATCGCATTCTCCGCCGCCTTGGCCGGAACCGGGCTAGGCATTCTCCAGAGGTGCTTTATATCGGGTGAGAGCCATTGTCATGCTAACCTGCGGATATGATGAAAATCGATAAAGCGCCTGTCCCTCTGATCGTGCCCAATCCGGACGATCCACGGCTGACCGAACGCGTCACCGGGACCGACCAGACCGGCGCGGCCGTCGAGATCAAGGTGCCGGTGGAACGACCGCTGACGCTGTATTTGAACGCGCAGGAGATCGTCACCATGATGACGATCGGCGACTATCCGGAGTATCTCGCGCTCGGCTATCTCCTGAACCAGAACATGCTGAAATACGACGACGTCGTCACCGAGGTCGAATATGACGACGACCTCCAGGTGGTGGTCGTGCGCACCGAGCACCACACCAATTTCGAACAGAAACTGAAGAAACGTACGCAGACATCCGGCTGCGCCCAGGGCACGGCGTTCGGCGATCTGCTGGAAGCCGTCGAAAGCGTCGCGCTGCCAAGTGCGGAGTTGCGCACTTCCTGGCTCTACCAGATGACGCATGCGATCAACACCATGCCCTCGCTCTATCTGGAGGCCGGCGCAATCCATGGCTGCGTGCTGTGCAAGGAAGGAACGCCGATCTGCTATACCGAGGACGTCGGCCGCCACAACGCCGTCGACAAGATCGCGGGCTGGATCTATCGCCACGGCGTCGATCCCGGCGACAAGATCCTCTACACCACGGGCCGATTGACGTCGGAGATGGTGATCAAGACGGTGCGGATGGGAATTCCGATCCTGGTCTCGCGTTCGGGCTTTACGGCCTGGGGCGTCGATCTGGCGCGGCAGGTCGGATTGACGCTGGTTGGACGCGCGCGGGGAAAACGGTTCATCGCGCTCTCGGGCCAGGAGCGCATCGTCTACGATCAGAACCTGGCGTTTGTCGAAGAAGAATCCGCACGGCACAAGCGCAAGGGCGAAGACCGTGACGAGTAGCGCAGCGTCGAGCGACGCGCGCGGCATTCCCGGCGTTCTGCTGGCCGGTGGCCTGGCGCGGCGAATGGGCGGCGGCGACAAGCCGATGCGCCGGATCGGCGGCCGCACCATTCTGGAACGCGTGACCGCGCGGCTAAAACCGCAATGCGACGGACTGATCCTCAACGCCAATGGCGACCCCGCGCGCTTCGCGGCGTTCGGCCTGCCGGTGATCGCAGACGGCGTCGCCGATTTTCCCGGACCGCTCGCCGGCATTCTGGCGGCGCTGGACTGGGCGGCGGCGAACCGGCCCGAAGTGTCGCTAGTGCTGAGCGCGGCGGCCGATTGTCCGTTCCTGCCGCGCGATCTGGTTTCGCGCTTGCACGGCGCGCTCGTGGCTGACAATGCCGAGCTTGCGGTCGCGGCCTCCGACGGTCAATCGCATCCGGTGATCGGATTATGGAGCGTGAGCCTGCGCGAACAGCTCCGTCATGCGCTGGTGGTCGAAGACGTCAGAAAGATCGACCGCTGGACCGCGCGCTACAGGCTCGCCACGGTGATTTGGCCGACCGAACCGCTCGACCCGTTCTTCAACGCCAACACCATGGATGACATCGCGGAAGCCGAACGGCTGGCGGCGCTGGACGGCGGTTGAACAAGCATGCTCAACTCTCTGCGAATTCTTCAAACAGCCCACGCATCCAGTCGATCACGACGCGGGAGGCGGGATTGCGCTTGAGATGATTTTGCACCAGGAGCCACACTTCGAGACGTCTTGACGGCTTGCCCAAATTGAAGGACTTCCCCGCCGAATTCGGCGGCTCCGGTGAGGCCATCGCCGAGTAGCTGCGTGCGACGGCGCCGCCGATTGTCCCGGGCGGCGCTGGAGTGGGTTAGAACGACGCCGGGGCCGGTGGAAGCCGGTGTGCGACAATCACTCGCAGGCAACATCAGGGATTTTGCGTCGCGTTGTCCGTTTTTTGCTGCGCATGTGAACACCCTGGGCGCTAGACTATACCAACCGTGAGTTTACAGGTTTTCAGGACTGACACGCCGTTCGCACGCCGGCGGCTACTTTGGCCGCGTCGAGGCGGTCCATTATTTCAGACGTTTTTGCAGGACTTTGCCACAAGCCGACAACGCGGCCGGCACTGAGATTAGACAACGCATATATTTCCATATTTGGGGGCCGGAATGTCCGATAACTCAAGCGCTCCCGATGCTGCTCAGCTCGTAGAACGCGATCGTCAATTCCTCGATATTCTCGAGCACTGCCCTGCCGGTCTCAACGTTGTCGACGAAGAAGGCCGCCTCCTGCTCCATAACGCGCGTGTGCGCGAACTTTTCGGCTATGATCGGGACGAGCTTCATCTTTTTGACACGCGCAAATTCTGGGGCGACCTCGATCAGCGCGAGCGGATCATCTGCAAGCTCCGTGAGGGCCGCGGCGAAGTCCTCAATGAAGAAGTTCACTGGAAAACCAAGTCCGGTTCATTGGTCCCTGTGCTCCTGTCCTATCCGCAAGTCGCCTACCACGGCGGCCATATCGACTTCGCGGGAGGCAAGCGCGTCGCATGGATTTACGACATCACGGCGCTGAGACAGCGTGAAGAGCAACTCGCCGAGCACGAGCGCCAGTTTCGGGAAATCCTGGATTATTGCCCCGCCGGACTGAACGTGGTCGATGAGGAAGGCCGCCTGCTGTTTCACAATGCAAGGGTACGCGAACTCTTTGGCTACACCGAAGAGGAGATGACGCATTTTAACACCCGAGGGTTCTGGCATGACCTGAATCAGCGGGCGGAAATCATCGAGAGACTTCGGAAAGGCGGCGGCGACGTCCTGAGCCAGGAAGTGGTTTGGAAAACCAAGGAGGGTAAGCCGATCGATGTCCTGATATCTTATCCGCAGGTGGCCTACCGGGGAGGCCATATCAGCTTTGTAGGAGGCAAGCGAGTCGCCTGGGTCTATGATATTTCTGCCCTGAAGCGCTCCGAAGACGCACGGCGGCAGAGCGAACAGCGCCTCGTCGAGGCGATAGAAAGCATTTCCGAGGGGTTTGCCTATTATGACTCGGAAGACAACCTCGTGCTTTGCAACTCCTGCTACCGGGAGATGATGCATCCGGGTCAGGACGCGGCCTTTCTACCCGGAATGAGTTTTGAAAGCATTATCCGCCGCTCCGCCGAGCGCGGCGACGTGGCGGATGCCGAAGGCCGGGTCGAGGAATGGATCGCTCAACGCCTGTCGCAGCATCGCAACCCCGGCCCTCCGCAGGTGCAGCGGCGTTCCGGCAAGCTGTGGGTGATGATCAGCGAACGCCGCACGCTGGATAACGGAACGGTCGCCGTCTACTCGGATATTTCCGAACTGAAGCAGCGCGAGGAAAATCTTTCCGAGAAATCGGCGGCACTCGAGAGCCTGTCCGGCAAACTCGCTAAATATCTCGCTCCCCAGGTCTACGATTCAATCTTCGCCGGAAAGCAAGACGCGAAGATCGTGAGCCAGCGCAAGAAGCTTACCATTTGCTTCTCCGATATTGCCGGCTTCACGGAGACGACCGACCGCATGGAATTCGGAAGACCTTACCCAGCTCCTCAATCACTATCTGACGGAGATGTCTAAGATCGCGACCGAGCATGGCGCGACGATCGACAAATATGTCGGTGACGCCATCTTGATGTTTTTTGGCGATCCGGAGAGCCGCGGCGTCAGGGAGGATGCCCTTGCAGCCGTCAAGATGGCGCTCGCCATGCAACGGCGGATCGTCGAACTCGCAGACATCTGGAGAGACGCGGGGATTCAATCCCCGTTACGTTGCCGTATCGGCATTCACACTGATTTCTGCACAGTCGGAAATTTCGGCAGCGCCGACAGGATGGACTACACGATCATCGGCGGTGCCGTGAATTTGGCTTCACGCCTTGAGCACGAAGCCGCACCCGGGAGCGTGCTGATTTCGTACGAAACCTATGCCAACGTGAAAGACGAGATCGTTTGCGAGGAACAAGGCAACATCAGTGTCAGGGGCATCGCTTATCCCGTAACGACTTATCGGGTGTTGGATCTCAAGGCCAATATGACCGCAAGAGCCGGTGCGATCCATGCGAACACCCCGCACCTTCGGCTCGAAGTGCAACCGGAGCTAATGTCGCCAGACGAAAGAGAACAGGCGTTGACCGCCCTGCGCGAGGCGCTCGAGCGCCTCTCTCATGCGGCTGGACGACAACTGATCGGTGATGTCGCCCGTACTCGCCTTTTGCCCTCTACCATCGCCGCGCTGAACCGCCTTCCTCACGCCGCCAACGGCACGGTCCAGGCGTCGTAGCCATAGACCCAGTCGGCATCGGTCCTTCCGCTCAACCACGTATTCGCGCGCGACGTCTGCTGGATTCGCGCCGTGCGATCTTTGCGTGTCGCCTCGAAGCGGCGAAACGCATTTGCAACACCGTCACGCCCGGCGCCTTCAAGGCAACGCGACAATACGGCGGCGTCTTCGATCGCCATCGCGGCACCTTGCGCCATGTAAGGCGTCATCGGGTGGCAGGCGTCGCCGAGCAAGGTCACATTCCCCTCCGCCCAGCGATCGAGCGAATTGCGGTCGACGATCGCCCATTTGTGCACGTCGGGGCATGCGCCCAGCACCAGTTCGACCTGGCGATCGAAACCTTCGAACGCCCTGCGCAATTCCCTGACATCACCCTTCGCCGACCAGGACTCGATCCGAAAATCCGGCTCGGGTTGGCTGGTGACGAGGTAGATCTCGCTGCGATCCGGCTTGACGTAATAGATGACGATGTGGCGGTCCTCGCCCCACCATTTGGTGCAATCATCTATCTTTTCGCCGCCAAGCCGCGCGGCGGGATAGGTGGTGCGGTAGGCGATGCGCCCGGTAAAGTTCACCGGCGAAGTGCCGAACAACATGTCCCGCACCACCGAGTGAACGCCGTCCGCGCCAATGACGGCGTCGGCCACCACGCTTGCACCATTGGCAAACGCCAACCGGACACCGTCGGCGGTCTCGTCCAGTCCGACCAGTTTATGGCCGAGCTTGATGTATTCGTCAGGCACCGCGCCGGCGAGCGCGGCATGCAAATCGCCGCGATGCGCCAGCAGATAGGGCGCGCCGAATTTTTGCTCGGCGCTTTCGCCGAAAATCATGTCGAACTTGACTTCGCCGGTTCGCCAATCCCGGTTGTTCCAGGAGCGGGGATAGAACGACTGTCCGCGGAGTCTTGCCTCGAGCCCCAGCCCGCGCAGCACCTTCATGGCGTTGCAGCCGATCTGAATGCCGGCACCGAGCCGCGCGAATTGCGCCGCCTGCTCGTACACCGTGGCGTCGATACCCACCCGCCTCAGCGCCGCCGCGGCGGCGAGGCCGCCCATGCCCGCGCCGACAATCGCCATCGACAGAGGTCTTGCCATGCAACCCGCCCCGTTGATCCCCAGAGGGTTGACGATATTTCGAATCGCCATCCATCTCTCTATTTGAGCATGATCCTTTCGGATCATGCTTTAAGCCGGTCGAAAGCCTGCCTTGGCCAGGGCCTCGCGCGCCTCCTTCGACGCCAGCGCGTCGAGAAAGGCCTGCACCGCCGCCCGTTGCTTGCGCGCCTTCACCAACGCAAAATCATAATGCTCTTCGGCGAAGGGAATGAAACCCAGGTCCGCTGCATGCGCGACCGGCGCAATGGTCATACCCCAATCGGCGCGGTGTTGCGCCACGGCGGCGGCGACCGCATTGTGCGAGCGCGGCTGATTCCAGTAGCCGTCCGGGCGCGCGTCAGCGAGCAGCCGGTCGATCAGGATGCGCGTGCCGGCGCCCTGATTGCGGTTGACCATGATGCAGGCGGGATCGGCCAGCGCGGCGCGCACCGCATCCTGCGGCGCTCAAGCCTTCGAAACGCGTGTCGCCCTTGCGGAACACGATGCCCTGCATCCGGCGCCAGCCCGGCACCAGTTCAAGCCCGTCGGAGAGATACGGCGTGTTGTAGGTCTCGGTCTTCTCGTCGAACAAGTGGATCGGTGCGAAATCGCATTCGCCGCGTTTGGCCGCCGCGAGGCCACCGAGGCTGCCGACCGAGATCGAACGCACGGAAAGGCCTGCATGCGCCAGCGGCGCAGTGACAAGATCGAGCCCGGTGCAATGGCTGCCGACGATGACGAGATCCGGCACCCGCACATGCGGCGTGAACAACGTCACTTCGGCGTCGCTGCCGGCCGGCATCTGGTCGGCCAGCGTATCGATCCGCAGGAAACCGTCGGCTTGCGCGAAAGACGTGATGGCGCCGGAGCCCTTGCCGGTGGGATAGGCGATCAATCCATCGGCGCCTTCGACCAGCGACACCATGACGAATTCGGTGCGGCCGAGTTCGGACGCAATCCGCACCGGCACTTTGGCGCTGACCTTCGCGTCCGAACGCGGCGGCAGGCCCGCCATGCGCCGCAATATTGGGACGATCATGTCATGGAAGGTGAACATCGCCGATGTCGGGAATCCCGGCAGGATAATCACCGGCTTGCCGTCGCACACCGCAAGACATAACGGCTTGCCCGGTTTCAGCGCGACGCCATGCGCGATGATGCCGGGTTTTCCGAGCCGCGCGATGATGCGGTGGGACACGTCGCCTGCGCCTTTTGACGTCCCGCCGGAGAGCACCAGCATGTCGCTGGTTTGCAGCGCCTGGTGCATCGCGGATTCGAGCGCATCTTCGTTGTCGGGGATCGCGCCGAGAAATCTCGCATCGCCGCCGTTCTCTCTGACGGCCGCCGTGACGATCGCACCATTGGTGTCATAGATCGCGGCGGGACGCAGCGGCGAACCGGGCTGCACCAACTCGTCGCCGGTCGAGATGATCGCGACGCGCGGACGGCGCAGGACGGCGACCTGCGCAATGCCGCAGGCCGCCAGCATGCCGATCTCGCGCGAACCGACGATGGTGCCGGCGCGCAACAGCGCCTCGCCGTGCGCGATATCGGAGCCCGCATAGGAGACGAATTGTCCCGGCGACGCGGCGCGGCGGATCTCGATCGCGCCCGGCCCCGCCGGCTGGGTGTGCTCGACCATCACGATGGCATCGGCACCGCGCGGCACCGGACCGCCGGTCGCGATCGGCGTGGCGGTTCCAGACAATACCGGCCGCACCGGCGCGGTGCCGCAGGCGATCACTTCGTCGTTGAGCATGAGACGGATCGGCGTGCCTTCGCCGGCGGAAGCGATATCCGCGGAACGCACCGCAAAGCCATCGACATTGGAACGATCGAACGGCGGCACATCGATCCGCGCCGTCACGTCTTGCGCCAGCGCACAGCCGAGCGCTTCCGCAAGCGGGCGCGGCTCGCTCGGTACAGCGCACGGAAACAACGCCGCTTCGAAGCGCGCCAACGCGTCCTCGCGCGACAGGATGGTCAGGAACTGGTCCTGATCGAGATGGTTTTGGCTTTTCGGCACCGACTGGTCGGTCATGCGGGAATCCATATCACTCCCGCAACATATAGGCATCGACGGCGGTGCCCGCCGCAAATCCTTCGGCGCCGCCGGGCACCGCCAGCCAGGCTTCGGCGCGGGCAATCGCGTCGAGCGACAGTTCCCCCACCGCGAGCGGCATCCAGGCACCCTGCTTTCGCCGCAGCAGCACGATCTCGGCGATGCCGACGCCGGAGGCTATCTTGCGCGCCAGCGGCAGATTGAGCGTCTTGCGCGGCCGGCGGCCCGACAGCCGGTCGAGCACGGGCAGCACCAGCGTCCACCACGCCGCAAACGCCTGATCCGGCGCGCCCGGCAGGACGACCACGGGCGTTTTGCCGACGCGGCCCACGGCTGCGGTGCGGCCGGGTTGCAGCGCGATGCCATGGGCGATGAGTTCGCCGCGCCCGACCAATGCCGTCACCGTCGCGTCGGTGCGGCCGACGCCGCTGCCGCCGATGGTCAAGAGCAGGTCGCACGCGCTATCATCGAGCGCTTTCGCGATCGACACGGCGTCGCGGCCTTCGGCCGTGATGCGGGCAGTCTCCGCGCCGGCGGTCCGCGCGCTCTCCGCAATCAGATCCGCAGTCAACGTACCACCGGGAATATTGACGAGGCGCAGGCGCGGCCGGCGTACGCGCAGCCGCGTTATTCCCGCCGCGCGCGCGATCAGTAGATCGCGCGGCAGCACACGCCGTCCGGCTTCAACCACGCGGCTGCCGGCGGCGATATCGGCGCCGGCGCGGCGCACGCCCTGCCCGGGAGTAGCTTCCGCCAGCACCTGCGCCAACGGACCTGACAGGTCGACGGAATCGGAATCGAGTACGCAATCGCAGCCATCGGGAATCGCCGCGCCGGCTTCGACCCAGACCGGAGCAACCGCCAACGCCAACGGCGAATAGGAGGACGCGCCGACGAGATCGCGGGCGCGCAACGCAAAGCCGTCGGCGCCGGCGATGTCGTGCGGCGGATACGCATCGAGCGGTGGCATCTCCGCGGCGATGCAACGCAGTGCTTCCGCGAGCGGCAGCTCGGCCGGCGCCACCGGCTCGGTGCCATGCAGCACGGCGTCAAGCGCCGCATCGAGCGGAGTAAGCGAAGCCGGCAGGCGTTGGGGGGTGACCATGTGCCGCGTATACTCAATCGGGCCCGAAATAGACAGCCCGGCACTGCCGCGCCGTTTCCTTATCCTTTGGCTGCGTTGACGCCGGCCGTCGAATGATTGCACAAAGTGTGGCCCGGCCGCGCCAAGCTCCCGGGAGAAGCAATAATGGCCAATGCGCCAGCGGTAACGGGAGGAGACAGGATGTTCGCCGGGAACCTATCCAGAAACCTATCGAGGTTGGGAGCGCTTGCGGGCGCGATGCTGGCGTCGACGGCCGCACTCGCACAAGTATCGGACGATGTGGTCAAGATCGGCGTTCTCACCGACATGAACGGCCCGGCATCGACGCCGACCGGTCAAGGCTCGGTCACGGCGGCGCAAATGGCGGTCGACGATTTCGGCGGCAAGGTGCTGGGCAAGCCGATCAGCGTGATCGTCGGCGACCATCAGCTGAAGCCGGACATCGGCGGCGCCCTCGCGCGGCGCTGGTACGATGTCGATCAGGTCGACCTGATCGTCGACGTGCCGGTATCGGCTGTCGGCCTTGCGGTACAGAACGTCGCCAATGAAAAGAAGAAACTGTTCATCACGCATTCGACCGGGGCTGCGGATTTCCACGGCAAGTTCTGCTCGCCCTACGCCATCCAATGGGTGTTCGACACCCGCGCGCTCGCGGTCGGCACCGCGCAGGAAGTCGTCAAGCGCGGCGGCGACAGCTGGTTCTTCATCACCGACGACTACGCCTTCGGGCATTCGCTCGAACGGGATGCCTCGGCCGTCATCACCAAGAACGGCGGCAAGGTGCTCGGCTCGGTCAAGCCGCCGTTTGCGACGCCAGACCTGTCGTCGTTCATCCTGCAGGCCCAGGCCTCGAAGGCCAAGATCATCGGCATTGCCGCCGGACCGCCCAACAACACCAACGAGATCAAGACCGCCGGCGAATTCGGCGTCTTCAAGGGCGGCCAGCAGATGGCCGGCCTGCTCGTGCTGATCACCGACATTCATTCGCTCGGACTTCCGGCGGCGCAGGGATTGCTGCTGACGACGTCGTTCTACTGGGACATGGACGACAAGACCCGCGAATGGTCGAAGCGCTACTTTGCCAAGATGAACCGGATGCCGACGATGTGGCAGGCCGGCGTCTATTCGTCGGTCACGAACTATCTCAATGCCATCAAGGACAGCGGCACCGACGATCCGCTCAAGGTCGCGGCGAAGATGCGCGAGAAGCCGATCGAGGATTTCTTTTCCCGCAACGGCAAACTGCGCGAGGACAATCTGATGGTGCACGACCTGATGCTGGTGCAGGTCAAGAAGCCGGAAGAATCGAAATATCCGTGGGACTATTACACCATCCTGGCCAAGATCCCGGGCGAGGAAGCGTTCGGCCCGCCCGATCCGGCGTGCGCGCTGGTGAAGAAGTGACCGCGTAGCGGTGGACGCGGAGCTTGCGAAAGACGAACGCAGGCGCTCGCGGACGGCGAAATCGTGTGGTCCTGACACCGCGATGCTGGTGTCAAGTTCTTGAGAAGCAAGCTTCTCGGGGGCGACGGTGGCAAGAAAGCCCGTTCACCGGGGAGAGCACGCTATAAGCCGTAAACCATTGCGCAGGGAAGGCCGGATCGCCTCCGCTGGACCTGTATGCTCGTGTGCGTTTTTTCTCGTGCATTTGCACACGAGACCGCGGGTGCAGCGCGCATCCGGTCTTCCCTGCGCCCTCTTTCCTTAATGAGGGCGAGAATTCAAGCAAGCCTCGGGCACTTCGTGTCGCGAGAATGCGGGGTCACATCCTTTGGCTGGTGGAAAAATTGAAATCTTGGCCTCACTACGTCATTGCGAGCGCAGCGAAGCAATCCATGCCGCGGCGTGTGGAGAGATGGATTGCTTCGCTGCGCTCGCAATGACGGCGGATGGAGTTGCGCCTTACTTCACCACGCCGATCTCGCGGATAATACTTCATCACGCCCGGGGTGAATAAGCTCGACGTTCGGCGCGGCGGCGACCGTGTTCGCGGCCGTCGTCTCGCAGGCCTGCGGCAGCTTCTTGCAGAACTGCGCCTCGATCCCGTGCAGCGTGCGCGCCAGCCGGTAGGCGACATCGTCGTCCAGGGTCTCGCGCACGAGGATGAAGCTCCAGGAGCCGACCGAGGAAATCGCGGCGGTCTGGTTCGGATAGCTGTTCGCGGGGACCGTCAGCGGTTTCAGATACGTGTGCTTGGCGCGGATGCGCGCGATCTCGCTTGCGTCGGGCGCGATGAACCGCGCGCCGCCGGGCGCTGCCGCCATCGTGGCAAAACCGGGCCAGCCGATGCCGGCGCCCCACAGCGCCGCGGCCCGTCCGTCCTGCACCATGGCAGGGCCGTCGCCGGCGCGGTCGAGATAGATCGACTTGAAGTCCTCATCCTGCTTCAGCCCGATGCCGTCGAGCATATAGCGCGACAGGATCGGCAGGCCGGAGCCCTTGGCGCCGAACGCGACCGGCTGGCCGACGAGATCCTGGATGGTCTTGTAGGGACTGTCGGCGCGCACCACGAACATGCCCGGGCTGGAATACATCGCGGTGAGGATTTTCAGTTTGGTCGCCGGCCGGCCGATGCCCATGAAGGCCTCGTAGGAAGGCTCTCCCGCCACCAGCGCGATATCGAGTTGGCCCGCTTCCAGCAGCGGAATGTTCTCGTTGCTGCCCTTGGTGTTGCGCGGCTCGATCGACAGCGTCGGATCGGCGGCGTTCATGGCTTCCGCGAAGGCGTTGCCAAAGAGCGGAAAGCCGCCGCCCGGCGTCGCGGTCCCCAGGCTGATCGTGGTCTTTGAAATGGTCTTACCTCCATCTTGCGCCGCGGCGCTGCCCGTCAATAGAAGAACGCCGGCGCAAACCATATGGGCGAGTTTCATCTTTGGCCTCAAGCATCGTCTCATGCGATATGACTAATCAGACGCGTAGCGCAGGTTGTAGGCAAGCGCACGCTTTTATGAAAGCATGGGTTCAACGGTAACAAGAAAATGACGGGAAGCATAATAATGCGATTTTTCCGAACGGTTTTGTTCGCTCTGATTAGCCTCTCTAGCCTCGCAGCCGGCACCGCCCCCTCCTCCGCCGCCGACTATCCGAACCGCCCGGTAAAATGGCTGATCGGTTTCGCCGCCGGCGGCCCGGTCGATATCGTGGCGCGAATCATGAGCCAGTGGCTGTCGGACCGTCTTGGGCAGCAATTCGTGGTCGAGAACCGCGCCGGCTCCGGCGGCAATATCGCAGCCGCCGCGGCGGTCAATTCGCCGGCGGACGGCTACACGCTGCTGTTCGTCGCGCCGAACAACGCGATCTCGACCTCGCTCTACAAGAAGCTGCCCTATGATTTCATTCGCGACACCACGCCGGTCGCGAGCATCATGCAACTGACCAACATGCTTGTCGTGTCGAACGCGATGCCGGTGAAGATCGGTCCAGGAGTTCATCGACTATTGCAAGGCCAATCCGGGCAAGATCTCCTACGCTTCATCGGGTAACGGCACCTCGGTGCACATGTCGGCCGAACTGTTCAAGGCGATGACCAAGTGCGACATGATCCATGTGCCCTATCGGGGATCCGCGATCGCCTTTCCCGATATCATCTCCAACAAGGTGCAGCTGATCTTCGACAATCTGCCGTCGGCGCTCGAACAGGCGAAAGGCGGCACCGTGCGCGCACTCGGCGTCACCTCGCCGCAGCGCTGGCCGAGCGTGCCCGATGTGCCCGCGATTGCCGAGACCGTGGCCGGATTCGAATCGGTCGGCTTCTACGGCATCTCGGCCCCGAAAGGCACGCCGCCTGAAATCGTCGATCTCCTCAACAAGGCGGTCGGCGAGGCGCTGAAGGACCCAAAACTGGTGGCGCGGCTCGCCGAGGTCGGCGGCATCCCGAAGCCGATGACGCCGGCCGAATTCGGCAAGCTGATCGCCGACGAGACCGAGAAATGGCGCAAAGTCGTGGAATTTGCCGGCGTTTCCGTGGATTGAAGCGGGCATTGCCGGAACGCGGCCATCCCTGTAAACGGTGCCGGCACCGTTGCCTCGCCGCTCTCCGCGGCAGCACGCGGCGGGGCCTGTAGCTCAATGGTTAGAGCCGGCCGCTCATAACGGTCTGGTTGCAGGTTCGAGTCCTGCCGGGCCCACCAATAAAATCAATTGCTTAGTCAGGGATTATCTCGCCGCAGCGGAATCACCGCACCAGAAACCGCACCAGATACGTGCGCCTTTCGTTCGTTAACGGGCGCGCGCATCGCGATTTTCTCGACTGCATCCGACAAGTAGTCAGGGTGATGGTGGCCGTAGGTGTTGAGCAGAACCTCGAGCGACATTCCGAGATAGCCGGCGGCCTGCCATGGATCGGCACCCTTTTGCATCAGCCAAGTCGCGGCCGTGTGCCGCAACGTGTGAGGCGATATACCGGGACCGAGTCCGGCGAGCCTGACGGCGCTTTTGAACGCTGTTTTGACTGAACTTACCGGCTTGCCATTGAACTCGACGAAATGCTTTGCCTCCGGATCGATCCGGTACCAACGCCGCAGATGCGCAAGTAGGCGCAACGGAATTGGGACCGTCGGTTGACGCTTATTCGTCTTCGCACTGCCCTGCTGGCGCCGGTAGTAACGTCCGCGCTCGAGATCGACAAAAGAGCGGCCGACCGCCGGCATGGGGGATGCGGATGCGATCGCTCCCGCACGCGTCCCACTGTAGATCCCGAGCAAGATGAAGCGAGCAAGGTGTCGAAGCGGGCGCTTCGCCGTCGGAGCCTTCACATCGTCCGTCGGCCGACGTGATCTCTTCTGCATTTCGCGATATCGCCAGCAGGCCCAGATCAATTTGGCCGCATCACTACGCGTCAACCATTTGTCGCGCGGCTCGCCTTTTTCCGGTAACGGGACCTTGACGATTTCACGGTGATAACCTTCGGCGGCATGATGACCAATAGCCGCGCGCAAATCCTCCAGGTCTCGCCTGGCACCGCCTCGGTTGCGTCGTTTCTTCCTAAAGGAGCGACACGCCTCTCCGTTCACCTCGCCGAGCATCTTTGCACCCCACCACGCGTTCAGTCGCTCGATACGCTTCTTAAATTTCCGTATAGCGGGGATGGTGTCTTCGTTTTCGCTATCGACTTTGAAGCGATCGCGAAACTTTTCTAGCTGCGCATCCAAGTAAATCGAGAGAACATCCGCAACCGGAATATCATCGATGTGCCGCACTCGCCGCTTTGGCTTGTATTTGGACGCTATGTAGTCCTCTAGCTTTCTCTCCGCGGTCGCAATCTCATTTGCAGCGCAGCCTGTGCTGACGTCGCGTCCGTTGTCTCTGATGATCCAGGTTGCTTGGTGGGTAATCTTTCCGCTCTTGCCGCGGCGAGCGGCCTTAAGCTGCAGCCTCGCGCCCTTGCTTCGTCGCGGCATAGCTCTCGCATCCGTTCAATGTGAGCCAGCGTAGTAAACTCTTTGCCGGCAATTTTTTCAATGACCAAACGGTTACGGTCGCGCTCACGTCGCAAGCCTGCGACCGTCACACCTCCCAAAGGAAATGCGATCTTCACGGCATCAGCAAGGCGAAGCGGAGTATTCGGCGTAATTTCAGGTTGCCTTCGATCCATTTATCGACGCTTCCTAGACATGCAAGGCGCAGTCGCAGCGTGATCAACAGTATCGCAAAGGCTTACTTCAACATAAAGCAGGGATTCCCTCTGTCGCACGACTGAGTACGTCATCGTACAATCGAAGGTACACGGTGGGCCGCAAGGCGTCTCAGGTCGCTCCTCAGTTCGATTCAGGCCAGGGGCACCAACCAGGCTGTTCAGGCCCGTTCTAAAGCGTTCGAAACCGTCCGCTCCATGCACGGAAACCCTTGAAAAATAGGCACTTCCGCGTACATCGGTGTTCGTCACCGTTTGTTCTCATCCGATTCCAGCCGTCCGATTTGTTGGTATTTTTGTTGGTATCGGAGAACAAACGTTCACGGCGACTTTCGCTATTCCGAACGAAGGAATTGAGCAAATGGCCCGCAAAAACGGTGGCGCGTGCGCCAACCCCAAGCAGATCAGGACCGACATCGACTGCCGCGCCGCCCGACCGAAATTCGACAATGGCACGGGGAGCCCCGCCAAGATTTCCGATGTGACCGGCGGCGGTCTCTATCTCTTCGTCACGCCGGACGAGAGCAGCCCCGGCAACGCTGCCTCCAAGCTCTGGCGGATGGGCTACCGCTTCCACAGCCGCCAGAAAACCTACTCCATCGGCCCTTACGGCAACGGCAAGGATGGCACGTTCTCGCTCGCCGACGCGCGGCGCGAGCGCGACAAGGCCAAAGACCTGCTCAAGGACGGCAAAGACCCGAGCATCGAGAAGCAGCTCGTCAAGCACAGGCAGGCGGCCGCCCGGCCTTTCGAGCAATGGGCCGACGAGTGGCTCGCGAAGAAGAAGGTGGAGAAAGTCAAACGCGGCAGGATCGTCGCGGTGCGCGACCCCAAGACCATCGAGGTGCTTGAGCTCCGTGTCGGCTACGTCAAGGATCGCTTCGGCAAGCTGTGCAGGCAGGACATCAAGCGTCCGGACGTGCTCGCTTTCATGCGTTCATACGAAGCCGAGGGAAAGCTGGAAACCCGCGACCGCGTGCGCAGCATCGGTGAGCAAATCTGCGACTATGCCGATGTCGAAGGCGACGGCTACAATCCATTTCGCAATCTGAATGGGCAGATGATTGCCAACATTTCGACGCCGCGTCCCGGCGTCACCGAACCACGCGACGTGACGCGCGTCTTCAAGCTCATCAGCGCACCGTGGACGAGAGCGAGGTTTAGTGACGTTGTTGGCCTTGCCTTGCGCTTCGATGCGCTGACCATTCCCCGCCCCGGCATGGTCAATGAAATGGAGTGGAGCGAGGTCGATTGGGATGCCGAACGCTGGACTATTCCAGCCGCCAAAATGAAGACCGGCTGGGACCATGTCGTGCCTTTGTCACGGCAGGCACTCGCAATCCTGCGCAGCGTTCAGAAGCTGACCGGCCATCGCCGGTACGCGTTTTCCTGCTCGAAGGACGCGCCGCTATCAAACAACACGCTCAACAAGCGCTTACGGCTGCTTGGCATTGACACCAAGACTGATCATTGTGCCCACGGATTCCGGACCACCTTCTCGACCCTGTCTCACCACGAAGAGATCAAGGACGCCAAGGCATGGGATGGCGATGTTGTCGAGCTGCAGCTCGCGCATCTGGATAACTCTACTGTGGAAGGTCTCTACAAAAAGCACGGACCGCTCGCGCTGATTGGATCGCGCACGAAGCTGATGCAGCATTGGGCTGATCGGATCGACCACTGGCTTGATCCCAAGAAGGTTATGCCGATCAAGGGAGGCGCGCAGGCCTGACCACCGATCATCCGGCGTGGTTAAGCTCCCAATCCATTGTCGCTCATTTCGCGAACAAACAACCGGCCTCTCTGAGAGCCGCGGCAAACCGAGTATCAGCCAATATCGGCCATGTGACTGCGTGAAAGTTTGCTCATCGTCGATGAACTCACGGTTCAATCATTACCTTGCCAGCGCAACTTTCGGGATCTCGTGAACGCCCGGTCCGTCGCCATAAATCGCGCAAGCATTGGAGCGATCAGTTTCGTGGGCTCGCTGATCGGCTGTCCGTTCTGGTGCGCTAGAATTTCGGCATATGCCAGGAGATCTCGATGTAGGGCCGCTGGCAACTCGACCGCGACCTTCACCGGCCTTTCATCCGGCAACGCCGTAAGCTTCAGTTTC
>CAWJYI010000027.1:0-326448 GCA_963847015.1 uncultured Alphaproteobacteria bacterium | reverse complement strand
TCAGAGGGGCCCGGGGGTTCTTTATCGTATGCCCCCCAAGCGGCTGCTGATTGCAAAAAGGTCGCCGCATTCCGCAATTGGGCACTTGCGGAAGCGGACAACGGACGCCGAACAGATCCTGTTTCGTCGGTGGGTCCAATTTCGGCTCGAAGCCTTGGATCTCGCACGCAGCTTCGGGTTCAGCGCGTAAATCCGTGCAGCCAACCGGTCCGGCCTTCAGCCGGCCCGGTGATGAACTCGCGATAGTCGATGGTCACTTCCGTTTTTGATGCTGTGAACGGCGCCCACTCTGCGGCATCGCGGCGGATCGGATGCCCCGCAGGTCGATAGAGCAGTTCGAGACGAAGTAGTCGATCTCGCCGTGCCGTCGTCAGCGGCAGGACGCCAGTCATACGTCACTTTCTTGGAATCGATGAGTTCACTGATTTCAACGAGCCGCTGCCAGAAACCGCAACATCGCATCGTATCGAATACGCTGCTTGGCAACGAGTGACGTGGCATCGGCTTCGGCTTCCGCGTCGTTATAGGTGCCGCTGAATTCCACATATTGAACCCGTTCTGCCTCCGGTCGCGTAGTCGGCGTATGTTCTCGGCTAGTCATTTCGCCTTTCCACCTGCCATCGGCACACTCGTAGGTCCCAGTGTAAAAGACGTAGGCGTCACCACCCTGCACCTTGCCGTTGTGCAGTATTAGGACGCCACCAACTTCAACGCCCACTCCATCAATTGAAACGGCGGCCAACGAATATAGCACATTCGTAAGCATGATTTTTTCCCCACTCGGCCAGCGAACTTTAGCCGACTTCGGCAAGAATATCGCCTAGAGCCGCTCGCACGGTTTTGTCACAGTAACCGGCTACCGAGCATTGCCCTTCTGTCTCCAATCGAATGCGGCATTTTTAGAAAAGGAAATTCCGGTTGCCCAGAGCAGAACTCCGCGTACTTGTCAATCGCTACGATGATCGCTTGAACGTGTTGATAGTACCAACCTACTGTCAGCCAATTCACATGTCAGCCAATTCACAAACCGTCTACGTTCGTTCGGGGATTTCTGCTGCAATGCCATCAAGCATAATTTCAACTTTCGACCGAGGGGTACTGCGCTTGATTGCTTTCCCCCGTTTGATAGCTTCGTCGTAAGTCGTGACCCTATCAACAACCTGCGCATCTTGTTTAATGAGGTAGCCGTCGTCAACCGATGGCTGTTCACTAGCCATTATCTCACCGCCCTTGCCTTTATGACCTATTGTTCCACGTGATCAGTAGTTTTGCCGAACGCCATAACGAAGGGTGGCGGCCATCATCATTCGCGCCGGGTGACAATTGACTTCCCGCCCCAATCTCCGGACGGAATCTTTTTTGCCTTAGTCAGTTTGCGGTTTTTTAATTCGACCTTTGCCCTCGCATCTAGAACAGCGAGGTGGGTAATTCCTACGGCCCGGCGCTGGCTGCTTAACAGGTTGAAGCCCAGTACCATTGCAGGCCGGGCACTGCTCCTCTACGACCTTTAACTCAATTCGTTTCATCGCGCTTGCGGCTCCGGCAACGGCTACAAGCTATCCATTACATTTTTCCGAAATTGCGCAATCAATTACGCATAGTAACCTTGAGCAGTTAGGTTAAGTCGGAACTCCGCTTGATCGGTTCGCGCAATTAAGTATGCGTGGACCATGGCGCTTGGCGATGACAGCTACGCACTGGATGCCGACGGCAACCGCGTCCTCATCGGGTTAACTCCCCAAGAGACGCGAGAGTTCGAACATTTGGACGCATTAATCTCAGCCCTTAGTTCGACGCCGCTTGTCCCGACTGATGATCTCCGCTCGCAGAACGAAAGACGGTGGCTTGTGCTCTATGAAGAACATCGGTCAGCGTTAGAGCCCTTTCTGATGACCCCAAAAACCAAGCACTGAGTCGACGCCAGACAAATAAATACGGCCAGATACTTGTTCACTGAGGAATAGTCTTCGTCGCATTATGCGAGCAAACAGCGGCATCCAATTTTGCTGCGTTACGACGCCCGCTCGGTCACACGGCAGATGACGAAGGAAAAGTGAGCATCGGATTTAGCGGTACCGATGCTCACCTTGAACTGACGGCCCTCGTTGGCAAGCGGAGCCTGTTATACTACGCCAAACTGCGGCTTCTGGTGGCGAATTAACCGGGGCCTATGATTATCGCAGACCCAAAAAGGACAGGATTACGCCTATTACGACAACGAGGCCGACTAAGTATATGACGCTGTTCATAGCCAACTCCTTTGTGAGACTTTCCTATCGCGGTAACCTTCGAAGCGCTTAGAAAGTTCCGCTACGGCGCAACCAATTGGTTGACGATTTTTCCCGAGCCCAGGAACAAATTGGTTGGCTGAGGTTTCGCTTTGAGTTTCAGCGATGCGATTGAAAACATGAAAATGCCCGATCATCACATTCCGAGTGCGCTTCTCACTATTGCATTCGGGTTCGGAATGCTCATCGCCTCGCAACTGTTTATTGCGTCTCGGCCACCATCAAATCCAACCGCCCATATTCAGCTTGCGATCTTGCCCCTCTAATTTCTCCGCCCTCAACATCGGATGGCAGATGGCAGCAGTGGGTTACCACGGTGAACGCGTTTACGACGTTCCTAATGATGCTCTCGTTTGCAGTGATGTAGGAAAAATTCATCGCCACCAGAAACCCAGGCAGCCGCAAGAGCTGCCATCCGGGCTTCCCACCAGAACAATCGAGGCCGGGCTTCATCAATTCTAACGCAGGTAGAGAAAAGCCCCGACAAGAACGCCGTAATTTTTCCTGAAGTGGCCATTGCGTTTGGCGATTTCCACCAAGTCCGAATGTGTCACATCCCGATCTGACAACGCCGACCTCTCGTTCGCTCGAACGCCTGCTGCCGTCAACTTTTAAGCACTGATTTGGGTTGAGAATTGAGTTGAATTTCTGATTTTCCGAAACGCTGTTTTCCGTCTTTGGTCATATACTCGCCAAGAGGACTTCCATTTCTGGCCACGAATCGAGCTCACGAAGGCGTAATCAAGCAGGGGGAACGCATCATGTCAGTACAGCGTGTTTGGGAGCCTTTCAGTTCGGTGAACAGTAACGCGGAGATCGAGCGCCTTCGCCTGCAGCTAGCCTCATTCAACGAGCATATCGAGAAACTTGAAAAGCAACATCCCGACGCATCGAAGATCGAGGCACTTAGGGTAAGCGCACTCGTGCTCGCGCGGCAGATCGATGAAATTCGCTGTTCTAGAGCGAATGACTTGACCGGTCTGCTCGCGAAGTAGCCGCCACGTACGGCGGCGATCGCTAGAGACCGGTTCAATTGCTTCTCGCCCGGGAGTGCGTTCGCAAGCGGATGGCTAACAGGCATCACGATCGAACGAATGGTTGCAAACAGCCCTTCGCGCACTTCGGACGGTTTCTTCGCTCGTTAACCAACAAGATGCCACTGCCTCATTCTGGACCGATTTGATCCTGACGTTTGGCGTCCTCTCCGCGTAGGAGCGAGCCTCGTGATTCGGATCGTCGCGCTTGGAGCAGTTTGCCTGGCTGGTCTGGGTGCGATTGCCGCCGTACCAAATAAATCACCGCCGCCGCAACCGGCCGAGGTCATTTTTCCTGTGGCGGCGGGCAACAAGGCCGATCGCCTGCAGCTTGTAATCGGTCGAGACACGCCGACTGACGCTGAGAAGGTGGATGGCGTGTACGTTCCACCTGTCGAAGACTTAACCCCTTCGAACCAGTCACCGCTACAAAAGGCAGCAAATCCACCGGCTCCTCGTATCGCTTCCCGTCATTGGCACGACCCGCATGACCGAAAGTTTTTCGAGGCGACGAAGCAAAATGCGAATAAATCAAGGTCGTCAACGAAAGACCCCGCTGACCGAGCGCCCAAGCGGGTTACTGCTGTGAAGGAGTGTCGTTCAGATGGCTTGGATCCGTTCTTGCGTAAACTGAACCTGTCGCCACAGTGCGAATAGCGACGTCGCCCGTCGGGCCTGCTGCAAACACGCCGGCAAGAGCCACGCAATCGACGCTCGGACGTACTCAGTGTTCGCCACGGTGGGCGGGGGAACGATCGTTGGAATGGCGGCTACTAGTCTACTGCACAATAGGATGGAGCGCAGCGGCTGGGGTAGAGGCCGCGAGCTGTAGCGGCTTGCTGACGCCGCTGCGCTTTGAGCCATGCCGCGCGAACAGGAAATCACTCTTGGGGAAATGCTTGAGACAGGTTCCACCCGCTTCTGGTTTATTGCGGGCGCGCACTCGGTCGCCGTGGCTCACTCCGTAGGCTGGCCAGATGTTAACTCGTCAGATTTCGTAAACAAGATCATGCGGATTTTACCGGAGGTTCGCGAGCCGTTCTGGAAGACCTTCGAAGCAGCCAAGACCAATCCAGGAGCGCTGCGTTACATCGTGATGCTAATGGCGCCGTACCTACACCTCGGGCCGTTCTCGAAGCACGTGATCAGCGAGATCGATCGCCGGATTGCCGAGCTGGACGATATGCCTCCTATGAGGGCCACTTGGCTTGTGCCGTGAACTCATTAAGTTGCGGTTTGATGGACGGAAAAATTCGCGATGCCTCCGATAGCTGCCTAGCGGAATTACCGCGGAAGAAAGCGACACCCCATCGCTCAACCATGGGAACCTGTTAGTTCCCAGTGTTGCAGAATGCAACCATGGGAACCTGTTAGTTCCCAGTGTTGCAGAATGAGCTCCAACATTCATTTCTTGTGGACTAACGCACCATTAATGCCCGCGCCATTACTATGCTGCTCGAGACACTTGGGCATGGGAGACCTCAACATGGCTGACATGGCGCAAGTCGCGCTTTTCATATTAGCGTGTGCATTTCTGTACGGCCTAACGGTGTATCTGTTTCGCGATCAGATCAAGAGTAGGCATTGATCTGATCTTCACGCTCGACTTTGAACGAACGCCTGACCTGCGCGATAGGCTTCCACCTTTTCCTTCGCCTCCAGTTGCATATCGAGTTCGACGATTTCTGCGACGCGAAGATGCGGAGAGATTTAGAAGCTTGTTCGGACGTCGCCGACCGCGAGCTTCACGTCTGAGAAGTGCTGCATTGTTCCCGCCATGCTCTCAAAGTAGAATCCCAATTCCGCGAATGCCCGCCCCTCCCAGGCCCTTGCCTGTTCCAACAGAGACCAGCCCTGACAAGGTCTGAAGGCTGCGGTTTGCCTGTATAACGAAGCGATCACGCGATACCGGCGTAGTTTCTAAAATAGCTTCCCCATTCATGACCCGAGCTCCGTAATCATCCTTCGTTGGTCGGAACGTGCGTCAGAACAATTTTGAAATCGTTACCGGCAGCAGCTGAGATGTGGAATGGTTTGCGAACTCTTGCTGCTCTCGCAATTCAGGGAACGCTAAGCGTTGTAACGCGACCCACCACTCGTGGTTTGAGTAGGATGAAAAAGCTCGCCTCGTCTCAGCATCCTGTTGAGCCCCTTCTCGAGAACTCCGATGCTATCGATCAAGATTTGCGTCGCGCGTGTGTATCTGTCAGGTAGTCCGAACCGTCAATCAGAGTCTTCATGTGGCGCAGGGCTTTCCTCAGCTGTCATCCTGCTCTCCTCTGTGCCCCGCGCGCTCGTAGCATGGCACTGGCCGTTAAGTGTGGATGACATGAAAAAACCCCACCCCTTAGGGGGAGCGGGGCTTTCCGCCAACGGCGATGGGATGAGGGCCTGGGATGCCGTCAGCTACCACCCAAACTAGAGGTTGAATTTGAGGAGCAACAGCGCGACCGAACGGAGTATATTCGTTGGGCGGCGCTGCGCAAATTACTGGGTCCTCAAATCCCCAGCATTGGTATGTCTGGGGCGCCACCAAGAGGTTCAAAGAAAAAAACCCGCGAGCATGCAGGGGCTAATCGCAGTCTGGGTTAGGTTGGGTGAACGTTTGGCGCCCCTGCGCGTTACCCTCTCCACAGAGGATTTTCAAATGAGCGAAATTAAAGAGCACATGGAAGTTATCGGCGCGGACGGCGTTCACGTCGGCACCGTCGACAAAGTCGAAGGCAATCGTATCAAGCTGACCAAAAAGGATAGTGGAGAGGGCTCCCATAAGGGGCACCACCATTATATCGACAGGGGCCTGGTCGCCGGTGTCGAAGGCAATAAAGTGCGACTGTCCGCCATCGGCGCCGTTGCCGTAACCATGGAAGAGGAGAAAAACTGACCTGAACAGAATGAAGGCCGCCCGAAAGAGCGGGACGGCTTATTGCTGATTGCTGCGGGCCGGCCGTTTCGCATCAAGGCCAATTGGTCGCAATGTCTCGGCGTGTTCGGCGATCGGGACGGCCAGAGTCCGCTCGGACCGGTGCTTTGTATCGGCGCATTTGCGCGACCGATTAAGCAGCCTTCGAACTCGGGTTCCCGTGATCTCGACCTCGAAATAGCTTTGCTGTTTTGGCTCCTTGGCCTTTTTGACTGCGGCTTCCCGGGTATCTCTCTGAGCGTGACGCGGCCCGCATCGCGGCCCCTGGCAAACCCGACTTCAACAAGCTGGCGCGGGAATTATCAACGGCTTGCAAAATAAGAAAGCGGGCCGGAGCCCGCCTGTTACTTCTTGATCCGAGATCAAGTCACCTTCGCTTGTAGTAGATCAGTCCGCGTTTCTCGTCCCTCTCCTTCGAGGTGCAGTTGCGATTGGCCTGATTCCTCGTGGTGGCCTTCATGCCATCAGCATCACGGTCGGGAAACGTCTTGACCAGCACCTCGACGATCTCATCGATACTGGCATCCTTGGCGCGAGAGATGGTGTTGACGATGGTGGCGATCACGCCGGGGGCTTGAGCGGCGGAGATGGAGCGAGCGACAACGGCTTTCTCTTTCTTGGCGGCAGACATTGGGTGGTTCTCCTGTGATGCAGCCACGACTGGCTGCCGAACCAGAGATTCAGCCGGAAGTTGAGCAGTGGTAACTGAAATCGGCGCTGCTACTGAGGCTACGTTTTGTCGATATGCGATCATGTTGGCCTCCTCTGTGGGGTCGGGTCGCAGGGAGGGGGAGATTAGGCCCGGAAGGATCGCCCTCAACCCGGTCCCAGATGGCGTTGTCATCGCCCGTCATGCGCCGCAGGTCAGCCTCCCCGCCCCTGGCATCGGCCCATGACAAGGCGCCCAGATCGGGGGTGACCTCGGCGGCACGACCCAAAAACATCGAAAATGTAAATAAAATCAAAGCCTATGGTCGGATTGCCGATCCGATCCTGGCGAAACCTCCGTCGGCGGCAGGTTGATCATGCTCTGCAGGAGTTCGCTCACCATCGAGAGGTGAGTGCCGTGCCCGGCGTATTGATGCATGAGGTCGGCAAGATAGGTCGTCGCGACATTGAGGCGTTGGGCGAGTAGCCGCGCGATCAACAGCGCCACCGCTGGCTGGTCGCGCAGAAATGCCGCGGCGTCATCGATTTCGTAAATCACCGTATCTGAGGCTGCGCGCACGGTTGCGGTGTGCGGCTGTTCGAGCAGGACCGACATTTCCCCGAGCACCGCGCCAGGTTCAGTCAGGACGGCAACGACGCTATCGCCCTTGACGACCTCCAGCCGTCCCTCGATCAGAACAAAGAGATGTCCGGTCTTGCCGCCTTCATGAATGACGAGCGCGCCCGCCGCAACGCTTCGCCGAGTGCCGCCTGTGCAATAATCCAGTATCGCGCGCATCGCATCACCTCCGCCTGGGTCCAGACTAGGCACGGCGGATGCCGCCGTCGAACGGATAACGCGCGTTACCTGCTCAAATTGTCAGCATCGACCGCGCTTTCATTTTGCAACGACCACTTCGATCGTTGTGCGCTGTTGAAGCGGGCTTCCGGCTACCGGGGTCTGGCTCAGCACCGTCCCGGTGGGCTGGCCTTCTCGTGTAATTTCCAGCAACAGAAGTTGCCACTCGGCGCCGAGCACCGCGGGCGCCCCCTGCCCGACATGCTCGTTGCGCATGCGCGCAACAATTTCGCGCGCCTCGACGATCGACTTGCCGACCAGATTCGGAACCACCTCCCTCGCCGTCGGCGGCGCGGGTTGCGGCCGCGGTGACGCCGGTGCCGCGGGCCGCATCCTTGTCTGGACCGGAGACGGCGGAGCGACAGGATCGGTCTTGCGCTTGTCCCACAGCATCGGCGAGGGCAGCATGCGAATTTGCTTTTGCTCGCAGGCCTTGCCCAGCGCAACGTCGCTTCCATAGGCCGCAACCGTTCCTTCATAGCCCAGGCAAGCGAGCCGGTAGATCAACTGCTGCGACAGCACCCCTTCGAAATAACCGCCATGGACATTCGGCCTTTGATGATTCACACAATAGACGATGAGCAAATAAAGGTGCGAATACCATCTCATCTTGGCCTCGGCGTCACGGCGCTTGCGCCATTTCGCGAAAGTCAACAGCGGCCGCTCCTCCTTCGAAATGCGCTGACCGTCCGGATCGTCCGGGTTGGCCTCGTCGAAATAGTCGACATAGTCGGTGCAATCGAAATAGGTGAATCTCAGTGGTAGCGGCGCCCGCTCCGGTACCGGCTGGTCGTTGACATGGCGTTTCGCCTTGGCCTCCTCGAGCGTGTCGTACAATTCCTGCACCGTCAGGTTTCCGATTCGCAGCAGGCGCAGGAAATCCTCTCCGTTGACGTCGATCATGCCGAAATTGCGCGACAGGATTTCGGTGTTGCCGAGCCGGAAGCCGTGATTGCGGCTCTTGGTAGGAAACACGAAATAATTCGCCAGCGTCGAGATCTGACGCAGGACCTCATCGCCCTCGTTGCTGAACAGATACGCTTCGTCGAACCGCTTCAGTGCCGAACGCAGGAAATTCCCCCGGCTCGACAACAGCGTCTCGCCCGGAATGTCCGGCGACGCCAGTACAAAGCGCTTCAACTGAAAGCAGCGGCCGACATTGGGAGACGGAGCATCCTCCTCCTCACCAGACGGCCCCGCGCCGTAAGCGTTGAAATCGCTGACTTGGCTCGCGAACACGTCCGAAAGAACGCGGATCGTGTTGGTCACGACGAACCCTCCCATGCTGTGGCCGATGAAGGAGAGCTCGACGTCATTGGTCCATTCGCTGCTGCGGCGCAGCTCCCCGATCTTGCCGTCGATCGCACGGATCACCTGGACCAGGTCCGGAACCCCGTAATTCGTAGCCCGGTAATTATCCCTGAAATAGACGATGCCGCGCAGCAAGGCCGCGGTGAATATCAAGCCGGCGAACGTCAGTCCCGCCATCGTCACGAGGTGGTCGCCGAACGCATTCCTGACGTAGCCGAAAATATCGATCGGCCACTGGCTGCTGTCGGGAGCGATGTAAAACAGCAGAAACGGCAGCGCCGCCAGGACGGCACCCCAATACAGGATCCAGGTCGGCAGCGTCGGCAACGCATCCCAGGTGCCGCCCCAGGGTTGAAACATTTTCTCCGACGGCCAGCGATAGCCGATGCAGACCAGACCTTGCCTGCTCGTGATCGCCGCATCGCGCTGGATCGCCATCGCGGCCGAGGTGTACATCTTCAGCACCGCCGGGTCCGGATTGTTGTATCCATGGACCATGACGACCAGATTTGGGTTGGCGCCGTTTGCCAACGTCGTCGCGATCTCCTGCAGGGCGGTCGCGGGATCGACCTCTTCCAGCACCTTGGGCAGCTTCGGCGGCACCACGGCGGTGTCGTCGACGTTGTTGGGCGCCGTGCTCTCGATGAAGTAAGTCGGTATCGTCGTGCCGATGGCTCGATGCGCCCGGAAAAAATCCATGACCCGCCCCCTTGCCGAAACCCGCTTCGGACACGCTACGGAGGCTCGTGCAATTTTACAAGCTTTGGTTGTGTGACAGCGGGTCTCAGCTCACGCCGGCGCCGAATTGGTCGCGGGCAGGAAACCGCCGATTAAATCGAGAAAAGCCGCCGGCGATTGCAGTTGCGGCACATGGGCGCAACCGGCGATGACCTCGAGACGGGCCTGCGGCAGGCCCGCCGCCAGTTCGTGCGACATCGGCGGCGGCGTCGCCTCGTCATGTTCGCCGACCAGCACCAGCACCGGCACCTTTACCTTGCCGAGTTCGGGACGAAGGTCGAGGCTCGCCAGTGCATCGCAGGCGGCGCGAAACACTTCCGCGTCGGTGCGCAGGAATGCTTCCCGGCGGTCGGCCATCAGGTCGGGATGCTCAGCCTGAAATTCCGGAGCGAACAATCGGCGCATCGCGACATCCGTAATCGCCGACAGCCCCTTGGCCCTGGACGCCGCCGCCATGTTGCGGAAGGCTTCACGTCCCGGTTCGGAGAACGCCGCACCGCAATCGGCGAGAACAAGCCGGCTGGCGATCGCGGGGTGGCGAATGGCCATTTGCAGCGCGACGAAACCGCCATAACCATTGCCGAGCACGATCGCCTCTCCGCCCCCGGCGGCATCCTTTACGGCTTCCGCCATCCGGTCGGCCACCTCAGCAAGGCCGCCGGTCACGGCATGCGAGCGGCCGAAGCCCGGCAATTCCGGAACGATCGTTCGAAACGACTTCGATAATTCCGGGACGATGGCGTCGAAGCTCGCCCGGTCCGACAGCAGCGAGTGGAACAGGAACAATGGCGGCCCTTCGCCCGATTGCGCTGCGTTGACGGTGCCTTGCGCGAAAAGCCGATCCATTCCGGTCTCTCTTTCAAGTGTCCTTGGGCGCTGCGTTCAGCGCGCCGATCCGCCGATTGATAGATTAAAACTCACATAATTCAAGCCCGCAGCCCTTGACGTGATATTTCACGGCTGCAACATTGGACCGATATGGACGAAGGAAATTCGATGCTTTTGCGCGATAACGTCTACGAAAGCCTCCGATCTGATATCCTGACCTGTCATTTCGCGCCAGGCGATGATATGCGCGAACAGGACCTGGCCGAGCGCTATGCCGTGAGCCGCCAGCCGGTGCGCGAGGCGCTGCTGCGGCTCGAGCGCGAACATCTCGTCACCGTGCAGCCGCGACAGGGCTACCGGGTCAATCCGATCTCGCTGGCAGATGCGCGCGACCTGCTGAGGTTTCGTCTGGCGCTGGAGCCCGCCTGCGTGGCGGAGGCGATCGAGAACGCGAGCGACGACGTCCTGAAGTCGCTGAATGAATTCCGCCGCTTCGCCGGCAACCATGAAAATTTCATCGCCTATAACCGCGCCTTCCATTCGGCGCTCGCGCACGCGTCCGGCAACCGCCGCATGGCGGCGGCGTTGTGCGACCTGATCGGACAGGCCGATCGGCTGGTGCGCGTCAGCGTCTCCAATCTGAAAGGCCACGATCCGGCAAAACTCGTCGCCGAACATGTCGCCCTGATCGAGGCGATGCAGCGGCGCGACGGGCGCACCGCCGCCCGTCTCATCAAGGCTCACATCGCGCAAACCGAAAAGCGCGTGCTGCCGGCGCTCAAGCGTAACGCCGTCATCGTCGACGGGAGAGAAACATGAACATTCCTTCAAAGCCCGGCGTCATGGACGTCGAGATCCACGGCAATTTCGTCGACGGCCGCGAGATCGAGGCCGGTTCGGGCGAGATGCTCGACGTCCGCAATCCCGCCACCGGCGAGGTGATCGCGCGGATTCCGAATTCGACGGCTGCGGATATCGACCGCGCAATGAAGAGCGCGCGCGCAGCCTTCGAAGGCAAGGCGTGGGGCGGCATGGACATTCGCGCGCGGGCGCGGCTGGTCAATCGCCTCGCGGACGCTTTCGAGGCCAATCTCGACGCGCTGTACCGGCTGGAGACGCTGAACAACGGCCGTCCGGTCAACGAGACCCGCGCGCAACTGTCGCGGCTGCCGGATTTCTTCCGCTACTTCGCAGGGCTCGCGCTATCGCGCCGCGACTCCGTGATCCCCGTCGAAGGTTCCTACCTGAACTACACGCTGCGCACGCCGATCGGCATCGTCGCCAACTGCACGCCGTTCAATCATCCGCTGATGATCCTGTGCAAGTCGCTGGCCGCGGTGCTGGCGAGCGGATGCGTCACCGTCGTCAAGCCGTCGGAATACACGCCGCTGACGACGCTGAAACTCGCGCAGATCTTCACCGAAGCGGGCCTGCCGCCGGGCGTCTTCAACGTCGTGCTCGGTCTCGGCCAGAGCGCCGGCAAGATGCTGGCCGAGCACCCCGACATCAACAAGCTGGTGCTGACCGGCGGCACCGAGGCCGGCCGCATCGCCGGAGGCGCCGCCGCAAAGGTGTTCGCCCACCAGACCATGGAGCTCGGCGGCAAGACGCCGGTGATGGTGTTCGACGATTTCGACGTCGATCGCGCGGTCAATTATGCGGCGTTCGGGGCCTTCATCGGCGCCGGGCAGACCTGCGTCTGCGCCTCGCGCCATATCGTGCAGGCTTCGATCTATGACGAATTCGTCGAGAAGCTGAAGGCGAAAACGCAAACCATTCGCATCGGCGATCCCTTCGATCCCAACACACAGCTCGGCCCGGTGATCTCGGCGCGGCAGCGCGAGCGCGTACTGACCTATTCGCGGTTCGGCCGCGAGGACGGCGCGCGGCTGGTGACCGGCGGCATTGCGGCGAAAGTGGCGGGCCATGACAACGGCTATTTCGTCGAGCCGACGGTATTCGCCGACGTGAAATCCGACATGCGCATTTTTCAGGAAGAAGTGTTCGGCCCCTTCACCTCGGTGACGCCGTTCAACGACGAGGCCGAGGCGCTGAAACTCGCCAATGATTTGCCGTTCGGACTGGCGGCGGCGATCCGCACCCGCGACGTCGCCCGCGCGCATCGCGTGGCGTCAGCGGTGAAGGCCGGCATCGTCTGGATCAACGATCATCACCGCCTCGACCCGGCATCGCCCTGGGGCGGCGTCGACGACAGCGGCATCGGACGCGAATGCGGCACCGAAAGCTTTGACGATCATTTCAACACCAAGAGCGTGATGGTCGCGACGCACGACCAGCCGTTCGACTGGTACCGCGACACGGCAAGCCAACGACGATTGAATTGAACAATAACCAACGGCAAACTCCGGAAAAACCGGCGCCGCATCTGAATCAAAGGGGGGAACTAAAATGGCTCACGCAGTAAACGCCGGCGCACGTCTCGACCGGCTCCCGATCTCGTCGTTTCACTACCGGATTTTCTGGCTGGTCGGCGCCGGCATGTTTTTCGACGGCTACGATCTCTATATCGCCGGCGGCGTGCTGGCGTCGGCGGTCCAATCCAAATTCTCGACCGCTCCGCAAAACCTGCAATTCATTTCGCTGACCTTTGTCGGCATGACGCTCGGTGCGCTGATTACCGGATTTGTCGGCGACAAATTCGGACGGCGGTTCACCTATCAGATCAATCTGCTGATTTTCGGGCTGGCTTCGCTGGCGGCGGCTTTCGCGCAGGATATGAATCAGCTGATCGTCTGCCGCTTCGTGCAGGGCCTCGGCCTTGGCGCCGAAATCGTCGTCGGCTACTCGACGCTGACCGAATTCGTTCCGCCGAAGACGCGCGGGCGCTGGCTGTCGATGATGGCGTTCATCGTGGTGGCCGGCTTCCCGGTGACCGCCCTGCTCGGCTATCTCATCATCCCCGCCTGGGGATGGCGTCCGATGTTTATCATCGCCGGCGTCGGCTCGCTTATCGTCTGGTATCTGCGCAAGAATCTTCCGGAATCGCCGCGCTGGCTTGAATCGCAAGGCCGCACCGAGGAAGCCGAGATCCTGATGCAGTCGATCGAAAAGGAATCCGCCGGCAGCGGAACGCTGCCGCCGGTGGTGGTGCCGGCCCCCGTACCGCAGGTCGCCGCATCCGACATGCTCAAGCCGCCGCTGCTGCAACGCCTGTTCGTCGGTTCCTGGGTGCTGATAACGATCAACACATTGATCTTCGGCTTCGTGATCTTCCTGCCGCAGTTCTTCCTGCGCCAGGGGCTGACCATCGCCAATTCCCTCGCCTATACGCTGGTGTTGTCGATCGCATCGCTGGTCGGTTGTGCGCTCGGCGCCTATTTGTCCGACGCGATCGGACGGCGCTGGAGCATCATCGGCGCGTCGATCGTCACCATCGTCACGGGCTACGTCTATGCCCGTTTCAACGCCGCATCCGATCCGGCCGTGGTGTTGAGCGTCGGGTTCGTGCTGATCGTCGCGATCTATGTCCAGACTGCGATCCTGTTCGGCGTCTATACGCCGGAACTGTTCCCGACCGAGATCAGGTTGCGCGCCAACGGCATCTGCAACACGCTCGGACGCGGCGCAACCGTGGTTTCGCCCTTCATCGTCGGCGCGCTTGATGACATCCTACCAGTTGCCGGGCGTGGTCTGGCTGATGATCGGCCTTGTGGTCGTTCAGATCGTGGTGGTGTGGGCCTGGGGCGTGGAGCCGCGCAATCGCGGGCTGGAGGATGTCGCCGCCGCGACAGCCTGATGGTCAAAAAAATGCGCTGCGGCAATGATTGAGACGCCGTCATTCCGGGATGGTGCGAAGCATCGCCCCGGAATGACACTTTGATGGCTTACGCGTTCTTCAGCGCCACCCGGAAATCGGCTTCGGTCTTGGACTTCACTTCGTCGAGCGTGACGCCGTCGGCGAGCTCGATCAGCGCCATGCCGTCCTTGCCGTGCTTGTCGATGGTGAACACCGCCAGATCCGTGACCACCATGTCGACCACGTTCTCGCCGGTCAGCGGCAGGTTGCACTTCTTCAACAGCTTCGGGCCGTCCTTGGCGGAGTGTTCCATCACGACGACGACGCGCTTGACGCCGGCGACGAGGTCCATCGCGCCGCCCATGCCCTTGACCATTTTGCCGGGGATCATCCAGTTGGCGAGGTCGCCGTTCTGCGCCACCTGCATCGCGCCGAGAATCGACAGATCGATATGGCCGCCACGCACCATGCCGAAGGATTCGGCCGAGGAGAAATAGCTGGTGTCAGGCAATTCGCTGACCGTCTGCTTGCCGGCGTTGATGAGGTCGGCGTCTTCCTCGCCCTCATAGGGGAACGGGCCCATGCCGAGCATGCCGTTTTCGCTCTGCAGGCTGACGTCGATGCCGTCGGGGATGTAGTTGGAGACCAGCGTCGGAATGCCGATGCCGAGATTGACGTAATAGCCGTCGCGCAACTCTTTCGCGGCGCGAGCTGCCATCTGTTCACGGGTCCAGGCCATGGGGCTCTCCTGCTAAGAGTTAAAGTTAAGCGGCGGGGCGCGGGCGGGTGTTGCGGAACTCGATCCGCTTCTTAGCCGTGCCGACCTCGACGATGCGCTTGACGAAGATGCCGGGCGTATGGATGTGGTCGGGATCGATCTCGCCGGCCGGCACCAGATGCTCGACCTCGGCGACGGTGATCTTCGCCGCGGTCGCCATCATCGGGTTAAAATTGCGCGCGGTCTTGCGATAGACGAGATTGCCGGCGGTATCGCCCTTCCAGGCATGGACGATGGCGAGGTCGGCGAACAGGCCGCGTTCCATGATGTATTTCTCGCCGTCGAATTCCTTCACTTCCTTGCCTTCGGCGATCAACGTGCCGACGCCGGTTTTGGTGAAAAAGGCCGGAATACCGGCGCCGCCGGCGCGGATGCGCTCGGCCAGCGTGCCCTGCGGATTGAATTCGAGTTCCAGTTCGCCCGCGAGGTATTGCTGCGCGAACAGCTTGTTTTCCCCGACATAGGACGAGATCATCTTCTTGATCTGCCGCGTCTCCAGAAGCCGGCTCAAACCGATGCCGTCGACGCCCGCATTGTTGGAGACCACGGTCAGGTTCTTGACGCCGGAATCACGGATCGCGTCCGACAAGGTCTCGGCGATACCGCACAGACCGAAGCCACCCGACATGATCATCATGCCGTCCTTGAGAACGCCATCGAGTGCCGATTTGGCGTCGGGATAAACCTTTTTCATGGAATATGACCTGATGGAGGGAGCGGCTGTCCGCCGGCATAATCAGGGATTATTAGGCGAAATCTTCGCAGTGCGTCAATGACGCCGCCTTTGGACCATCGGACTTTGCCCCCTGGCCAGGATGGCCTTGAAAGCGTCAAGAAAACCCTTCAAGTTGCGTAGGTTGGCACGGGGCCTACCAGCGCGCCGACCGTCCATTCAACCAAGACCTAAGACCTCAACCCAACCCGGATATGTCATTGACGATGGCCCAAGGAATGAAACGCCTGGGGATGCCGATTGCGGCATTGCTGGGTTTGGCTTTGATCGGCCTGATCGGGACGTCCTGGTTCCTCAACCGGGACGCGCTCCGTCAGGCGGTCGAGGCGCAAATCCGCGCCGTCACCGGGCTTGATCTGGTCGTCACCGGCGCGATCGAGGTTTCGGTATTTCCGGGCAGCTACGTTTCCTTTCATGACGTCGGGCTGAAGGGCGGCGGAACCACCGACCCCGCGCTTCGGGTCGACGTGCTGACCGCGAATTTGCGCCTGCTGCCGCTGTTGCTGCGACGGTTCGAGATTGCCGACGTCATGATGTTGCGGCCGCATATCCGTGTCGTCAGGGACGCCAATGGCGAGAGCAACTGGACGCCGTTCGTGGACACCATTGCGCGCGCCATGAAGCCCGGCGCCGAGAACCAGGTGTCGTTTTCGGAAATAAGGATCCAGGACGGCGTGCTCGACTACGAGGACGCCGCCAACCACGTCTCCGAAGTGCTCGGCGACATCGATTTGTCGCTGGCGTGGCCGTCGATCTCGCGTTCGTTCGCGGCGACCGGCCAGTTCGACTGGCGCGGCGAGCGCGTCGACGGCTCGATCAGCGCCAGCGATTTTGTCGCGATGCTGTCCGGCGATCGCTCCGGCCTGAAGGCGCGGCTTGCCAGCGCGCCGCTGAAACTGGCGTTCGACGGCACGGTCGCCAATCGCACCAGCATGATGATGGAAGGCACCGTCACCGTCGACTCGCTCTCGCTGCGCAATGCGCTGCGCTGGATGGGACAGGTGACGCCCGGCAGCGGCGGCTTCGGCCGCTTCGCGCTGAAAGCCCGCGCCAATGTCGTCGGCGCCTCGGTCGCTTTGACCAATGTGAATGTCGAACTCGACGGCAATGTCGCCGAAGGCGTCATGACCCTCGCCAATAACGGCCGCCAGACGCTGCAGGCGACGCTCGCCGCCGGTGCGCTGGATTTCACGCCCTATATCTCGACCTTCCGCCTGCTCGCCAGCGGTCAACGCGACTGGAACCGGCAGTTGTTCGACCTGACGTCGCTTTCCACCACCGACCTCGACATGCGCCTGTCGGCAGCGCGGGTCACGGTCGGCGGGACCAAGATCGGCCGCACCGCGGTCGGCGCCAATCTGCGCGGCGGCGCGCTGGCGCTCTCGGTCGGCGAGGCGCAGATGTATGGCGGCATCGCCAAGGGTTCTTTCGGCGTCGCGCGATCCGACGCTGTCGCCGACGTGAAGGCGCAGTTCCAGTTCACCGATGTCGATTTGCAGGCCTGCGCCAGCGAATTGTTCGGCGTCAACAAGCTGTCCGGCCGCGGCAATCTCAACGTCTCGCTGGTGGCCTCGGGCGCAAGCCCGTTCGGGCTTGCGTCTTCGCTCGACGGCACCGCGCTTCTGACCGGTCATGACGGCGCGATCGCCGGCTTCAATGTCGAACAGCTCCTCAAGCGGCTGGAGCGGCGGCCATTGTCGGGCGGCGGCAATTTCCGCAGCGGTTCGACGCCGTACGACAATCTAACCGTTCAGGTGAAATTCAACGACGGCATTGCCACGGCTGAAGATATCCGCGTCGAGGGACCGGCGGCGCGCCTCACCTTGACCGGCACCGCCTCGGTGCCGACGCGCGAATACGACCTCAAGGGCGTCGCCAGCCTGACCTCGGCGCCGAATACCGGAACCGGTTTCGATCTGCCGTTCGTGGTGCAGGGACCGTGGGATGACCCGCTGGTCTTTCCCGATCCGGACAGCCTGATCCGCCGCTCGCCGGGGGCCTCGCAGTTGCTCGAATCGATCAAGGACAGCAAGGCCCGCGACGCCGTGAAATCGGTGATCGAGCGATTTACCGGCGGCGGCGCGCGGCCGGCGGCGCCGACGGCCGCTGACGCGAAGCCGAACTAGAATCAACCCCAACTCCTGACATCGACAAACCTTCCGGCGATCGCGGCTGCCGCCGCCATCGCCGGCGAGACCAGATGGGTGCGGCCCTTGTAACCCTGACGTCCCTCGAAATTGCGGTTCGAGGTGGAGGCGCAGCGCTCGCCGGGCCTGAGCTTGTCGGAATTCATCGCCAGACACATCGAGCAGCCGGGCTCGCGCCAATCGAAACCGGCCTGCACAAAAATCTTGTCTAACCCTTCCGCCTCGGCCTGCCGCTTTACGAGGCCCGAGCCGGGCACGATCATCGCGGAGACATTGGGATGGACAACCCTGCCGTTCGCCACACGTGCAACCTCGCGCAAATCCTCGATGCGCGAATTGGTGCACGAGCCGATGAACGCGCGATCGATCGTGATATCGCCGATCTTCTCGCCGCCCTGAAGCCCCATATAGGCGAGCGAGCGCTCCGCAGCCCGGCGCTTGCTGTCATCGGCAATCTCTTCCGGCTTCGGCACCCGGCCGGTGACGGCGACCACCTGCTCCGGACTGGTGCCCCAGGTGACGAGCGGCGGCAGCGCGCTGACATCAAGCCTGACCTCGGAATCGAATTCCGCGCCGTCGTCGCTGCGCAGCGTTTCCCAGTAACGCAGGGCCTGATCCCAGATCGCGCCGCGCGGGGCCTTCGGCCTGTCCTTCAGAAACGCGAATGTCTTTTCATCCGGCGCGATGATGCCGGTACGCGCGCCCGCCTCGACCGACATGTTGCACAGGGTCATGCGGCCTTCCATCGAGAGCGCGCGAACTGCGTCGCCGGTAAATTCCAGGGCATGGCCGATCGCGCCGGCCGCGCCGATTTCGGCGATGAGCGAGAGGATAATGTCTTTCGCGCTGACATTCGGCGGCAACACGCCATCGATGACCGCGCGCATGGTCTTTGATCTGCGCTGCAACAGCGTCTGCGTCGCCAGCACATGCTCTGTCTCGGTGGTGCCGATGCCGAGCGCAAGCGCGCCGAACGCACCGTGGGTCGTGGTGTGGCTGTCGCCGCAGACGATCGTCGTGCCCGGCAGCGTAAAACCCTGCTCCGGCCCGACCACATGGCAGATGCCCTGGCGCGGATCCCCTTCGTCGTAATATTCGATACCGAAAAGCCTGGCGTTCTCGGCGAAATACGCGATTTGCGCCGCGCTCTCGGGATCAGGGTTCGGCTTGCCGCGATCCGACGTCGGCACATTGTGATCGACCACCATCAGCGTGCGTTCGGGTGAGCGCACCTTGAAGCCGGATTGGCGCAAGCCGCCGAACGCCTGCGGGCTGTCCACCTCGTGGATCAAGTGCCGGTCGACGAACAACAGACACGTGCCGTCGGCCTCCCTGTGCACGACGTGGTCGTCCCATATCTTTTCGTAGAGCGTGTGGCGCGATCTTGGATTGTCATTCATGCGCTGAAGATACCAGAGATCGTTCGGACGGATGCCTCAACAATGTGAGGAAAGAGAGTTGTCGCTATTGCCCGGATATGGCCGTCGGTCGGCAGGACGACAACCGCCAAGCGAGAGCACCAACGGATCGGTCCCCGATGCGTAAAATTGGTGATCGAGCGGTTTCCGGGCGGCGGTGTGCGGCCGGCGGCGCCCGCGAATGCACCTGCGGCGACCGACACAGCGATGTCGCGTGACGGCTTTCATACTTTGGTGAGATTTAAGCGGAGGCTCCGCCCGGCCAGCTTGACAGTAACAATTCGAAGCGACACATTCTACGACTAGAACCGAATTGCCTATCAAATAATTCGCCTCGTACATCATATCAACGCGCCGCGAAGCGATCCGACGGCCGAGATACGACCGCGCGCCTTCGCGGATTTCGGACACTATCCCTATCTTGTCCTGCTCGGGGACCCCGGCGCGGGAAAAACACATTTGTTTCGGGAGGCGGCAGCCGCAGAGGGCGGGCGTCTGATCAAAGCGCGAGACTTCCTAAACATTCCGGCAGAGCACCTGCACGATGAAGCTTTGTTTATTGACGGGTTCGATGAGAAGCGGGCCGGCCGCGGAGACCAAAACACCATCGACGATCTTGTCTCCAAACTTTTCGAGTTGAATCCGGCACGAGCACGCATCTCCTGTCGTGCGGCCGATTGGCTAGGCGAAAGCGATGAGGCCGCGCTGCGCCCATTCTTTGAGCGAAGCGGCGAACTGCCTGTTCTTTTGCTGACAAATTTGTCCGACGATGAACAAGTCTCGGTTCTCGAAGGGCAGCATATCGAACGTGATAGAGCGACGGCGTTTCTGACTGAGGCGCAGGAGCGCGGGCTCGGCGATTTTTTGAATAACCCACAGAACCTTATTATGCTTTGGCGTGCGGTGCAGACCGGGTCATGGCCGTCGACCCGCAAGCAACTGTTCGAACTCGCCAAGGGATTGATGCTTGAAGAATCCGGCCGTGAACAGGCTCGCTCGGCAACAGGACAGTTTTCCGTCGCGGAACTTCGACCCGCAGCAGGAGCTATATGTGCGGCCCGGCTCATCAGCGATGTCGCGGCTATTGGCCTTTCTAACCAAGAAAGCACGCCAGAAATCGCCGGCTATCGCTCCATGAACCTGTTCGAGCCTGAATTCGTCATTGCAGCACTCGGGAGGCGGGTATTCGAGGCAGCCACTCAACCCGAGACTCTTGATTACGCGCACCGTACGACGGCCGAATATCTTGCCGCATCGTTTCTAGCGAGGGAGGTGCGGGCCGGATTGCCGTTCGGCCGAGTTGCGGCACTCATGGGCGTTGACAACCATCCGGCTCCTGAGTTGCGCGGTCTCACGCTTGGCTTGCCGTCCATCTTCCAGAATAGGCACCTCAGTTGACTGACGCGGATCCTTATGGCGTCTTGACCTACGGCGATGCGGCGTCGCTCGGCACGGAGGATTGTGCCGCACTCCTGCAAGCGCTTGGACGCCTGTCGACATCAAACCCATGGTTCCGGACGGGCCACTGGGAGGCGCCTTCGATCGGCGGATTGGCGCGAGCCGACATGGTGCAAGACTTCCGTGCCGTCCTGGCTGACGAGAATGCCGGATTTGGTGCGCGCTCTGTCGTCATAGACGCTCTTTGGCTTGGGCGACCCATTCCCGAGATGGTGCCCGACCTCGCGGTGATTGTGGAACGAACAGCGTCGCCTTACGCAGAGCGGGCCCATGCAATGCTCGCGCTCCTCCGCGTGGGCGATGCCGGCAAGGTTGCTGTAAGAAGTTCGTTCACCGGCTCAGCAAAACCGACAACGAGTTGCGCCTTCGCGCTGAGATTATTCGTTTTCTTTATGACGAATACTACGGCCCCGCCGACGTAATCGCACTGGTGAACGATTATACCACCGCAGAACAGATCCTTGGAACGGGAACGCTGTGGTTTTTGGCTGACGCCATTCCGGTCGAGGATATTCCAGATATCCTTGACGGTATTATTTCGCCGAACGACGGCCTTGGGTTCGACCGCCGTAGTTGGGAAATCCGGCTCCTTCTACTCGCGCCTATTAGTTCGCGTGTGGCGCGACGGCGGCGACCTTCTCAAAGCCGACCGAGCTTTGGTATGGCTCCAAAAGCGAGCCGCGTTTCGAGGAGTAATAGGGGAAAACCGAGCGCACAGTTTGCGGGAGGCGATGCGCGCTCGGCCCGACATACTGGATGAGTTGGCGGAATTCTTCTTTCAAACATTGGCCATTGACGGCGAGCAGTGGCTGCACATCAACCTGTTCCGCGAAGTGACGTTATTTGAAATCTCGACCGAAGTGCTGCTCGATAAGGCCGCAATACATATGGAAGCCGCAGAGCTCGGCAGTCCGAGGCAACAGTACCTTTACGACGCTGCATTGACCTTTACATATCAGGTTGACGGCCAGCGCGGCACGGAGAAATTCGAAGAGCTTTTTGCCAAAGCGGACAAAGAGCCATCGCTTATTGCGACGCGTGAAAGCGCGGTAGTGCATCAATTACCGGATCGGTATTTGGAGGGACGCGAGAGCCGGGTCATCGACCGCACCGATAACCGTGAGGGTCAGCGTCACGAATTCGACAGCGCAATCGAACAAATCCGAACCGGCTCGCACTTGGGCTGGGCAACCCACATAGCGCGCATCTATTTCGCTTTGTACCGCGACGTTGATACATCTCTCAGCCCGCATCAGCCAATTGCCAGCATGGCTTGGGGAAACGCGTGTTGACCCAGCACTCGAATGTCTCCGTGGCGTGCCCCTGCGTAGTGGTCTCCCGTCTCTCGACGAGGTGTTGGCGCTGGTGGTCAAACGAAGAATTTATCCGTGGTGGTACGCAATTGTCGCAGGCTTGGATGAGCGGTTTGGGCGGGGAGAAGGGTTCGGCCAGCAACTTTCGAAAGACAGACTTAAAGCCATAATCGCTTTTGAACTCACAACGCCTGTATATGAAAAGTTGAACGGGACTATGCATCGGACCGAGCATCCTTGGAAGGATTTCTTGCTCGAATCAAATCCGGCTCTCGTATGTGACGCTTATACGGCCGTCGCGAGGACCCAACTCAGTAGCGGCGAGCAGATTGCGGAGGGGTTGCGAGAAATATTATCGGAGCCGCCTTTCGAGCCATTCCGGAACAACGTGGCGATTTCCTTTTTGCGTGAATTTCCTAATGCAAGCGAATTTCGACTTGGAGAGCTTTTTGATGTTGTCATATCGGCCCGTGCGCTTCACGCCGATTTCTTGGTGCTGGCCACGCGTGTTTTGAGCGGCGCGCAGCCGGTCGATGAGCGGCAGCGAGATTTGTGGCTGGTCGCCACCTACTTTCTTGCGCCAATCGACTACGAGCGTGAGGTGCGGAATCGCACGGAAGAGCGACCCAGCCTTGTCTTCGACCTACGTGACCGCACTGGGTTTGCCCGGCGGGGTCAGCCCGAACAGAATTTGCCAATTCCCATGCTGGAATTTATGGCTCAGCTGACGGGAACGATGTTTCCGAGCGCGGAACATCCTGTGGACGGATGGTCGGGTGACACCAACCCGTGGGACGGCTCTGAGCATTTTCGGGCTCTGCTTGGCCTACTGTCGGCTTCAGCGAGCGCTGCAGCCACGGAATCACTCTCGCGCCTACGATTAAAATCCAGAATCTGAGAATCTTACCGGGCCAATATTCTACACGCAGAGGCAAACCAGCAACAGCACCGGCGTGCTGCGGAGTATCATCGTCCGAATTGGACGCAAACGATAGAGGCGCTTTCGAACGGTAGGCCCGCAACTGTTGCTGACCTTCATGCTCTCCTAGTCGCGCAGCTTCGCGACCTCAAGACACGCATCGAGCGTGAGAACACCGATATCTATAAACAGTTCTGGAATATTAATTCATTCTCTAGACCAATTGGACCACGTCCCGAGGAAGCTTGCCGAGATAGTCTGCGTAACTTCTGATGCCACCGCTATTGTTACCGCTCGGGATTACCGTCGAACCCGAAGGCCACATGGTGGCCGATAAACGCGCTGACATTTCGGTCGCTATGCCCGGACGTAAAGTATTGTGTGAGCTGAAGCGCGACTACCACAGCGAAGTCTGGACCGCTATCGAGGGTCAGCTTGAACGGTTTTATGCACACGACCCCGAAGCAAAAGGTTTTGGAGTGTATTGCGTTTTTTGGTTCGGAGATAAGCGAAAGCAAAGAATGTCTGCTCCTCCCAACCGAATGGCGCCACCATTCACAGCGGGCGAGTTAGAGCGGATGTTGACCGACCTGGTGCCTCACGCCATGAAAGCGCGCGTGGCCATCATCGTTCTCGACGTATCGGGAGATGTAGCGTAACAACTAATTTCTTCAACCAGATCAATCCGATTCCACCCGTCCAGTCCTCTCCGCAAAAATATTCCCCTTCTCTCCTCCCCCAAATCACCCCCATAACCCCGCCGTCCCATCCCTCACGAGGGGCGTTGGCCATCGTCACGAACGTTGGGATGGGATGCGGTGGACGCGGCAGCGTCGGGCGCGCATTTTGGTCGCAGGGCGGTTCGCCGTGAGCGATCGGAGCGCGCAGACGAACGGCGCTGCTTCTGTCTTCACCAACGCTTCTCGGATGTGCACATGCCGGCGAAGCCTCTTGGCGAAGACGGGTCGCGTACGGTGAAGCCGTGTGGTCCTGGCACCCGTTGCTGGTGTCAAATCGGCGGAGGTCTTGCGAGCCCAACCGGGCCTCTCGCAAACCGCTCATCCGCCGGTGACGGTGACAAAACGAATTCGTCGCCGAGGAGAGCGCGGAGTAAACCGTTAAAACCATTGCGTGCGGGAATGCCGGGTGTTCCGGTGCGACCGTGGTGACTACCGTGTGCTTTCTACCTTTGCACACGGGCCGCGGGTACATCGGGTACCCGGCATTCCCCACGCCCTCCATTGGGCGGAAAGAAATTTCAAGCCTCGGGCGCGCCTTGCGTCGCGGGATCGAAGATGCGTGTGAGAGCTCAATCGTTCCATTCCCCCATCCGTCATCATCCGCGCATGCGGGTGATCCAGTATCCCAGAGGCAGCAGTGATAGAATCGAGAAGCCGCGGCGTACTGGATACCAGCCGGAGCCTGTCATCGGGCGGCGCATCGCGCCGACCCGGTGGCGGGTATGACGGTTCGAGGTATCCGCGCACTTGCGGGCCTGCATGGCAATGTAGGCAACCCTGGCGGAAACAATCCTCCCCCTACAGAAGTTTGCGACACGCCATCTGGATCACGCCCCCGCCATGGGCTAGTGTTTTATCCAACCGGTTAAAAAGCCGGGCATATCCAGGGAGAACAACGTGAGATCCAAGGGATTAGGTGCGCTTTCAATCGCGATCGCCGCGGCCGGACTTCTTTATGCAGCAGCGCCTGCGTTCGCGCAGGAAAAGAAGATCACGGTCTGGTTCGGCAAGGGCTTCTACAAGTCCGAGGACGACGCGCTGCTTGAAGCGATCAAGAAATTCGAGGCCAAGACCGGCATCAAGGTTGAACTGTCGCAATACGCCATTCAGGACATGATCCCGAAGACGGTGGCGGCGCTCAACTCCGGCACGGTGCCTGATGTCGCCTATTCCGACAGCTACGACGTGCAGGCGCAAGGCAAATGGGCCTACGAGGGCAAGCTCGAAGACCTTTCCGACGTTCTTGTTCCGATGAAATCGGCGTTTGCCCCGAACACGATCGAGACGGCGCTGCTCTATAACGATGTAGCCAAGAAGAAGGGCTATTACGGCTTTCCGCTGAAGCAGCAGAGCATGCACGTCCAGATCTGGCAGGACATGCTTGAGCAGGCCGGCTTCAAGCAAAGCGACATCCCGACCAAATGGGAAGATTACTGGTCGTTCTGGTGCGACAAGGTGCAGCCCGCCTACCGCAAGGCTTCCGGCACCCGCGCCTACGCGGTCGGCCAGCCGATGGGCGTGGAATCCACCAACTCGTTCCAGTCGTTCTACACCTTCATGGACGCCTATAACGTCAAGCTGGTCGATGACGACGGCAAGCTTTTGGTTGACGATCCCAAGGTGCGCGCCGGCTTGATCGGCGCGCTCAAGGACTACACCGACACCTACATCAGGGGCTGCACGCCGCCCTCCTCCACCACCTGGAAGGATCCGGACAACAACGTCGCCTTCCACAACAAGACGATCGTGATGACGCACAATTTCACGATCTCGATCGCGGCAAAATGGCTCGACGATTACAACAACCCGGCGCTGACCCCCGAACAGCGCGCCGCCGGCAAGAAGGCGTATGAGGAAACCATCATCACCGCCTCGTTCCCCAACAAGCCGGACGGCACGCCGATCAAATACCGTTCCGACGTCAAGACCGGCTTGATCTTCGCCACCGCGAAGAACAAGGCGGAGGGCAAGGAATTCGTCAAATTCCTGATGCAGGAGGAAAACCTCCGGCCCTACGTCGAAGGCGCGCTCGGCCGCTGGTTCCCGGTGACGACGGCCAGCCAGGCGAGCCCGTTCTGGCAGGCTGACCGGCATCGCAAGGCGGTCTGGACCCAGTTCACCGGCGGCACCACACCGTTCGACTTCACCAAGAACTGGAAGTTCACTATCCTGAACAACGAGAACGTCTGGGCCAAGGCGATGAACCGGGTGGTGAGCGAGAAGGTGCCGGTCGACAAGGCCGTCGACGAACTGATCGCCCGCATCAAGCAAGTCGCGGGGTAACGACTGAATGACGACTGCCGCCGCAACCACGCTGTCGTCCCGGCGAAGGCCGGGACCCATACGCCGTGTCGCGCGTTTTGAGAAATGCCGTTCAACGGCTTTCGCACGACGGCCGAAGCCTGTGGTTATGGGTCCCGGCCTTCGCCGGGACGACGGTGTAGCTGCGGCCGGCGCCTTTCAAGACTAGAGTACGGAATATGGCGATCACGCTTGCGAGCTCCGATCACGCGATACCCGGTCCGCCGCTGTCGGCTCGGCTAACCACGCCGCAGGTCTGGGGCATCGTGCTGCTGGCGCCCTATCTGCTCGTGTTCCTCGCCTTCGTGGTCTACCCCGTCTGCTACGGGCTGTGGCTGGCGCGCCATCCCGCGAGCTATGTCGCGCTCTATCACGACCCGATCTTCGCGCGCGCGGCGGTCAATACGCTGATCTTCCTGTTGATCGGCATCAATTTCAAAATGATGGTGGCGCTGTTCCTGTCCGGCTTCTTCGTGCAGTCGCGCAGCTGGATCAAATGGCTGTCGGTGCTGTTCATCCTGCCATGGGCGGTGCCGTCGATCCCGACCATCCTGTCGGTACGCTTCATGCTCAATCCCGAATGGGGCATGATCAACCAGTTGATCTTCAGGTTCACCGGCGAGGACGGCCCGAACTGGCTGAACGATCCGACGGTTGCGCTGACCATGGCGATCGGCGTCCACATCTGGAAATCGCTGCCGTTCTGGACGTTGATCCTGATGACCGGCCGCCTCGCGATCTCGCACGATCTGTATGAAGCAGCCGACGTCGACGGCGCCAGCTGGTGGCAGAAATTCCGCTTCATCACCTGGCCGTCGATGCTGACGCTGTACGTCACCTGCACCTTGCTCTCGATGATCTGGACGCTGGGCGACTTCAACAGCGTCTATCTGCTCACCGGCGGCGGACCGGCCGACCTCACCCACGTGCTGGCCACGCTCGGTATCCGCTATCTCCGGCTCGACCAGCTTAGCCTCGCAATGGCATCGATCGTCTGCGCGCTGCCATTCGTGCTGCCGCTGATCTATTTCATGATGAAACGGTTGTCGCGATGAAGCTGCCAACGCTCACACTTCCAACCTGGCGCGAAGTCGGCGTCGAAGCGCGCCTCCTCCTGATCGGCATTCCCGTGTTCATCTGGACCATGGTGCCGATCTATCACATGTTCCTGTTCGCGATCTCGCCGAAGGAAGATGCGTTCTCCGGCAAACTCTGGCCGGCGCATCCGACGCTGCACAATTTCCACATTGTGTTTTACCAGGAGCACTATTTCCTGCGGGACTTCTGGATTCAGTTCTGGAACTCGATCGTGATCGCGGTGGCCGCCGGCGTGCTGACGCTGCTGATCGCGACCGCGGCGGCGTTTGCGATCTCGCGGCTCAAGGTGCCCGGCGGCCGGTGGGCGATGAATCTCGCGCTGTTCACCTATTTTATCCCGGCGGCGTTCCTTGCCGTGCCGATGTACCGCACCATGGGCAATTACGGCCTGCTCAATAATCACTGGTCGCTCATTCTCGCGATGGTGACGATCGCGTCGCCCTACGCGATCTGGGTGCTGAAACAGGCTTCCGACAAGCTGCCGGTCGAACTCGACGAAGCCGCCACCATGGATGGCGCAACCGTCCCGCAACTCTTTAGATTGGTCTATGTCCCGCTGATGATGCCGTCGCTGGTGGCGATCGGCACTTACGCGATCCTGCTTGCCTGGAACGAATATCTCTACGCCTTCCTGCTGCTCTCCAAGGACACCGACATCACGCTTCCCGTGGCGCTCGGCAACTTCCTCGCGGCCGATGATTTGCCCTGGGAATTGCTGATGACCACGGGCTTCATCTACGCGCTGCCGCCGGCCGCGATCTACTATGTGTTCAAGCGGTATATGGTCGGCGGGTTGACGGCGGGCGCCGTGAAGTCGTGATCTACAACGGCGCGGCGCTCTCGCCCTGCGAACTCGATAGTCTTGAGGCGAACGACGCAATCACGATCACCACCGCGATCAGTGCGATCACCAGGGTGCAGATCGCGTTGATCTCGGGTTTTACGCCGAGCCTCACCTCGGAATAGATCCGGATCGGCAGCGTCGCCGAACCCGGACCGGTGGTGAAGCTTGCGATCACGACGTCATCCAGCGACAGCGTGAACGCCAGCATCCAGCCGGCCGCGATCGCCGGAACGATCAACGGCAGCGTCACGGACAAAAACGCCTGCACCGGATCGCAGCCGAGATCCATCGCGGCTTCCTCCAGGCTGCGGTCGAGCGACGCCAGCCGCGACTGCACCACCACGGCGACGAAGCACATGGTCAGCGTGGTGTGCGCGATCGTGACGGTCCAAAAACCGCGCTCGGCATTCAATGCCACGAACAGCAGCAGCAGCGACAACCCCGAGATCACCTCGGGCATTACCAGCGGTGAGTAGAGCATGCCGGAAAACAGCGCACGGCCCTTGAAGCGCTCGCCGCGCGCCAGGGCGACGGCGGCGAGTGTGCCGAGCAGCGTCGCGATCGTGGCCGACACGCCGGCGACGCGAAGCGACATCCAGGCCGCATCCAGCATGGCGCGGTCGTTGAAGAACTCGGTGTACCAGCGCAGCGACCAGCCGCCCCACACCGTCACCAGCCGCGAGGCGTTGAACGAATAAATGACGAGGATAACGATCGGCAGGTACAGAAACGCCAACCCCAGCGCCAGCGCCGACATGTTGAACCGCGTGATCCCATTGACCCGCCCGGCCATCAGCCCGCCCCTTCGAGCTGACGGCGCTGCAGCCGGTCGTACAACAATAGCGGCGGCACCAGCAGAAGCAGCAGCGCGACCGCGGCGGCGGAAGCCACCGGCCAGTCCTTGTTGGTGAAGAATTCCAGCCACAGCGTCTGGCCGATCATCATCGAATTGGAGCCGGCCAAAAGGTCGGGGATCACGAATTCGCCGACGATCGGGATGAAGCAGAGCAGCGTGCCGGCGCCTACGCCCGGCAATGACAACGGAAACGTCACCAGCCAGAACGCACTTCGCGGCGCGGCGCCGAGATCGGCGGCCGCCTCCAGCAGCGAGCCGTCCAGTTTCGCCAGCGTCGCATAAAGCGGCAGGATCATGAACGGCAGATAGGAATAGACGATGCCGAGATACATCGCGCTATCGGTCGACAGCCACACCACCGGTGTCGATACCAGATGCAGCGCGAGCAGGATTTTGTTGAGCAGGCCGTCATGCTGCAGGATATTGATCCAGGCATAGATCCGGATCAGGAACGAGGTCCAGAACGGCACGATGACAAGCATCATCGCGATCCCCTGCCAGCGTCGCGGCAACCGCGCCATGCCATAGGCGATGGGATAACCGATCAAGAGCAGGATGGCCGTCGACGTCACGGCGACGAAAAGGCTGCGCAGATAGGACGTGATGTAAAGATTGTCGGAGACCAGCAGCTTGAAATTATCCAGCGAAAGCGCCGCGAAGGCCGCCTTGATCGCCGCCCATCCTTCGGCGAATTCGAACAGCGGCAAATAGGGCGGCTGCGCGATCGCGGTCTGCGACAGGCTGATCTTCAGCACGAAGCCGAACGGCACCAGGAAGAACAGCACCATCCATATGTAAGGCGCGATCGCCGCAAAGCGCGCCGGGCGGGCAAAGATGCGGCGCGCGCTCATTGTTCCAGCACCACGCAATCGTCGGGCGTGAACCACGCCACCACGCGCTGGCTCGCGCTATAGGCATCCATATCGAGCCGGGCGGTGTTGGCCATCGAGGAGCGGACCACCGCGCCGGAGTCGAGCTTGACCTTGTAGGTCGTCAGTCCCCCGAGATAGCTGACATCGGTGACGACGCCCTCGAGCCGGTTGATGGCGTAAGAATTGACCGCGTCCGAGGCCGGGCCGCGGCGCGACAATTTTACTTTTTCGGGGCGGATAGCGACGCTGACGGCGGTCTTGGTAACGGGATTGCGCGGTTCGGCGACGGTGATCGTTCCGGCGTCCCGGGTCGCAATCGTCAGGCGATGGTGCTCGCGCGAACTGACCTCGCCGTCGAACAGATTGACGTCGCCGACGAACTCGGCGACCCAGCGCGAATGCGGCGCCTCGTAGAGGTCGCGCGGGGTCGCGACCTGTTCGAGCCGGCCGGCATCCATCACGCCGATCCGGTTCGCCACCGTCATCGCCTCTTCCTGATCGTGGGTGACGATGATGAAGGTCATGCCGAGGCGGCGCTGCAGATCCATCAATTCAAGCTGGGTGCTTTCGCGCAGCTTCTTGTCGAGCGCCGCCAGCGGCTCGTCGAGCAGCAATACTTTCGGCCGACGCGCCAGCGAGCGCGCCAGCGCCACGCGCTGCTTCTGGCCGCCGGAAAGCTGATCCGGCTTGCGCTTCTCCATGCCGTCGAGCTTGACGAGCGCCACCATCTCCGCAACGCGGGTCTTGATATTGGCGCGCGCCATGCCGGCCCGTTTGAGGCCGAACGCGATGTTGTCGCGCACCGTCAAATGCGGAAACAGCGCGTAGTTCTGGAACATCATGTTGACCGGCCGCTCATGCGGCAACACATGGGCAATGTCCCTGCCGTCAAGCAGGATGCGGCCCTCGTCCGGCGTCTCGAACCCGGCGAGCATTCTAAGCAGCGTGGTCTTGCCGCAGCCGCTCGGGCCGAGCAGCGCGAAAAACTCGCCCGCTTTGATGTCGAGCGACAGCCGGTCCACCGCGCGGAAATTGCCGAATTTCTTGCCGACGCCCTCGATCCGCAGCAGCGGCTTGTCGATATCCGCTCGGCCTTGCCGGTTGCCGGCCGCTCGGGCGTTGCCGCCGGTCTGCTCCGCTCCGCCTCGATGTTCGGCGTTTCGATTTCCGGCAATTCCTCGGTCATGTCACCTGCCAGCCCCGTCGTCGCGGCACGCTAGCGGCGGATCGGCATCGGCTCAACCATGTGAGCCGCGTCCACCACAATATTATGGGTATCCGGCGTCACGTCTCTGCTAGGTTTGCGGTTCGACCCTCATTTTCCGGGAACAGCAGATGATCCGCGACCGGTACGATCTGCCGCTGACGACCGCTTCCGACCGCGCCGCGGCGCATTACCGCGATGGCATGGACCGCATGCTGTCGGCCTGGCACGGGGCCGGCGAGGCCTTCGACCAGGCCATTGCGGAAGATCCCGGCTTCGCGCTGGCGCATATTGCGCGCGGCCGCGTTCATCAGCTCAACATGGAAGGCACCGAGGCGCGCGCTGCTGCCGCGCGGGCACGGGAGTTGGCCGCCAGCGCGACGGTGCGCGAACGCGGGCACGTCGAGATCACGGCCGCCGTGATCGAGGGCAAGACAAAATCGGCCGTGGGCGATGCCGAAACCCATCTCGACGAATATCCCCGCGACGCGCTGGTGCTCTCGCTGCTGCTCGGCGCGTTTGGCCTCTACGCTTTCTCCGGCCGTCCCGACCACGACACCGCAAAGCTTGCGATCTGCGAGCGGCACGCCGGCCATTATGGCGAGGACTGGTGGTTTCTCAGCTATCTCGGCTGGTCGCACACCGAAGCGGGAAACCTCGGCACCGGCCGCACCCTGACCGAACGCGCGATGTCGTTGCGGTCCGAAAACGCCAATGCCGCGCATAGCCTTTCGCATGCGATGTTCGAACAGGGCGACATGGAAGCCGGCCGCAGATTTCTTGCGCAATGGCTGCCCGCGCATGACCGCCAGAGTTTTCTGCATGGACATCTCTGGTGGCACGTGGCGTTGACGGCGCTCGACGCCGGCGACCTCGACGCCGCGTTGACGATCTACGAACAGCAGATCAAACCGGCGGACCGGCCCTTTCCGCCCCTGAATATTTATACCGACGGCGCCTCGCTGCTGTGGCGGCTTTCACTCGCCGGCAAAAGCGGTCTGGAACCTCATTGGCGAGACGTCGCCGCGTATGGCGACCGGCATTTCCCGCAAGCCGGCGCCCATTTCGCCGATGTCCATTACGCGCTGGTCGCGGCGGCAACCGGCAGCGACGCGCTGGAGACGCGATTGGCTCAGCTGGAAGCACGGCAAGCCAGCGGCAAACTGGCGCCGGGCAGCTCGGCCATCGACATTTGCCGCGGCATCAGGGCATTCGCGGCAGGCGACAATGACGACGCGATCCGTCTGCTGGAGCCTGTCATGTCCGAATTGGTTCGCTTCGGCGGCAGCCACGCCCAGCGCGAATTGTGGGAGGACACGCTGATTGTCGCGTATCTGCGCGCCGGGCACGGCGACAAGGCCGCCGAACTCATTTCCACCCGGCTCGACCGCAGGCCCTCCGCACGCGATACGGCGCTTGGTGCGCTCGAGGCTCAAAGCGGACGTTAATCCGCAAACATCTCTATGGCGGAGCGCCGCAGATCCAGTCCGCTTCCAACACCACACTTGCCATGAACGCCGCGAGCGCCTCGCGATCTGCCGGCGGCATGGTGAGGCCGAGCTTGGAGCGCCGCCACAAGATGTCGTCCGGAAAACGCGCCCATTCCTGCGCCATGAGATAGCGCACTTCGGCAGCCGTGAGTTCCGGTCCGAAGGCCGGGCCGAGGTCGCTGCGATCCTTGGCATCACCGAGGATCGTCTTGACGTTCGAGCCATAGGCGGCGACCAGACGTCTCGCCTGATCCTCGCCGAGGAACCGCCAGCGTTCACGCGCCTCATCGACCTCGGTCTCGAAACGGCTCCAGGGAAAATCGCCGCCCGGCAGCGGCGTCTTGGCGGTCCAGCGCGGCGACATCGGATAAAACGGCGTCAGCCGCGAGACCGCCTTCTCCGCGCGCAGGCGCGAGGTGGTGACGTCGCCGCCGAAGATCGTGATCAGCGGCGCCTTGCCGCGCTTGTGGTTGAATGTCATCGCGCCGTCGCGCACCGATTGCCGGTTCGCGGGGTCCATCACCATATTGGCGCCGGAAATCGTCCGCACCACGTCGACGGCCTCGATACGTTCGCGAAAATAGCGGTTCGCGGCGTCGCAGAGATAGGCGACGTCACCCGCACCCATGGCAACGATGGCGGGATCACCCTTGAAGTCGTGGCCGACGGTGCCGATCAGCGTGAAATCGCGCTCATAGGGGCTGGCGAAAATCAGCCGCCGATCGCTGTTCTGGAACACATAGACGTTGTCGCTGTCGAACAGACGGCGGACGACGATCTGGCTCATCTGCACGGTGCCGAGCGCCGGCGGCGGCACGCGCAACACGGTCTCGGCGACGGATGCGGTCCAGGCCCCGGTCGCGTTGACCAGCGCCCTCGCAGTCACCACCCGGCGGTGACCGCGATCGATCGTCGCCAGCCGCCAGACCTGTCCCCGGTCGGCGCGGGTGCAGCGCGCGCCGGTGGCAATCACTGCGCCGCGCGCCGCCGCGTCAACGGCGGTCAGGACCACCAGCCGGGAATCGTCCACGACGCAATCGGAATATTCGAACGCCGTGCCGAACGGCCGCTTCAGCGCATTGCCGACCGGATGGTGGGTGACGTCGACGGTAGCTGAGGCAGGGAGCCCGTTGCGCGAGGCCAGCCGGTCGTAGAGCAGCAGCCACGACCGCAACTGCCACATCGGGCGTTCTTCGGAATGGGCGGGGATCGCAAAGCGCATCGGGCGCACCAGATGCGGCGCGATCCTGAGCCAGACGTCGCGCTCGGCCAGCGCCGCATGGACGCGAAGAAAGCGCCGGCGCTCCAGCCCCGCCAGATCGCCATGGATCAACCGTGGCGAGGCCGAGGAGGCGCCCGCACCGAGATCGCCCTGCTCCAGCAGGATCACCCGCAGGCCACGGCCGGCGGCGTCGCGCGCAACGCTGACGCCGTTCAACCCGCCGCCGATGATCGCAAGATCGTAGTCCGCCATGCGCAAACGCTATTGGAGAGAATCGAGCTTCGCCACACTAAAGCGTTTTCGAGCGAAAGCCTGCCCCGGACTTGATCCGGGGTGGTGACCTGTTCGCTTGGCAATCAAGGTTACGCAGATTGCGTAGACTTATCTGCGGCAGAAAACGCGTCAAAAAAAGAAGCCAGAGCTTCGGTTTTTGATTCCATCAGAACCGATTATGCTCTGGGCATGAAAAGTGGATACCGGTTTTCGGGTTGGATCATGTCCAGGCAGATAGACGGCCAAAGTTCAATTCAGCGCGGCTGAATTCGAACTTTCAACCCGTCTTGCGCGTGGGCTCGATGACATTGCCGGCGACATTAGCGGCGCTACGGCCGACCAAAGCGGCGTATTGTCCGATCGGAAATGGCTTGCCGATGAAATAGCCCTGCACCGCGTCGCAGCCTTCTTCCGAGAGGAACCCAAGCTGCTCCTGGGTCTCGACGCCCTCGGCGACGATCGACATTTCGAGGCCGTGGCCGAGGTCGATGACGGCGCGAACGATCGCCGCCGATTGCGGGTTGCGCCCGAGATTCATGACAAAGGCGCGGTCGATCTTGATCTTGTCGAACGGGAACGCCTGCAGATAGCTCAGCGAAGAATAACCGCTGCCGAAATCGTCCATCGAGATGCGCACGCCAAGCGCCTTCAGCCGCCGCAGCAGCGCCAGGCCGCGATCGAAATCCTCGATCAGCACGCCCTCGGTGATTTCGAGCTCGAGCCGGTCCGGCGCCAGCCCGGTTTCGAGCAGGATCGAATGCACGAGGCTGACCACGTCACCGTGCATGAATTGCGCCGGCGACAGATTGACCGCGACCTGCAGCGGCACCGGCCAGGAGGCGGCCTCACGGCAGACTTCCCGCAGGATCCACTGGCCCATTTCGACGATCAGGCCGCTTTCTTCCGCGAGCGGAATGAAATCGGCCGGCGATACGAAGCCGCGCACCGGATGCTGCCACCGCGCCAGCGCCTCGAACCCGATCACCTCGCTGGTGGCGACCGTCGGACCCGAGGTGGCCTGCGGCTGGTAATACAGCGACAATTCGCCGTTCTTGATCGCGACCGAGAGGTCCTGGTGCAGCACGCGGCGATCGCGGATCTGCTGGTCCATCTCGGGCTCGAAGACGCTGATCGTGCCGCGCGATTTTGCCTTGGCGCGGAACAGGGCGGCGCCGGCATTGGCGAGCAGCGCGGCGGCGTCCGAGCCGTTGTGCGGGAACACCGAAATGCCGGTGGTGCAGCCGGTGCGGACCGGCTTGCCGTCGATCTGGAAATCCTTCGCCAGGGCCACGCCGACCTGTTCGGCGAGCGCGATGCCGGCGGCGGGCTGCTTGCCGTCGATGATCAACCCGAACTCGTCGCCGGAGAGGCGGGCCACCACGCCGCCGCGGGCGGAGTCCTGGAGCCGGCGCCCGACTTCGATCAAGACCTTGTCACCCATCGCGTGGCCGAACACGTCGTTGATTTCCTTCAACCCGTCGAGGTCGACGCACAGCACGGCGAATTCCTCGTCGGTCCCGGCGCAGGCCTCGATCATCTGGGCCAGCGCCTGCAGGAAGGCGGCGCGGTTCGGCAGGTCGGTCAGGCCGTCATGATAGGCCATATGCGCCATCCGCGACTCGGTCTGGCGGCGGTCGGTGACGTCCTCGTGGGTCTTGATCAGATATTGCGGTTCGCCGGCGTCGTCGAGCACGGTCATGCGGCGGGTCAGGAACAGCCGCAGTCCGTCCTTGGTCGAGATCGGGTGTTCTTCCGTGAGCAGGCCGCGCTTCTTGATCGCCGCCTCGTCGCGCGCGATGATCAGCTTGGCTTCGCGCGGATTGAAGATGTCGGCCGCCGTCAATCCGGTGGCGTCCTCGCGGCGGCGGTTGAGGATGGTCTCGGCGCTGCGGTTGGCGAGCAGGTATCGGCCGTCGCTGACGCGTTCGACGATCAGCGAGACCGGAATGTTGTCGACCACGAGTTCGAGGAATTTCTTGGTATTTTCCAGTTCCAGCGACAGCGACCGGCGTTCGGTAACGTCGTCGAACAGCGCAATCAGGAATTCGGGTTCGTTGTTTTCGTTGCGCGCGATGACGCGATTGGAGGCGAGGACACGTTTTTCCTTGCCGCGCTCGACGATAAATTCGCTGTGGTGACAACCTTCGGAGGCGCTGAGCGCCGACTGGTCGGCCTTTTCAATGCTCGTCGCGGTTTCCGGGCGGAAGATCTCCTCGGCGCGCTTGCCCACGATATGATCGCGAGAGAAGCGCGAGAAGCGTTCGAACGCGCGGTTGGCGAAGATGTAGCGGCCGTCCTCGATGTTCTTGGCGGCGACGCAGACCGGAACGTGGTCGAGCACCGATTCCAGGAACTGCGTGGTCGATGCCAGCTTGCGCGACAGCTTGCGCTGCTCGGTGCAGTCTTCATGGGACGCGACCGACCCGCCGTTCGGAAGCCGGAAATATTTCACCAGCACCGATTTGCCGTTGGGCAGTTCGGTGACCAGACCGTCGGCCTTGCTGGCCTGGCTGTAGAAATCGTCGGCGCTGACATCAAGTACGCCGCGCTTGCGCCGCAGCTCCAGCAGTTCCGGCCCGGTCATGTTGCGCGACACGTCCGCGCGCGCAAGGCCGTAAATTTCGAGGTAGCGGTCGTTGCAGAAGATGATCCGCTGCCGCGCGTCGGTCATCACCACGCCCTGGCTGAGATTGTTCAAGGCGGAGCTGACGAATGCGCTGCGCCGCAGCTGCGAGCGCTTGAACTTGCGCAACGCCGTGAGCACCCAGAGCCCGGCCGCGCCGACAAAGGACGCGACGACGATGCCGCCGATCAGGAGCTCCCAGATCGTGCTGGGATCGAGTTCGCCGATATAGCTCGAAGGCGCAAAACCGTCCGATGGCAACGCGGCCCACGCCAATCCGCACGGCGCAGCGACGGCGACCAGACACGCAAGGGCCTGCACCGGAATCCAATCCTTCCCGCCTGCCTGCCAGTTCTTGTCAGCCATTCCTCACCCGCGGATTTACCGGGCGGAGTGTCTGGCTTCACGGGTTTGGATCGGGTAAACGCCTACCCATGCAACCCAAAAATGTGACTTAAATTACGGCAATTGCCCTGACATGATTAATGTTTCACTAACGGGGACGCGTTCGGTGCGTATTTCGAGACAATCCAAGGGGTTGCCCCATACGCTTCGCTGAACGAAACGATAATAACGGAGCGCGGCCGACGCCTTACGTCGCGCCAAATTCTCAAGGTCTGAAGCGTATATGGACAAGGTTGATTGCGTCGTCATCGGAGCGGGGGTGATTGGGCTTGCGGTGGCGCGGCGGCTGGCCCAGGCCGGACGCGAAGTGATCGTGCTGGAGGCCGCCGAGGGCATCGGAACGGTGACCTCATCGCGCAACAGCGAGGTGATCCACGCCGGCATCTACTACCGCGCCGGCAGCCTGATGGCGCAGATGTGCGTCGGCGGCAAGCACGCGCTCTATCGCTATTGCCGCGACCACGGCATCCCCCACCGCAATTGCGGCAAGCTGATCGTCGCGACGACGCCACAGGAAACCGAAAAGCTGCAATCGATCCGGGCCCATGCCGAAGCCAATGGTGTCGACGATATGGAGTTGCTCTCGGGTGACGCCGCCCGCGCGCTGGAGCCGGCGCTGAACTGCGATGCGGCGTTGCTCTCGCCCTCCACCGGAATCATCGACAGCCACGCCTACATGCTGGCGCTACGGGGAGACGCGGAGGAAGCGGGCGCGGCTTGCGCGTTCTACACGCCGCTGCTGCACGCCAAGGCGGCTGCGGGCCGGATTGAAATCGAGGCCGGCGGCGACGCGCCGATGACACTTGCCTGCAACCTTCTGGTCAACGCGGCAGGGCTTGGCGCGCCAGCGGTGGCGCGCAGCATCGAGGGCATGCCGATCGAGCTGATACCGCCGGCCTATCTCGCCAAAGGCAATTATTTCAGCTGCAGCGCGCGGGCGCCGTTTTCACGGCTGATCTATCCGGTGCCGGAGCCCGGCGGGCTGGGCGTGCATCTCACGCTCGACATGGCCGGACAGGCCCGGTTCGGTCCCGATGTCGAATGGGTCGAGAGCATCGACTATGCCGTCGATCCGGGACGAGCGGACAGGTTCTATCCGGCGATCCGAAAATACTGGCCGACGCTGCCGGACGGCGCGCTGATGCCGAGCTATTCCGGGATCCGGCCGAAAATCGTGCCGCCGGCCGTCGCCACGCAGGATTTCCTGATCCAGGGGCCGCGCGATCACGGCGTCGCCGGGCTGATCAACCTGTTCGGCATCGAGTCGCCGGGACTGACGTCGTCCCTGGCGATCGCGGACCATGTCGGTGGATTGGCAGAGACGTAAGCAACGTCGATGTACGCGACGTCGGACCCACAAGCTTTCACGCGCATGGGCACATCGGCGCCCACGCGGCGGTGAAGTGGCGGCTTGCTGTACTCTGCTGGAAACCGGTTAGTGGAGAGTTTCGCTCGCGGTTTGCTTCAACCGCTGGATCTCATCCTTGACCATCAACTTGCGGCGCTTCAACTCGACAATTTGCAGGTCGTCTGTGGAAAGGTGCACGAGCGCTTCGTGCAATTCATTCTCGAGGATCTTGTGTTTACGTTCAAGTTCAACAAGATGCGCCTGTATTGCCATACGAAATCTCCTCGGTAGTTGAAACCTCAAATTCGATCCGGACGAGAGAGTGTACACCAGCCACCGAATCTGTCGATGGATATCCAGAATCGGCGTTCTCATATTTTTGGATTTATCTGCAATCAATCGTGAGTATGGAACCCGGTCAGCTTGCGGACCGGCCTCGCAGGGACGATATTTGCCGACATTTTGACATCGGCCACCGCCGACGGTTCACAACCTGATCGTGCTTCTTAGTTAACGAACACCATGACCAACGAAGATGAGCGCGAGCTCGAAAACGAGCTTGCCCGGCTGCAGCAGGAGCATCGCGATCTCGATGCGGCGATCGACGCGCTGCATCAGTCGCCGGCGCCGGATTTGTTGCGCCTGCAGCGGCTGAAGAAGCGCAAGCTGCAACTGCGCGACCGCATCGCCTTCATCGAAGATCAGATCACGCCTGACATCATCGCCTGATGCGCAAATGCGCGGCCTGGAATCCCGGATTCCATACTCGTCCAGCCAGCACCCGCAATGGTTGGAGAGAATTCAACCGCGCGTCAGCTCGCGCAAGACGCCGTCAGCTCACGCAAGACATCGGCGAGTTCGTCCGGCTGATAGGGCTTCGGCAAAAACCGCCCGCCTTCGGGCAGATCTTTTTCCCCGACATCCACAAGGCCTGACGTCGCGACGATCTTGATCGGTGGCCAGCGGCCGCGGATCGCGCGGGCGAGTTTTAGCCCGTCCATCGAGCCGGGCATCTGGATATCGGTAAACACCACCGTGATGTCGCGGCGGGCCTCCAGGACGTTGATCGCGTCATCGGCATTGGCGGCTTCGACGACGGCGAAACCAGCGGCTTCGATCATGCTGATCGCCTCCATCCGCAGCAGGAAATCGTCCTCGACGATCAACACCACGGGTCTGTTGGACGCCGAAGGACCCATGCATCTCAACTCCCTGCCAATGGGCGTTAAGCACCGGATATCGTTTTGGTTCCGGCGCGCGTGATTTTCTCGACACCCCTCTTGGCCTGCGCTAGCGTTTTACCGGGGACCAACCTGAAGGCTGATCATGGCGCCTGACCTCAGCGCGGATATTGCCGCGGTGCAGGGCATCGCGGCGGTTCCCCGCATTCTGGAAGTGGTCTGCCGGTCCACCGGCATGGGCTTCGCCGCGGTTGCGCGCGTCACCGAGCAGCGGTGGATCTGCTGTGCGGTACGTGACGAGATCGCCTTCGGGCTGACGCCCGGCGGGGAACTGCAGGTCGAGACCACCATCTGTCACGAGATCCGGCAGAGCGGCGAGGCCGTCGTCATCGACAGCGTCACCGACGATCTCGCTTATTGCGGTCACCACACGCCGGCGCAATACGGTTTTCAAAGCTACATCTCGATGCCGATCATCCTGGCCGACGGGTCGTTTTTCGGCACGCTGTGCGCGATCGACCCGAGACCGGCGCGACTGAACACGCCGCAAACGGTGGGCATGTTCAAACTCTTTGCCGAACTGATCGCGACCCATCTCGACGCCGCCAACCGCCTCGCCGCCAGCGAAGCCCGGCTGCTCAGCGAACGCGAGACGTCGGAACTGCGCGAGCAGTTCATCGCCGTGCTCGGCCATGATCTGCGCAACCCGTTGGCGTCGATCGCGGCGGGAACCAAGCTGCTGACGCGAGGCAACAGGGATGCTGCGCCAATCCTTGCGCTGATGGAGCAGAGTGTGGCGCGGATGTCGGCGCTGATCGACAATGTGCTGGATTTCGCTCGCGGCAGGCTCGGCGGCGGCATTGCGCTGAACCGCGCAACGCAAGCGCTGGAACCGGTCCTCAGCCAGGTGATCGCGGAACTGCGCGCCAGTTTTCCGGCGAACCGGATCGAGACCGATTTCGATCTGACGCAACAGGTCGATTGTGACTCTGGCCGCATCGCGCAATTGTTTTCCAACCTGCTCGCCAATGCCCTGACCCATGGCGCCGCCGGAACCCCGGTTCGGGTACGTGCGAGCACGCGCGCGGATGCCTTCGAATTGTCGGTCGCGAACGCGGGCGAGCCGATCCCGCCGAAAGCCATCAACCGGTTGTTCCAGCCGTTCTACCGGGTGTCCGCGGAGGACGCGCGGCAGGGCCTGGGACTGGGACTCTATATCGCCTCCGAAATCGCACGCGCCCATGGCGGCAGGCTCGACCTGATCTCATCGCCGCAGGAGACGCGCTTCACGTTCCGGATGCCCCTGCGGTGAAACCGTCAGCGTCGCACCAGCGGATGGATGCGGCCAACCATATTTAACGTGGAACCATCCAGACAGCGGTTGAACTCTTTGAGAACAAAAAGGGAACATACCAGACTGCCGCAGCCGAGGAGTCCGCCATGTCCGCGCCACCGTCCCTGTCTCCACCGTCCCTGTCCGCATCGTCCCCGTCCCCATCGTCCCTGTCTGACAATAGCCACTACGAGCAGGCCTGCGACCAGGCCATTGCGATGTGCGACGGCAATCTGCGCTCGACCATCAAGGCGCTGATCATGGCGAACGAATATCTGGAAACGGAACTGGAGGAGTTGCAGGCCGCGATCGCCGCCGGCTGCGTACCGACCAAAGCGTTGTCGAGCGAAGCGGGTGCCGGTTCGCATCGCAATCAAGGTTACGCAGATTGCGTAGACTTATCTGCGGAAGAAACCACGTCAAAACAGCAGCCACAAGCGAGCAGCAACGCTGTCTGATTGATCACTGTCTGATTGATCACACTTGGAGCAATCACACCTATTGATCACACTTGGAGCGATCACCATGGCCGATGTCACCTATTACGTCGCGCTGCCTTTCCTGCAGGACGATGCCGGCTCGCCGGTCGCAGGCGCCGCGGAGGAATGCCAGAGTTCGACCGCCGCATTGCGGCGCGCCGAGACGATGTCTCGGATGGCCGGCAGCATCGGCGCGGTCGCGTTCAGCCGCACCGGCGATCCCATGATCGGCGAATTCGGCGACGCCAAATTGCTGCGGACATTCGGCAACGTACCGGACGATCTCAGCGGATTGTGAGATCGGGGCTCAAGCAAGGACGCTCTTCGCGCCCTGGCCACCACGTAGCGTGCCAGCACGAAAGCCGTGAGCACGCTTTCGCTTCGCCCGTCCTGCAACTGCTCACGACGTCTCGTGCCGCCGTTGCGCCTTGCGCACATACATCGCGCTGTCGGCTTCTTCGAGCGCGCGGCCGGCTTCCGCGTGAGGACCGAGGATCGCGACACCGGCGGAGGCGCCTGCGGTGATGGTGCGGCCGCGAAACACAAAGGTGAGGCGATCGATCGCCGCTTCCAGCGACGCCGCCTTGGCCCTGACATCGGTCTCGCTGAGGTTCCACAACAACAGCGCAAACTCGTCACCGCCGAGCCGGCCGACCACGTCGGATGAGCGCACCTGCCCCAACAGCGTGGCCGCGACGGTCTTGAGCACCTGATCGCCCGCGGCATGCCCGAAGGCGTCGTTGACCGGCTTCAGGCGATCGACGTCGAGCACGATCAGGGCGCCGCGTGTGCGATAGCGTTGGATGTAGGCGATCGCGCGATGCAATTCGCGCTCGAAACCTCGCCGGTTGGGAATATCCAGCAGATAGTCGGTGTCGGACGAGGCCTGCAACTCGTCGATTCGCGCCCGGGCTTGCGCCAACTGGGTCTTGAGCCGCCGAATTGTCGATTTGGCGTCGGCGGAGGCGACCGGAGACGGGGATGCGGGTGCGGGCGTCCGGCGCGGCGCGACTTTGCGCCCTGCGGCGGCACTTTTGGGCCTTTTTGCAGCTCTGGAGGGGGTCGCCCTGGTTTTCTTCTTCATGGCCTTCTCTGTGCAGGCTTGCGTATGAAGGCTTGCCGGGATTCACCAAGACAGGATAGTCCATTCCTGACCCCTTGCCACGCCTTGGATGACGCCCGGGCCGCCCCTATAATCGGCCTATGTTTCTGGATTCCCGAACAGAATTGACGAAATGACCGCACCCATCGCCATCATTATGGGAAGCCAGTCGGACTGGGAGACCATGCGCCATGCTGCCGAGACGCTGGCCGTGCTCGGGATCGATTGCGAAAAACGCATCGTCTCGGCGCACCGGACCCCGGACCGGCTGTTCGCCTTTGCCAAGGGCGCGAAGGCCGCAGGATTCAAGATCATCATCGCGGGCGCCGGAGGTGCTGCGCATTTGCCGGGCATGGCGGCGGCGCTGACGGAGCTTCCGGTGTTCGGGGTTCCCGTCGAATCCAAGGCGCTGTCCGGCGTCGATTCGCTTTACTCGATCGTGCAGATGCCCGCGGGCATTCCGGTCGGAACACTGGCGATCGGAAAGGCCGGCGCCATCAACGCCGCGCTGCTCGCAGCCAGCGTACTCGCGCTGAACGATCCGGCGCTGTCGACGCGTCTCGCCGCCTGGCGCAAGCAACAGACGGACGCGGTCAAAGAGCGCCCGGAGGGAACGGCGTGACAGCTTCGAATAAGGTGAAGCTGAAGCCGGGCGACACCATCGGAATTCTCGGCGGCGGACAATTGGGCCGGATGCTGGCAATGGCCGCCGCACGCCTCGGCCTCAAATGCCAGGTATTTTCGCCGGATCCGGATTCGCCCGCCTTCGACGTGGTGCTGAACGCGACTTGCGCGGAATATGCCGATGTCGAGGCGCTGGAACTGTTCGCCAATGACGTCGACGTCATCACCTATGAATTCGAGAATGTGCCGGCCGCGACCGCCATGGTGCTGGCCGCGCGCCGCCCGGTACTGCCGGCGCAGAAGATTCTCGAGACCACGCAGGACCGGCTGATCGAAAAGGATTTCGTCAAACGGCTCGGCATCGACACCGCCGATTACGCCGACGTGTCGTCGGTGGAAAGCCTGCGCGCCGCGATCGCCCGCATCGGCCTGCCCGCGGTGATAAAAACCCGCCGCTTCGGCTATGACGGCAAGGGCCAGGCGATCATCCGCGACGGCGACGATCTCGATCAGGTCTGGGAAGACCTCGGCACCAAATCGGCGATCCTCGAGGCCTTCATTCCTTTTGAACGCGAGATCTCCGTGATCGCCGCGCGCTCGGCCGACGGCGAGGTGGAATGTTTCGACGTCACCGAAAATGAGCACCGCGACCACATCCTGAAAATCTCGCGCGCGCCGGCGGCCATTTCGGATGCGCTGGCGGCCCAGGCGCGCTCGGTTGCCGAACAGATCGCCCACGCGCTGAATTATGTGGGCGTGCTCGCGGTCGAGATGTTTGTGGTTACCGAGAATGGCGGGCCTAAAGTGCTGGTCAACGAGATCGCGCCGCGGGTCCATAATTCCGGACACTGGACGCTGGACGGCGCCTCGATCTCGCAGTTCGAGCAGCACATCCGCGCCATTGCCGGCTGGCCGCTCGGCAAGCCGGTCCGCCATGGGCCGGTGACCATGACCAATCTGATCGGGGACGACATCCTGAGCTATGAGCAATGGCTGGCCGTTCCAGGCGCCACCGTGCATCTCTACGGCAAGGGCTCGCCGCGGCCGGGCCGGAAGATGGGCCATGTCACGGAAGTGGCCCCACCGGCCAAAAAATAGCACGGTACGAGCCGAATCAGCCCGATTTTCACGGGCTTCCAAGGCCTAAAACCGCCTTCACAGGTGGACATTCCCGGTTTTGTCTGGTACATGCCCGCGTTCAGGGTTAAGGGCTCGGCTTTTCGTCAGCTCTTCGCTTTACCAGAATTCTTATCCGATCAATTGAAAGAGGATGCCGCGTGCAGGTTCTCGTCCGCGATAACAATGTCGATCAAGCCCTCAAGGCGCTGAAGAAGAAGATGCAGCGCGAGGGTATCTTCCGCGAGATGAAGCTCCGCGGCCATTACGAAAAGCCGTCCGAGAAGAAGGCCCGTGAAAAGGCCGAAGCCGTGCGCCGCGCACGCAAGCTGGCGCGCAAGAAGCTGCAGCGCGAAGGCCTGTTGCCGATGAAGCCGAAGCCGGTGTTCGGCGCGGGTCCCGGTGCCGAGCGCGGTGGCGCGGGTGGCGGCCGTGGTGGTCCGGGCGCAGGTCGCGGGCCGCGCTGATTTATCGAGCAGGTCTGAATTTGAAAACGCGGACCGGTGGTCCGCGTTTTTGTTTTGACGGGCGTTTTCCGGCAAAGTGGCCGCCGGTTTGCCGCAAGAAAACGCCCTCCTTTATTATTCGGCGCGTATTCTGCTCGCAAAACCGGCATCCACTTTTGCGGAATACGCGCTGATGCATTTTGCGGCGCATCCGGCTACGAATACGGGATTAGCCGCGCGAGTAATCTCCCATCATGGCCTCTCCGGTGCCCTCACCCTTCTCCGGAACTTCGCGTTTCAGATGCCGCGCGGCGTCAATTATTTTGCTCGCCTGCATCCTTGCCGGCTGCTCGTTCGATCTCGGATCGTGGGGATCGGATAGCGAAAAGCCAAAACCGGCCGTGCAGAAATCGGAAGATATCAGCGCACGCAGCGTCACCGACGCGCAGGGCTACACCACGCGCGGCCAGGTACTCGCCAAATCCGGCAAGACGGAAGAGGCATTGGCCGAATTCGACCACGCGCTCGCGCTCGATCCCTACAACGCGCCAGCCCATTACGGCCGCGGCCTGATCTATCAGGGCCAGAACCAGCATCAGCAGGCGGTCGAGGATTTCAGCGCAGCCAATGGCCTGACGCCGCAGAAGGTCGAGCCGCTACTCGCGCGCGCCACGAGCTACCTCGCGCTCGACAAGGCCAAGGAAGCAGCCAGCGATCTCGACGAGGCGGTGCAGGCCGACCCGAACAGCGCTCAGGCATGGTCAACGCGCGGCCAGCTCTATGAGCGGCTCGGCGACAAGGCCAAGGCGGCCGCTTCCTACAGCCGTGCCATCGCACTCCGTCCCAAGGACGAGGCCGCACGCAGCGGCCTGGCGCGTACCGGCGGGTGATTTGTTTCCAGAATTAGAGTCTTGCTTGACGCGTTTTCTTGACGCTAACCGGTATCCACTTCGCTCGAAAACGCTCTACTTCGGCAGCACGGCGTGGAACACCGACTTCGCCGCCGACAGGACGTCATCGGCAACGCTCGTATGTTCTCGCGGCGCAGGCGGCTCTGCATCGGCACGTAGATCAAGCGGGGGCCGCGGAGACCGGAATGTCGGCCGGCGGTGTCGGACGGCCTTGCTCGCCGATCCCCGCATTCGCCGGGTATGGCGGTTTTGCCTGCGCCGATCCCTGATCGAACGGCTCGTTTGGCGGCGTTGAAACCATAATGGGCGGCGGCAGCGGCCGGATCGCGGGCGCGGTCACGACACGGGGCGTTTCGGGCGCGCGTGACGCATCCGGTGTACGTGCGGCCTCTTGCGGGCGCGGGGCATTGTCGCCGTTGCCGCGCAGGCGCTCGATCGCGGCACGCGCGAGATCGTTGGCGTCGCGGCGCTCATCCGGCGCAGACGTAGCCTCGACCGGCGCAGCAGGAGAAGGCACAGCCGCGACCGGTGCCGTCGCCGGCATCGTGGGCTGCACGGGAGACGGAAGGACGACCCTGACCTTGTCGCGCGGCGCAGGCGCATGACGGCGCGGATCGGCGGGGACGCTCGCGGTCTCGACCGGCGCATCAGCGGACTTGGTGTCAACCGGCTTGGCGTCAACCGATTTGCGTCAACCGATTTGGCGCCAGCGGATTTCGCGTCCAGTTTTTCTTGAGGCTTCTCGATCACGGTCGCCTTTTCGGCGGCCGACCGCTCAAGCAGCGTGCGTTCCGACATGCCCTTGGCCTTGACGCCCGCGGCCGGGAGGTTGCCGGCATCGGCCGACGTCTCGGCAGGTTTGGATTCGCGGGTGGTCTTGGTGTTCCCTTTGGGGTCGGCAGCGGACACGGCGCCGGCCACAGGGGCGTCCGCAGCCGGTTTGGTCACAATGTAGTGGTTGACGATGTACGCCCCGATGATGGTCGCAGCCACCGAGGGCAGGATCTCCATCGTAAATTTCTTCACGTAATTCAGCATGCCGGCCACTCCACGCGCCCATTTGATGCCGGAACTTTGAGGCACATTGAGGGATCAACTGCGACGGATCGGTGGCAATGGCTGGGTACGCATGGATACGCGACGGCCGGTTTGGCAGGGTGGTCCCAGCCGGTCGCCGCAACGTTCATCTCACATCAGCTTCAGCCGGGCGAAGATCATGTAGCTGGTCAGGTCGCGGCCATACTCGGTCTTGAGGTCGCCCGGGAGCACGTAACGGCTCGCCAACCCGCCCAGGCCAAGTTTGGCGTGTTCCGTCCGGACGAAATCATAGACCCCGCCGGCCGAAATCTTGCCCACGGTGAAGACGCGGCCCTCGAGGCCGGGGATGTCGTGGGTGAGCTCATTTTCGGCGACCCGCTCCGCCCGCATGAACAGGGTGACGTTTTGTTTCAGGATCGCGGCGCTTTCGATCAAATAGGCGTCGAGTGTATCGCCCGGCCGCAGCATCTTGCGGCCCCAGGCCGCCGTCGTGCTCCACAGATGGCCGTCGCCAAACGGCGTGGTGTAGATCGCGGACGCGGTGATGCGGTCTTCGTTGACGTCAGGTGCGAGCTGCTCCGGCGAATTGAGATGGCCGTAGGAAACCTGCAGCGCCAACTCCCGCACCGGATTCCAGCTGACACGGGCGGCAAAACTGTCGAGGGCCGGACGTTCGATGTCGTAGCGGAATTGGTCCGGCTCCCGTCCTCGGAAGCTGGACGTATCGAACTTCCAGTCGTTCAGGACAAGGCCGCCGGTCACCACGCCAAAAGCGATGTGGGTGGAATCGAGCCAGTGATGGCTGATCGGCGCCTCCGGATTGTCGATGGCGCTGGTGCGATGCATGAACGCGGGTGGACCGAGCGCAGGCTCGCCCGGCAGGCCGCCATATACGAACAGGCTCGAATTGGCCGACAGATTGTAGCTGTAGGTCGCCGCCAGCTCCATGAACAGATCATGCGGGTGCTGGCGATCGACCAGATGCGAAGCGCCGTTGGCGGTCTCCCCGGTCGCCAGCAATAATGGATAGCCTGACGGACCCATGAACGGTTCCGGCGAAAGCATGGCGCGCACGCCAAAGGTGCCGTCGCCGAGCGGACGTTCCGCCATCGTCATCAGCATGCCGCTGACATAGGTCTTGTCGGCGCCGCGCGGACCGGCCTGCCGGTCATAGATCAGGTTGATCCAGCCATGGGTCATTACGCTCCACTGCTCGAGCTGCTGATGGATACCCTCATGCGGCGTCGTGTCCGGTACCCAGCTCGTGCCCGAGCCCTCGCGCGCGATCGTGTAGGGGCCAAGAAATCCTTTCATCGTGGCATGGCTCATTTTCGAATGGCCCATCTTCGAATGGTCCATCTGGCTGTGGTCCGCCGCTCCAGCAGGAACGGCCGTGCCGTGGCCGAATGCCCGGCATGTCCGGCTGCCTGCTTCTTCTTTGGCTTTTTCGCAGTCGGCGCCGATCCGGAAGACGCCGGCATCGCGTGATCCATCCCGGAATGATCATTTGAATGGTCCATTTTCGAATGGTCCATCGCGGCGTGATCGTGCACCTCCTCCGCAGAAGCCAATGGCGTGCACGTCAGAAGCGCGATCGGGATGAGCAGGAAAAAGCAGTGCCGACCGCGGCGTAACAATGCGGAATACATCTGATCCTCGGAAACCATGACGTGAAGACCCGGCGCCGCATGCAGGCGCCGAGGGCATCGGCGGCTGACGCCGCTCAAAACTTCACATCAGGCGAATGGGTATTCCGGGATCGACCGACGTCGAGGCATCGGTCCGTTCGGTGCTGAAAGACCGATAGGTCACCGCAAGCATCCGGCGCTCCGGCGCCAGCTCGCGCACCGGGGTCGTGACACCGGGCGTGCCGCACATGCCGCAGTTGAGGCATTTGCAGGGATCCAGCGCGAGTTTGCCGTGATCATCCCGGTGATCCGCCGTATTGGCCATGCCATCATGCGCGTGCATGTGATCCGCCCGATCCGCCAAAGCCATCGGCACGGTATCGTGGTGATGGGCCATGTTGGACGGTGGTGCGGCCCCATTGGCGGTCATCGCGTGAGCGAGCGGCATCCCGGCGACGAACAACGCCATCGCCAGAATCAAAACCAGAACTCGCTTTAGCGCCATGCGTTGAACATATTTGGCCATGCGCCAAACATATTCGGCTTCCGACGCCTTGGCCAGCAGCGTCCGGTTGTCACGGTTTCAGTTCGACTTCCAGGAAAACAATCTCGGTCGTGGTTTCGTTGAGCACGTCGTGCTGCACCCCGGCTTTGCGGAAATAGGATTTACCGACACCGAGCTGCGCCTTCGAGCGTTCGCCGTTCGGCGCCACGATGGTCATTTCACCCGCGGTCACCGGCACGATCACGTAGTCCATCTCGTGGGTGTGAGGACCGGTGGCGCTGCCCGGCACGAGCCGCCACTCGGTAACGCGGACTTCTGATGTGTCGACCTGCACGTCTGATTTGGCGCTGAGCATTTTTTGTTAACTCCGGAAATTACGGCACGAATACCATGAACAGGAATACGGCGAACACCACCATATGCACCAGCCCAAACAGGATGTTGGTGCGGCCAGTGCCGAAAGTGAGCATGCTGATGCCGAAGGTCAGCAAGAGCAGCACCATGTCCTGCGTGCTCAGCCCAAGCACCAATTGCTTGTCAAGCGCGTAGGCGGCGACCGCCACCGCGGGAATCGTCAAGCCAATGGTCGCAAGCGACGAGCCGAGCGCCAGATTGATGCTCTTCTGGAGGTCGTTCTTGCGCGCGGCGGAGATGGCGGCGACGCCTTCCGGCAGCAGGATCAGGATAGCCACCAATACGCCCGCGAAAGCCGGCGGCGCGCCGACGGTGGCGATGGCGATATCGACCACCAGCGAAAACTTCTTCGCCAGCAGCACCACCGCCAGCAGTGAGACCAGCAGAAGCGCGATACTCACCGCCAGCATCCGGTTCGACAGCAGTTCACCGTCAGCGGCGTCACCGGCCGTGCCACCAATGAAATAGTCGCGATGCCGGATGGTCTGGGTATAGAGAAACACGCCATAGAGAACGAGCGTGACCACGCTGACAAAGCCGAGTTGGCCCGCCGAATAGATCGGTCCCGGCGCCGTCGACGTGTAATTGGGCATGATCAGCGTAATGGTCGCCATCACGAACAACACGCTGAGATACAAATTGGCGCCGGAGACCTGAAAATCCTGCTCGCGATAACGAAGCCCGCCGATGAAAATGCAGACGCCGACCAGGCCGTTGCAAACGATCATGACAACCGCGAACACGGTGTCGCGCGCCAAGGCGGGCACCGGCTTGTCACCGAGCATGATGGTCGCGATCAGCGCAACCTCGATGATCGTGACCGCCAATGTCAGCAGCAGCGTGCCATAGGGTTCGCCGATCCGCTCCGCGATCACCTCGGCATGGTGCACGGCCGCAAACACGGTTCCGAACAGTATCGCCAGCAGCACGGCGGCGAACAGCAATCCGCCGGCCGACGGCGTGAACGTTAACCCGAGCGCGGTGGCGACCGCAAACAGCGCCATCGCCAGTGCGGGAAAAATCCACGACGATTTCGGCATCGGGCCGTGCGCGCTCATGTCATCAGATCCTTTGGATTCCCGAGGGCCGACTATGAAGCAAACAATCGCCGCAGTCAGCCTTTTGTAGCGTTGATGAATTGCCGCGCCGTTTCGATCGCACCGAAATTGCCTAGATTTTCGTGACCGCCGCCGGGAAATCGGACGAACTGCTTTGGTTCATGCGCCAGCGCAGAACAGGCGCTCGCCAAAGCCGATCGGAATTGCCGGATCGTCGGTGCCGTGCATGATCAGCAAAGGAGCCGTGACCTGCGCGATGCGCTCATCGGACCGGAACCGATCGCGCATCACCAGGCGCACCGGCATGAACCAGAACAGCGACGCTGCCACGTCCACGGTCGAGGTGTAGGCCGCTTCCAGGATCAACTTTCCGATCCGCTGTTCCGCCGCCAGCGCAACCGCGACGCCGGTTCCCAGCGAAAAGCCCCAGACCACGATCTTGTCCGCGCTATACCGTGCCGATGTGAAGGCATAGGCCGCTGCAGCATCTTGCAAAAGCCCCTGCTCGCTCGGATGCCCGCTCGAGCCGGCATAGCCGCGGTAGGACAGTGCGACGACGCCCGTCCCGTCGGCGATCAGCTCGCGAAAGCGGCCGAAGAACCCGGCGAGATAATCGCCATTGCCGTGGAAATAGAGAATGACGGGATGGCCGGGCTTTGCCGGGACATGCCAGACTATGACCTTTTCGCCGTCCGCCGTCGTCAGCACATGCTCTTCGACTTCCGGAAAGCCGGCGACTTGCGGCGAGGTGCGCACCGTTGTCGGGATCGGAAACAGGAACGAGCGCTGCACCAGGAACAGCACCGCGAGAGCGCAGGCATAACCGGCCGAAACGACGATCAGCAGCCATTTCAGGGCGGTCATTTCAGGGCGATCATGACGGGGGAAGGTATGGGCTTCCGTAAGCGGGCTTACATCGCCTTGACGATGTTCTCGGTGACCTTCTTGGCATCGCCGAGCAGCATCATGGTGTTGTCGCGATAGAACAGCGGGTTGTCGATGCCGGCATAGCCCGATGCGAGCGAGCGCTTGATGAACATCACGGTGCCGGCCTTCCAGACCTGCAGCACCGGCATGCCGTAGATCGGCGAGGTCTTGTCGTCTTCCGCCGCAGGATTGGTGACGTCGTTGGCGCCGATCACGAAGGCGATGTCGGCCTGCGCGAATTCGGAGTTGATGTCCTCGAGCTCGAACACCTCGTCATAGGGCACGTTGGCTTCGGCGAGCAGCACGTTCATGTGGCCCGGCATGCGGCCGGCGACCGGATGAATGGCGTACTTCACCTCGACGCCTTCCTTCTTCAGTGTGTCGGCCATTTCGCGCAGCGCATGCTGGGCCTGCGCCACCGCCATGCCGTAGCCCGGCACGATGATGACCTTGGAGGCATTCTTCATGATGAAGGCCGCATCGTCGGCCGAACCGAGTTTCGCCGGCTTCTGCTCGCCACCGCCGCCGCCCGCAGCGACCGTCTCGCCGCCGAAGCCGCCGAGGATGACCGAGATGAAGGAACGGTTCATCGCGTGGCACATGATGTAGGACAGGATCGCGCCGGAGGAGCCGACCAGCGCGCCGGTGACGATCAGCGCCGAATTGCCGAGGGTGAAACCGATACCGGCGGCGGCCCAGCCGGAATAGGAGTTGAGCATCGAGATCACGACCGGCATGTCGGCGCCGCCGATCGGGATGATCATGAGCACGCCGAGCACCAGCGCAATGATGGTGATCAGCCAGAAATCGAGCGCGCTGCCGGAGATCACGAGGCCGACGATGAAGAACACCAGCGCCACGGCGAGTGCGATGTTGATGTAATGACGCCCCGGCAAAATGATCGGCGCCCCGCTCATGCGGGCGGACAGCTTCAGGAAAGCGATCACCGAGCCGGTAAAGGTCAAGGCGCCGATCGCGACGCCGAGCGACATTTCGATCAGGCTCTGCGCATGGATGTGGCCGGGCGTGCCGATGTCGAAGGCTTCCGGTGCGTAGAACGCGCCGGCCGCCACCAGCACCGCGGCCATGCCGACCAGCGAGTGGAACGCCGCGACCAACTCCGGCATCGACGTCATCGGCACCCGGCGCGCGATGACCGCGCCGATGCTGCCGCCGATGGCGATGCCAAGGATGACCAATAGCCAGGCGATGCCGTCTGTCGGCGGATGGACGGCCAGCGTGGTGACCACCGCGATCGCCATGCCTACCATGCCGAAGAGATTTCCCTGGCGGGATGTCGCTGGACTGGACAGCCCGCGCAGCGACAGGATGAACAGCACGCCCGCGACGAGATACAGAACTGCAGCCAGATTGGCGTTCATCTCAGGTCCCCATTGTCTTCGTCACCACGAGGTGCACGCCGTTCGCTCGTCATTTCACTTGGCCTTCTTCTTGTACATCGCCAGCATGCGCTGGGTGACAAGGAAGCCGCCGAAAATATTCACGCAGGCGAAGATCAGCGCGATGAAACCAAAACCCCGCGCCCAGCCGCTGCCGCTCGAGATCATGCCGACGCCGACCGCAAGCAGTGCGCCGACCACGATCACCGAGGAGATCGCGTTGGTCACCGACATCAGCGGCGTATGCAATGCCGGGGTCACCGACCATACGACGAAGTAGCCGACGAAAACGGCAAGAACGAAAATCGACAGCCGGAAAACAAAGGGATCGACGGCTTGGGCGACGTGCTCCATGGCTTCTCTCCTTAGGCTATCTTCTCAGGAAGATTTGGGCTGGAAGTTCGGGTGGATGACGGCGCCATCTTTCGTCAGCGCGGTCGCCTTGACCAGTTCGTCGTCCCAGTTCACCGCGAGCGCCTTGCTCGCTTTGTCGACCATGGTTTCGATGAACGAGAACAGATTGCGGGCATAAAGGCTCGAGGCCGATTGCGCCACGCGGCCGGCGACATTGGTGTAGCCGACGATCTTGATGCCATCGGCATCGACGACTTCGCCGGCCTTGGCGCCCTCGACATTGCCGCCGCGCTCGACGGCGAGATCGACCAGCACAGAGCCGGGCTTCATTGACTTCACCATCTCCCCGGTCACGAGCTTCGGCGCCGGGCGGCCCGGGATCAGCGCGGTCGTGATCACGATGTCCTGCTTCTTGACGTGCTCGGCGGTGAGCGCCGCCTGCTTGGCCTGATACTCTTTCGACATTTCCTTGGCGTAGCCGCCGGCGGTCTGCGCGTTCTTGAACTCCTCGTCCTCGACGGCGAGGAATTTGGCGCCGAGACTTTCAACCTGTTCCTTGGTCGCGGGCCGCACATCGGTCGCGGTGACGATGGCGCCAAGCCGCCGCGCGGTCGCGATCGCCTGCAGGCCTGCGACGCCGACACCCATCACGAAAACCTTCGCGGCCGGAATCGTGCCGGCCGCCGTCATCATCATCGGGAACGCGCGGCCAAAGGTTTCCGCCGCCTCGATCACCGCGCGGTAGCCGGCCAGATTGGCCTGGCTCGACAGCACGTCCATCACCTGCGCGCGCGTGATGCGCGGCATCAATTCCATCGCGAATGCCGAGATGCCGGAATCCGCCATCGTCTTCAACGCGGCCTCGTTGCCGTAAGGGTCCATGATCGCGATCACCAGCGCGCCGCGCTTGTACTGCGCAAGCTCGCTTGGCTCGGGCCGCTTCACCTTGATGATGATGTCGGCATCCTTCAGCGCATCCGCACTGACGGTAGCGCCCACGGCCGTGAATTCCGAATCAGGCAGGCCGGACTTGATGCCGGCGCCCGGCTCGATCGCCACGTCGACACCCAACGCCTTGAACTTCTTTACGGTGTCGGGGGAAGCGGCAACCCGCGGTTCTGAGGGATCGATTTCCTTGGCAACGGCAATCTTCATGGGGCCTCCGGCGGCACGGGGAGCGCGCGCGCAAGCAAACTAGCGTTATTTCCGCCAGGTTGGATACCGGTTTCGCAACCGGATTGGATGCATATTTTCGGTCCACCGCCTGCTCTGGCGGTGCAGCCGGCAATCGGTCAGGTCAGGAAGTAGCCCATCAGGGCAACGATGGCGACGACGGCTGCGGTGCCGTATTTGACCAGCATGATGAACCCTTCATAGGTCTGCTCATGGGCCGGATAATCATTGCCGTCAGCGGTCGTGTAGGCAACTTCGCTATGGTCAGCCATCGGTATCCCCAGTCAATAATCGATCTGGCGGGGAATTACCGCAATCCCGGAGGAAGGGCAACGGCGGGCGGGCCGTCCTCAAGCTTCTATTTGCATCATTCGAAAAGCCGTTTCGGATCATTCGGAAGGCCAATTGTGCAGGATTCACCTCGGCCGACGGCGATGGCGAAAAGCCTAACCCAGTACAAAGTCGAAACGTCCGGCGAGCCATCCAGCGTTCTTGGCTGTGCGCACCAGGCAACTCCTTGCGAAACAGTCCGTCGGAACGGTTTTGTGCCTTGCCGGGGAAATACAGCTGCGGTGAGTCAGCACGCGGCCGCCGCTCGGCTGCACCTTCACTGGATATGGCGCGTGCGGCCGGCGTAGAGGCCGGGTACGATGGTTCGCGAACCCGATAGCGCCCTTCCGAATCGGAAAACTGATGGCCGCGCAGGCGGAAACCGGAATTGTCATAGCGGCCCTTCTCGTCGGCCTGCCAGAAATCCAGCAAGACTCCGGCGAGCGGCTTGCAGGCGCGGGAGAAGTACGAAGCCAACCAGTTCGATCGGCTGCCCCGGCATGCCTGCATCACGCATTCCGATCCGCTCGGGCGAGGACGGCTTGAAGAACGGCCCCTCGGTCTGCGTCAATGTGGCCTCGTCGCCGTCGTGGCAGCAGGCGTCGGAGGAAGGGAAATCTTCGCGGCACCATCGAGTCCTGAGCAATGAACCGGCCGCGAAGACTCCCGCTCCAAGTACCGCGCGGCGTGTCGGGGCGTCGATCATGAGCCGCTGCACTCCCGTCGTCGCCGTCATGATGGGACGCGACGACGGCCGAAATTTGTCAGCGCTCGCATCGCTGATCTCGCGGACGACGTCGTCAGCCCATCGTTTCCAGCTCGTCGATCATGCCTGAGACCACCGACAGCCCGCCGTCCCAGAACCTTGGATCCTTGGCGTCCAGCCCGAACGGCTTGAGCAGTTCGGAATAATGCCTGGTGCCGCCGGCGGCGAGCATCGCCAGATACCGCTCGGCAAAGCCGTCGGAGGCATTTTCGTAGACCGCGTAGAGCGAGTTCACCAGGCAATCCCCGAACGCATAGGCATAGACGTAGAACGGCGAATGGATGAAGTGCGGGATGTACATCCAGAAATTCTCGTAACCCGGGCGGATGTCGATGGCCGGCCCGAGGCTCTCGCCCTGGACGCTGAGCCAGATCTCGCCGATACGCTGCGCCGTCAACTCGCCGTTCTTGCGCTCGGTGTGGATGGCGCGCTCGAACGAATAGAACGCGATCTGGCGCACCACCGTGTTGATCATGTCCTCGACCTTGCCGGCGAGCAGCGCCTGACGCTGTTTGGCGTTTTTGGTCTGCGCCAATAGCCGCTTGAACGTCAGCATTTCGCCGAACACGCTGGCCGTCTCCGCCAGCGTCAACGGCGTCGGCGCCATCAGCGCTCCATTTTTGGCCGCCAGCACCTGATGCACGCCGTGGCCGAGTTCATGCGCCAGCGTCATGACGTCGCGCGGCTTGCCCTGGTAGTTCATCAGCACATAGGGATGCGCCGACGGCGTCGTCGGATGGGAGAACGCGCCCGGCGCCTTGCCCGGCCGCACCGGCGCATCGATCCAGCGATCGGTGAAGAATCGCTCGGCGATATCAGCCATCTCGGCGGAGAAGCCGCGATAGGCAGTCAGCACCATGTTGCGCGCCTCGGGCCAGGCGATGGTGCCGGTTGCGGCGAATGGCAGCGGCGCGTTGCGGTCCCAATGCGCGAGCTTCTTCTTTTTGAACCAGCCGGCTTTCAGATTGTAATAGCGATGCGACAGAAGCGGATAGGCCGCGCGCACCGATCCGACCAGGGCATCGACCACTTCGCGCTCGACGCGGTTGTTCAGATGCCGGGAATCCGCGACATCGGCAAAACCGCGCCAGCGATCGGAAATCTCCTTGTCCTTGGCGAGGGTGTTGGTGATGAGCGCAAAGGTCCGCTCATTCTCCTTGAAGGTTTTCGCCAGCGCCTGCCCGGCGGCTTTACGTTTTTCGGGCGCGCGGTCCTGCAACAGATTCAGCGTCGGCTCGATCGCGAGTTCCTTGCCGCCGACCTTGAAGCGCAGGCCGGAGATGGTCTGATCGAACAGCCGGTTCCATGCCGCATACCCGCTTTGGGACTTTTCGTGAAACAACTGCTCGACGCGATCCTCGAGCTGATACGGCTTGTCCTTGCGCAGGTCCTCGACCCACGGCCGGTAATAGCCGAGTTCGGGCGCCTGCATCGCGCGTTCGATCACGGCGTCGTCGATGCGATTGAGTTCGAGCGCGAAAAACAGCAGATGCACCGAGGCATTGGTCAACTGCTCGGAAACGTCGCCGTAGAATTTGGTGATCGCGGGATCGACGCTGTCGCCGGCATGAATAAGGCCCGCATAGGAGCCGAGACGGCCGGCGAGATCGTCGATCGCCTCATAGCGTCTGACGGCCTCGGCGAGCCAGCGTCCACCGTCTTCCCTTGCGACGTTTTCCGCAAGCTTGCCTTTGTAGTCGGTCTCAAACGCGACGCATTCTGCATCCATTCTTTGCAGATCACGCGCGACTTCCGGCGCCTCGATACCGGAATAAAGATCGGCCAAATTCCATTCCGGCAATTTGTCCGCGCCTGTGCGATTTGCAGATTTGGTTGCAGATTTCCTAGGCGTCGATCCACGTTGAGCGGACGACTTGCGGAGAGCAGACAACTTGCGGAGAGCAGACTTGGAGCGCGAGGTCATCTTGTTCGAAACCTGTGTTCAATCTGAAGGACGGCGGCGGAATCAGTGCGGGACGGCAACGTTTAAGAGTGCGTTAATCGGCATCGGCGACAGTGCCCCGATTCGAGACAGATAATCGTAACGTGCGGGGAAAGCCATGGCTGCCACCATTTTGATTGCCGATGACGACGCAGTGCAGCGCCGTTTGGTTGAGAACATGGTGCAGAAGTGCGGCTATGAACCCCTGGTCGTCGATAGCGGCGACGCGGCGGTAGCCCTGCTGACCGGCGCCGATGCGCAAGCGATCGACGCCGTCGTGCTCGATCTCGTGATGCCCGGCCTCGACGGGCTCGGCGTGCTCGCAAAAATTCGTGAAGCCGGCGTGAACGTCCCCGTGATCGTGCAGACCGCCCATGGCGGCATCGACAATGTGGTTTCGGCGATGCGCGCCGGCGCCCAGGATTTCGTGGTCAAGCCGGTCGGCTTCGAACGGCTGCAGGTGTCGCTGCGCAACGCGCTCAACACCTCGGCGCTGAAGGGTGAATTGCAGCGCATCCGTCACAGCCGCGAGGGCCGGCTGACCTTTGCCGACGTCATCACCCGCAGCGAGACCATGGCAGGCGTGTTGCGCACCGCGCAGAAGGCCGCAGCCTCCTCGATTCCGGTGCTGGTCGAGGGTGAATCCGGCGTCGGCAAGGAATTGTTCGCCCGCGCCATCCACGGCAGCAGCGAGCGCAAGGCAAAACCCTTCGTGGCGGTGAATTGCGGCGCGATTCCCGACAATCTCGTGGAGTTGATCCTGTTCGGTCACGAGAAGGGCGCGTTCACCGGCGCCACCGAACGCCACATGGGCAAGTTCGTGGAAGCGCATGGCGGCACGCTGTTTCTCGATGAAGTCGGCGAATTGCCGCTGGCTGCGCAAGTGAAGCTGCTGCGCGCGCTGCAGGAAGGCACGGTCGAGGCGGTCGGCGGGCGCAAGCCGGTGAAAGTCGACGTCCGCATCATTTCCGCGACCAACCGCAAACTGCTCGACCTCGTGAAGAACGGCGCGTTCCGCGAGGATTTGTTCTATCGCCTGCACGTGCTGCCGCTGACGATCCCGCCGTTGCGGATGCGGCGCGAGGACATCCCGCATCTGCTTCGGCATTTCCTGGCAAGGTTCAGCGCCGAGGAAAACCGCACCATCACCGGCATCAGCGGCGAGGCGATGGCCCATCTCGCGCAGCTCGACTGGCCCGGCAATATTCGCCAGCTCGAAAACACCGTGTACCGCGCCGTGGTCATGAGCGAGAGCGACCAGCTTGGCCTGTCGGATTTCCCCCAAGCCACGGCCCACGCCGTCCCCGATGCACCCGCCCTCCACGGCGAACCGCTGGTCGTGGCCCCGTCAACGGCCCCGCCATGGTTTCCGGTAATGAAATACCGATAGCGCCCCTGGCGACGGCCGCGGGCAACTTGCCCATGCTGACCTCAACCGGCGAGGTGCGGCCGCTCGAGGAGATGGAGAACGAGATTATCCGCTTCGCGATCTCTCATTATCGCGGCCAGATGTCAGAAGTCGCACGCCGGCTGAAGATCGGCCGCTCGACGCTTTATCGCAAACTCGATGAAGCTGCCGCCGACGATCCCGCGGATGGCGCGCAAGAGACGAACTGACGCCCTCGGGCTGACGTCAACGAACTGACGCCCAAGACCTGACGCCAAGACCTGACGCTCAAGATCTGACGCCCGCGGATGATTGTGGCGCTCCCGCGGCAAGCGCGACCAGAAGCAAAGTCGATAGTTCCGGAACCTTTGAACCGTGGCTTGCCGGTGACAGACAAAGGCCGGGAGGCGTGGCAAAACCGCGCTACCCGAAACCAAACGGGTAATTCGAGGTCAGTTTGTCGTGAGTTGCCCGCATGGCGCTGGCTGCATGATAGGGGCGCATGTATCGTCTGCGGTTGAATTGTTGCGTGCAGGCGTACCGACTAAAATCGAGGCTGTGATCGAGGCCCGCGCTTTCGCGCATGCTGCGACGAACGATACCTGAAAACTGTTCCATGTCGGGGCAGTTTTCGCCCAAGGGGGTGTGACGATGCGTGACTGTTCGACGAACCGTGCTGGATTTGACCGCGTGCTGATGGCCGTCGCGGCAACCTTCCTCGCGGTGTCCGCGACTTCCGCGCTGGCGGGCGTATCCGATACGCCGCGCGCAGGCGCTGCAGAACTCGCGATCGATGCGGCGGTCCCGCGTCCCGAACCGGCGAACGTTCCGCCTCCGACCGCCAGCGACTTCAAAATGGACGCCGCCACGTCCGCGCCTGCTGCATCCATACCTGCTGCATCCGTACCTGCTGCGGCCAAAGCGGCCGAGCCGAGCACGACGGCAAAGGCGGTTGAGCCCAAGATCGAGACCAAGACGGATACCAAGCCGGCTGAGATGGTCACCGCGCCTGCCGCCGATACCAAGGCAAACGACACTGCCAAGGCAAACGACACCGCGACCACCACGACGACGGCTCCGCCAGCAACCGCTGCAGCACCCGCAGCCGAGCCTGCCAAGGAGCCCGTGAAGGCTGCGAGCAACGTGCCGCCGGCCGACCAGCCGGTCGCCGACAAGCTGCGCGACATGCTCGGCGCCAAGTCGGTGCGCTATTTCGATCGCAAGAACGAGCGCGCCGCGGTCGAGAAATTCTACACCGCGCGCGACTACGCGCCGCTGTGGACCCAGGCGGGCAAACTGACCGACAGCGGCAAGGGCGTCGTCGCGCGGCTGAAGGATGCCGCCGCCGAAGGCCTCAATCCGGCCGACTATCCGGTGCCGGATTTCACGGCCGCCACTTCGCCGGACGCGCTTGCGGAAGCCGAAATGAAGCTGACCGCCAGCATGCTGGACTATGCGCGCCAGGCGCAAAGCGGCCGGATGCACTGGTCGCAGGTCTCGGCCGACATCCTCTATCCCGAGCATCCGACCGATCCGGCCGAGGTGCTGGCCAGCGTCTCGACCGCCAAGGATTCCTCCGCGGCGCTTGATGGCTACAACCCGCCCCACAAGCTCTACAAGGAGCTGAAGGCGAAGCTCGCCGAACTGCGCGGCCTGGGCGACGGACCGGCGGTTCAGATCGCCGAAGGCCCGGCGCTTGCCTTCAAGGCCGGCACCAAGAAGCAGCCGGCGGTCGCGCCGGAAGATTCGCGCGTGCCGCAACTGCGCGCCAAGCTCGGCATCACCGAAAACGCCGACGATACCCATTACGACGCAAAGGTCGCCGAGGCCGTGCGCAAATTCCAGGAGGGCGCCGAACTCAAGGCCAATGGCGTGCTCGACGATCGTACCGTCAAGGCCATCAACAGCCCGAAGCGTGACCGGCAGATCGACACCGTCGTCGTCAACATGGAGCGCTGGCGCTGGCTGCCGCGCCAGCTCGGCGCATCATCGCTCGGCAACGCCTATGTCATTCTCAACATCCCCGACTTCACGCTCAAGGTGATGCAGAACGGCGCCCAGGTCTGGAACACCCGCGTGGTGACCGGAAAGCCGGGACAGCATGCCACGCCGCTTTTGACGGAAACGATGAAGTTCATCACCGTCAATCCGACCTGGAACGTGCCGCCGTCGATCATCTACAATGAATATCTGCCGGCCCTGCAGCAGGACCCGACCGTGCTGCAACGCATGGGCCTGAAGCTCGAGCGCAACCGCGACGGCAGCATCCACATCTCGCAGCCGCCCGGTGAAGCCAACGCGCTCGGCCGCATCCGCTTCAACTTCCCGAACAAGTTCCTCGTCTATCAGCACGACACCCCGGACAAGCACCTGTTCGCCAAGGAAGAACGCGCCTTCAGCCATGGCTGCATGCGGGTGCAAAATCCGGATCAATACGCCTCGACCCTGCTCAACATCGTGATGCCGAACGAGCACTACACGCCCGAGAAAATTCGCGGCATGTACGGCCACAGCGAGATCGACCTGAAATTCCCGACGCCGCTGCCGGTCAACATCACCTACCAGACCGCGTTCGTGGACGATGCCGGCAAGCTGCAGATCCGCAAGGACATCTATGGCCGCGACGCCGCCATGCTGGCGCTGCTCAAGAACGGCGGCCGGTCGCGTGACCTGGAAAATCTGGTCGCGCATTCGCAGCCGAGCTATTCGCGTCCGCCCGGCTCCAGCCTGCCGGCTGGCGTCAACTTCGCCAGCGACAACACCTCTTCTCTTCCGGCCCCTCGTTCTTCGAGCGGCTGTTCGGCGGACCGCCGACGCCACCGGCACCGATTGGCCGGCGTCCGCAACAGCAGCAGCGGCGGGTGATTACCCGTTAATCCTGCCTCGGTGGCCTGCTGAAATTTCGAAGTAAAATCAACGGTCTCGCACTCAGTGCGAGACCGTTTACATTAACCACTATCCATCTGCATTTTAGCACCGAGCACTTTTTCGCCACAGTCCACGGGTTAGGTTAAGCCTAGCTTGGGGGCGGGACGGTAAACTTCGGTTAACCATCCCGCGTTAAGAAAGCGTTCACCCTCTTTCGCTGGGGTCTTTTTGCGAAAGAGTCCCTTGATCGCTCGTCGACTGGGTGGGCTTATACGTGCAGGCTGGTTTCGCGCGCCAAATCAATTTGCTGTCGCTACCGAAGGCCGGATATCAGATCGGCCTGACTTCCCTGTTGCTCCTTGCCGGAGCCGGGTCGGTGCACGACGCGACCGCGCTGAACGAAACCCGTACCCTTTCCTTCCACCACACCCATTCCGACGAAGACCTCACCGTCACCTTCAAGCGCGACGGGCGCTACGACGAAGACGCGCTGAAGAAGCTCAATCACTTCCTTCGCGACTGGCGCAGCCAGGAAGAGACCACGATGGATCGTCGGCTGTTCGACATCCTCTGGGAAGTCTATCGCGACGTCGACGGCAAGAAGCCGATCCAGATCATCTCCTCCTATCGTTCCCCGTCCACCAACGCCATGCTCCGCCGCCGTTCTTCCGGTGTGGCCCGCTTCAGCCAGCATATGCTCGGCCATGCGATGGACTTCTTCATTCCGGACGTGCCGCTTGAGCAGATCCGCTTCGCCGGCCTCAAGCTGCAGCGCGGTGGCGTCGGTTTCTATCCGACCTCGGGATCGCCGTTCGTCCATCTTGATACCGGCAGCATCCGCCACTGGCCGCGCATGACCCACGATCAGCTGGCCAAGCTGTTCCCGGACGGCCGGACCGTCCACCTGCCCTCCAATGGCGGCCCGCTGAAGGGCTATGAACTGGCCCGCGCCGACATCGAAAAGCGCGGCAATGGCGACGATGCTGCCACCGTGAGCAAGCCCAGCCTGTTTGCTTCCCTGTTCCGGGGCGGCAAGTCGAACGAAGAGGATGACGAGGGCGGCAGCGCTCCCGTGAAGAACGAGAAGGCCGCAGCCGTCACGATGGCCGCTGCTGCGCCTGCCAAATCCGCAGATCCGGTACCGACGCCGCGCGCAAAGCCGCAGGCCGCGGCGAACCTGCAATTGGCCTCGGCGGACGCACAGATCGTTTCGGCCCCAGCAAGGCGAAGCCGGCAGAGCAGCCCTCCGCAGACAAGGCTGAGCCCAAACCGCAGACGCCGGCCGATATCATCAATGCCCGTGGCTTCTGGGGCGAAGACGCTGCTCCGAAACAGGCGACGGCGGTACAGATTGCCGCTCTCAGGGCACGCGAGGCCGTCGGCGCGGGCGATCCGCAGGCGACCGCCAGCGTTTCCACTGCCAACGTTTCCACCACGAGCGTTTCCGAAGCCTTCAACAGGGCGCTGGCCTATGCGCCGGCCGCCTCCGCGCCGGTTGACCGCTCCAATGTCGTCGCTGCCTCCGCGCCGATCCCGCGCAGCGTCAAGCCGGTGCGCAATGCCGCCGCCGCCGCGACCGAAATCAACACCGTGGTTGCCAAGGGAACGCAGGGTCAAGGCGGACCGCAGGGCCAGGGCAGCGCGATCTCGACCTCGACCCGCATTTCGGCCGCCAAGAGCAATAATGTCTGGATGCGGGTGGTGATGCTGGCGCCGAGCGCGAGCAACGCGATGTCGACCACCGTGCTCGGCGACACCGACCTGACCTTGATGCGCAGCTATTTCCTCAAGCCGCAGGCCGCGATCGCGATGACCTTCTCGGAAGATCCGATGATGGGCATGACCATCGACCGGTTTACGGGATCGGCGACCGCGAAGCTCACGACGCAGTCGTTCGTGCTGCGGACCGCCTCGCTGCGTTAGGCGCGCGTCGTCACCTGATCAACGGCCTCTACCCGCATTCAGTGTCGTCCCGGCCTTGAGCCGGCACGACGAGCGGTTGGACAAGCGCCTATCGCCTCACAGCATCCCCAGCGCCTGCATGTAGGTCTCGAGAATCGTCTCCTGCTCGGCGCGCTCGTTGGCGTCCTGCTTGCGCAGGCGCACGATCGTGCGCAGCGCCTTGACGTCATAGCCGTTGCCCTTGGCTTCCGCGTAGACGTCGCGGATGTCGTCGGAGATCGTCTTCTTTTCTTCTTCCAGCCGCTCGATGCGTTCGACGATGGCCTTGAGCTGGTCTTTGGCGAATTTTGTCGCGGGCTCGTCCTGAACGGCGGCGGCGGAGGTGGCCATCGGGTACTCCTGGGGGAACTGGTGTTGAGGCTGAAAGATCAAGCGCCGGACGCGTTGCCGCGCGGCGCTTTTGTCCGATTGACCCTCAAGATCGGGGAGCCCTGCGTCAAGGAAACATCGCCGTCATCCACAGCGGGCCCACAGGAGAAAGCATCGACAGAACTCGCACAGATTGAGTCGAGCGCGAAACGGAAGCCTGAAGGCTTTAATGCCCGCTCTGGGCCTTTTTCATCGCTTCGAGCTGCTCGGGACTGGCAGCGCCCTGAAACTTCGATTTCCAGGTCTCATAGGGCATGCCATAGACCGCCTCGCGGCTTTCGTCCTTGCTGATGCCGATGCCCTTGGCGTCGGCCTCTTCCTTCATCCAGTTCGACAGGCAGTTGCGGCAGAAGCCGGCCAGATTCATCAGATCGATGTTCTGGACGTCGGTGCGGGAGCGCAGATGGTCGACCAGGCGCCGGAAAACGGCAGCTTCAAGTTCCGTTCTGGTTTTGTCGTCGATCGTCATGGTCGTGATCCCGCGGTTTGCGCCTCTCGAGCATATTGATATCAGGTGGGAATTGTCACAGATTTTGCCATATCGGCGCGCAAAATGAGGGATATCAGGCGGAATTCTGGTTTCCCATGATTCTGGTTTCATGGCGTGGGAAATGGCCTCCCCGGCCGTTGACAGGTCCCGGGCCATGCGAAATCGTCAATCATTTGAGATAGCTTCGCTGCATGACTGCAAAAGATTCTCTCCGTCGGCCCCCCCTCTCCGCTCGCATGACCGCCGGCCTGCTGCCGGTGGTCGCGTTCGCAGTGATGGGCTTGTGGAACAGCTCCGCGGCGGCTGATTTTCGTCTCTGCAACAACACTTCGAGCCGGGTCGGCATCGCGCTCGGCTACAAGGACGCCGAGGGTTGGACCACCGAAGGCTGGTGGAACGTGTCCTCACGCAGTTGCGAAACGCTGCTGCGCGGAACGCTTGTCGCACGCTACTATTATATCTACGCGCTCGACTATGACCGCGGCGGCGAATGGTCGGGACAGGCGTTTATGTGTTCACGCGACAAGGAATTCACTATCAAGGGCACCGAGAATTGCCTGGCGCGCGGCTACGACCGCACCGGGTTCTTCGAAGTCGATACCGGCGAACAGCGAGCGTGGACCGTGCAACTGACCGAAGCCAACGAACAACCCTCGCAGCGCGTGCCGGGAATTCCGGGAACGGTTGGCCCAGGCGGAATGCCCGGCTTGCCCAATCCGCCGGGCGGAACGACGCCGGGTCTGCCGCCAGCCGCGGCGCCCAAGCAATGAGGCGGCTCCGTCGTATCAAGATACTCGCGACCCTCGGCCCGGCATCGTCAGACAGTGCGATGATCCGGAAGCTGTTCGAGGCCGGCGCGGACGTGTTCCGCATCAATATGAGCCACACGCCGCACGACAAGATGCGCGAGCTGGTCAAGACCATCCGCAATGTCGAAAGCAGCTACGGCCGCCCGATCGGCATCCTGGTCGATTTGCAGGGACCGAAGCTGCGGTTGGGCGCCTTTGCCGAAGGCGCGACCCAGCTCCACAACGGCCAGAGTTTTACGCTCGATTCCGACAAGACGCCCGGCGACAACACCCGCGTGCAACTTCCGCATCCGGAAATCCTGGCGGCGCTGCGGCCGGGCCACGCGCTGCTGCTCGACGACGGCAAGGTGCGCCTGATCGCCGAAGAGACTTCGCCCGAACGCGCCGTGACGCGGGTGGTGATCGGCGGCAAGATGTCGGACCGCAAGGGCGTCAGCCTGCCCGACACCGACCTGCCGGTCTCGGCGATGACGCCGAAGGATCGCGCCGATCTCGAAGCCGCGCTGGTGACGGGGGTAGACTGGATCGCGCTCTCGTTCGTGCAGCGCGCCGAGGACGTCACCGAGGCCAAGAAGTTGATTCGCGGCCGCGCCGCCGTGATGGCCAAGATCGAGAAGCCGCAGGCCATCGACCGCCTCGCCGAAATCATCGAAGCCTCCGATGCACTGATGGTGGCGCGCGGCGATCTCGGTGTCGAACTGCCGCTCGAACGGGTGCCAAGCCTTCAAAAGCAAATGACGCGAATGGCGCGCCGCGCCGGCAAGCCGGTGGTGGTCGCGACCCAAATGCTGGAATCGATGATCCAGTCGCCGGTGCCGACGCGCGCCGAAGTCTCCGACGTCGCGACCGCCGTCTATGAAGGCGCCGACGCCATCATGCTGTCGGCGGAGTCTGCGGCAGGAAAGTTTCCGGTCGAGGCGGTCTCGACCATGAACCGCATCGGCGAGGAAGTGGAGCGCGACCCGACCTATCGCTCGGTGCTGACGGCGCAACGCCCAGAGCCGGAGAACACGGTCGGCGACGCCATCGCGGACGCCGCGCGGCAGATCGCGGAGACGCTGGAATTATCGGCGATCATCTGCTGGACCAGTTCGGGCTCGACCGCCATCCGCGTGGCGCGCGAGCGACCGAAACCGCCGGTAGTGGCGATCACGCCGAACATCGCTACGGGGCGCAAATTGTCCGCCGTATGGGGCGTGCATTGCGTGGTCGCGGAAGACGCCCACGACCAGGACGACATGGTCGATCGCGCCGGCTCGATTGCCTTCCGCGACGGCTTCGCCAAAGCGGGCCAGCGCGTGATCATCGTCGCCGGCGTGCCGCTCGGCATCCCCGGCACCACCAACATGGTGCGCATTGCAACCGTCGGACCGGACGGCGAGCCGGAGAAGTAACGGCGAACGTTCGCCGTCATTCCGGGATGGTCCGAAGGACCAGACCTCCGATGTGCAATTGCAGATCGTAGTTTCCGTCTTCGACGCGCGCCCCGGAATGACGGTCAGCCCTGCAGCGTCGCGTCGAGCGTAATCTTCGTATTCAGCAGCTTCGATACCGGGCAGCCGGCCTTTGCCATGCCCGCCAGTTCCTGGAATTTGGCGTTATCGACGCCGGGGATTTTCGCCGTCAGCGCGAGATGAACCGAGGTAATCGCAAAACCGTCGCCCACCTTCTCGAGCGTGACGTCGGCTTTAGTTTCCATGTGCTCGGCGGTGAGCTTGGCTTCGCCGAGGATCAGCGACAGCGCCATGGTGAAACAGGCGGAGTGCGCGGCGCCGATCAGTTCTTCCGGGTTGGAGCCCGGCTTGCCCTCGAAGCGGCTGGCGAAGCCATAGGGATAGTCGCTCAGCGCGCCGCTCTTGGTCGAGATCGCGCCCTTGCCGTCCTTGATGCCGCCCTGCCATTTGGCCGATCCGAATGTCGTCGTCATCGGTTGCTGCTCCATTCGCTGGTTGGAATACGGACAAGCCGCAGTCTGGCGTATGGTTGCGTCAAAGCGGTGTCGGCGGCCGACGAATCTTCAGGCGCCGACCAGCGCCTTTGCCGGCAACACCGCCTGCACCACGAGGCCGCGGGCGCGGGCGTCCATCACGCCGACCGCGCGCAGCGCCAATAGCGTGACGGTCTGAACCGCGTCGCGCAGTTTGGCGGGATCGTCCAGATTGTCGGGCGCCAGCGGGCCGACCAGGGCTTCATGCAGCGCGCCGAGCAGCGCCGTCGCGGCCAACGCCGTGTCCTGTGCCGGCAGATGCCCGGCACGCACCGCGGCATCGATTCGCGCGGCGATCTCGCCGGAAATTTCGCGGCGGCTGGCAAGCCGGGACGCCGACACGTCGACATCGACAGGCTCGGCCAAAATGCCCCAGGCGAGCTTGCGCTGCGACAGCACGTGCACGGCAACGGTGGTGACGGCAGCGGCCAGCGCCGAGGACGGCCCGGGTGCGGCGTCCGCCGCGCGGCGGATCGCAGTCAGTTCGTCGCGCGAGACCTCGGCGATCAGTTCGGAAATCAACTCGGCCTTGGAAGGGAAATAGCGATACACGGTGCCGGCCGCGACATTGGCGCGGACCGCAACCGGCGCGATCTGCACCGCGGTCATGCCACCGTCCGCCGCGGCTTCCCGCGCCGCCGCGAGAATATTGCTGCGCCTCGCGGCCAGCCGTTTCACCACCTGATGGGTTCGCCGATACACCATGGCGCGCTTTCCCGTCCCCCGTCGCGCGTTCGGTCCGGAATCGACAGGCAGAACGCGGATCTTCATTGTTTTGAGCGATTGGGCGTCAACCGCATTGAAGAAGTGAACAACTATTCAGACCGCCTGACAAGACGGTTTCGCGATGAAGCAATGACTAGAGAAGAGGCGATTAGGCGCCGGCTGCAACCAGCGCTGGCATGGGCTCGCGCCGCCACCACGGGCCGGCTCGGCGCAGGACCAGGCCGGCCACGATCAGCGTGGCCCCAAATCCGAGCGGCACGCCGGAGAAGATGAAGCCCACGATCAGAGCCGCTGCGCAGCCAAGCGCCGGCAGTTCGTAGGCGCGAAAGCCGCTTCTCAATCCGATGCGAACCAGGAAGGCGACGGGAACGGCGAGCACCATCAGATCGTACATGAAGAGATACGGCGTGGTCAGCAATGTCCCGGCGGCAAGGGCCGCCGCCTTCAACGTGTAGGGCACGCGGCTGCGCCACATCAGCGTCAGCACCACGGCAACGGAAGCAGTGAGCACCCACTGGAATCCCCATGCCAGTTGCTCGGTGCCGCCGAAATAACGAACCAGCGAAAAAATGCTCTGCAGCTTCCACCACGGCGCTTTGCCCTCGGTGAGGAAGGCTTGCGAGAACATCGGCATCCAGTGGAAGAACGCCTGCCAGCTCTCGGTGCCGAAAGCGAGCCAGGACGCGAACGCCAGTGTGAGGGTCGTTGCGGCAGCGGCACAGAACGCGCGCCATTGCGATGCCGCGATCAGGACGAGCGGAAACAACAAGCCGTATTGCGGCTTGTAGCTCAAGAGCCCCAAACAAATGCCGGCGAGGGCCGGCCGCACCGGCAACAGATAGAGCGTGCCACCGATGAGCGCAGCGGTGAGAAAGCCGTTCTGCCCGACCAGCGCATTGCTGAACACCACGGGAAGAGCAAGCGCGAGTAAAAAGCCGAAGTTGCGACCGACGATCGCACGCATCATGACGAGATACGGCAACAGGCTGAGCGAAACCCAGCCGATGAACGCGGTCGAATAGGGAAATTGCGCGAGACCCGATGCGACAAACAAGAATGGCGGCGGATAGTGCCAGGCGAAATAGCCGACGAAATCCCGCCCCAGCAGCGCAACCTCGACCTGCTTCTGGATTACCCAATCATAGGCTTGTGCCGGATGACCATCGAGCACCAGCCGTCCGGCGGCCCAGACGTTGACGAAATCGGTCGGCATGCCCAACCCGTCCGCATCATAGATCCACCAATGCGCGAAATACGCCGCCGGGAAAAACGTGGCGTTGATGACGAACAGCGCAAAGGACACCTTCAGGAGCGAAGCGGGAACAGCGCTTGGTTCGGGCGTGGTCGTTGGGGTGGACGCGGTGGCGGCCATGCGAGGTCCTGGTTGGTGCGCGCCGACCGCGCGCAGCCCTCCAGCAATAGGCCAGACTGAATTGAAGAAATCTTAAGGATTTGCGGCGTGACGACGGATTTTAGGGCACGACTCCTTCGGCCGTCATTCCGGGGCGCGCGTAGCGCGAACCCGGAATCCATACTCCCGATCGTGGCTATGAATTCCGGGCCTGCGCCAAGTTGCGCATCCCGGAATGACCACCAAGTATTTCGCGTGCAACAAAGACCTCACCCACCTACTCCCAGTTCAATGCACCGCCATTCTGATACTCGATCACGCGGGTCTCGAAAAAGTTCTTCTCCTTCTTCAGATCCATCGCCTCCGACATCCAGGGAAACGGGTTTTCCGTTTCGTCGAACACCCGCGCCAACCCAAGCTGAGCGCAGCGGCGATTGGCGATGAAGTGCATGTAGGTTTCGCACAACGCCGCATTCAGCCCGAGGAATCCGCGCGGCATGGTGTCCCGACCATAGGCCGCTTCCAGTTCGGCGGCGGCGCGAATCATGGAGCGGACCTCCTCCTGGAATTCATTCGTCCACAGATGCGGATTCTCGATCTTGATCTGATTGATGACGTCGATGCCGAAGTTGAGATGAATGGACTCGTCGCGCAGGATGTACTGGTACTGCTCGGCGATGCCGACCATCTTGTTGCGGCGGCCAAGCGAGAGTATCTGCGCAAATCCCGTATAGAACCACATGCCCTCGAAGATCACGTAGAAGGCGACGAGATCGCGCAGGAACGCCTGGTCCGCCTCCGGCGTCCCGGTCTTGAAATCGGGATCGTCGAGATGCTGGGTGTGCTTCAGTGCCCACGCCGCCTTGTCGGTGATCGACGGCACCTCGCGGTACATGTTGAACAGTTCGCCCTCATTGAGGCCGAGGCTTTCGACGATGTACTGGAAGGTGTGGGTGTGAACCGCCTCTTCGAAGCTCTGCCGCAGCAAATATTGCCGGCATTCCGGATTGGTCAGATGGCGGTAGATCGCCAGCACGATGTTGTTGGCGACGAGGCTTTCGGACGCTGCGAAGAAACCGAGATTGCGCTTGATGGCGCGGCGCTCGTCTTCGGTGAGGCCGTCGCGGGATTTCCACAAGGCGATGTCGGCCTGCATCGAGACTTCGGTCGGCATCCAGTGATTGTTGCAGCCGGCGAGGTATTTCTCCCACGCCCATTTGTACTTCAGCGGCAGCAATTGATTGACGTCGGCGCGGCAATTGATCATCCGCTTGTCGTCGACGGACACTCTGCCGCCGCGGCGATCGATAGTGCCGAGCCCGGTCTGATCGGTTTCAGTAAGCGCGGTCGCCACGAAAGGCGCCGCCGCCTGACGCGCAGGCGCGGATGGTTCGGACCAGTCGAGCATAATGTTATTCCCTGTTCTTGTTGTTGCTTACTGGCAGGCTTCGCATTCGGGATTGTCGATCGAGCACGCCATCGCGCCGGTCAGATCGGGAGGCGTGACGGCGATCGGCGCCGCGGACATCATCGTCGTGGACGAGACGCTGTTGAGCTTGCCGTCGGTTCCCCGCAACGTAGATTTCTCGACATGGGTGGCGCTGCGCGAGCGCAGGTAATAGGTCGTCTTCAAGCCGCGCGTCCATGCCAAGCGATACAGCGCATCGAGCTTCTTGCCCGAGGGGTTGGCGATATAAAGGTTGAGCGACTGCGACTGGTCGATCCATTTCTGCCGTCTTGCGGCGGCTTCGATCAGCCAGGCGCTGTCGATCTCGAAGGCGGTCGCATAGAGCGCCTTGAGATCGTCGGGGATGCGATCGATCGACCCGACGCTGCCGTCGAAATATTTGAGATCGTTGACCATCACCTCGTCCCACAGCCCGCGCGTCTTGAGGTCGCGCACCAGAAACTCGTTCACGACGGTGAAATCGCCGGACATGTTGGATTTGACATAGAGGTTCTGGTAGGCGGGTTCGATCGACTGCGCGACGCCGCAGATGTTGGAGATCGTCGCCGTCGGCGCAATCGCCATCACGTTCGAGTTGCGCATGCCGGTCGATTTGACGCGCGCGCGCAAAGAGCCCCAGTCGAGCGTGGCCGAGCGGTCCATCGCAACGCCGCCGCGGGCGTCCGCCACCAGTTCGATTGAATCGATCGGCAGGATGCCCTGGCTCCACAGCGAACCGTCGAACGAGGGATAACGCCCACGCTCGCCTGCGAGATCGACCGATGCCGAGATCGCGTAATAGGAAATCGCTTCCATGCTGGAATCGGCGAAGCTCACGGCGGCATCGGAAGCAACCGCGATCCGCAGCGCCTGCAGCGCATCCTGAAAACCCATCAGGCCGAGGCCGACCGGGCGGTGCCGCAGGTTCGAACGCCGCGCCTCCGGGATCGTGTAGAAATTGATGTCGATGACGTTGTCGAGCATCCGCATCGCCGTCGTCACGCTCTTCTTCAGGCGCGTCTCGTTCAGCCGACCGTCCTGCAAATGATTGAGCAGGTTGATCGAGCCGAGATTGCAGACCGCGGTCTCGTCGTCGGACGTATTGAGCGTGATCTCGGTGCAGAGGTTGGAGGAGTGGATGACGCCGGCGTGGCGCTGCGGCGAACGCAGATTGCAGGGGTCCTTGAAGGTGATCCAGGGATGCCCGGTTTCGAACAGCATGGTCAGCATCTTCCGCCACAGGTCTGCGGCGCGGACCTGCTTGAAGACGCGGATTTCGCCGCGCGCCGCCTTGGCCTCATAGGCCGCATAGCGCTCGGCGAACGGCTTGCCGTAGAGGTCATGCAAATCGGGCGTCTCGTCCGGCGAGAACAAGGTCCATTCGCCGTCGGTTTCGACGCGCTGCATGAACAGATCAGGCACCCAGTTCGCGGTGTTCATGTCGTGGGTGCGGCGGCGGTCGTCGCCGGTGTTCTTGCGCAGATCGAGGAATTCCTCGATGTCGATGTGCCAGGTCTCAAGATAGGCGCAGACCGCGCCCTTGCGCTTTCCGCCCTGGTTGACCGCGATCGCGGTGTCGTTGGCGACTTTCAGGAACGGCACCACGCCCTGGCTTTCGCCGTTGGTCCCCTTGATGTGGGCGCCCAGGCCACGCACGCGGGTCCAGTCATTGCCGAGCCCGCCGGAGTACTTTGCCAGCAGCGCGTTGTCCTTGACCGACTTGAAAATGCCGTCGAGATCGTCGGCGACGGTGGTGAGGAAACACGACGACAATTGCGGCCGCAGCGTTCCCGAATTGAACAGGGTCGGCGTCGAAGCCATGAAGTCGAACGACGACAAGAGATCGTAGAACTCGATGGCGCGGGCCTCGCGGTCGATCTCGCGCCCCGCAAGTCCCATGGCGACGCGCATGAAGAACGCCTGCGGCAGCTCGATGCGGTTGCCGCGTTCGTGCAGGAAATAGCGGTCATACAGCGTCTGCAGGCCCAGGAATTGAAACGCCAGATCGCGTTCCGGCTTGAGGGCGGCGGCGAGCTTTTTCAGGTCGAAGCGGCCGAGATCGGGATCAAGCAATTCGGCCTTGATGCCGGTCTTGATATAGGCCGGGAAATATTCGCCATAGCGCGTGGCCATGTCGGCCTGCGAGGCGCTGGTCGGCGCGCCATGGACGTAGGACAACACCTCGGTCCTGAGCTTGTCGAGCAATAGCCGCGCGCTGACATAGGCGTAGTTCGGCTCCTGCTCCACCAGCGTGCGTGCGGCCATCACCGAGGCCAGCGCCAGTTCGTCCTGGCTGATGCCGTCATAGATATTTCGCTGGATTTCCGCGACCACCGGCGCCGCATCGACGCCGTCGAGTCCGGCGCAGGCCTCGTTGACGATCAAGGCCAATCGCGCGGAGTCGAGCGGCACTTTTGTGCCGTTCGCCAGCGTCACATGCAGGACCGGCCCGGCCGACGGCCTGGCGGATTTCGCCGCTTCCTGCTCCGCACGCTGCCGGGTGCGCTCCTCGCGGTACAGCACATAGGCGCGCGCCACCTTGTGATGCTCGCTGCGCATCAGCGCCAGTTCGACCTGGTCCTGCACGTCCTCGATATGAAAGGTGCGGCCTTCGCTCATCCGGCGTGACAGCGCGCCGACGACTTCCGCGGTCAGATGCTCCACGACTTCATGCACGCGACGGGACGCGGCGGCCGTGTGTCCCTCGACCGCGAGAAAGGCCTTGGTCATGGCGACCGAAATCTTGCTGGCGTCGAATTTCGAAACCGTGCCGTTGCGGCGGATCACCTGCATCGGAAGTTCGGCTTCCGACGTGGCGAGCGATTCGGGACGCAACTGAAACAAGGGAACGGTTTTGGCTTCGCGAGCAATGAGACCAGTGGATTCAGACATTGGCAGACCCCGTGTTGTTGTTGAGGCCGGATGTCTGCTGGGGACGCTGCATCGCATGCGCGGCGGCAAACGCCGGCATGGATCTGCAAGCGGCCGCCGGGACACCCCGCCCGTGGACGTTCTTTTGTTGTCGCGGCAGGTCTCCTGGCTCGCAGGTCGTCGTCGCACCCTGGTCTTCCCAATGCGCGCCGGCGCATTAGTGACCTGAAGGTCGGGAGCAACTCACTGCTTACAGTTGCGGGGGCAGCGCTGGAATTTCGCGAAATTGCGCGATTCACCAGCTTCCCTCTTAGCCACCAAATCTTGCGATGAGGCGGACCGTGACATCTATATGTGGTGATATTCGCGGTAGAGTGTCAATGGGGCGGCAGCCTTATGCCCGCTATCCAACGAAAAAAATTCATCGTGCGGTCGCAATGAGGCAGGAGAGCCTGATTCTTTCTCCATATCAAAGAAGTTTCCGGCAGGCCGCCATCCCAGTCGCGGTCACGACGTGGCATAGGGCGCGAATCGGGATCTCGTTTCGTCAATCCGCAGCGCGCGGCCGATCGGCGGGAACGCGCGCTGCGCGCAATCCGGCCGTTCGCAGACCTTGCACCCCATCCCGATCGGCGTCGCGTTCGAGGCCTTCAGGTTGATGCCCTCGGAATACACGACGCGTTCGGCATGACGCACGTCGCAGCCAAGTGCTACGGCGAAGGTTTTGGTGGGCGCGCCGTATTTGCCGCGGGCATGCGACACGGTGCGGGCGATCCAGAGATAGGTTCGCTCGTCGGGCATTCGCGCAAGCTGGGTCAATATCCGTCCCGGGCTCGCAAAGGCTTCGTAGACGTTCCAGAGCGGACAGGTTCCGCCGACCCTGCGAAAAGTGAAAATCGGTCGCCGACTGGCGTTTCGAGATATTTCCGGCGCGATCGACACGGATGAAGAAGAACGGCACGCCGCGCGCGCCCTGCCGTTGCAGCGAACTCAAGCGGTGGCAGACCGTCTCGAAGCCGACGCCGAACTCGTATCCCAACAGCTCGATATCGTAACGACGCGCCTCGGCCGCCGCGAGGAAGCGCCCATAGGGCATGATCAGCGCGCCGGCGAAATAATTGGCGAGCCCGATGCGCGCCAGCCCGCGGGCTTCCTGGCTGGTGAAGCCGGCGCCATCGACCAGGTCAGCCAGTTCCCGGTCGAATGTCAGCATCGCGATCTGCGTTCCCAACTGAAAGGCGCGCTGGCCCGGCCGCAGGCCCGGCGGCCAGATAGAGCGTGCTGGTCCTGGAATCGTATTTCCGCTCGTTGCCGGACGGCAGCTCGTCGATAGCCTCAAAAACCAGTTTGACGCCGTGACGGTCCGCCAAATAGGCGGCAAGCGCCTGGTCCATTTGCCCGATCGGAAAGTTCATCGCCTGCGCGATGCCTTCGGCGGCTTCATCGAGTTCGGCAATGTAATTGTGCCGCAGATAGAAGAAGTCGCGGACTTCCTCGAACGGCGTTGACGGCAGAACCGGCACGTCCGATTGCCGGTCCTCGCCCAGGCGAGCGGCCAGCAACCCGGCCTGCTCGGTGGATTGGCGGTACTTTCGATGGATCGTGACCAACGCGCGCCCCACCGCCGGCATGTTCATCGCAAGCTCGCGCAACTCGACCGCGGCGATGGTTTCACCGAATGCCGCATCCGACAGCGCCTCCCGCAAATCCGCGATCAGCCGCGCCTCGTCGTCTTCGGAGAAGGTCTGAAGATCAAGCCCGAAGGCGGTGTTGAGCGCCAACAGCACCTGCACGGTCAGCGGCCGCTGATTGTTCTCAAGCTGGTTGAGATAGCTGAGCGAAATTCCGAGCCGCTGCGCCAATCCCGCCTGGGTCAGGCGCTGCTCTTCGCGCAGGCGCTTCAGCCGCAGCCCCATGAACGCTTTTTTCATCGCATCCTCGACTTCGCAAACTTTGCAATGGAGCGAAAAATATTCGCAAAATTACGCTTTTTCAGTCATTTTCAAAGGCTTCGATTTGCAGATATTGCGAACTTCTGACGGAAACGCAAGCCGTCCGGAGTTTTGCAATGGACGTTACCGCCCTCCACTCGCCTGGAAACCCGGCTCATCGATGTGGTGTTTCCCGACCGCGCCAATCACTACGGAACGCTGTTCGGCGGCAACGCACTCAACCTCATGGGCAAGGCAGCTTTCATTGCGGCCACCCGTCATTCGCGCCAGCATGTGGTGATGGCATCTTCGGACAGGATCACGTTCGACGAGCCTGTTCGCGTCGGCGAGTCTGGTCGAATGCGTAGCCCAGCATCGCGCGCGTCGGCCGCACCTCGATGACGGTTGCGGTCGATCTCATCCACGAGGACGCGCTCAGCGGATCGCCGCCGCTCGGCCGTGCGTGGATCGTTTGAAATGGTCGCCGTCGATGCGAACGGGCGCCCGATGCCTTTCGCCGAATTCCACGGCCATGCCGAAATTCAAGAGGAAGCCGTTCTGTGAAGCAGCATAAAGTCCGCACCTACAAATCCGCCGAGCGCCTCGATCGCGCCGATCAGCTTGCCTGGAAGATTGCCGCGGTCGCCGTCGGATCCGGTCCGTGTCGAGGACGACGTCGCCGAGATGATCGGCAACCGCATCATCGACAATGCCGCGGTTGCGGCGGCTTCGATCGCGCGGCATCCGGTCGTCACCGCGCGGGCGCAAGCCGAAGCGCATCCGCAGCAGGTGGGCGCAACGATATTCGGACTGGCGCCTGAGCGGCACTTCTCGCCGGAATGGGCCGCATGGGCGAACGGCGTCGCCGTCCGCGAACTCGATTTCCACGACACGTTCCTGGCGGCCGACTATTCGCACCCCGGCGACAACATTCCGCCGCTGCTGGCGGTGGCGCAGCATTGCGGGTCGTCGGGCGCGGATCTCGCTGCGCGGGCTGGCCGCGGCCTATGAAATCCAGGTCGATCTCGTGAAAGGCATCTGCCTGCACGAGCACAAGATCGACCATATCGCCCACCTCGGCCCCTCGGCGGCGGCCGGCATCGGCGCGTTGCTCAACCTGCCGACCGAGACGATCTATCAGGCCGTCCAGCAGGCGCTCCACGTCACCACCACCACGCGGCAATCGCGCAAGGGCGAGATTTCGAGCTGGAAGGCCTATGCGCCGGCGTTCGCAGGCAAGATGGCTATCGAAGCAGTCGACCGCGTCATGCGCGGCGAAGGCGCTCCATCGCCGGCCTATGAGGGCGAAGACGGCTTTATTGCCTGGCTGCTTGGCGGCCCGGGCGCGAATACATCGTGCCGCTGCCGGAGCAAGGCGAATCCAAACGGGCCATCCTCGATACCTACACCAAGGAATATTCCGCGGAATATCAGAGCCAGGCGCTGATCGATCTGGCGCGCCGGCTGGGACCGAAGCTCGGCGACCTCACAGGAATCGAAAGCATCGTCATCCACACCAGCCATCACACCCATTTCGTGATCGGGACCGGCGCCAACGATCCGCAGAAGATCGATCCGAAGGCAAGTCGCGAAACGCTGGACCATTCCATCATGTACATCTTTGCCGTCGCCCTTGAAGACGGCGGCTGGCATCACGAAAAATCCTATGCGCCGGAACGCGCGTCGCGGCCCGCGACAACAGAGCTCTGGCGCAAGATATCGACGATCGAAGATCCCGAATGGACGCGGCGCTATCACAGCCACGACCCCCGGCAGAAAGCCTTTGGCGGCCGCGTTGTCGTCACGCTCAAGGGCGGCTCGGTCGTCAGCGACGAGATCGCCATAGCCGACGCGCATCCGCTGGGCGCCCGCCCGTTCAGGCGGCCGGACTACATCAAAAAATTCAGGACGCTGGCGGAAGGCGTCATCGCCACTGCCGAACAGGACCGCTTCATCGCCACCGTCGAGCGGCTGCCATCGCTTGCGGCCGGCGAATTGTCGCGCCTGACATTTGAGGTCGAGCCTTCACGGCTCGGTGCAGCCGCAGCACGCGGCCTATTCGACTGGCCAGCCCGACATTTCAGCTTCACGACAGCGCGCCGCACATTCCTGAGGAGAGACAGATGACAGACGGCAAAACCTGCACCCAAAAAATCCGTTGCGCTCTCGGGCGTCGTCGCCGGAAACACCGCGCTTTGCAGCGTCGGGCGCAGCGGTAACGATCTGCATTACCGGGGCTACGACATCCTCGATGTCGCCGGTGTCTGCGAATTCGAGGAGATCGCGTATCTGCTGGTGCATGGCAGCCTGCCGACCCGCACTGAACTCGCCAATTACAAGGCGAAGCTTAAATCGCTGCGCGGCCTGCCGCGCGCGGTGCTGAACACGCTCGAACAATTGCCCGCGGCGGCACATCCGATGGACGTCATGCGCTCCGGCGTTTCCGCGCTCGGCTGCGTGCTGCCGGAGAGCCACGATCACAACACACCCGGCGCCCGCGACATCGCCGACCGCCTGATGGCCTCGCTCGGCTCCATGCTGCTTTACTGGCACCACTACGCCCATCATGGCCGGCGCATCGAGGTGGAAACCGACGATCACTCCATCGGCGCGCATTTCCTGCACCTGCTCCATGGCAAGCCGCCTTCTGCTTCGCACGAGCGCGCGATGCATACCTCGCTCAATCTCTACGCCGAGCACGAATTCAACGCCTCGACATTCACCGCGCGCTCGATCGCCGGCACCGGCGCCGACATGTATTCGGCGATCACCGGCGCCATCGGCGCGCTGCGCGGGCCGAAACACGGCGGGGCCAATGAGGTCGCGTTCGAAGTGCAGAAGCGCTACGCCGATCCTGACCAGGCCGAGGCCGACATCCGCCGCAGGATCGCTGCAAAGGAAGTCGTGATCGGCTTCGGTCATCCCGTCTATACCGTCGCCGATCCCCGCAACAAGGTCATCAAGCAGGTCGCGCATCAGCTCAGCCTCGAGGGCGGCAGCATGCGGATGTATGACATTGCCGAGCGGATCGAAGCCGTCATGTCGGAAACCAAGCGCATGTTCGCCAATCTGGACTGGTTCAGCGCCGTCTCATATCATGCGATGGGCGTACCGACGGCGATGTTTACGCCGCTATTCGTCATTTCGCGCACTTCCGGCTGGGCGGCGCACGTCATCGAGCAACGGATCGACAGCAAGATCATCCGGCCGGCGGCCAATTATGTCGGCCCGGAAAACCGCACCTTCATCCCGCTCGATGCACGCGACCTGCCGCCTTCCTCGGTGCGCGCCGCATAAGGGAAATGTGAATGCCCTATCTGGTCGCATCCGATCTTCCGCACGAGACCGCCGGCCGCCGCTTTCGGGCGCTGCTGCAACGGCCCGGCATCCTGCGCCTGCCGGGCGCGCATAACGGCATGGCGGCGCTTCAGGCCAAGGCCGCGGGCTTCGATGCCCTGTATCTGTCGGGCGCCGCCATGACGGCCTCGATGGGATTGCCGGACCTTGGCGTCATCACGGTCGATGAAGTCGCCTTCTTCGTGCGTCAGATTGCCGCGCGCATCGGGCCTGCCGCTGCTGGTCGACGGCGACACCGGCTACGGCGAAGCGCTCAACGTCATGCATATGGTCCGCGTGTTCGAGGAAGCCGGCGCCGGCGCGGTTCATCTCGAAGATCAGCTTTCTGCCGAAGAAGTGCGGCCACCTTAACGACAAGAAACTTGCCGATGCCCATGACATGGCCGCCAAGGTCGCCGCAGCAGCGAAGGCCCGCCGCGACCTCGTCGTGATCGCACGCACGGATGCCGCCGCGAGCGAGGGTCTCGATGGCGCGGTCGCCCGCGCCCGGCTCTATATGGAAGCGGGTGCGGACGCGATCTTCCCCGAAGCGCTCGACACCGCCGAGATGTTCCGCGCCTTCGCCGCGCGCATGCCCGGCGTACCGTTGCTTGCCAACATGACCGAATTCGGCAGGACGCCGTTCTTCACCGCCACCGAATTCGAGCAGATGGGTTACGCGATGGTGATCTGGCCGGTGTCCTCGCTGCGCGCAGCCAACAAGGCGCAGGAAAAATTATATGCCGCGATTGCACGCGATGGCGGCACGCATAATTTCGTCGACCAGATGCAAACCCGGGCTGAGCTCTACGACACGATCAAGCTGCATGAATACGAAGCGCTCGATCACTCCATCGTTCAGACCATCCTTCCCCAGGGCATGCCGCAAAAGGAAGTAAACCCGGCGAGCCAGGAGACCTGTCTCTCAGGAGGAAGCTGCCTGCGACCAGGAGAACTACCTCGACAACATACACGTCCACGGGCGGGGTGTCCCGGTGGTACGGTTGCGATTTCGCACGCCTCGATGCTGCGGAATTCCAGACGTGTCACTTCGGCCTTTGCCCCCAACTTTTGGGATTAAAGCAAATGTCTTCTTCCACATCGTCCTTTTCACTTCCTGTTGCTTCGCTCGGCACCCCGCGCATCGGCCCGCGCCGCGAGCTGAAATTCGCTTTGGAGCATTTCTGGTCCGGCGCTTTCGACGAGAAAGCGCTGATCGAGACCGGCGTCGGACTTCGCGCCGCCAACTGGGCGCGTCAGAAGAAACTCGGTGTCAGCATCATTCCTTCGAATGATTTCTCCTTCTACGACCAGGTGCTCGACACTTCTGTGATGGTGGGCGCGATTCCGGCAATTTATGGCTGGAAAGGCGGCGCGGTGCCGCTCTCGACCTATTTCGCGATGGCGCGCGGCGCGGAGAGCGAAGCGCATGATGAGAGCTGCGGCCATGCCCATCACGGACACGGCGCTAGCCACGGCGTACCCGCGCTGGAAATGACGAAATGGTTCGACACCAATTACCACTACATGGTGCCCGAACTTAAAAAGAACCAGTCGTTCACGTTCGCCTCCCGCAAGCCGATCGAGGAATATCTGGAAGCGAAATCGCTTGGCTATCAAACCCGCCCCGTTCTGCTCGGGCCCGTTACCTTCCTGAAGCTCGCCAAGAGCAAGGAAACGAGCAAGGATACCGGTTTCAACACGCTTTCGCTGTTGGACCGGCTGCTGCCGGTTTACATCGAAGTCTTGCGTGAACTCACGCACCACGGTGCAGAGTGGGTGCAGATCGACGAGCCTTGCCTGGTGCTCGATCTCGACACCGTCGCGCAGCAGGCGCTGCGCCACGCCTATGCTGAAATCGCCAAGGCAGCGCCGCATATCAAAATCATGCTGGCAACATATTTCGGTGACCTCGGAAACAACCGCGACACCGCTTTGGCGCTGCCCGTCGTAGGCCTGCATCTCGATCTGGTCCGCGCGCCCGCCCAACTCGACGACCTCGTCTTTTTGCCTGGCGATCGCGTGCTCTCGCTCGGCGTGATCGATGGGCGCAACATCTGGCGCGCCGATTTGAGCCGGATTCTCGATCGGCTTGAACCCGTCATCGCAAAACTCGGCAAGGATCGCGTGCAGATTGCGCCATCCTGCTCGCTGCTGCATGTCCCGATCGATCTCGCGCTGGAGACCAGCCTGGATCCCGACGTGAAAAGCTGGCTGGCATTTTCGGTGCAGAAGATCGAAGAACTCGCCGCGCTCGGAGCCGCGCTCGCCAGCGGCCGCGGCCACGCCGGAGCCATGCTGCAGGCCTCCGACGAAGCGGCAGCCGCCCGCAAATCCTCGCCCCGGATTCACGACGCCGGGGTCGCGGCCCGCGTGACCGGCATAAGCGACGCCATGCGACATCGCCTCAGTGCCTTCGCGGCCCGCGCCGGCGTGCAGCACCAGCGGTTCAAGCTGCCGGCCTTCCCAACCACGACCATCGGTTCGTTTCCGCAAACCGCTGATGTCCGCAACGCCCGCGCCGCGCACGCCAAGGGCACGCTGCCCGACGCCGCCTACAAATTGTTCCTGCAAAACCAGACCGCCCGCACCGTGCGCTGGCAGGAGAACATCGGCCTCGATGTTCTCGTCCATGGCGAATTCGAGCGCAACGATATGGTGCAGTATTTCGGCGAGCAACTTTCCGGCTTCGCATTCACCACCTATGGCTGGGTGCAATCCTACGGGTCGCGCTACGTTCGCCCGCCGGTTCTGTTCGGCGATGTGTCACGTCCGCAGCCGATGACGGTCGAATGGTGGCAATATGCGCAATCGCTGACCGAGAAACCGATGAAGGCGATGCTGACGGGGCCCGTCACCATCCTCAACTGGTCGTTCGTCCGTGACGATATTCCGCGCAGCGAAGCCTGCCGTCAGATCGCGCTTGCCATCCGCGACGAGGTGACCGACCTCGAGGCTGCCGGCGCCGGCATGATCCAGATCGACGAGGCGGCGCTGCGTGAAGGTTTGCCGCTGCGGAAATCGGAATGGAAGACCTATCTCGACTGGGCCGTCGACAGTTTCCGCCTCTGCTCATCCGGCGTGCGCGACGAGACGCAGGTCCACACCCACATGTGCTATTCGGAGTTCAACGACATCATCGACGCGATCGGCGCGATGGATGCCGACGTCATCTCGATCGAGACGTCCCGTTCCAGAATGGAGCTGCTCGACGCCTTCAAGAACTACCGCTATCCGAACGAAATCGGCCCCGGCGTCTATGACATCCATTCGCCGCGCGTGCCCGAGATCGGCGAGATGACCGATTTGCTCAACCTCGCCCGGCAAAGGCTTTCCGATGCCCAACTCTGGATCAATCCCGATTGCGGATTGAAGACCCGCAAATGGGAGGAGGTGCGGCCCGCGCTCCTCAACATGGTCGCCGCAGCCCGCGAATTGCGAGCGTTGGCGTAAGCGGTTCCTGCCCCGTCTCTCAACGTCTTGCCCTCTGAAGGAAACCGCCATGCGCTTCTGGATTGAATGCACGAGGTTTGAGACGGGGCAGCCCCATCACGTCAACATTGCGCTGGTCGGCAACATGTGGCGCGACGGCGAACGCACGGTGCTCGAGTTCGTCGGCGGCGATGGCGAGCGGATCGAGGTCCTTGAGACGCCCGAACAGATCCTGGCCATGCACCTCGGCGCCCCCGCGAAGGCCTGACCAGGCAATGACCGTGAGACCGGAAGCCGGACCTGACTCCACATGGCCGGAATTATCCTGCGATCTGCGCAAGGTGGGCGCGCATCCGGATTACTGGTATCCGGTCGCATGGTCGCGCGAAGTCAAACCGGGCAAGACGTTTGCTGCACGCTTCGCGGGCGAGCCGATCGTGCTGGTGCGACCCAGGGATGGTTCTCTTTTCGCGCTGGAAGACCGCTGCGCGCACCGGCAGGTGCCGCTGTCGAAAGGCACCGTTGATGGCTGCACCATCGCCTGCGGCTATCACGGCTGGCGCTATGATGCGTCAGGCGCTTGCGTGGACGTCCCCTATCTCGGCAAGGGCAAGCTGCCGAACGGCGTCCGGCGCTATCCCTGTTTCGAACAAGACGGCTTGATTTTCGTGTGGCCCGGCATGATGCCCGCCGCCGAGCCGTTTCTGCGTATCGGCGGAGCCGCCGATACCGCTTACAAAACGCGGCGGTTCGGCAGGCTGGTTCATTGCCATTACAGCTTCATGCACGAGAACCTGATGGACATGAACCATCAGTTCCTGCACCGACGCACCACGGGCAAGGTGGTGCCACGCTATCTCAGCCGCCGCGCCGGCGACGGCTGGATGGAAGTCGACTACAGCTTTGCGCGGCCCGGCGACAAGCCGCCGATCGGCGAAGCCGTCATCGTCGGAGGCTTGCGCGGACGGGCCCGGACGGCGCGCGATCTGATGACGGTTCGCACGGAATATCCGTACCAGACCTTGCGGATGTGGACCGGTGGGATCGAGCCCGTGCTGTCGGTGTGGCTCGGCTACACGCCCGACGACGCCGTGCAACGCCGCAACCGGACCTTTGTCGTGCTGTCGGTGCGCCGCCCCCGAATACCGCGCGTGCTCGATTTGATGTGGCCGCTGCTGGCTTGGTTCACCAACCGGGTATTCGCCGAAGATTGCGAAATCGTCGAGATGGAACAGGCCGCGCACGACGCGCAGGGCGCGGATCGGAATCAGGAAGTGTTTCCGCCGATACAGGAGTTGCGGAAGCTGTTGAGGAAGTGCGGGATCGTACCGGCAGTCATTCCGGAGCGCGCATTCCTAGCGCGAACCGGAATGACGGAGAACTCAATTCCCGGTCTGCAATTCCCCAAATCGCTCCCAATTCTTGCCGTTGAAGCGCATGAACTGCATCTGGTCGACCGGTACGTGATCGGTCGGTGAGGTATTGACCTTGATGCCCGGCAACAGCATCGGCAGTTCAAGGTCCTTGATGGCGTAAGCCTGCTTCAAGATGTTTTCGGTCGAGAGATCGTCGCCGCAGGCTTTCAGCACGGCCTCCAGCACCATCGCGCTGTTGTAGGAGTTGACGTAGTTGGTGTCGTGCAGGTCGCCATCGGGGACATATTTGATCATGAATTCGCGCCAGCCCTTGACGCCGGCATCGTCCTTCCAGGCGGGATCGTCGGGATCCTTGACGTAAGCGGTGGAGAGAATGCCGGTGCCGGCCTCGACGCCCGCCGGCTCCATCACCGTGGAAATCCAGACCGCGACGTTGGAGAGGAACGTCATGGGCCGCCAGCCGATTTCGAACGCCTTGCGGATCGATTGCGCGGCGAATTTCGGTGTGGCCGCGATCACGAACACATCGGCGCCGGAGGCCTTCAGTTTCACGATCTGGGAGTTGATGGTCGGATCCGAGATTTCGTAGGTCGCGCCGGTGACGAGGGAATTGTATTTCTCGCCGAGCACGTCCTTCAGGCCCAACAGATAATCGCGGCCAAAATCGTCGTTCTGGGAAATGACGGCAAATTTGGCGTTCGGATTTTTCGCCAGCGCATAACGCGCATACAGCCGCGCTTCGTAGCGGAACGGCGCCTGCACGCCGACGGTCGCTTGCGGGAATTGCGTGATGTCGGCGAATTTGGACGCGCCGGAGGCGAGGAACAATTGCGGGATATTCTTGCTCTGCAGATATTTTGCGATCGCGGTGTTATGCGCGGTGCCGATCGAGGAGAAAATCAGCGCGACCTCGTCGCTCTCCACCAGCCGCCGCGTCTGCTCCACCGTCTTCGGCGGCGCGTAGCTGTCGTCGAGCGAGATCAGATTGATCTTGCGGCCGTTGATGCCGCCGCGCTCGTTGACCATTCTTGAAATAGCCGACCTCACCCTTGCCGAGCGCGCCGAACGCGGAGACCGGCCCGCTGTAAGGCATGGTCTGGCCGATCTTGATTTCGCTTGCGCTGACCCCGCGCATTTCGGCAGCCGGCGCGATCGCAGGCAGCATCAGGAACGAAACGGCGCCAAACGCGCGCCAAGGCCTTCGCCAAACGCATCGGCTTCCCCTCCCCTTTTGTTTTAACTGCAGCCCCAATCGGCCGGTATCTGGCTCCTGTCACAAGCATGCCACGACGCCGCGATGAGCGCCAAGCGTAATGATGGAGCATGGGCAAAAACGCAGCCGACCGGCTGCTACGGTTGCGGGCCAAACAAAAAGCCCGGCACAAGGCCGGGCTTTCGTATCTGATTGATTGCGGCCTTTATGCCTGCGGCTGCGGCTCCAGGCCCGGATCCGGATCCGGGCGCGGGCGCGACTTGCCGGCCGGCGGCACGGCGGAAGCCCGCGGCGTGCTCGGCTCCAGCACCGATTCACGGTTCGGCTTCTTGCCCTTCAGCAGGTCCATGATCTCGTCGCCGCTCAGCGTTTCGAATTCGAGCAGGCCTTTGGCGAGCGCTTCGAGGTCGGCACGCTTCTCGGTGAGGATCTTGGTGGCCTCGTTATAGCCTTCCTCGACCAGCCGCCTGATCTCGTTGTCGATCTTCTGGACGGTCGCTTCCGAGGCGTTCTGCGTGCGCGAGACCGACATGCCCAAGAAACACTTCGTCCTGGTTCTCGCCATAGGACACGGTGCCGAGTTCCTCCGACAGGCCCCAGCGCGTCACCATCATGCGCGCCAGACGCGTTGCCTGCTCGATGTCGGAGGCCGCGCCCGAGGTCACCTTTTCACGGCCGAAGATCAGCTCTTCCGCGACCCGGCCGCCCATCATGATGGCCAGACGCGAAGTCATCTGCTCGAGCGACATCGACAGCTTGTCGCGCTCCGGCAACTGCATCACCATGCCAAGCGCACGGCCGCGCGGGATGATCGTGGCCTTGTGGATCGGATCGGTCGCGACGACGTTGAGGCCGACGATGGCGTGGCCGCCCTCGTGATAGGCCGTCAGCAATTTCTCTTCCTCGGTCATGACGAGGGACTTGCGCTCGGCGCCCATCATGACCTTGTCCTTGGCTTCTTCGAACTCGGCCTGCGTCACCATGCGCTTGTTGCGCCGCGCCGCCGTCAGCGCCGCTTCGTTGACGAGGTTCATCAGGTCGGCGCCCGAGAAGCCGGGCGTACCGCGCGCGATGGTCTTGAGATTGATATCCGGCGCCAGGGGCACCTTGCGGACGTGAACCTTGAGGATCTGCTCGCGGCCGACGACGTCCGGATTCGGCACCACCACCTGGCGGTCGAAACGGCCCGGGCGCAGCAGCGCCGGATCGAGCACGTCGGGCCGGTTGGTCGCCGCGATCAGGATCACGCCTTCATTGGCCTCAAAGCCGTCCATCTCGACCAGCAACTGGTTGAGCGTCTGTTCGCGCTCGTCATTGCCGCCGCCCAAACCAGCGCCGCGATGACGGCCGACCGCGTCGATTTCGTCGATGAAGATGATGCAGGGCGCATTCTTCTTCGCCTGTTCGAACATGTCGCGGACACGGCTGGCGCCGACGCCGACGAACATTTCGACGAAGTCGGAACCCGAAATCGTGAAGAACGGCACATTGGCTTCGCCCGCGACCGCTCGCGCGATCAGGGTCTTGCCGGTGCCGGGAGGGCCGACCAGCAGCACGCCGCGCGGAATCCGGCCGCCGAGGCGCTGGAATTTTCCGGGATCGCGCAGGAACTCGACGATCTCCTGCAAATCCTGCTTGGCCTCGTCGACACCGGCGACGTCTTCAAAGGTGACGCGGCCATGCGCTTCGGTCAGCATCTTGGCGCGCGACTTGCCAAAGCCCATCGCCTTGCCGGCGCCGCCCTGCATCTGTCGCGACAGGAAGATCCACACGCCGATCAGCGCGATGAACGGCAGCCAGGAGACCAGCAGCGACACGAACCACGGCACGTTGTCGCCGGGCGGTTTTGCGGTGATCGAGACCTTGCCATTGTACAGGCGCGAGACCAGCGTCGGGTCGTTCGGCGCATAGGTCTGGAACGACGAGCCGTTGGTGAAGGTGCCGTGGATTTCCGGCCCCTGGATGACGACGTCGCGGACATGGTTCTGGTCGACTTCGCTCAGCAGCTGCGAAAACGAGATATCCGTCGAGGACGCGCGCTGACCCGGATTCTGGAAAAGCGTGAACAATGCCAACAGCAACAGGACAATAATGACCCAGAGGGCGAAATTGCGCAGATTGGCGTTCATCGATCTTCCTTCGTGGTCGCGCGGATCGCGGCCTTATGTCCTTGGCAGTGCCACTTTGGCAGTGTCACTTTGGCAGTGTCGCTTTGGATGCAGTGTCGCTTGGATAATGAGGCGAGAATCCCCGATCCACTACATACAATCTAGGTGGCGCCCGGGTCGATGCCAAGGGAACCACGCAGGACTATTTAACGCATCCTAACGCAATTCCCGGTCAAATAATGGCGCGAAAACCGGTGTTTTTCGGGGGTGGTTAAGGCTCCCCGCCGGTTTATGACAGATATCGCGATATCAGCCGGTCTCAACCCCTCTCCGTCTCAATCGCTCTCAATCGCTCTTGGCGCGGCGAGGCGGTGCCGGTTCGACGTGAATTCGGCCGCCAATCAGGCTGACCATCGCCCCGGCGAGGGTCGTTTTCAGCTTGGGCCGGCCCGCCGCGATCGCCTCGTCCAACCCGGCCAACAGGGCCTCCAGCTTGCCGAGTTCGGCCTGTCCCTCATGACCAACGCGGTCGATCGCGCGCTTGAGCAGCCGAAGACGGATTTCCTCGGCCAGACCGGCAAAGGCCACGGCGTCAAATCCGAAGCGCGCGGTGTCGGTGCCGGTACTCAGCGCGAGATAGCGCTCGGCGCCATCGGCCAGCACTTCCAGCGCGGCGTTGGCCCGCGCCAACCGCGCCGCCAACCGCGCCAGGTTCTTGCTGTCGCCGCCCTCTTCCGCCAGCGCCGGCATCAGCGCACGCAAACGCGGACGCGTGAAATTGACATCGCGATTGGTCGGATCGTCGGCAAAGCCGATTTTGGCCTTGTTCAGCGTCGCAACAAGCTGCGCCTTCGAAATGTCGAGCAGCGGCCGCGCGAGCCACAATCCTTCGCGCTCCGAGACGCGCGCCATCGCCGCGAGGCCTGCAATGCCGCTGCCGCGCAGCATCCGCATCAGCAGCGTCTCGGCCTGATCGTCGCGGGTATGCGCGGTGAGGATATGGGTCGCGCCATTGGCCCGCGCCGCCTGCGCCAGCAGATTGTAGCGCGCCGCCCGGGCCGCGGCCGGCAATCCCGTCTTCGGCTTTGCACCCGTCCAACGCAGCGTCCGGTGCGGTATTTCGAGCGCGCGCGCCAGACGTTTGACGTCGCGCGCCTCACGCGCCGCTTCCACCCGCAAGCCGTGGTCGACGGTGACGGCAACCAATCGCGGCCCTCGCGGCAGCGCGCGGCGCCAGCGTGCCGCAAGCCACATCAGCGCGATGGAATCCGGGCCGCCGGAGACCGCAAGCACGATCGCGGGCGCAGCCTTCCAGTCCGCGAAAAGGCGTTTCGCTTGCGCTACCGAGATCGCGGAATGGTCGTCGTCGGGCATCGCATCGTCAGGCATGGCGTCGTCATTGATATCGCAGCCCGATGGGCTCCATCAATGTCGCTTTAGCACTTAACCCGCTTTTGCTCACGGTCGACGGCCGCTTTGACGCCAGCCGAAGCGCGCGGATATTTCCGCGTCACCTCGCCAAGGGCGGCGCAGGCGGCTTCCTTTTCCTTCAGCGCCGCCAGCGACTGGCCGAGCCGCAGCAGCGCGTCCGGCGCCTTGCCCGATCTGTCGAACTTGGTGGTCACCCCGAGAAAGGCTTCCGCGGCGTCGCGATATTGCTGGCGCTGGAAATAGCTTTCGCCAAGCCAATATTGCGAATCCGCGACCAACGCGTCGCTCGGATATTTCTGCGCAAAATTCTTCATTGTCTCTTCGGCCAACGCATAGTCCTTGCGCTGCATGTAGCCGATGCCGAGATCGAACTCGTCCTTTGGCGTCGCCGAAGGCGGCAAGGTGGTCAGCGCGGCGCTGGCACCCGGACCGCGCGGCGGCGGCAGGGCACCGCCGGGATCGCGCAAGCTGGTCGCGCCGAGATCGAGCGGCTCGCCGGGCCCGCGTCCGCCGGGAGCGCCGACCGGTGCTTCGTTGGCGACCGGCAATTGGCCGCCGCCGAGCGCACGCGGCGCACCGGGGGCGTTCGGATTCTGGTTGGGGTCAAACGCATCGCCGCGGCGGCGCCCACCTGGCTGCGGCGCGGCAGGCTCCTGCACGATCGGAGCGGGTGCCGCGATCTGCTGCTGGTCGTAACCCGGCTGCTGGGGATAGCCCGGCTGGGTTTGGGGATAGCCTGGCTGGGCCTGTGGGTAACCGGGCTGCGCCTGCGGTTGCCTGAGCGGCGGATTGGGCTGCGCCGCGGCCACGCTAGGCTGGGCGATCGGAGGCTGGCCAGTGGGCGCCACGGCGGCGGCACCGCCAAGCTGCCTCAGGCGCTCTTCGAGCTGGCGGTTGCGGTATTGCAGTTCTTCGTTCTGTCCGGTCAGTTGCCGCAGCTGGTTTTCCAGCCGCTGGATTCGCATTTCAGCGTCGGCATCGTCGGATTGCGCGAAAGCCTGCGAAGACAGTGCCAGCATCGCGGCGATAGCCACAGCGCCGGTCGTGTTAAGAAATCTGAATGACATTTTGCCCTGAGGACGAAAATCGCGTGACATCGAAAGCCGAACACATTGAGAGAGGGAGTACGCCAGAATTGTGACTGGCGTTTCGAATCCGAACGCCGGGTTCCGGTATGGTTTAGTATCCACTTCGAAACATGCAAGCGGCCTGATCGAAGCAGCCGTTCATCAAGATGAAGGAGAATTGGCCATGCACGTATCCGTGAACGGGGTGCGGCTGTTCTTCGATGTCGAGGGCGCGAAATTCGTTCCCGAGCGCGTCACGGCCGTGATCCCGGACTTCATCGCCCGATCCAAAATAAAACCGGCGCCCGAAGGCGCCGGCTTTGAAATTCTGCATTGGAGGACCGGAACGCCTAGGAACTGGCGTTCAGCACCGTGACGGCGCGGCGGTTCTGCGACCAGCAGGAGATGTCGTTACAGACCGCGACCGGGCGTTCCTTGCCGTAGGAGATCGTCCGCATCCGGCTCGGATCGATGCCGCGCGAGGTGAGATAGGTCCGCACCGACTGGGCGCGGCGCGCACCGAGCGCGATGTTGTATTCGCGGGTGCCGCGCTCGTCCGCATGTCCCTCGATGGTGAAGGAGTAACGGTTATAGGTCTGCAGCCACTGCGCCTGCTTTTCCAGGGTCGCGATCGCCTGCGGGCTCAGATCGGTCTGGTCGCTTTCGAAGAACACGCGGTCGCCGACATTGACCACGAAGTCCTGCTGGCTGCCCGGGGTCGCCGCACTGGCCATCGCGCCATCGGCGGCGTTCTTGGCGCAAGCGCCCATCGACAGCGCCACCGCAAGCACCGCAGCCAGCTTCAATCCCTGGAGGATACGCATCTGGTATTTCATTCCGGAGCCTCCACGCTCACGTTTTTCGACTGTTATCCGGTCTACAGGGCGATGGTTAAGCGAACGTTCCGTCAACCTTGATGAGGTCTTGCCAGACCCGATCAAATGCCGACAAACCGCGAAAAGCGACCGGGATAGTTAATGATTTGTAAATGTGGCGCGATGGTGAAGGCAAGCGTGCATCGGGCCGAAATCACTGGATTAGTGGCGTTTTAAACCGATGCATGCCTCCTGGACTTGATCCAGGCAGGCGTGAAGGCAGGAAGACCACACGGTCAGCGCCGGTCGGCGACACAAGCCGCTTGCCGACCGGAACCGATTGCACTTGGGCCGCGGCTTCAAGCGACCGCCGACGGGTTTCAGGAGTTCGGAACTATCGAGGCACGCTCGTACCGGGGAACCCGGGGCGCGGGCACCAACTGAACCTCGCCGGGCCGCTCGAACAGCATCCGCCGCTCGAACGCGGTCGAACGCATCATCGGATAGCGTTCGAACACCTTCTCCTTCATCGTCGGGAAATCGGCAGCCATCAATCCGACCGGCTTGAGCAGACCGGGGAAGAAGCGTGGCTCGGCGATGGTCTCGTGCAGAAACACGCGGCGATAAAACGCCTGGTGTTCGGCACGCACGATCGCCAGCCCGAGATCGGCGTTGAAATATTCGCACGCCATATAGGCCAGCCGCAGCGTCAGGTACGGCAGTTCCGGAAAGCGTTTGACGCTGTCGGGATCGGCGACGAAGCGCGCGGGATCGATGATGATTTCGCCTTGGTCGAGCCGCGGGTTCAGTATCTCGCCGAACGCTTCGTTCGAGCAGGACTGCCGCCATTTGGACGTCAACACGCTGATACGGACAGAACTGTACAACACGCCGTGGAAATAGACGCCAAATGTCCAGGAGTTCGGCAGGTCGTCATATTGATCGGTGACGCGCTGCTCGGGCGATTCCTTAACCGCACCCTCACGGAGATAGGCCCGGTACCGGAGGTTGTAGATTTCTGTCTTTTTCTTCAGGCGTTTGTGCTAGACGATAATCGACTTGATCCAACAGGTCCGAACTCCGTCCTATGGCCGTTGTAGAAGCTTCGGCCGGGGACCTCATGCTGTACTCCTAACGCTTCAAAGCAACTTCTGCGAGCGAGTGAAAGATTAACAGCTTGTTAACGAGATTGCAAAGCTATCACGACATTAGGGTTAACCGCTGTCGATGACCGCGAGATCGGTGACGGCTTGAGCATTCAACACTGAGGTTGCAATAGCTGTTCTCAACCTCAAGCGATCGAGCGCGAGGCAACCACCACCAACGTCTCTTCGGGCAGCCGCCGGCCATGCGAGACGTTCAGCAGTTGACGGACCCGCGTCGCCGGCACCGGCCGGCTGAACAGATAGCCCTGCACTTCACTCACCGTGCCATCGGCACTGATCAGTTCCAGTTGCTCGTTGGTCTCGATGCCCTCGACCACCACCGACATGCCGAGATCGGCCGAAAGCCGCGCCACGCCGCGCAGCAGCGTCAGCGGGCGATCGGAATCGATACCTTCGAGGAACGAGCGGTCGATCTTCACTTTCTGCAACGGGAAGTTATGCAGATAGCTGAGGCTGGAATAGCCGGTGCCGAAATCGTCCAGCGAGATCCGCACGCCGAGCGAATGCAGTTGCGACAGCACGTCGTGCGTCATCTGCGTGTTGCGCAACAGCGAGGATTCGGTGATCTCGATTTCGAGACGGTTCGCCGGCAGGCCGGAAACCTCGAGCGCGTAGCGGACTTCGCTCAGCACGTCGCGCTGATGGAATTGCTGCGGCGAGAAGTTGACCGCGACGCTGACACCTTCCGGCCACTTCATGCATTCCATGCAGGCCTTGCGCAGAATCCAGCGGCCGAGATCGACGATCAGGCCCATGTCCTCGGCGACCGGAATGATGTCGATAGGGGACACGGTGCCCCGGACCGGATGATTCCAGCGCAGCAGCGCTTCGCAGGTCGCGATCTTTCCGGACTTGAGATTGATCAACGGCTGGTAGTACAGCTCGAACTCCTCGTTCGCCAGCGCCTTGCGCAGATCGAGTTCCAGGATGCGGCGCGCTTCCACGGTTTGCGCCATCTCGTCGCGGAAGAAGCAGAAGGTGCCGCGGCCGTCGGCCTTGGCGCGGTACAGCGCCATGTCGGCGTTCTTCAACAGCGTGTCGGCGCTGACACCGTGCGTGCTCATGGCGATGCCGACGCTGGCGCCGATCTCGACCAGATGATTGTCGATCTTGTAGCGCTCGCTCAGGCGATCGACGATGCGCCGGGCGAGGCCGGCGGCATCGTCGGCCGACTGGATGTTCTGCTGGAACACGACGAACTCGTCGCCACCGAACCGCGCCACGAAATCCTCGGGCCGCAGCATCTCGCGCAGACGCTCGGCGACCGCGCACAGCAACTGGTCGCCGCAGGGGTGACCGAGGGTGTCGTTGACCTGCTTGAACTGGTCGAGATCGACGAACAGCAGCGCCGACAACTGCTCGGCGCCCTGCTGGATCGCCAGCAGCCGCCCGATCTCGTCGCGGAAATTGACGCGATTCGGCAGCGCCGTCAGTTCGTCGTAACGGGCCAGATGGCTGATGCGGGCCTCGGCGTTGCGTCGCTCGGTAATGTCTTCGAGCAGCACCACCGCGCCGCCGCCGGTCATCGGCTGGAACGTCCAGGACAAGGACCGGCCCCGCGTGATGTCGGGATCGGTCGTGATCATGTCGCGCGCCTGCGTGTTCTCGATCTCGGACAGGATCATTTTCCCGCTTGTCGAGGAAACCGAACCCGCGACGACGCAGGCCGCGATGATGTCCGACGCACTGGCGCCGCGCTGCACGAGGTCATCGGACAGGTTCATCATCTCGCTGAAACGGTGGTTCATCACTGCAAGTCGGCCGTCGGCGCGGAACATGCACAGCCCGTGCGGCATGTTGTTAAGCGCGGTGTCGAACTGGCCTGCCAGCGCCGATTCACGGAAGCTTGAGGTCAGCGCCTTGACGAAGATGGCATGGAGACTGAGGTTGATGCCCTTCAGGCCGATGAAGAACAGCGCCAGCAGCACCGCGAGGCCGATATAGTAGGGATTGCTATGCAGCGCGAGCGCCAGCGACATCGGTCCGCAGGCGACCAGCACGTGACATTGAACGAGGTTCGGGCGGCCGTAGTTGCGGGCCGCGGCCCCGGCGGTGTAGCCGATCGTCACGGCGACGCACACCATGTGCGAGACGGCGTCGTCATTGCCGAAAATCGTGATGAAGCACCAGATGCCGAGAACGGCGGCGTAGGCCATGGCGCCGACGGCGTAGCGTGGCTCCAGATGTTTTGCCTGATCAAAGCTCAGCACCGAGGTGCGGCGTTCGTATTTGCGCATCTGGAATGCACGGGCGGTACCGATCCCGATGATCAGAACCACGAACGGCCACAGCAGGATATTTCCGGTCTTGATCGCCGTCATCACGGCGGCCGCGGCGGTGCAGACCGTGCCGATGAACATCGGCCAGAAATTCTGGCACATGGAATTGATCAGTGCCGAGTAGAGTACTGGCTCCAACTCTTCCTGATTGCCTCGTTTTTTCTGGTCGACCAACTGCATCGGCAGCGCACGCGTCCTGTTCGAGCGCAGTCTTACCCTTTGCAGATGAAGTCTTTCTGAGGGAACATCGTTAGCGAGACGTTGATCTCGATTTCGAATCTTGAAATCTGCCTGATAAATCAGCACGCTAGGCAATGTTTGCCGATAAACGGCGCGATTTCACGCGCCTGTGTGATGTCCGCTCAGGACAGCAGCGGAGACCACGCCGGATCGGAGGCAAAACCGGGCGTCGGAACCCGCAATTCGTTGCGCCCGGAGATATCGACGGTGAACAATGACGGTCCGCCATTGCCGCCGGGATCGCGGAAAAACATCACGACACGGCCGTTCGGCGCGAAAGTCGGCCCTTCATTATGGAAACCTGCGGTCAGGATCCGCTCGCCCGAGCCGTCGGGTTTCATGATGCCGATCGCGAATTGTCCGCCGCCTTGCTTGGTAAACGCAATGTAATCGCCGCGCGGCGACCACACCGGCGTCGAATAGCTGCCTTCGCCAAAGGAGATGCGCTGCGCCGCGCCGCCGGTTGCCGGCATCACGTAGATCTGCGGCTTTCCGCCGCGGTCGGATTCGAAGCAGATGCGTGTGCCGTCCGGCGCATAGGACGGCGAGGTGTCGATCGCCGGCGTATCGGTCAGGCGCGTGGTGGATTTCGAACGCAGGTCCATCACGAACAGGTTCGAGTTGCCGCCCTGTTGCAGGCTCATGATCACGCGCTGGCCGTCCGGCGAGAACCGAGGCGAGAACGACATGCCCGGAAAATTGCCGACGATCTCGCGCTGCCCGGTCTCGATATTGAACAGATAGACGCGCGGGTCGCCCTGGCCGAACTCCATATAGGTGATTTCCTGGGTCGACGGCGAGAACCGCGGCGTCAGCACGAGATCGGCGCCGCGTGTCAGATAGCGGACATTGGCGCCGTCCTGATCCATCAGCGCCAGCCGTTTGACGCGGCGCTCCTTGGATCCGGTCTCATCGACGAACACCACGCGGCTGTCGAAATAGCCCTTCTCGCCGGTCAGGCGCTCGTAGATCTGGTCGGAGATGATGTGCGCGATCCGCCGCCAGTATTCCGGCGAGGTGAAATATTGCTGGCCGGTGAGCTGCTGGCCGGTGTTGACGTCCCACAAGCGGAATTCCGCCTTCAAACGCCCGTCGCCCTGCCGTGTCATGCGGCCGGTCACCAGCGCCTGCGCGTTGATGGTTTTCCAGTTCTGGAAATTCGGCGCCGCGTCGATGTTGACGGCCTTCTCGATATAGGCGGCCTGGTCGATCGGCGCGAACAACCCGCTGCGCTTGAGGTTGTTGGTGATGACCTGGGTGACGCCGGCGCCGACCTCGGCATCGCCGGGCGTGCCGGCTGCGAAATTCGGGATCGCGATCGGCAGCGGCGTAAATTCACCCTCGGGAACGATGATGCGTTTCGGCGCCTGGCCGAAGGCGTTGTTGACATGCCCGCTCATCAGCACGCCGGCCGAGGCCATTCCGGAAATCAACTGCCGGCGGCTCACGCGAAACGGCATCTGGGGCAATCCATCTTTTTCAATCATTGCTTCGAACTTCGCTCATATCTGTGATTGCGCGCGTCTATGTCTTTTGTTCGGTGAATACCGGCGCGAAATATTTCCATTCCTCGAAATACGCCGCCGGCAGATTGTACGGCTGGCATTCGATGATCGCGCGCAACGCGCTCTCCTGATAGACCCGCAGATACGGCGTGGCCGGCGTTCCTTCCGGAACCGGCATTCCTTCAAGCGTGCCGTCACGCTTCAGGCGGATGGCAAAGGCGGCTTCAGGCTTCTGCGATTCGATGCCGCCATAGGGCTTCTTCCAGCAGCGCTCGACCTGCGACTTGAACAGCGTGCCCCAGGTCGCGGAATTGTCGGCGGCCTTGCCGTGGGCAAGCCCGAGTGCCGCGTTCGAATTCAGCGTGTCGCCGGTGACGGCCTGGCGTGAGGGATCGCGCTTGTCGAGCAGGGCTGCGATCTTCGTTTGATCGAAGGCGCGCTCCTTCGGCTTTGCCGGCTCCGGCGGCTTGGCGGCGGCCTGGGCGACCGGCTTCGGCGGCGGCTTCTTTTCTTCCTTCTTCAAAGCTTCCGCGATCGGATCGACCTTGGGCGGATCAGGCTTTTTCTCCGGCTTCGGCTCTTCCTTCGGCTTCTCGGCGACCGGCTTCGGTGGATCGGGTTTTTTCTCGACCGGCTTTTCCTCGACCTTGGGCTGCGGCGGCGGCGAGGTATCGGTGACGACCGGTGCCTTCTCGGTGATCTTGCCGACGGCGTCGTCGACGGGCTTGGCCTCGGCGACCTTCTCGACCAACGGCTTCGGATTTTCCTTCTTGCCGGTCTTCATGCCGGCGGTGACCTTGGCGAGCTGGTCGGCGGAGATGATGTCGACGGGCAAGGATTCTTCCGGCACCGACTCGAACGCCTTGGTCGAGAACGACACCAGTCCCCACCCGATCACGAGGACGTGCAGGGCAACCGACGCAGCAAGTGTCTTGTCGACCTTCAGCTTCACCCTGTCAGGACCCCTGCTCCACTTCGGTCACCAGCGCCAGCCGCTTGAAGCCGGCGCCCGATAACTGTCCCATCACCTTGGCTACCGTTCCGTAATCGGCCTTCTTGTCCGCCCGCATGTAGATACGCTCGTCCATGCCGCCGCGGGCTTCGGTGATGGCCTTTAATTTCGGTATCAGGTCGGCCATCGCCACTTCCGTATCGTTGATGAACACCTTGCCCCTGGTATCGACCGAAAGCTGCAGCGGCGTCTTGTCCTGCTCCAGGCTTTTGGCCTGGGTCTGCGGCAGGTCGAGCGGCACGCCGACCGTGAGCAAGGGCGCCGACACCATGAAGATGATCAATAGCACCAGCATGACGTCGACCATCGGCGTGACGTTGATCTCGGCCATGACCGGCTTGCGCCGGCTGCGGCGTCCGCCACCCCCCGACGAACCTGCCATGTTCATCGCCATGATATGATGTCCGCCGCCGCGTTCATATTTATACCGTTCCTCACGCGCGCTCGTCGATCTGGCGCGACAGGATCGCCGAAAACTCGTCGGCGAAACCCTCCAGCCGCTGGGCCTGGCGGTTCACCTCGGAAATGAACTTATTGTAGAAAATTGTGGCCGGAATGGCGGCGATAAGGCCGATTGCGGTCGCAAACAGCGCCTCCGCGATGCCCGGGGCCACCACCGCCAGCGAGGTATTTTTCGAGGCTGCGATCGACTGGAAGCTCGACATGATGCCCCAGACGGTTCCAAACAGGCCGACAAAGGGGCCGGCCGAGCCGACCGTCGCCAGCACCAGAAGCCGCCGTTCCAGCCGTTCCACCTCGCGGGCGATGGAGACGTTCATCACCTTTTCGATCCGCATCTGGAGGCCGGCGAAAGATCGCGTCTGGCTTTCGAACGAGCGCTTCCATTCGCGCATCGCCGCCACGAAACACGCCGCCATCGATTGGGTCGGCTTGGCCGACAGCGCGCGATAAAGTTCCTCGATCGATTGCCCGGACCAGAACGCCTGTTCGAAGCGGTCCATGGCGCGTTTGGTGCGCGAATAAAGGAAAATCTTGTCGATCGCGATCGCCCAGACCCAGACCGAACAAGCCAGCAGCCCGAGCATGACCGCCTTCACGACCCAGTGAGCCTGCAGGAACAGCGCGATCAGCGATACGTCGGCGGATGCTATCGGCAAAGCCGATTGAGCCACGTCGGCGGGATTCATAGGCGGTATCCTCTCAACGCAAGTATCCCAAATCCTCCGGGAGCAAATCGCCGCCGGGTCCACGGCCGCACGTCAGGCGCGGCGTTAAGCGCCAGCGCGAGAGCCTTTCAAGTGTCACAGGGGGGCCCGTCCAGAGCCGGGTGGTGCATCCCCTGTCAACATGTCAAAACGAGGGCTATCCGCGCGTCATTCCGTCCCTAACCAAACGCTAATCTCGGTTAACGCGAGGTTACCAAAGGGGAATTTGACAGCTTGAAATGCAGGCTAGGCCGGACGGTTAGAAGGACCGGATCAGGGTTCCCGGCGGGTCGGACCGGCGTCCGTCCCGGCCCCGAAAGCGGCCGGGCAAACATCCGCGATCTCGCGGCGCGAAGCGCCCGAGCGGTGCAAGAACCTTGTCCCTCGAAACAGAGGGCGCAGGGAAAGCCGGGTGCCCGGAGCACCCGCGGCCCGTGTGCATTGGTAGTAAGCACACGGTAGTCACCACGGTTGTGCCGGAAATCACCCGGCTTTCCCCGCGCAATGGTTTTACGGCTTATGCCGCGTTCTCCCCGGCGACGAATTCATCTTGCCACCGTCATCAGCGGAAATGGGTTTGCCTTGCCCGGTTGGGCCGAACAAAACCTCCGCAGATTTAGCATCAGCAACGGATGCCAGGACCACGCGGTTTTACCGTACGCGCCATCCGCCTTCGCCAAGAGGCTTCGCCGGGTTTGGTACCCATCCGCCGAAGCTTTACCGAAGACGAAAAACAGCGCCGTCGTCTGCGCGCCGGATGTTCGCTCACAGGCCGGAAGCCTGCCCTGCAATTCCCGTTTGCGCGCCGGCGCTGCCGCGTCCATCGCATCCCGTGCCCAACGTCCGTGACGATCGCGATACGCCCCTCTTTCGGGCCGGGATGGCGGGAGTTGTAAGAGTGATTTGGGTCCACGGCGAAGCGGAATATTTTTGCAACGTGGACTGGACCAGGCAAATCAGTTTGATCCGGCTCGACAAATTAGCCTGATGGCGCCAAGCCAGCACTGGAGCCAAAGCTGGAGTTAAAGCTGGAGCCAACGATATCGGCCACAAACGGACTTATTCGTGCGGCTTGCGTTCTCACCGAGCAGACCAGCGAGCAGACTGCGCGGTCTGCTCCCCCGCGTCTCTCAAGCATCCGCGCGCAGCCTCGATTTGCGCATCGGTTGCACCGTGACTACGCGCCCACATTTCTGCTGCCGAAGCTGAATACTTTGCCACGTAAACGCGAACCATCGCGCAAGATACCCGCTGCATGACGCCTTTCTCTGCAAGCGCCTCGGATGAAAGAGATAAGGTCAGCGCAACAGCGCCAATTCCACGCATCAGCATGGTGCCCCCGTCAGTGCCTGTGTTCGTACCCAAGGGCAGAGGACCAGACTTGTTTCTGATGCACAAATTAAACTGAAGATCAGAATGAGCTGTCACCAGGAATTCGGTGTAACCGCGTGGCAATCGACGGAACGCTCAAAAGTTCCCGTACGGAACCGATCCGGGCCGCGGCAAGTTGAGTTTGTTTTAACTCTCAAAGCGCAATGCCGCACACGAAGTCCGCCGCGACGTCGACCTGACGTCACGCTCCGCCAGCAGGCCGGAAGCTCCAGATTGGCCCGCGCCAAATGATCGCAGTAATGAGTGTACGCGCAACCTGTGCCTCGCTCTCGTCCTCGGCGCCGCCTCGTACGCAAGTTTGCGAAACTTGTACCCGAGCTCATCAGTCGGCCCTCGCATCTTCGCGATTACGATGCGGCGAAGTGCGAGTGCCCGATGCCATATCGAGCTTTGACAAATGTGCATCGGCTGGATTGTACTTCTCCGCCGGTTCGTCGAGCAGATAGCCTACCCGCCGCCCAACCATCACCATCGACAGCGGATGTCGTCACCCATAAGGATGATCAACCCGATAGCTGTGGCGACGATCCGTCTTCTGATCGACTGCTAGATCATCGATCCGGAGATTTTCTTAAATTCCGAAGCGTGAAGCGTGAAAGTATTTGAAATGTCTCGTCCTCCGCTGCGGCGTATCCGCCTCGGTTTTTTAAAAGGAACCCAGCTTAACCTGTCGCATAATTTCTGAGGTTAATCCTCAACAGATGTGCATTTGGAAGGCCTCACGGTTTCAAATCTAATTCCTTGAGTTTCTTTGACGCTGTTCCAAACTGACCTAGCTGGTAGACGGCCGCGCCCGCTGGCGAAAAAACGAAGGGCTCAAACGGTTCGGTGAGCAACTTGTCGAGGTAGGTTCGGGGTGCGAGGCCGGTGCTGACATGCGGATTAAAACGCTCGCCGGAACTCTTTGGTACAAACGTCGAAACGTATTCGATCAAGAGAGGATCAATGACGCGATCATCGGGCGTCGTGACGAACGCGCCTGAGTTTCCGCGCGGCACCGCGAACGGGGCTACGGCGGCGATGAGGTCAGCCTGTAGTTTCAGCAGTTCGGGCGTTGGCTTCGCGACAATGCCCGAAAGACCCAAATCCTTGGTCGGGATATAGTAATATTTAAAGGCTTCCAGCTTCATCCCGGTCACGTTGGCGCGGGCGAAAACCTTACCGATAGCGTCATAGACCTTGTCGAGGTCCGCCGTGCGGACAAAACTCTGGATCATCGTAACGTGAGGGTGGTGGGTCGCATCCAGGGCAAACCCTTGCGGGAATATCTTCAGGTGGCTGGCGTTCACGGCTTCGGCGTGCCCGAGCATCGTGGCGTCCGGCTCCAGCAAGATGTCAATGGCGGTGACCGGGGACTGTTCAAACGGGAAGACCTGGCTCCAATCGGTCTTCATACTCGCGACGGTCCAGCCTTCCTTCTTCGCTTGCTCGTAAAGTGGCTGAGTGAAGGCTCCGAGCTTCGGCTCGGGCAATCCCAGTGCCGGACCGTAGGCGTACTCGCGCGCTGCATCATCGTGCAGCACCAGCAGCATGAACCGTGCACCGCCGCCACCCTGGGTGTACTCCAACATCTCCTTGTCGCCGCGCGAATTGCCAAATGCGGCGATGGGACGACGGCCGATATGCTGGTTGATGCCAACTGGCTTGTCGCCTTTGTCATCGTTGAAGTTCAGTTCCGGCAAACGCACGAGGACGGGTTTGCCATCGCGCATCTCAAATTTCGTCTTGATGCTGCTGCCGAGAAATGAGAAAAGCCCGCACATGAACTCGTGGCCGGATGGAGCGATGACGCCGTTCCGCAACGAGAAGAACTCGAACTGGGAAGGCGCCTATCGGGTGCCGGCGATGTTCCGCTGGCCCGGCAAAATCAAGCCAGGTCAGGTCTCCAACGAGATCGTTGCCCATCTCGACCTGCTGCCGACCATTCTGGCGGTGGCCGGCGACACTGAGATCAAAGACAAGTTGGCGAAGGGCTACAAGGTCGGTGACATGACCTACAAGGTCCATCTCGATGGCGACAACCTGGTGCCGTATCTGACCGGGCAGGCCAAGAAGGGCCCGCGCGAGTTGTTTCTCTATATCAACGATGACCAGCAACTGACCGGCCTGCGTTACGACAACTGGAAAATGGCCTTCATGGAGCAGCGCGCCACCGGAACGTTGCGCATCTGGTCGGAGCCGTTCACGAACCTGCGGGTCCCGAAGATATTCAATCTTCGCCTCGATCCGTACGAGCGGGCGGATGTCACCTCGAACACCTACTACGACTGGCTGATTGATCACATCTTCCTGCTGGTTCCCGCACAGGACTACGTCGGCGAGTTCCTGACGTCGTTCAAGGAGTATCCGCAGCGGCAGAAGGCGGCCAGCTTCAACCTGAACGAAGTGATGGAGAAGCTGAAGGAATTGCCGGCGAAGTAGAAGCGCCGTCCGACGACAAACCATGTGCGGCCGGTCACCTCCTGCGGTCCGGCCGCAGCAACGTCCGAACCTTTGATTTAGCGCGATGTCGCGCTGCCACCCAAGCATCAGATTCAACCAATACCAACGAAGGAATTATCATGCATCGTTCGTTCATGATCGCGGCAGTTCTCATTGGCGCCGGGTCGACCGCGCAGGCGCAGGTCGAACTGAAGAACTACGCCGATGCCAAGGGCTATATTGATGTCCAGCAACTGACCTGCGCACAACTTGCAGGGACGTTTCAAGAAGATGCCGACTTTCTAGGGGTTTGGTACAGCGGCTGGTACAACGGCCTTGCGAAGAAACACGCCATCAACGTATCACGCACCAAGGAAGGCATTCACAACGTGATTGTCTACTGCAAGGCGAATCCCACCAAGAAGGTCATTCAAGCGATAGATGTCATTCTGAAAGCAGAGAAAAACCAGTGATGTTGATTAGCTCCCGTCGCCGATTTTGGCGGCTACAATCGCGTTCGTTTTGCTAAGGGGGCTTACCACCCACAACTTGAAGATCCGACAAATTGATCTGCATCAAAGTGCAGGTCGCTCCGTGCTTACGTTATTATCGAGCAGACCAGCGAGCAGCCTGCGCGGTCTGCTCCCCCGCGTCTTTCAAGCATCCGCGCGCAGCCTCGATTTGCGCATCGGTTGCACCGTGACTACGCGCCCACATTTCTGCTGCCGAAGCTGAATACTTTGCCACGTAAACGCGAACCATCGCGCAAGATACTCTCGCTGCATGACGCCTTTCTCTGCAAGCGCCTCGGATGAAAGAGAGATAAGGTCAGCGCAACAGCGCCAATTCCACGCATCAGCATGGTGCCCCCGTCAGTGCCTGTGTTCGTACCCAAGGGCAGAGGACCAGACTCGTTTCTGATGCACAAATTAAACTGAAGATCAGAATGAGCTGTCACCAGGAATTCGGTGTAACCGCGTGGCAATCGACGGAACGCCCCAAAAAAAATTCCCGCCCGGAACAATCAGTCCTGATGCCATCCACTCTTCCTGGATGGCGAGCCGAAAGCTGCTCGTGAACAGCAAAGCTATTCGATAATTTGGTCGGCGCGGCCGAGCAGCGAGAGCGGCACCGTGATGCCGAGCGCCTTGGCAGTCTTCAGATTGACGATCAGTTCGACCTTGGTGGATTGCTGCACCGGCAGGTCGGCAGGCTTGTCGCCTTTGAGAATCCTGCCGGTGAGAATGCCGGCGGTGCGATAGGCGTCTTCGATGCTGCCGCCATAGCTCATCAGGCCGCCATTCGCCGCGAAATCATTGTACTGGTAGATCGCCGGCACCGAATAGCGGACGGCGAGGACCGCGAGCATGGCGGTCCGGCCGTTGAAGAAAGCATCGGTGCCGATCGTGAGCACACCGGCTTTCGACTCGGCGAAGCCGGCGAACGCGGCCTCTATCTCGGCTTCGGTGTTGGCTCGTAGCACCTGCAGCCGTAGTCCGAGCGCATTTGCCGCGGCCTCCATGTTACTCAAGACGGCTTCGGCCTGGGGGTTGGTCGGGTTGATGAGAAGGGCCACGCTGGTCGCGCCCGGCATCAGCTCGCGCGCGAGCTCAAGCCGTTTTGCGCCCACCTCGACATTCAACTGGGTTACGCCGGTGACGTTACCGCCTGGCCGGTTAAGGCTCCCGACCAGGCCGAGATGGACCGGATCGCTGCTGGTGGTGAAGACGATGGGAATCGTGCTGGTCGCAGCCTTGGCCACCAGGTTCGCGGGCGTGCTGGTCGCGGCAATCACCGATACCTGACGATGAATGAGATCCCCTGCCAGTTCAGGAAGGCGGTCATAGTGTCCTTCGGCCCAGCGGTATTCGATCGCAACGCTCTGGCCTTCGATATAACCGGCCTCTCTCAGGCCCAGGCGGAACGCTTTTACCATGGGCGCATACCCCTCGGGTGAGGAGCCGTTGAGAAATCCAATCACGGGGATCGCCGGCTGCGCGCGCGCCGCCTGCGGCCACGATACGGCCGCTCCGCCAACTATCGCGATGAACTTGCGCCGATGCATCTTCCCCCACAAGGATCCGCGTCGTTCAAGCACAAAACCTAGCATTTTGTGTTCGAGCGGCAAGTGAGCAAACGCAAAACAAAGTGCCGCCAGTAAGCGACATTACTCGATCACCTCATCGGCGCGGCCGAGCAACATCGCTGGCATTTCGAGGCCGAGCGCTTTCGCAGTCTTGAGATTGATACTCAGGTCGAATTTGGTCGGTTGGAAAAACGGGATATCTCCCGGATTGGCACCTCTGAGAATTTTATCGATGAGGTTGGCGAGGCGGCGATACAACTCCGCCTGATCAATCGAATAAGCCATCAGCCCGCCAACTTCCACGAATTCGCGGAACGGATAAATTGTGGGAATCCGGCCTTTCGCCGCCAATTCGACAATCGTCGCTCGATAGGTGACGTGTTCAGGTTCTTCAGATACCATGAACGCATCCACACGATCTTGTCCCATCGATGTGAAGACGCGCTGGTACTCTGCCTCGTTAAAAGCGGCGCCCAGCATAGCAGGCGACAACACAATTCCCGCCTGTTTGGCTGCCTCTCGCGCTGCCGCACCTCTTGTATCTTCCCAGTATGGTCGCGATGCAAGGTAACCGACGCTGGACAGTTTTGGCATCGCCTCGCCCAGCAGACCCATACGTTTTCCAATTATTTCGAATCCCCCAGCGATAGTAACGCCCGTGATGTTGCCGCCAGGCCGCGCGATGCTTGGCACAAGTCCGAGGGCAACCGGATCGAAGATTACCGTCACAATCGGAATTGTCGTCGTCGCCATCTTGAAGTCTAACGCTAGATGCGCACCTATCGCTGAAATCAAGTCGGGATGCGTGTTGACGACCTGGCGGGCCAGATCGGCATAGCGTTCGGGTTGCCCTTCTCCGGAGTATCGTTCGACCCCGAGGTTTTGGCCCTCGACGTAGCCCAGACGACTTAGCTCCTCAAAAAAAGCGCGGTAATACACTCTACCGCTCAGGCTTATTTCGCTGACTTTGGTCGCCGGGGTAACGACAGCGATCCGCTTCATCCTCGCCGGTTGCTGCGCTCGGGCCGCGAGTGGCCACGTAGCCGTCGCACCGCCAAGAAGCGTGATGAACGCGCGCCGTCGCATGTACCCCCCTGAGGAAAACCTCATCGACGCCTCAAGCCTAACACTTTGGGACGGCGGCGGGTGAGAAAGAGCAGTTAATCGACCCTGGACGCTGCGACCCAATGTCCGCTTGGAATCTTTAGGACGACCTTAGGCCACGTCCAAGGCAGGTCCGTTTATCCCCCTGACAGCGGACATGCCGAACTCGCAGCGGCAGGTCCGAAAAGTGCCAACTAGAGACACCAGCCGACGTACTTCGACTAAGCGGCCGCTCCTTGCTTTCGTGTTGGGGCGAGCACGTCCTTATCGCGCAGCATTCTCCTCAGCCGGTCTGGCGCGAGAATATTAATGCGACGGTATGACAGGGCAAGGTGACCGTCTGATGCAAGCTTGCGCAGGATAGCGCCAGCCGTCGTTCGAGCGACATTGGACATGTTTGCGAGATCTTCGTGGTTGATATCGATTTCGATCGGGCGTCGGTGTCGCGGGCTCACCAGGCGGCAATTCCCAATGCGGAGCAGAACGGCCACAAAACGCTTGACGTGATCTCGTATCATCAGGTCGTCAGCCGCCCCAATGGCGTTATCGAGATGCTCGATCGTTGAAAGACCAAAAAGCCGCCACGCCGAAGGGTCCCGCCTGACGATTTGGTCGATAGCCCGCAGAGGCAAATGCAACAGTACGCTGTCCCGAGTAGCGGTTACGCCAACCCTTCGAGGCTGGCGCGTAAAGGCGGCCGCTTCTCCAAACCAGAAACCCGGCGTCGCAAAATGGGCAGTGTAGGGCCCCATCTCCCGAGGTGCCACCGATATGGCAAGGCTTCCTGAAACGATGCCGTACATGCCACCAGGCTCATCTCCGATTGAATAGATCGGTGTCCCCGTCTCAAAACGCTCTAACAGACATCGGTCAAGCACTGTGCGCTGGAACGAGGCGGGCGTTCGGCTGAGCCAACCCTCTCGGATGGCGATTTCGAAGGCTGGGTGCTTATCCAAACTTTCTTCTCCGATTGATCGCTCATGATCAATTTCGTTCGCTTCCCCTGTTACACTTTTTTGTATCAGGCCCGTTTGATCTAGCTCAACCAGCCATAGCGCCGGTGCACCAGTGTCCTAAAGGTTGGTCGTATGCGCAGCAGTGGTGGGCGCTGCAATCGCGCCGCAGTGGATGGAAGTTAATGGGGATCGGTTCCGGCTGCACCATCAATGCCGATGTTCGGGCTCGCGCCGGATTAACTCCGCCCGACGATAGGGGAGACCAAGTTGACACGGATTCCTTCACTGTCTGAGTTGCGACCAACAAGTGATCAGCAACTTGCTATGAGGGTGATGCTAACGAATCTCTTAGGCGAGAGTGATTTCGACAGATTATGTGTTGGAATAAAAGTTGGTGTAGCCAATGAAGATGTTCTGCTGATTGTCGTTTCAACCGAGAATTGCGCTGCCGACATTAAGGCTCACTCGGACGATTTTGCCGTCGCAGCGGAGTATGCACTTGGTCTGCCCATTCGGATGGTGAACATAGTGGTAGCGGACCTTCAACCTCAGGCTACAGTGATCGGTTTGCCGTCCCTGCGACGACCGTATCGAGTGGCAGGACGAAGAGGCTTTCCGCCTCTGGAAGAATTCGAGCGCTCCTGGCCCCGCCGGGGCTGGAAGGTGGCATCTTTCAACCGTTTTTTTGGAAACTTGGAGGAGCAAAATGGTACGCGCGGCAAAGCGGTTTGCGCTCCTGATGTGCGGCTTCATCGCACCGTGCACAATGGCAAATGGACAGGGGACGAAACCCAACATCGTGGTCATTTTGGCCGACGATCTAGGTAACGCCGACCTCGGCTATCGCGGCAGCGACATCAAGACGCCGAACATCGACCAGCTTGCCAACGAAGGCGTGCGGGCGGAGTCATTTTACGGAATGCCGGTTTGCACGCCGGCGCGGGCCGAGCTCATGACCGGCCGCTATGCCATGCGCTATGGCTTGCAAACGCTCGTTATATTTCCCAGCCACTCCTATGGACTACCGACGGACGAGCGCACGCTTCCGCAGGCTTTGAAGGAAGCTGGATACCAAACGGCCATGGTCGGCAAGTGGCACCTCGGGCATGCCGACCAAAAATACTGGCCACAGAATTGCGGCTTCGATCATTTCTATGGCAATCTCGTCGGCGAGGTGGACTATTTCACGAAGGAGCGCGGCGGACTGGTTGACTGGCAGCGCGACGGCAGGTTCCTCAAAGAAGACGGTTACTTTACGACCCTGATCGGGGATGAAGCCGTAGATACCATCAAGACCCACGATACTGCCAAGCCGTTGTTCCTCTACGTGGCATCCCTCGCTCCGCACGCACCTTATCAAGCCCCGAAGAAGGACATAGACGCCTATAAAGACGCGGCCGGAGATGTGCACCGGCACACCTATGCCGCCATGATCACCGACTTGGATACTCAAGTCGGGCGGATCGTAACTGCGCTGAAGCAGAAGAACATGCTCGACAACACGCTCATTGTGTTCAGCAGCGACAACGGCGGCGCCACGAGCGCTCTGTTTGCAACTGGCGCGCGGTCGCCGGAAGAGCGAGCGGAAAGCGGCGGCATAGAGCTTGGTGCGAAGCCCCCAGCCTCGAATGGTAATCTCCGTGGGGGCAAGGGGTCCCTTCACGAAGGCGGTGTCCGGGTTCCGACCATCTTCTATTGGCCGACCAGGCTCAAACCGAGCATCGTCAATGAACCATTGGATATGGTGGACGTGATGCCAACGGTGCTGGCGCTCGCCGGAGCGAAGGGCAGCCCGGACCACCCCTTTGATGGAAAGAACATTTGGCCGACCTTGGCAGAACACCAGCCCTCGCCTCATGAGGACGTCCTGATCAATGTCGAGGCTTTCCGTGGGGCCATTCGCAAAGGCAACTGGAAGCTGGTCAAGATTGCGCTGCTTCCGGGAAAGAGCGAGCTGTTCGATCTCGCTGAGGATCCGGGAGAGAGAAATAACGTCGCTAGTCAGTTTCCCGGGATAGTCAACGATCTTGAAGCGCATCTTTTGACCTACGCAAAGGAAATGAAGCCAAGCGAGTGGATTAAGGCCCAACCAGCTTTCCTCGGCGCGCAGGGAAAGACGCTGTTCGACCCAGATTTCGATATCGACGATAGCGGGCTACCGCGCGAGAAACCTGTGCTTCCAAAATGATCAGCAGAGCCGATGTCTGTTGTGGGTCCAAAAGCGGAAGTTGGCCCAACTGAACAGCATGCCCGTTCTACCCTCGACAGCAAACACTCGGAGGAATGATGCCGAATGTCCGCTTGGTAGCCCTCAAGCCTGATCGGCATCAGGCATCACTACGGGGTGTAAATGCCCCCCTTCACCACGATTTGTGCGTACATCCGCCAGCGCCTACCGGGCAGGGCCGCGCCGATGTACGGCGAGCGGCCACACAGCAGCACCGCCAATGAGACCAACAAACTCTCGCCGCCTCATTACACAGCCCCAATGCCCACGCCGGAACATAGCATGGTTTGCGCCGATGCAGTGGGCAGAGTCCAAGCCGACCGGTGAATAGTCCGCAAGCGGACATGCGCTTGGTTGGAGAAGTTACAAGCAAGCGGGATTGACTGCGTCGGCGATGGCGAGAAACGTTATGCTGGCCGGAGCCAGATCAAGCCGCCCGCGTGCGACCGGTTCGCCTTCGAGCGCCGGCAGTTCATCAAGCGCACCAAGCCTGAGTTCGCGGCCGTTCATGCGAACATTCGTGTCGGTCAGATTGTCCGCCGTAACGGCATAGCGGTTTGCCGTCACGGGAAGGTCGACCGACCGGAAGGTCGGCCCGATCGGTGTTGATGGCAAGCAATGCCACGCCGCCTTGTTTGTCTCGCAGGCAGTGCGCGTACAAATGCAGACCCGGTACGGACGACGAGCCTGGATCCAACACTCTCGTCCCCATCAGCTTTCGCCAGAGCAACGCTGCCCAGTAGTTCGGACGCGGCGCGAAACTGGTTTCGTCGAGCAGGCCGTAGTCGCTGGCGGCGAGCGTGTTGTGGATGACGACTTGCACCTGACGCTGTGCCATGCGCCCAAGCTGATCGAGATAGCGAAAGCTGTCCAGAAATGTCGCATCCCAGGGATTGCCGCCGCAGAATGCAGCCGCCGTCTCCGTGATCCACAGCGGTTTGCCGGGCTCGAATTTGTCGCGCAGAGCGGCGTAAAGCAGCTCTGCCCGTTCAGTTCCCGCTAGCCGGCTTTCCGAAAGTGCGTTCTCATCCCGCCTCGCGGCCGACGGCGCCATTTTGGTGCAACGCTGCGAGGCCGCACCGTAATAATGATAGGAAACCACGTCGAACACAGGGCCAGTTGCAGCCAGGAGCTTTTCGCTTTCGAGCGCGGTACCCGCCCCGTCTCCGCCCGACGCGCCGGGCCCAAGAAAGATCGTCTCCGGCGACGCTCGCTTGAGGAACGACAGGAACACAGCGATATCACGCCCATAGTTAGCCGCATCATCGCCGCTGGGTTCGTTCATGAATTCAGCAGCAGCGATCTGGCTACCGAGGGCATGTGTATAGGCGATCAGCTTGTTTGCTTGCGTCGGCGTCCAGACGCCGCGCGCATCGCGTGTCCCCGCACTTGTTGCAAACGAGGTGACGAGCCTGGCATCGACGGCTCGCGCAAACTCGACAACGCCCTTCCACTGGTTGCGGGTCAACACATCGTTGAAGCCCTGCGGAAGCGACGTCGCCTGGCCGTCGGTATCGTCGAAATAGGTCGCATTGGCCCAGGTGCCGCTCACCCGCAGATAGGCTGGACCCAGCGCGGCCGCGAGCCTGCGCAGCCGCGGATTGGAAAGATCGATCGGATTCCGGTAGGCGTACATGGACGGGGCCATGTTTGCAGCGATGCCGTCCGGCGCCGATAATGACGATGCCTTATTGCTATCGCTGTAAGGCCGCCAGAAGTTGCCGCCGGTTACCTCGACCATTTCGATGTTGTAGGACTGAAAGCGCTCGTCGATCGAACCAAGCCGCGTCATGGTCGCAGGCGAGAGCACGATAGACGACGCGGCCAGAGACGATGCTGGTGGGCACAGACCTGCCAGCACCGAGCCGATCGAAACGGCACGCCAAAGATTGCGTCGAATTTCCTTCTCGTGCTGCATCCAAGCCGTCGCAGCGGCGGTGGACCATCACTGGTCGTCGGGCTGCGACTGCGCCGGGGCCTGCGGCCGCGCCCTCGCTTGCGGCGCCGGATGTGGCGGCACAGGTTTCTGTGCCGGGGCAGCGATCGGCCGCGGCGGAGGCGCCGATGTGGGCCGCGGATTCTGCCCGGAAGGCTTGTCCGCAGGCTTGTCTGGAGTTTTGGCAACGGCGCGGGCCATTTTTTCCTGGATGGCCTTGAGCTGCTCGGCCGTGTTCGCATTGTCGCGGGCCATCTGTTCCTGGCCGGCCTTGAGCTGCTCGATTCCTTGTCCCAGGGTTGCGAGATCGCGCGTCATCGACTGGAGCAACTGCGTCAACTCAGGCGACGGGCCGGCGGCGGCCGGCGCGGCGCCTTCCGGTGCGCTCTGAGCCAGAAGCGCCGGTTGTGAAGATGCCGGTTGCGGAGATGCTTGTTGTGGAGAGGCTTGTTGTGAGTGCTGTGTCCACTGCCGCCTGAGCGATAGCCACGCCCGGCTGCGCGGGCAGCGCCCGGTTTTCGGGCGCCGGCGATGAAAACGCGACGTATTGCGGCACCCATCTCGCGATAATCGGCCTGGCTGTGTTGCCATAGGAAGACTGCGAAACCATGGCGGCGATACCGATCAAGGCTGCCAACAGCAAGCCGGTGAAGCCGCGTACCACCCGCCCGCGGCGATTCATGCGGACCAGCCGACGGCGAGACGCGGCATCCTGTTCCAGTCTGGAAAGCTGTTGCTCTGCGTGTGCGAGCTCTTCATCCGCACGGGTGATCTGTTCATAAGCGCGCGCTAGCTCCTGATCCGCGTCAGCGACCAGACCATGGTGCATACCGGTTTGTGTCGGGTTCAGCGTAGTATCCATTCGGTACCCAGTTCAATGTCACCGCCACGGGGGTGGCCGGCGGATTTACGCTAGGTCGGACGACGTTCTGCCACACTCCAAGCGGAACGACGTTCCGCCACACTCCATGCTGGTTTGACCAAAGCATGGCTACTCGGTGGAAAGTATGGGGCCGCTGACGGTGACGGCCTTCGGGAACTCGGGAACCTGCACGTCACCGCATCGGCGGCTACCAGTCATCGTAGTACCAGTCCCTTGGGATTCGAGGCCGCGCTCGCGCGTGCGGCGACTGAAGCGTCCGCTCGGGCTTGCGCAAGGCCGGAGCGGGCGGCGCCGGAGGCGGTGACGTCTTGGGCGGGCTCTGCTCGGAAACCTTCGCGAGCACGCGTTTTATTTCTTCCTGGCTCGCCTTGAGCTCCGCAATGGCTTTTGAGCTGTCGCTGGCTATTTGCTGCTGGTTCGCCCTGAGCTGTTCGATGCTTCGCTCCACATTCGCGAGATCGCGCGCCATCGCTTGCAGCAACTGGGTGTAATCGGGAAGCGCCGCCGCCGCTGCCGGTGCGGCGTCTTGCGGTGCGGTCTGAGCCGCGGTCTGCGCCAAGGGCATTGCTTGCGGTGGTGCGGCCTCCGCCGCGGCCACTTGAACGATGGATGGAGCGGGCTGGGCGGGAACCGGCGGATTTTCCGGCGGCAATGAGGGAGTTGCAACGAGCTGCGGCGCCCAACGGGCGACCGCCAGCTTGGCCCCGGCGCCATAGGACGACTGCAAAGCCAGGGCAGCGACAACGATGCACGCCGCCAGCAGCAAGCCGACGAGAGCCCGGCGCTGTGGCCTCCCGGGCGGCGATTGCGGGCGAGGTCCGGCCGCAGGCGGGGGCGCGGCATCGCGCTCCATTTTTGCAACCTGTTCACTCACACGCGTGAGCTCTTCATCGGCGCGCGCGATCTGTTCGTAGGCATGCGCCAGCCGTTCATCGGCGCTCCCAATCGGGGCATCGTGGGGTGCGTTCGAAGCGGGCGTGGAGCTCATTGGCGCTTCCCTTTTCCCGTCCAATGTCATCCGAAGGTGGCGCTCGACTATCCGTCAGGTCACCCGCCGCCAACATTCCGGGCAGTCTTCTCCGAAGAATGGCCGCATGATGGAAGAATTTGAGGTCGCATGGCAATAGCGTCCTGGAATCCGGCGGGCCATCGCCCGCGATGCCGCCGAACGGCGCCGCCAAGTCAGGTCGCGCAAGAGCCGCCGGGGATGAGTTGGCTGAAGCCAATCGTGGCCCGAAGAGCCCACATTCAATCGCCCCGCAATGAGATGGAACCCACGCCATATCATTATACCGCCACGCGCTATTTCGGCGACAGTGGCAACCGGGGCGCGTACGCGGCGCTTCGATCCGCGAAGGCGCACGAGCGGCGGAGGAATGGCAATCCCGTCAGCCCAAAAGCGACGTGGCGGCCACCCATACGACGCCGCACCAGACGATCGACGCGCCCGCGATCACGAGCATCATGGCGTAGCGGTCGCTTTGCGATTTAGAAATCATTTCAGGCATCGGTCTTGCTATCATCCAACGAGATGAAACGGCTCGCGGCCGCGTTATCGAGCCTTGAGATGCTTCGAGAAAATGCGGATCGTTTCGCTCGAAGGCATGCCCTTGCTGACAAAATTGTCCGACGTGACGCGCTCGATCGTCTCGCGAAAACGCAGGAACTGCGCCTCCCTTTCGTTGAGCCGCGCGCCCTTCTCGCCCGCGAGGTCGTCGAGCGCGGCGCTGCTGATCTCGCAGTCGATCATCTTGGCGCCGTGCATCATCGTGAATATGAAGACCATCCGTTCGGCGTCGTAACCCACGGGCCGGCCCCGCATCAGCGGCGTCGATCGCTCCTCGCAACTATCCACGCTCATGGAGCCTCGCCGCCGGTACCGGACATGATCTCGCTTCGGAATCCCAAAAAGCCGGATTTAGGAGACATCCCGTGCGGCTTCTTGTTATCGTGCGCCAATAAATTGATTTTCGACGCCGAGAGCGGCCGCTCGCGTTATGCTTCCCCGGGGCTGCGGAGCGCAATCGGTCCAGCCGCAGGGCAGAACTGAAGGGGCGGTCAGATGTCTCGCTGGTTGATTCCGATGATATACGCCGCCGCGAGCTTCCTCGGCGGGATTACGCTGCCGCGACTTGAGCAGGCATACTTTCCATATAATTCCGGCATTTCCATTGCCTCGGCTCAGGCATTCCTTGCGGCTGTCGCTTCGGGCATGATCGCGCTCACCGGCATCGTGTTTACCGTCGGCCTGGTCATGGTGCAGTTCAGCGCCATTGCATACTCACCGAGGCTCGTTCTGCTTCTGGCTCGCGACCCCAAGCTGTTTCATTCGCTGGGTGTGTTCATCGCCACGTGCACTTATTCGCTTTCCGTCCTGCTCTATGTCGATCGGAATGGGTCCGGGGTGGTGCCGCTGATCTCCGGCGTCGTGGTGGCTGGATTGCTTTTGCTCAGCTTGCTGCTGTTTTCCGCGCTGATGAAGGGTTTGAGCGACCTCCAGATCACTTACGTGCTTCACGTCATCGGCGACAAGGGCCGCGAGGTCGTACGCGAGATGTTTCAGCGCCTCGATGAGGAAGAAGACAGTCAATCGAAGCGCGGACGGATGACGGGCAATGTTTCTGAATTGGGACCGGCTGTCCAAACGCTGCGGTATTTCGCAGCGCCGCGCACGATTACCAGTCTCGATATCGGCGACCTGGTTCGCCAGGCAAAAAAGGCAGAGGCCGTCATCGTGATGGAATGCGGGGTCGGTGATACCCTCGTAAAAAATGCGCTGCTGTTGCAGGTTCATGGGGCGAAAACTGCGCTGCCCGAAAGCGACCTCGTGCGGGCCATCCATTTCGGGTTTGAACGGACGTCGGAGCAGGATCCGAAATATCCCATTCGGCTGCTGGTTGACATCGCCATCAAGGCGTTGTCGCCGGCGATCAACGATCCGACCACGGCGGTCCAGGCTATCGACCAGATCGAGGATTTGTTGCGTCGGCTGGGAGCGCACGATCTGGATGCCGGTTATGGCTGGGACGCGGATGGCGTTCTGCGTCTCATTTTTCCGATGCCTACATGGGAGGACTATCTGGTGTTGGCATTCGACGAGATCCGCCATTACGGCGCCGACTCGGTGCAGGTGATGCGCCGCCTGAAGTCGGCGCTGCTCGGATTGGCCGATTCGGTGACGGCCGACACGCGGATCGAGGCGGTGCAGCGATATCTCAAGCAACTCGATTTGACTGTCGATCGCTCGGCTCTCGCTGCGGACGATCGGGAAACGGCGCGCCAGGAGGATCGGCAAGGCCTCGGCCTGTCCCGCCGGCAAAGGACTTCGCCAGAGATGTCAGCGCCGGGTCATCAGCGTCGTCCGCGACCCCGAGCCGGCCACTTCCGCGGCCGAGCCGCGGCAGCGTTGACTTAAATCAATACCCGGTTCCCGGGACTATGCGCAGAACTGCGACGCGGTATTGACGACTACGATGCGTCCTCCCCTGGCGTCGATTGTGACGCTGCCCCGGAGGTCGGCGATCCCTGAACGCGATTGAAGTTGAATTGAGATAGCACATAGCCGGGCTGCAGTTGTCGCGCGGCGTTGGCCGGCGACACAGCGGGAACGGTGCAGGGTCCACCCACATGCCCAGGCTCGACGATTTCTTTCGACTGAATGCGAGCCGGGCCGAGCTTGCGAGGCTCAACAATTTCGACGCCATCCATTTGTCGGCCACCGAGCGGATGGCGAACGGGAAGGCGCTTCGCCGCAATGTACCGCGCTCATCCCATGCGGAATTCCGGACCGCGCGCGGGCGACCCGATCCGGTTTCGGTCCTTGAGACGCAGAATGCTACCCGCATCAAAGAACTCGTGCCGGTGCGGATGGCGCGCATGCTGACTTCGCCGTTCGCCTTTTTGCGGGGAAGTGCTGCAATCATGGCGGGAGACCTCGCAAATTCCCCGCGCACCGATCTCGAGGTGATGGCCTGCGGCGATATGCATCTGATGAATTTCGGCCTGTTCGCGTCGGCGGAGCGCAACCTCATTTTCGCAATCAACGATTTCGATGAAGTTCTTCCCGGGCCGTGGGAGTGGGACCTCAAGCGGCTGGCCGCGAGCGCTGCGGTTGCCGCGCTCTTTCTCGGCGGCGACCGGATCGACGCCGAGCAGGCGGCGCGCGCGGTGGTCGAAGCCTATGTCCGGAGGATTCGCAGCTATGCCGAGATGGGATTTCTGGAGGTGTGGTACGACCTGATCGACGAGAAATCGATTCTCGCCGCGGCCCCGCGGCGCCTGAGAAAGCTCGCGCTGGCCGCTTTCGCCAAGGCCCGCGCGCGAGGCCATATTCGGGCGCTCGATCGGCTGACGGAAGAGGTCAACGGTGAGCATCGGATCGTCGAGGATGTGCCGCTGATCGTTCGCGCCAAGCATCTCCCGGACGGCACACCGATGACGGAAGCCCTGGAGACCATGTTGCGATCCTATCTCGCATCCCTGCCGGAGGACCGCAGGCGCCTGCTGTCGCGCTACCGGATCGTCGATGTCGCACGCAAGGTTGTCGGCGTAGGCAGCGTCGGCACCAGTTGCTGGGTTGTGTTGCTCGAGGAGCAGGGAGCCGGCAGTCCCCTGTTCCTCCAAATCAAGGAAGCGCTCGAATCCGTGCTGGCGCGCCATCTCGACAGCAAGAGACCGATCAAGCAACAGGGACGGCGCGTCGTGATCGGACAGCGAATGATCCAGGGCTCGCCGGACATCTTCCTCGGCTGGGGGCCGGTCAATGCAGTCAACGGCAACGGCAGTGGGCGGCACTATTATGTCCGGCAACTTGCCGACATGAAAGGCGGCCTGAATTTGAACGAAGGCGATCGCGAAGCGCTTGACGGTCTCTCGAAATATTGTGGCCTGTGCGGCTGGGCGCTCGCGCTTGCTCATGCAAAGTCGGGCGATGCGGCGATGATTTCAGGTTATTGCGGCACCGGAGACGCAATGCCGGACGCGATCGGAAAATTTTCATTGATCTATCTTGAGCAGACCGAGCGTGACCATGGCGCACTCGAGGCGGCGGCCCGGCGCGGCAGGATTTCGGTGACCGGACAGGCGTGAACGGCGCGGCGTTTGCAGATGCGCGCCGTTCCGGACAGGTGACCATCTGCAAGAAAATCCTGCCTTCGCTTGCGAGGGACAGCGACCAATGATGTGGAGGCTTGAATATTCCTAAACCAGGTCGCGAGTGCGCTTTTGACGGCTTGCCGTTTCCGGCCCCGATTTGGCTTGCCCAGGCTATCACCGGTCGCGCCACCGGCGCCCGGGCTGACTATCCGCGCACGGTTTCGACGGCGTTCAAGGATTTCGCGTCGACCAGGCTGGGCCAGTTCTTCGGCCCGGCAGCCGATGAGCATCCGGGCCAGTCCGGCTTCAGCCTGTTGAGCCACGGGCGCGAGGCCTTCATCGTCCGCCTGGCGCTGGCCGATTTGGCCGAGCGAAGCCTCGACATGCAGTACTATGTCTGGGACGGCGATACGACCGGCCGGATCGTCGTCGACCACGTGATGAGGGCTGCCGACCGCGGGGTCAGGGTGCGGCTCCTCGTCGACGATCCCTACTACAAGGAAAGCGATTCCATCAAAGCCTGCCTCGATGCTCACCCCAATATCGAGATCCGTCTGTTCAATCCGCTCACTAACCGGCGCTGGTCGATTCTCGACTTCATTTTCGATTTCCGCCGCGTCAATCGCCGCATGCACAACAAGTTGATGGTCGCTGACAATGCGGCCGCAATTGTCGGTGGCCGCAATATCGGTGACATCTATTATGGCGTGAACACGATCGCCAATTATCGCGATCTGGATGTGTTGGCGGTTGGGCCTGTCGTCCGCGATCTGTCTGACGTATTCGACCAATTTTGGAACAGTCCCTCGACCGTGCCGATCGCGGCCATCGTCGATCGCGCCCATGGCGCAGCCGACCTCGATGGCATCCGCGTTCGTTTGCGAGAGGCGATCGCCGCGGCTGACTACCCCTATCCTATCGATCAAGACCTCGACGAGTTGGGCGCCCAGAGCGCCGAGCTTCGCGACAATCTGGTATGGGCACACGGCCAAATCGTCGCCGACGATCCGGAAACCGTCACCCGCGGCAAGGACAGCGATGACGTCATCGCATTCATTCGCGGGCGGATCGCCAAGCTGAAAGAGGAGGTGCTGGTCGAATTGCCGTACTTCGTCCTGCCCGCCGGGCGCACAGGCGACCGTCAAAGCGCTGCACGAGCGCAATGTCCGGGTGCGCGTGCTGACCAACTCACTCGCGTCGAACGACATGCTGCCGGCGCATTCAGGCTATGCCAAGACGCGAAGGCCGCTGCTCGAGAACGGCATGGAGCTGTACGAGCTGCGCCCGGATACCGACGCCTTCCGGCCGGGCTGGTCGCTGCTTTCCGGGCGGTCGCCAGCCGCCTTGCACACCAAAGCGATGGCCTTCGACGGCGAAGCCGTGTTCATCGGCAGCTTCAACCTCGACCCGCGCTCTGCCGTGATCAACACCGAAGCCGGACTCTATATCGAGAGCCCGGAGCTTGCCAAAAAGCTGACGGACTACATGGCGACCGGCGTCGTGCCCGCCAACAGCTACCGCGTCCTCCTCGACCCGAACGGCAAGATCATCTGGGAGACGGTGAAGGACGGCAAAAAGGTGAGCTACCGGGGCGAGCCCGAGACCGGTTTTCGACGGCGACTGGTCGCCAACCTTTGGAAGCTGCTGCCGATCGACTTGCAACTCTGACGCCGGTCCTTGGTGATCCTTGGTGATCCTTGGCGACACCTTGACGACCCTTGTCGATCTGGGGCTTGGGCCAATGCCGCAATACAAATATCCCCGGTTGTTACTATTCTGTCACGGATTTGGGGCGCTGCTTGTGCCCTACTATTGAGTGCCCGTCGTAACTCAATGCCTCGCGGCTCGCGGGCCACTTTTTGGTAGCTGCCACCTTTTGGTAGCTGCCACCGACTTTGCCACTGGTTGCAAATACCGCCCAGAGGTTTGCAATGGGATCAAACGAGCCAGCAATCCGCGTCATCGGCTATGCGGTAATCGCTGCGGCTCTCCTGCTTTGCCCCCGAGGTTTCTCATGCCGACCAGGGCGGCAGCTCATTCTGGTTTCCGGGTCAGTTTGCGAGTCTCGTCGCCGTGCAGCAGACGCCGGGCTGGACGCTCAGTGCGAACTATTACCATTCCAACGTCGCCGCATCCGGGAGTGTTGCGGCGGCCAGAGAGATCCTGACCGGCAGAATTCCCGCGACCGTCAACGTTGACTTGAACCTGAGCCTGAGCGGGCGGTCCGATCTGGTCGCCCTCACGCCATCCTATACTTTCGCGACGCCGGTGCTTGGCGGCCAGTTGGTCGTAGGCATGTCCGGCCAGTTCGGCAGAACCGCCGCCAGTATCGCCGGAACACTGACAGCGATAGCCGGGCCGATTGTGGTGACGCGCAGCGGAATGCTCGACGGCTCGCTTACTTCCTACGGGGACCTCGCACCATTCGCGGAACTGCTATGGAATTATGGCGTCAACAACTACATGGCCTACGTCACGGGCAATATTCCCGCCGGCGACTATGATCCGCTACGGCTTCCCAATATCGGGCTCGGACACGGTGCAATCGATGCTGGCGGCGCCTATACCTATTTCAATTCGGCGGCGGGAAACGAATTCTCTGCTGTCGCCGGCTTTACCTACAATTTCACGAATCCCGACACGCAGTACCGCAGCGGCATCGATTTCCACTTCGACTGGGGCGCATCGCACTTCCTCACCAAGGAGCTTTTCGTAGGTATAGCTGGATACGCCTATCAGCAAATCACCGACGATTCCGGCCAGAACCCGATCCTCGGCGGCTTCAGGTCACGCATTTTCGGCGTCGGTCCGCAAATCGGATATAACTTCCCCGTCGGAGACATGCAGGGCTTCCTCGGCCTGAGGGGATACGGCGAATTCGGTGCGGCCAACCGTCCGTCGGGATGGAATACGTGGCTGACATTCACGATTTCCCCGACCGCGCCTGCCGCGATAACGCCCACCAAGCATCTGATTACGAAATAAGCCTTGTCCAGACTGGACGCCTCATCGCAATCGGGCGGCCTGGATCGCGTGCCAGACGCGCGAGGGCGTTGCCGGCATGTCGAGATGCCGCACGCCGAGCGGCGTCAGCGCGTTCATCACGGCGTTCATGATGGTGGCGGGCGCGGCGATGGCGCCGGCCTGACCGCTTCCCTTCACGCCCAGCCGGTTGGCGCTGCTTGGAAAGTCGGAAGTCAAATCGCCTTCGAACGACGGAATATCATCCGCACGCGGCAGCGCGTAATCCATCAGCGAGCCCGAGAGATTCTGGCCCGTCTGCGCATCGAACAACGCGTGCTCGAACAGCGCCTGGCCGATGCCCTGCACCACGCCGCCATGTACCTGCCCAAGGGTCTGGCGCGGATCGAGCAGGCGGCCATAATCGTCGAAGATGACGTAGCGATCGAGCCTCACCTCACCGGTCGCTGGGTCGATCTCGACTTCAGCGACATGGCAGCCGTTCGGAAAAGTGTAGCGGTCGCAGAGGTGCGTCGCCTTGTGCGCCAGGCCGGGCGCGACATCGTCGCTTGGCATCTCGTATGAGACCCGCGCCACCTCGTCGAGGCTGACCTCCTGCCCGGTCGCCGCCACGCGCAACATGCCCGCTTCGTAATTGACAGCATCGACACCGGTTTGCAGCAGCCGTGCGGCAAGCCGCCGCGCATTCTCGATCAGGCCCTCAGTCGCGAGCAGCAGCGCGGTGCCGCCCTGGTGCATGGAGCGCGCCCCGCCATGCCCGCCGCCGCTGTCGAGATCGTCGGTATCGCCTTGCCTGAATCTAAAGCGCTCGAGCGGCAGGCCAAGTGTGTCGGCGGCGATCTGGGCGTAGGTGGTCTCGTGGCCCTGGCCATTGGAATGCGTGCCGACCTTCAGGTCGATCCCGCCATCCTCGCAGACAAGCACTTCCGCCACTTCATTGGGCTGGCCGCGCGCCGTTTCGAGAAAGCAGGCATAGCCGAGGCCACGCAGCCTGCCTCGCGCGCGCGAGATTTTCCGGCGCTTGTCGAATCCCACCGCTGCAGCGGCTGCGTGGTCGATCGCGTGGGCAAAACTGCCTTGCTCGACCGTAAGCCCCATGGCGCTGCGATGGGGAAAACGGCGAAAGATGTTCTTGCGCCGCAGTTCCAGCGCATCCATCCCGAGCTCAGTGGCGGCGATGTCGATGCAGCGCTCGATCAGATAATTCGCCTCGGGCTTGCCGGCGCCGCGATAGGCGTCGACCGGCGTCGTGTTGGTGAACACGCCCCTCGCCTGAAATGCGATCAAAGGGATGTCGTAGACGCCGCCTATCGCGCTCGCCATGGCCATGGTCGGCACGGCCGGCGCCACCGTAGAGACATAGGCGCCCAGATTGGCGAGGACCGTGGTTTCGAGCGCCAGCAAGCGGCCATCCCGGTCGAGCGCCATGCGCGCCCGGACGACGCTGTCGCGGCCATGCGTGGAGGCAACGAAATCTTCGCTGCGATCCCCGACCCATTTGACCGGCCGGCCCAGCCGGCGCGCCGTCCAGAGCACCAGCACCCATTCCGGATAGAGAACATTTTTCATTCCGAAGCCGCCGCCGACGTCGGGAATGCTGACGCGAAGCTTTTCGCGGGGGATACAGAAAACCTTGTCTGCCAGCAGATCGCGGATCATGTGCGCGCCGGCCGCCGAGGCGGTCAGGTGCAAACGGCCGCTCGAGGCGTCGAACTCCCCGAGCGCACCACGTGTTTCCAGCGGCGCGGCTACGACGCGGTTGTTCACCAGTTCGCATTCCACGACATAGGTGGCGGCGCGAATCGCGGCTTCGACCGGCGCGATCTCGCCGCGATTGAACTGGAACGCGATATTGCCGCTCGCATCCGGCCAGATCGACGGAGCTTTCGGCAGAACGGCGTCTGATATCGAGACCACCGGCTGCAACGCCTCGTAATCAACGACGACAGAATCGGCGGCATCGCGGGCGCTTTCAGCCGTTTCCGCCACCACGAACGCGACGGGCTCGCCGACATAGCGAACGATGTCGCGCGCCAGCGCGTGACACGGCGGGACCACGAGAGGCGTGGTCATCGGGATATGGGTCACCGCACAAGGCAGAGGGCCAATATTGTCGGAAGCCAGATCGGGTCCGGTAAGCACGGCCGCAACACCGGGCATCCGACGCGCCGCATCGGTTCGGATCGCAACGATGCGCGCGTGCGCATGCGTCGAGCGGACGACCACGCCATGAAGCGCGTTCGGCGCCGCGATATCGGCGACGTAGCGCCCGCGCCCCCGCACGAAGCGCGCGTCTTCAAGGCGGTCGATGCTGCGCCCCAATAACGGCTCGGTCATGCCGGCGCGGGGCAATTGGTCAGTCGCGCGGGAACGCCGACAGCGGTGCAGCCCGCTGGCACGTCATTCTCGACCAGCGCATCCGCGCCGACCTTGGCGAAATCGCCGATGCTGACATCGCCGAGGATCGTCGCTCCCGAACTCAAGTAGACTCCCCTGCCGATCCTGGGCGCACGCTCCGGCAGCGATTGCTTGCGACCGATGGTGACGTTTGACATGATCGTCACCTCGTCGCCGATGACCGCAAACGCGCCCACGATGACGCCAGTGCCGTGGTCCAGAAAAACCGACGTTCCGATCGACGCGGAGGGATGAATGCTGACCTGAAGCGTGTCGGAGGAAAGGCTCTGCAGCAGGAGCGCAAAATCGGTCCGGTTCTCACGCCACAGCCAGTTGGACACGCGCCATACCTGCAAGGCGACGTATCCCTTGAAATTCAGAAGCGGCGGCAACAGCGCCGTCATCGCGGGATCGTGAACGGAAATGCTATAGAGGTCGCGGCTTGCCGCCTCGACCAGATCGGGCGAGGCTGCAAATGCCTCGCGGGCAACGCGCGCAAATCGCTGACGGTCGGCAGCGCTTTTGCCGAGCCGTTCGCCGATCTGGCAGGCTAACGCACTTCCGAGATCGGCGTGAGCGAGAACTGTCGCCGATAGCGAGGCGCCGAACACCGGATCGCTGGCCCCTACGCCTTCGGCTTCGCGCCGAACCAGCCGCCAGACGTCATCGGCTGCTACAATTCCGTTCGAGATCATGGCCGTCCGCCCCAAGTCGCAACAACCCGCAATATAGGCCGGCTACGGAATGGCGCCAGTGCAGGCATCTGTTCAAAAACAAACCGCCCACCTGCGGAGCAGATGGGCGGTTCGTTGGCCATCAGGTTCTATGAGGGCACATCACCTGAGGCTAGCTCAGTCTGACGCTCAACCTTGCCGATGTTCAGCCTTGCTGCGGCTGGTCGTTCGGCGGGGTCGGACGCTGCTTGTGCTGCGCCATGAACTGGTCGAACTCTTCCTTGTCCTTGGCGTGACGCAGGCGATCGAGGAAATCGCGGAATTCGACCTGCTCTTCCTCCAGACGCCGCAGCGTTTCCATGCGGTATTCGTCGAAGGCGCGGTTGCCGCTCGAGGGCGCACCGAACGGGAAGCCGCGACGCTCCATGCGGCCGCGCATCCGCTCCATCTTGTACTGCATCCGCTCGACCTTGTTCTGCCAGCGATCCTGATTGCTCCAGCAACCCATTTTTCTGCTCCCGAGTGTGAAAAAGAGAAGGGCAAGCCCGATCGGCCACCAGATGATGAAGCCGAGGATGGTTACGGCGATCCAGCCGGGATGCCAGGGTGAATCAAGCATATGCGGGCGGTAGGATTCTTCCGTCGGGCCGCGCCATCGATTGACATCTGCGGTGTAGGCCATTTCCCTCTCCATCGCGGCAATCACGCCGTTGTGAATGTAAATAACATTTACATAGCTAAACCATCCCGGATTTTTGTCAAGCGGACAGCCCGCCGCACCCGGTTAAATTTTGCATTATTTTGGGGTGCCCCAGGGGCCGGCCGGCGGAACCGGCGGCGGGCTGGACGCGGACTTGATTGCTTTTGATCCGCCGCCTCTTTCGCTCCCGACGGCCGGCGGTCGGTCGGGAAACCGAGACCGCGCAGATAGATCAGCACTTCCGCTTCCAGCAGATCCTCTGCCGACATCGGCAGCTTGCGCCGCGCGGCGTCGCCGCGTCCGAACAAGGACGCCACGCCATGCGACATCGACCAGATGTGCAGCGCCATCATCAGCGCCGGTGGGCGCGGCACACCGGGCGGCGCCAGTGCCGCCAGGCGTTCGGCGGCGGCGCGAATAATGCCGAAAGCGCGCTCGCTCGCGGCCATCAATGTCGGATTCAAGTCAACGGGCAGGCCGGATTCGAACATCGCCGAATAGAACGCTGGCTCATTGCGGGCGAAGGCGAGATAGGCCTTGCCGACCCGTTCGAACGCCGTGACGGTGTCCGGGCGGCCATCGTCCCAGGCCTGGGTCAGCAATGCCTCGAACTGCTCGAAGCCGCGCTGGGCGATGCTCGAAAGCAATTCGTCGCGGTCGCGAAAATGCCGGTAGGGCGCGGCAGGGCTGACGCCCGCCATGCGCGCGGCATCGGCAAAGGTGAAGCCGGCCGCGCCTTTTTCGGCGATCAGGCCGAGCGCTGCCTGCAGCAGCGCCTCTTTCAGATTGCCGTGATGGTAGCCGCGCTCGGCGCGGCGCTCTTCTTTGCGCCAACTCATGTGAACAGCTTTTACATGAGCCGGCGGCAAAGGTCACTAGCAGGCTGTCAGCGGCTGCGCGATCGCAGAGGTTAACGGCAATTAACGGCGCTGCGCCCTGCCCTGCAATTCCGTGAATCCGGCCGCCGCCTGCTGCACCTCCTCGGAGAAATCCGCCATCTCCTGCACCTGGCGGATTTCGATGATCTCGTTCTCGGAGGCCGGACACTTCTTCGCCCAGGCGATCGCCTCCTCCCGCGACGGAACTTCGATCATCCAGTAACCGCCGAGCACTTCCTTGGCTTCCGTAAAGGGACCGTCGGTCACGATCGGCTTGCCGGTGGCAAACGACACCCGCGCGCCCTTCGATGGCGGATGCAGGCCATCGAGCGTGATCAGGACGCCGGCGTCCTTCAGCGCCTCGTTGTATTTCATCATCGCTTGCACCCGCGCAGGGTCGAGCTGGACGTCCGGCGGCGCGGTCTCATAGCCCAGGGGGATCATCAGCATCATGAATCGCATGGTGGTGTCCTCTATTTTTGTGCTGGTCGTTTCGCGGCCTGTGCCCGCAGGCGCTCTTCCTGCTCGCGCAATTCGGGCGTCAGGGCCTCGCCGAAGTCCTCGGCCGAAAACACCTGCCGGATTTCGATCTCGGCACCGCCATCGAACGGCGCGCGCTTCATCCAGTCGATCGCTTCATCCAGCGATTTGGTCTTGATCAGCCAGAAGCCCGAGACGAGATCGTTGGTCAGGCCAAACGGCCCGCGGCTAACCGTCGCCGGGCCGCCGGGATATTTGACCCGCGCGCCCTTTGCGGTCGGATGCAGTCCCTCGCCCGCTTCCATGATGCCGGCCTTGACCATCTCCTCGTTGAACTTGCCCATCGCGGTCAGCAGTTCCGTGCTCGGCATCACGCCGGCCTCCGAATCCTTGCTGGCCTTCACAATCACCATGAATCGCATCGTCATACTCCGTTTGATCGGCTGTCCGGGACCGGCTGCCAGCCGGCGCTCATCAACAAGACGAACCGGGTTTTGCGGCACCGACATGTCACTGAGAATTATTTCGGAGGTAATTGTGTCGACCGTCGCATTCATTGCGGCTGTTTGACGAATACACCGTCCTGATAGGTCGCGCCGAAATAAACGTCGATGCGACGGATCCTGTCGCCTGCGAAAGTGAAGAACTCGGTATTGCGGAAACTCTTTCCGTCCTTTGCAACGCAGCGGTAGGTCACAAAGGCCGCATCGCCTTCGACCAATATCTTTTCGAGGTCCTGCCGTTCGATCCAGTCGCTGACGCGCCAGCAGCGCTCGAAATAGGTCGCCTTGTCGATTTCGTCGTCATAGGGACTGGTGAAGCGGAAATCGTCCGTGAAGGACGCTTCAACGGCCTTGCGGTCGTTCGACAGGTAGGCGGCAAAGAGGGCGCGGATGATGTCCGACTTGTTGGCTGCAGCCATTCAGTTCTCCTTCCCGTTCTCCCGCCCGTTCTCCTGCGGCACCATATTGAAATAGGGCTCGGCCTCCTTGAGCACGCGCGCGAAAGCAGGCCGCGCCTTCAATCTTTCGAAATAGGCGTTGAGGTTTTTGTGCGTCTCAAAAGAGACGACCATGTTGCCATAGAACAGCGCCGGCGCCGCGGCGCAGTCGGCGAGGCTGAACTCGCCGCCCATCGCCCAGGTGGCCGTTGCCATCTGCTGCTCGATCATCGCATAGGACGTCCGCAACTGCGCCCGCGCCTCTTCGACGCCATGAGGGTCTTTCTTTCCCTCGCCGCGTAGCCGGTCTCCCATGATCTTCTGCATCGGCAGATGCACATAGAGATCGTAGAACCGGTCGCGCAGCCGCGTCTGCAGGGCAAGACCGGGCTCGTCCGGAATTAACCGCGTCGTACCCGGATAATGCCGGTCGAGATATTCGATGATGACGCTCGATTCCGGGACGGTCTCGCCCCGCGCGTCGTCGCGCAGGACGGGAAATTTTCCGATCGGCCACATCTTCAGCAACGCCGCGCGTTCTGCCGGATTGCCGAGGTCGACCATGTTCGGCGCGAATGGAATGTCGTTCTCATAGAGCGCGATCAGCGCCTTCCAGCAGAACGACGACAATGGATGGAAATGCAGGGTCAACGACATGAAAACTCCCGGTGTTGGCGACAGGCCGCAGGACGAACCGCGCTTGGGCAGCCCGACATTTGACGGGAAATTATTTCGCGGCCGGCGCTTCGCGCAAGTTCACATGGTTCCCGTCAACGAGGAACTCGGCAACCGCGCCAGGGTGAAACGGCAGGAAGTGCGGCTATTGCCGGCGGCCGTACGAAAAAATCGTGAACCAAAAATAATTCCACAAATTCGCGCCCGTAAGAATACGGACAAGAACCGCCACGCATCACTCTGACCGCCAACGTGCACAGGCAAGAAAACCGCGGTTATCACGGCCTGCAGGCATGCCTCCACCGATCAAACCGCAGTCGCATGGCCGCCCGCGCGACCGGTTCCGCCACCGATATGGTTCACATTTGATAAACCGTCGCATGCAACCTTGACGTGAGCCGCGTCGAATTTCAGAATCCCCTTTCGTTCTATTTTCGAAACCATCGGAGGCCCGGCGTGTTCAATTTGCGAAACCAGGCGAAGGTTCAAAGCGCGCTCGCGCAGGCCGAGGCCATCAACAAATCGCAGGCGGTGATCGAGTTCAAGCTCGACGGCACCATCGTCACAGCCAACCCGAATTTTCTGGGTGCGATGGGTTACACGCTCGATGAGATCAAGGGCAAGCACCACCGCATGTTCGTCGATCCGGCCGTGCGCGAGAGCGCGGCCTATCGCGAATTCTGGGCCAGTCTCAATCGCGGCGAGTTTCAGGCCGCGCAATATAAGCGATTGGGCAAGGGCGGCCGGGAGATCTGGATCCAGGCGTCCTACAATCCGATCCTCAACACGAAGGGCGAGCCGGTCGCGGTGATCAAGTTTGCCACCGACATCACCGCACAAAAAATCCAGAGCATGGAAGACACCGGCAAGATCGCGGCGATGAGCCGGGCCCAGGCCGTGATCGAATTCAACATGGACGGCACCATCGTCACCGCCAACGACAATTTCCTCGGCGCGATGGGTTATTCGCTGGCCGAGATCCAGGGCAAGCACCACAGCATGTTCGTGACGCCGGACGATCGCGACAGCGCGGCCTACCGCGAATTCTGGGCCAAGCTGAACCGCGGTGAATTCGAGGCCGCCGAATACAAGCGCATCGGCAAGGGCGGCAAGGAAGTCTGGATCCTCGCCACCTACAACCCGATCCTCAACGAGGCCGGCAAGCCGTTCAAGGTCGTCAAGTTCGCAACCGACGTAACGGAGCAGAAACTCAAGGCCGCCGACAATGACGGACAGATCGCCGCGATCGGCAAATCGCAGGCCGTGATCGAGTTCAACATGGACGGCACGATCCGCTTCGCCAACCCGAATTTCCTCGACGCCATCGGGTATTCGCTCAGTGAGATCCAGGGCAAGCATCACAGCATGTTCGTCGAGAGCGGTCGAACGCAATTCGCCGGCCTACCGCGAATTCTGGGAAACCCTCAATCGCGGCCAGTACCAGGCCGCGGAATACAAGCGGATCGCCAAAGGCGGCCGCGAAATCTGGATTCAGGCTTCCTACAATCCGATCCTCGATCTCAACGGCAAGCCCTTCAAGGTCGTCAAATACGCAACCGACATCACCGCCCAGGCGGTGGCGCGCAAGAAGGCCGAGAACGCGCGCGGCCTGATCGAGACCGTGGCGGCGGGCAGCGAGGAGATGAGCGCTTCGATCCGCGAGATTTCGGAAACGATGACCAAATCCAAAGAGACCGCGATGATGGCAACCGGGACGGATCGAGGCCGCCGATCAGCAGGCTCAAAAGCTCAACAACGCCGCGCAAGCCATGAGCGGGATCGTCGAGCTGATCGGCAATATCACCGGACAGATCAATTTGCTGGCGTTGAACGCAACCATCGAGTTGGCCCGCGCCGGCGAAGCCGGCCGAGGCTTTGCCGTCGTTGCCTCCGAGGTCAAGAACCTCGCCAACCAGGCCAAGCACGCCACCGACACGATCTCGAAGGAAATCGACGCGCTGAACGGCGTCGCGGGCGACGTGGTGGGTTCGCTCACCGCGATCAAAACAGCGATTGCAAGCGTCAACGAATTCATTGCCTCCACTGCGGCTGCCGTGGAGGAGCAAAGCATCGTGACGCGGACATGTCGTCCAACATGCAACGCGCCTCGGCCGAATTGGCCTGATATGCGATAGCCCCTGCTCGTATCGGTTCGCTCAGCTTCGGTCGTGGCTCCGAAGGTTGACGTAGCCGGCGCCGCATTCGCCGCAGGCGTTGCGGTGCCGGCCGTCTTCCGGCGCACCCTGCTTATTTCCGATCCCACCGCCGCGTCGTCCCGGTCGCGCCTTCCATGACGAACACCGGCGATGCCAGCACGGCGTGGAGATGAAGTGTCGTCGCGCCGGAATTGCTGAAGCCGTGCTTGCGCCCGGCAGGAACGATCAGCGACTGCCCCGCGGAAACCGCCATGCGGGCTTCGTCGATCCACATTTCGGCTTCGCCTTGCAGCACGGTCAGGATTTCCTCCACGGGGTGCGAATGGGTCGGCGCGCCCGCGCCGGGCGCGACCCATTGTTCGAACATGCACAATTGCGCAGTACCGTTGCCGGCCGAGACCAGCATGCGGGTTTCGACGCCCGGCCGCCACGTTTCCCGGCCATTGTTGTGGTGAGCGATGACCTGCATTGAAAATCTCCCGTCACAGGCCGACTTCACTGAAGCATCCCGGCATTTCGTCATCTTTCGCGTGCGCAGCATGATCTTTTCCGCCGGAACGCGTAAGCTCTATCACACGGCGATGGCGGGTTCGCTTCCGGCGCGGCCGGGACAGCAGCCAGGGCATGGGCTATAGGAGCCGCGAAACCTCCTGCCGAAACTGGAACCCTCCATGGCCCCAACCCTTCCAAAAGTCGCACTCGTCAAAGTCGCACTCGTCACCGGCGCCGCGCGCGGCATTGGGCTTGCGACGGCGAAGCGGTTTCTCGCCGAGGGCTGGCGGGTGGCGCTGCTCGACATCGAGGGCGAATTGCTGCGCGGCGCGGTCGCAAGCCTGGCCAACCCCGACAACACGCTGGCGCTGCATTGCGACGTCTCCGATGCCGGCGCGGTCGCTGACGCGATGGCCACGATGAGCCGGCGCTTTGGCCGCCTCGATGCCCTCGTCAACAATGCCGGCGTCGCCGTGTTCGCACCGCTGCTCGACACGTCCGACGAGGATTGGGGCCGGATACTGGCGGTCAACCTCACGGGGCCGTTCCTGTGCACCAAGGCGGCGGCACCCTTGATGCGCGAACATGGCGGCGGCGCGGTCGTCAACATCACGTCGATCTCCGCGGTGCGCGCCTCGACGCTGCGCTCGGCCTACGGCACCAGCAAAGCGGGGCTGGCGCATCTGACAAAGCAACTCGCGGTCGAACTGGCCTCGCTCGGCATCCGCGTCAATGGCGTGGCGCCCGGCCCGGTCGAGACGGCGATGGCGAAAGCGGTCCACACCCCGGAAATCCGCGCCGACTATCACGACGCCATTCCGCTCAACCGTTACGGCCTCGAAGAGGAACTCGCGGAAGCGGTGTTCTTCCTGTGCAGCGATCGTTCCAGTTACATCACCGGGCAAATTCTGGCGGTCGATGGCGGTTTCGATGCCGCCGGCATCGGTCTGCCGACGCTGCGCGGCGAACGGCGTAACGGCTGATGCTTTGGGATATCCTGACAGAGCGAAACCTTGCAGAGGAGAACCTTGCCGCCCGCGCCAACCCTGATTAACTGCCTGATTAACTGGGAGGCCATCGGCAGCGAAGGAGCCGCGCATGCGAATGGCAGTCATCAAGGCAACGTTTGGTTGCGGCAGCTTTGGTTACAGCAGCATTGTGCGCGGCGATCACGCCCGCGCGATCCGAAGTGCGCATTCTGGCGAGCCCGGGCGGTCAGGTCGGCCCGTTTCTCGACCTGTTCGAAAGCGTGCGCGAGTCCGGTGAGCGCGTCGTGATCGATGGGCCGTGCCTGTCGGCCTGCACGCTGGTGCTGAGCACGGTGCCGGGCAACCGCATCTGCGTGACGCGGCGCGCGGTACTCGGATTTCACGCCGCGCGGTCGATCGACCAGCGCGGGCGGATCTACGCCGAACCGGAAGCATCGCGCATGGTACTGGATGCCTATCCTGCAGCCGTCCGGAACTGGATCAGCCGCCGCGGCGGATTGACGTCGCGGCTGTTGCTGTTGCGCGGGCGCGAACTCGCCGCGATCTATCCGACTTGCAGGTAAACGATCTGCAGGTAAGAAATCACCCTTCCATCGGGCAGTTGACCATCCAGGGTTGGCCGAACTGGTCGACGCACATTCCGAAGCCCTTGGAGAAGAAGGTCTTGCCGAACGGCATGTTCACGGTGCCGCCCTCGGCCAAGGCCTTGAAGCGGCGCTCGGCATCAGTGGGATCCTCGACCTGCAGCGACACGGAAAAACCCTGCGGCTGATGGAAATGGCCGGGAGGCGCGTCGGACGCCATCAGCACTTCGCCGTCGATCGTGATCTTGGCGTGCATCACCTTCTTTTTATAGTCCGGCGGGATCGGCATCTCGGCGGGTCCGCCGTCATAGGTCAGGATTGCCTCGATCTCGGCGCCGAGCACCTTTTGATAATACTTCAGCGCCGCTTCGCAATTGCCGTTGTAGAACAGATAGGGATTGACCTGCATCGCGTTGCTCCTTGCATAACCGAAGTTCCGAAACTTTTCACTTCAGAGACTTGCTTCTCGGTAAGTTTCTTCAGATTGGCGAGGCCGACCTCGAAGTCCTTGCCGATCATCCTGTCGAGATTCATGAACACCTGCATCACCCGGTGCATGAAGGGCGCCGGGCCGTGCATCAGCCAAGTGACGTTGGTCGTCACGTTGGTCGCATCGCCCTGCGGCAGCATTGTGAACTCGGCGGTGTTGTGGCCTTCGAACGGCGCAAAGAAATCCAGCTTGATGACGATTTTCGACGGCGCGGATTTTGATGGCGCGGAGGCGTCGAGAATTTCCATGCGGCCGGTTCCGACGTTCTTGTTGCCGTCCCAGGCATAGATCGCACCCTTGCCGCTCTCCACGCCGCTATAGGTGCGCTTCATCGCGGGATCCTTGCCTTCGTAAGGCGACCACGAGACCCACTGATGAAAATCGTTGATCAGCGGAAAGATCCTTTCCGCCGGCGCCTTGACCGTGGCGGCGCGCTGGACGCGGAAAACCGCCGGCTTGGTCGCCGCGAGGATCAGCACGACGGCGATGGCGAGCGCGAGGATCACGGCGATGATGGCAACAATTTCTAACATGTCAGGCTCCGAAGGCGTGGATTATCGTAGACGAAGGTCAGCGGCGAAAGGGTATCAAATTGCGCAAGCTCGGGTCGCGCAGCCACAAGCCGCCCCATAGCATCAGGCCGAGATAAAGCCCAAACAGCGTGTGGGTGAACAGGGGGCTGTCGATCCTGACATGCGAGGCCATCGCGCCGCCGAGATAGCCGGTCAGCAGGATCGCACCGAGGATCGAGGTCGGCGGAACGGAATAGAGCACGGTGCAGACCACGGTGATGATGCCAAGACTTCGCGCGAGATTTTCGCTCGAACCATAACCCATTTTGTCCATCGTTTCGGTGACGACCGGCCACGGCACCAGCTTGATGGCGCCGTCGAGCAACAGGAATACGATGACGAGACCGCTGAGAATGCGGCCAAGCCAGCGCGCGGGTTTCGAGACCGGCATGGTCCCGGCGATCGTCGTCATGGCTTTCTCCTGTGGTGTTGTCCCAAATGGCTGACAATTCGAAGACGAACGACACAGGCGCAATCCGACAACGAAGCGAATTATTTTTTTGAGATCTTGCCGCCGCGCGGCTGGCTATCGCGCAGCAACCGGTCGAGATGCATGCGGATGTGGGCGGCTTCGGCCGAGGTGTTGGCCAATGCTATGGCGCGATCGAAGGCGACGCGGGCTTCCTCGTTGCGCCCGAGCTGCATCAGGAAGGCGCCGCGCACGCCGAAGTAATGAAAATAATTCGACAGTCGCGCCGCCAGCGGCTCGATCATCTCGAGCGCCGCCTCGGGCCCCCGCACCTTGGACACCGCAACCGCGCGATTGAGCGTGACCACGGGCGACGGCTGCATGATCTCGAGCGCGCCGTACAACAGATCGATCTGGGTCCAGTCGGTATCTTCGGGCTTTTCGGCGCGGGCATGGAGCGCCGCGATCGCGGCCTGGATCTGATAGGGGCCGCTGCGGCGATGGCGCATCGCCTTGTCGATCAGCGCCAGCCCTTCGGCAATCATCTTCCGATTCCACCGCGAGCGGTCCTGATCGTCGAGCAGGATCACCGCGCCGTCGGCATCGAACCGCGCCGCGGCGCGTGCATGCTGCAACAGCAGCAGCGCCGTCAGCCCCATGATTTCGGGTTCGCTCTGGAACAGCCGCAGCAACAGCCGCGCCAGCCGGATCGCCTCCTCGCATAGCGGGCTGCGGATCTCCGCGGTGTCGCCGCTCGCGGAATAGCCCTCGTTGAAGATCAGATAGATCATCGCGGCCACCGCCGCGAGCCGCTCGGTGCGCTCCACCGCGCCCGGGGTCTCGAAGGGGACATCGGCATCGGCGACGCGGGCCTTGGCGCGGGTGATGCGCTGCTCCATCGCGGCCTCAGAGACCAGGAACGCGCGCGCGATCTGCTTGACCGTGAGGCCCGAAACGATGCGCAGCGCCAGCGCGATCTGTTGCGTCGCCGGCAGGTCGGGATGGCAGCAGATGAACAACAGCCTCAGAATATCGTCGCGATAGTGCGAGCCGTCGAGCCGCTCGGCAAGCTGCTCCTCGGCATCGTCGAGGTCGGAGATCGCCTCGTCGTCGGGCAGCGCCTCGCTGCTTGCGGCTGCGCCTGATGTCGTCGATCGCGACATTGCGGCCGACCATGATCAGCCACGCCGCCGCATCGCGCGGCGGGCCGTTCTGCGGCCAGCTTTTCAGCGCGCGCAGGCAGGCGTTCTGAAAGGCTTCTTCGGCGGTATCGAGATTGCGGAAATAGCGCAGCAGCGCACCGACCGCCTGGGGACGCGCCGAGGTCAGCGCGGCATCGATCCAGGCGGTATCGGTCACGTCTTGACACTCCCCGGCATGAACAGGCCGACCGGGCGGATCTCATAGGCGCCGCCGGGATTGGCTGCGCCGAGATCGCGCGCGACATCGAGCGCCTCATCGAGATTCTTGCAGTCGACGACATAGAAGCCGAGCAATTGCTCCTTGGTCTCGGCGAAGGGCCCATCGATCACGACCGGCGGATCGTCCTTGCGCAGCGTGGTCGCCGCCGTCGTCGGCAGCAGCCGCGCGACCGGGCCGAGCCGTCCCTGTTTGGTCAACTTGTCCTGCACGACGGACAATTTCTTCATGACCGCGGCGTCCTGTTCCCTGGACCAGGATCCCACCGTGTCTTCGTCGTGATAGCAAAGGATGGCGTACAGCATGCGACAGGCATCTCCGTTCTCTCACAAGACGAACGATTATGCCCGGAGCCGACAGGTCCGTGGAAGAAATTTGCAAGCAGGTTCCGCAAGCTGTCAGGGACCGGCGACGGCAACGTCGCGGCGTTCGTTCCGGCAGGCTTGCGCCGGGTGGAGCATCACCGCGACGAGGCGGAATTCTGCGATCACCAATAGACGCCGTATCGCGCGGCGATCCGGCGCGCCTTCGCCTCGTCACCCTCATAATGGCGGGCGTGGATCTTCTTCGGACGGGAAGCTTGCTTCTTGGAAGCTTCGGGCTTGGAGGCTTCAGGCTTGGAGGCTTCGGGCTGGGCGGTAACTGCCTTGACCTCGGCCTTTGCGGCTTCCGGCTGAGCATGTCGCGGCCGTCTCCGGCTGGTCATTGGCGGCGAGCGCGAGGCCTCGGCTCTCACCGGCCTGAACGGAGGCGGAAGCCAGGACGAAAGCGGAAATCAGGATCAATTTGCGCATGTGAAGTCTCCCTTGTTTGATGAAAGCAGACTAAAGGAACGGTTCGATCCGTTATGTGATGAAGATCACTCTGAGGGCGACGTGAAGGAAATTGAAGGAAATGGCAATGAGGGAATGGCAATGAACTTGGGCGCGCTCGCTCTTCTGGTGCATGGCGGGACCGAAAACTGGTCACCGCAACGATGGAAGAACCGGTTTGACGATTGCTGCCCCGACCGGCGCGTGTTGCTGTTGCCGAATGCGTCGTTCGATCCGGCCGAGGTCCATTACGCCGCGGTATGGAAGCCGCATCCGGGCGAACTCGCCGCGTTCCCCAATCTGCGCGTCATCTTCAATCTAGGCGCGGGCGTCGATGCGCTGATGGCGGACGGCTCATTGCCCGATGTGCCGCTGGTGCGCGTCGCGGTGTCCGACCTCACCGAGCGGATGACGGAATATGTCGTGCTGCATGTGCTGATGCACCACCGGCAGGAACTCTATTTGCGGGAAAGCCAGCGTGAAAAGCGCTGGGCGCCGAAATCGCAATGGGCGGCCGGCGCGATTTCGGTCGGCATCATGGGGCTCGGCACGCTCGGCGCCAATGCTGCCGAAGTGCTCAAGCGAATTGGCTTTCGAGTTTCGGGCTGGAGCCGAGGCCCACGACATATCGGCGGGATCCAATGCTTTCACGGCGAACCGCAGCTCGAAACATTCCTGCGCCAGACCGACGTCCTGGTCTGCCTGCTGCCGCTGACGCCGGAGACGCGGCAGATCCTCAATCGTGGCCTGTTCGCCAAACTCAACCGCACCAGCCCGCTCGGCGCGCCGGTCCTGATCAACGCCGGCCGTGGCGGCCTGCAAAACGAATCCGACATATTGCAATGCCTGGACGACGGCACGCTCGGTGGCGCCTCGCTCGACGTCTACGCCACCGAACCACTGCCGGCGGATAGTCCGTTCTGGAGCCATCCGAAAGTGGTGCTGACCCCGCACAACGCCGCCGACACCGACCCCGACGAAATCTCGAAATATGTTGCGCGCCAGATCGAACGGTTCGAGGCTGATGGCACGCTGGAGAATGTCGTGGATCGCAAGCGGGGGTATTAGGGCGGGGACTTCGTTCGAACGTGTCTTCCCGACCATGACATCGATCGCGCCTTTCACGATCGTTTCCAAATCCCTGCGCGGCACCTGCGCGCGGGCACGGATCGCGATGGTGTGAATGGTGGCCGACGCGAGTTGCGCAAGCACCGCTGGATCAGCGCTCTCGGGCAGTTCGCCCTGCTCTTTCGCCAGGCGGAAGCAGGCGGCAAACGCCTTGTCGAGTTCGACAAAGCCTTCCAACACCATGGCGCGGATATCGGGGTCCGATACGGCCTCCGACGCCGCCGTCATCACCGTGAAGCAGCCGCGCGGGCCGGATTCGCCCGACAGATAGATGTCGAGTGCGATCGCATAGATGCGCTCCAGCCGCTTTCGGATCGGTGATGGTACGCGGAAAATATCCTGCATCGCCGTGCGCGCGTCCTCGCGATAGCGCTGATAGCTCTTGATGTAGAGCTCGCGCTTGTCGCCGAACGCACCATAGAGGCTCGGCCGGTTCATGCCGGTTGCGGCGCTGAGATCGTCGAGCGACGTCGCGGCGAACCCGTCCTTGCGGAATAGATCGAGCGCCTTGCCGAGCGCGACTTCGGGCTGATAGGCGCGCGGCCGCCCGCGACGCTTGGGCGGCGCCGGATCGCTGATCTTCACAGGCGGCGACGGCTTCTTACTTTTTTGTACCATTTCGCAATAAATTCCTTGACCCGATTTATATTATGCGAGACAGTATAAAAATCAATCCCTGCCCGCTGTTGCGTTGGGCGATTGATCAACCGCCAAGGAGGCACCCATGGATCTGTATTTTTCGCCGCTCGCCTGCTCGATGGCGACCAGGATTGCGCTGTACGAAGCCGGCGTCGAAGCCAACTATCTGGAGGTCGATCCCAAGACCAAGGTGGTGCAGAACGACGGCTCGGATTTTCGCGAGGTGAACCCGCTCGGGCTGGTGCCGACGTTGCGCACCGATGACGGGCTGGTGCTGACCGAGAACGCGGCGATCCTGCAATATGTCGCCGATCGCTTCCCGCAGGCCGGCATCGCCACCGGCCCGGGCATCGAACGCAGCCGCTTGCATCAATGGCTCTGCTTTGTCGGTACCGAGTTGCACAAAGGCCTGTTCGTACCGGTGCTCGACAAGAAGGCGTCGGCCGAAGTGAAAACCTACGTCCTCGGCAAGGGCCTTTCGCGGCTCGATTATCTCGAAAATTATCTAAAGGGCCGCGAATTCCTGCTCGACCATTTCAGCGTCGCGGACGCCTATCTCGTCACCGTCATCAACTGGACGATGGCGACGCCGCCGATCGAGTTGGCGAAATGGCCGACTGTGAAGGCCTATTACGAGCGTCTGCGCGCCCGCCCCAGCATCGCCAGGGCAATCGCCGAGGAGTTCGAACTCTATAAGGCCGAACTCGCGCGGCATAAGGCGGCGGCGTAAGCGACCGCGTTATCATCTCTCCACACGTCGTCCCGGCCCGGTGCGCAAGTGCGCACCGGGCTGAGCCCATACCCCGCAGCGGTTGTGATTTACAGACAGTCGTCGAATATCTTGCTTAAATCGAGAAGCCGCGGCGTATGGGCCCCCGCTTTCGCGGGGGCGACGGCGAGAGCTTCTCAAAACGGACTCTCACCCAGTCCCGGCACATCAGCCGGCCGCGGGCCCGGCGCTGCCCAATGAAAGCGGCGATCCTTCTCCGCAATCGCGATGTCGTTGATGCTGGCCTCGCGGCGGCGCATCAGGCCGTGCTCGTCGAACTCCCATTGCTCGTTGCCGTAGGAGCGATGCCACTGCCCGGCATCGTCGTGCCATTCATACTGAAAGCGCACAGCGATGCGGTTTTGATCGAACGCCCAGAGATCCTTGATCAGGCGATATTCCTGCTCTTTCGCCCATTTGCGGGTGAGGAAGCAAACGATCGCGGCGCGGCCTTCGAAAACGTCCGAACGGTTACGCCAGCGGCTGTCTTCGGTATAGGCCAGCGAAACCCGCACGGGATCGCGCGAATTCCAGGCGTCTTCGGCCATGCGTGCCTTTTGTGCGGCGGTCTCTCGGGTGAACGGCGGAAGGGGTGGGCGCGACATGGTGACCTCGTTGTTTGCTGAGGCCGCGAGTCTAGCGCCGTGTTGCGCAGAGTCGATGGCTGTTTCCGTATCGTGCGATAGCTAAAGCCAATCAAAAGTGCCATGGAGCCCGATTGATTCAAACCTTGTGGTGGTGTTCAAAAACGACAGGCTCAACCCACGTTCCGTCGCTGCGCAATGCATGTTGGGGAAATGTGCTGACTCCAGCAGGTATGACGGTGCCATTTTGAGCAAAGTCCAAAAAGATATGCTGTGTGATTTCGGGTGAGCGGTCAAACCAGTTCGGGTCATCAAACGTTCCACCATAGACAACACAGACGGCTGGAAACCGTTCTAGATCGAGAAACAGCTTGGTACCGCAGGTCGGGCAAAAATTGATAGTAACCCGCTTGCCACTCCCTTCGGAGGCCTGCGTGTAAGTCGTCGGATTGCCTGTAATGACTTCAAAGGATTTCTTATCGAAGATGGGTTCTACACTGTAGGCTGCGCCAGTTGCCCTCTGACAAAACTTGCAATGGCAATGCATCACCAGCATCGGGTCGGAGTTGGTCGTGTACCGGATAGCTCCGCAAAGACATCCGCCTTCCCTAAATGACATTTCTGCCTCCGACGAATCGAGACACTTTGTTTTGCTGCAAGATCCCCGAGTTCCCGATCTGCATGCCCACCGCTCTTATAAGTGCACGTCCCAGCGCATGATCCGGAAAAGTGGACATCGGTTTTCCGAAAAGATCATGCGCAAACAATAAGCTAAAGCGCGATGGCGATCGCACCTAAAGTCATCGCGCTTTAGTTAGCCGACTGTCGCCCGCTTTCCATCGCCAGCCGTAGCGGCCTTGGAATGCGTTGTGCTTTTCCGCCCGAGACAAAGGCAACACGAACGCGGGCCTCGACAAGAAGATCGTCGCCGCGCCGGCATTGCTGCAACAGCGTGATTGATGCGCCCTTCACCTCGACCGGAGTCGTGACGACCTCCAGCACGTCGTCCATAAATGCTGGCCTGAAGTAGTCGATAGCCATCGATCGCACCACGAATGCAAAGCCGGGTGCTTCGTTCTGCGTTTCTTCAAACAGGGCGCGATGATCGGTTCCGAGCAAACGCAAGTAGTTCGTTCTGCCCCGTTCCATGAAGCGCAAGTAGCTTGCGTGATACACGATCTGGCCAAAATCGGTATCTTCAAAATAGACACGGACCTGCATCTCATGGCGGCCATCGCGGATCACGCCGTCCAAATGGGCTGTCAAGCGCCCCTCCTATCGCCCATTCAGGTCATTGGTTGTGCGCAAAATCCGCCTTCCGCGCAAGCGCAGCCGCCTCGAACCGGCTACGACGCCACCGGCGCCGGGCCCGATCCTCCCAGCGTCACCAGCACGATTTCCGGGGGAACACCGAGACGGAACGGCATGATGCTGCAGCCGAGGCCGCCGGAAACGATGACGTCGCAGTTCATGCGGATGTGACCATAGGTCAGTTGTTGCCTGGACGGCGAGATCGGCGACCAGCCGAGAAAGCGCACCTGGCCGCCATGGGTATGACCGGAAAGCTGCAGCGCGACCCGCGACGGCACGCGCGCGGCGACATCGGGCTCATGCGCCAGGAGAATAAGCGGCGCGTCATCGGTGACTTTCTTCAGCATCGCACCGAGATCGTCGACGCCGATGCGCTTCACCGGCCTGAAGCGGCGCGCCGGCATGTAAGCCAGTTGATCGCCGAGACCGGCGAGCCAGAACGGATGACCGTCCTTGGTCAGGCGTTTGGCGTCGTTCTCGTAAACCGGAATGCCGGCGGCTTCGAGCGCGCGGCGCGAATTGGTCGGGCCCTGCCCTTCCTGCTGCACGGTCTTGTCTTCCCACCAATCGTGATTGCCGAGAATGGCGTGCACGCCGAGCGGCGCCTTCAATCCGGCGAGCACCGGCGCCCATTCATTCGCGGGAATGAACCGCGTCACATGGCGATGACCGGCGACGTAATCGCCGAGCATGACGATGATGTCGGGTTTGAGCGCGTTAGTGCGTTCGACGATTCGCTGAATGCGATCGAGCGACATCCAGGGATCGCAGGCGTGGAGATCGGCGATGACGCCGATCTTGAGCTGCAGGCCGACGGGCCATCGCGGCGGAGAAAGATTGTACCGCGTGACACCCAGCTGCAGGACGGGTTCGCTGAACCCGTACGCCGTGCTTGAAACGCCAAGTGCGCCCAATCCACTGATAGATCTAAAGAAATGACGACGTGAAATCATATGGGTCAATCGTGATGCATTGCAACCATGAGGGCGGATTGGAGCGAAATTGCGGTACGTCTGTGCAGATCGTCAGCAGCCGAAATTAGCATTAACGTCGCGGCTTACGCATGGCAAACAGACAGCCCGCGAGCCGCCGGTATTTGCATGAGTGCGAGATGGCGTGATCCCGGTTCGAGACGATCAGTCGTCGTTATCCTGGCTGCCGAACAATCCGAACTGCGCCGGATCGCGCGCGGGCTCGGCGAGGCCGAGATGGCGGAACGCATGCGAGGTCAACAGCCGCCCGCGCGGCGTGCGCTGCAGATAGCCGCACTGGATCAGGAACGGCTCGATGATGTCCTCGATGGCGTCGCGCGGTTCGGACAAAGCCGCCGCCATGGTTTCCACCCCCACCGGCCCGCCGCCATAGTTCATCGCGATGGTGGAGAGATAGCGCCGGTCCATCGCATCGAGACCGGCGGCGTCGACTTCCAGCGCGCTCAGAGCATGGTCGGCGATGGCACGGTCGATCGAACTGGCGTCGGCGGCGGATGCAAAATCGCGCACGCGCCGCAGCAGGCGGCCGGCGATACGCGGCGTGCCGCGGGCGCGGCGCGCGATCTCGTTGGCGCCATCTGCAGTCATGCCGATATTGAGCACGCGGGCGCCGCGGGTGACGATTTTTTCCAGCTCTTCCTCGGTGTAGAAATTCAGCCGCACCGGAATGCCGAAACGGTCGCGTAGCGGATTGGTCAGCAACCCCGCGCGCGTCGTCGCACCGACGAGCGTGAACTTTGCCAGTTCGATCTTGACCGAGCGCGCCGCCGGTCCCTCGCCGATGATGAGGTCGAGCTGAAAGTCCTCCATCGCGGGATAGAGCACTTCCTCGACCGCCGGGCTGAGGCGATGGATTTCGTCGATGAACAGCACGTCGCGCTCTTCGAGATTGGTCAGGAGCGCCGCGAGATCGCCGGCCTTGGCGATCACGGGACCGGAGGTGGCGCGAAAGCCGACGCCGAGTTCGCGCGCCACGATCTGCGCCAGCGTGGTCTTGCCGAGGCCCGGGGGGCCTACGAACAGCACATGATCGAGCGCCTCGTTACGTTTGCGCGCGGCCTCGATGAAGATCGAGAGATTGGCGCGCGCCTGCGCCTGGCCGACGAACTCGGACAGCAATTGCGGGCGCAGCGCCGTGTCGCCGACATCGTCGGAACGGCGCTCGGGGGTGACGATGCGGGAGGGCGGGTTCACTTCGCCAGTTCCTTCAGCCCGAGCCGAATAAGCTGCGCGGTCTCGGCATTCTCACCGGCGCTGCGCGAGGCCGAGGCGATCGCGGCGGCCGCCTGCGGTTGGCCGTAGCCGAGATTGACCAGTGCCGAGATCGCGTCGGTGACCGGGCGCGGCGCGCGATCATTGTCGATCGCGCCGGAGAGATGCACCAGCGCCGGATCGACGTTGGCAAAGGCGGGGGCCTTGTCCTTCAATTCGGTGACGATGCGCTCGGCCACTTTCGGACCGACGCCGGGCGTCCGCGTCACCGCGGCCTTGTCGCGTAGCGCGATCGCATTCGCGAGATCCGCCGGCGGCAAGGTGGACAGCACCGCCAGCGCCACCTTGGCGCCGACCCCCTGCACGGTCTGCAGCAGGCGAAACCATTCGCGCTCGATATCGCTGCGAAAGCCGAACAATTTGATCTGGTCCTCGCGCACATAGGTTTCGATCGACAGCACCGCGGCCTCGCCGGGCGCGGGCAGCGCCTGCAGCGTGCGCGACGAGCAATGCACCTGATAGCCGACGCCGCCGACGTCGAGGATCACGTAATCCTCGCCATAGCTGTCGATCAGGCCTTTCAGTTTGCCGATCATAGGCCGGCCACTTTCAGCCGCAGCGATGCGCTTTGGCGATGATGTGCATGGGTGATCGCGATCGCCAGCGCGTCCGCGGCGTCGGCTGATTTAGGCTCGGCTTTCGGCAGCAGGATTTTCAGCATCATCGATATCTGGTTCTTGTCGGCATGGCCGGCGCCGACCACCGTCTTCTTGACCTGATTGGGCGCATATTCCGCCACCGAAATGCCGAACATCGCCGGCGCCAGCATGGCGACACCGCGCGCCTGGCCGAGCTTTAGCGTCGCAACGCCGTCCTTGTTGACAAACGTCTGTTCGACCGCGGCCTCGGCCGGCCTGAAATCGCCGAGCACGGCAGGCCAGCCCCTCATGGATCGCCAGCAGCCGGCTCGCCAGCGGCAAATTGTCCGGCGGTTCCACCGAACCGCAGCCGATGAAGACCAGCCGGTTGCCCTCGGTCTCGATCACGCCCCAGCCGGTGCGGCGCAGGCCGGGGTCGATGCCGATGATGCGGACAGGCTGGCGAATCGGTGGAGATGTCATGGCGTAGTGATAACGCCAGAGCATCCTGAACGAAACATAAAGAGAACGTCATCCCCGCGAAAGCGGCCTGCTCGTCGCGAGCGGGCCCAACGCCTATCCGCCCATCTTGGCGAGCAGCGCCTCGGACACCTCGAAATTGGCGTAGACGTTCTGCACGTCGTCATGCTCGTTCAGGAAGTCGATCAGCTTCAGCAGCTTCTCGCCGGTCTCGTCATCCACCGGCACGGTGTTGTGCGGCTTCCAGGTGAGCGCCGCCTTGCGGGCTTCGCCGAATTTCGCCTCCAGCGCCTTTGCCACTTCGCGGAAGGTTTCCTGCGAGGCATAGACCTCGTGGCCGCCCTCGCTCGATATCACGTCGTCGGCGCCGGCCTCGATTGCGGCATCGAGCATCGCGTCATCGGAAGCGACCTTGGCGTCATATTCGATGATGCCGGTGTGATCGAACATAAAGGACACCGATCCGGTTTCGCCGAGATTGCCGCCGGACTTGGTGAAATAGGAGCGGATGTCGGAGGCGGCGCGGTTGCGGTTGTCGGTCAGCGCCTCGACGATCACGGCGACGCCGCCCGGGCCATAGCCCTCGTAACGGATCTCGTCGTAATTCTCGCCGTCACCGCCGCTCGCCTTCTTCACGGCGCGCTCGATCGAATCCTTCGACATGTTTTCCGCGCGGGCGGAAATGATCGCAGCCCGCAATCGAGCGTTCATCGCCGGATCGGGCTGGCCCATTTTGGCCGCCACCGTGATTTCCCGCGCCAGCTTGCCGAACAGCTTGGACTTCTGGGCATCCTGCCGGCCCTTGCGGTGCATGATGTTCTTGAATTGGGAATGGCCGGCCATGCAGGGTCTCTTGGATTCGTCGAGGGGTGAAAACGCGGCTTATAGGCCGGCAATCGGCCGAAATCAAAGATTTGCGGCCGTTTTGGGTATATCGATACTCCCGCCTGCCGGAATATCAGGCAGTTGTTAACCATGACTTCACGGCCGGATGCGAGGATGACCCATCCATTCTCAATTCATACGAGCCCCCATGGCGTTCGGTTTATTTGGAAAGCGAGTGCCGGAACTGGCTGCGCCAACCGCAGAATTGACGATCCCCACAACCGTAGCGGTCACCGACGCCGCCGTTACCAAAAGCGATCAGGCCGAAAGCGATTCGGACAAGGAAATCCTTGAACTGCTGGAGCTCGAACTCGGCGCGATGATCCGCCAGCTCGAGCGTGCGGCCAACTCGGTCGCCGGCGGTGCGCAGGCAACAGCCGCAACGCTGACCACCATCCGCCGGCGCTCCGATGCCCTGAGCGAACGCTCCAGCACCGCGCAGACCACGGCTGCGACCTTTTCGCAGGCCGCCGACAAGTTTACCGATTCGGCGCAGGGCATCGGCTCCCAGGTGCGCGACGCCGGCAAGCTCGCCGACCAGGCCAGCGCCGCCGCCCGCGAGGCCAGCGGCAATATGGATCGCCTGCGGGAATCCTCGGCCGCGATCGGCAATGTCGTCAATCTGATCGCGCAGATCGCCCGGCAGACCACGCTGCTGGCGCTCAACTCCACCATCGAGGCGGCACGCGCCGGCGAAGCCGGGCGCGGTTTTGCGGTGGTTGCCACCGAGGTGAAGGCGCTCGCGGTGCAGACCCAGAACGCCACCGAGGAGATCACGAAAAAGATCGAGGCGCTGCAGCGCGACGCCGCGGGCTCGGTCGACGCCGTGCACCGCATCTCGCAGTCGATCGAGGCCATCCGTCCGGTATTCGAGAACGTCAACGGCGCCGTGGCCGAACAGAGCGCCACCACGCGCGACATGTCCGACAACGCGGCCTCCGCTTCCCGCTTCATCGTCTCGGTCGGCGACAGCGCGACCGAGATCGACAGCGCGGCAAAAGAAGCCGAGACGCATGGCGAAAGCGTCGCCAAGGCCGGCCAGGCCGTCACCACATTCGCGCGGAAGCTCAAATCGCGTTGCGCCGTGTTGCTGCGCCAGGGCGAGCGCGAGGATAGCCGCAAGGGCGAAAGGCTGCCCTGCAATCTCAACCTGGAAATCCAGACCCCGCGCGGCCTGATCAACGCGCCGGTATACGAGATTTCCGTCGAAGGCGTGCTGATCAGCGGCGCGGATGCCCAAAGCCTGCGCCAAAACGAAAATTTTAGCGCCACGCTGCAGGACATCGGCGCCTGCAAGCTTCGCGTCAGCGAAATTTCACAGGCGGGCGCGCGGGCGCTGTTCGAGCGGCCGGACGCGGCGTTCGCCGAACGGATCGAAGACAAAATGTGGTCGATCCACGACGAGAATACCGAATTCGTCACCCGCGCCATGGAAGCCGGCGCCGCACTGACCAGGATTTTCGAGAACGGCGTGGCGAGCGGCGCCATTTCCATCGACGATATGTTCGACACCGACTATGTCGAAATATCAGGCACCAATCCGGTTCAACACCGCACGAAGAATTCTCGACTGGGCTGATCGCGCGCTGCCGTCGTTTCAGGAAGCCTTTCTCGCCAAGGACCCGCGCATGGTGTTCTGCGTGATGATCGATCGCAACGGCTATCTGCCGGTGCACAACAAGGATTTACTCGCATCCGCAGCGTCCGGGCGACGTCGCCTGGAACACCGCCAACAGCCGCAACCGCCGCATCTTCAACGATGCCGCCGGCCTCGCCGCCGGCCGCAATGTGCGCGCTTACCTGATCCAGAGCTATGCCCGCGACATGGGCAACGGCAAGACCGTCATGATGCGCGAGATCGACGTGCCGATCCGCGTCAAGGGCCGCCACTGGGGCGGCTTCCGCACGGCGTACAAGCTATGACCGCCGAACCGAACCAGGCCGCGGCGGTGCCGTCGGTCAGTGAACGGCTGGTCGACCAGCTCGCCAATCGAATCGGCGGCCTCGGCGTCGAGCTTGCGGACGTCGCCGGAAATCTGCAGGAGGTCGCGGGCCGCGTCTCCGGTCAGTCCGAACGGTTCGGTCATCTGCAGCAAACCGCCGAGACGATGGTGTCGGCCAATCACGGCATCGCCAGCGCCTCGCGGGCGGTGCAAACGGCTGCGACCGCGGCCGTCGGCGAAATCACGCAATCGCGCGCCGCGGTCGAGACCGCGGTTGCGCATATCGCCGAACTGATCGAAGCCGTCGGCCGCATCGAGCATCGCCTGACCTCCGTCGGATCTGCGCTGGCCGACGTTGCGAAAGTCTCCGGATCGATCGAGGCGATCGCGCGGCAAACCAATCTGCTGGCCCTGAACGCGACCATCGAGGCCGCGCGCGCAGGCGCGGCCGGGCGCGGCTTTGCCGTCGTCGCCAGCGAAGTGAAGAATCTCGCCGAAGCCACACGTCAGGCAACGCAGTTGATCGGCGACACCGTCAGGGGATTGGATGGCCAGGTCAACAACCTGATCGGCGAGAGCGGCGACGCCTCGCTGCGGGCCAAGAACGCCGGCGAAGGTGCAACCCAAATCCGGGGCATCATTGCCCGCGTGCAGGACGGCATTTCGGCGGTCGGCCGCGAGATCGACAGTGTTGCAAAGGCTGCGACTTCCAATCTCGGGCATTGCGATCGGGTGATCGACGAGCTCGGTCATCTCGCCAAAGGCGTCGATCTGTCGTCAACCGATCTGAAGAGCGCCGATAACCGCGTCGCCAGGCTGCTCGAACTCTCCGAGGGGCTGATCGCGCTGATTGCCGACAGCGGCGTGGAAACGTCGGATGCGCCGCTGATCCGCGTCGTGATCGACACCGCAAAACAGATCTCCGAAGCCTTCGAGAGCGCGGTCGCGCGCGGCGAGATCGGCATCGATCAGTTGATGGACCAGAAGTACCGCGAAATACCAGGTACCAATCCGAAGCAATATCTGACGGACTATGTCGCCTTCACCGACCGCATCCTGCCCGGTCTCCAGGATCCGATCCAGAAGTCCGACCCCAGGATCGTGTTTTGCGTCGCCTGGGCCAAGGGCGGATATCTTCCGACCCATAACCCGAATTATCGCCACCCGCAGGGACCGGACCCCGTGTGGAACAACGCCAACTGCCGGAACCGGCGCCTGTTCAGCGATCGCGCCGTCAAGAAAGTAGCGGCGAATACCAAACCGTTCCTGCTGCAGACCTACCGGCGCGACATGGGCGGCGGTAATTTTGTCCTCATGAAGGACCTCTCCTCGCCCATCTTCGTGCGCGGCCGCCATTGGGGCGCGTTCCGCATGGGTTTTCGGCAGTCCTGAACTATCCAATCAAGCACAAATTTGCGTGATTTGAGCCACGCGAGACAATCGCGCGCCCAAAATTGCGACAGCAGCGCTGCCGCGTTGGCGATGACAACGCAAGCCAGCCTTGCAGGAACGACGGTCGCTTCCCAACTCATCGCAGCGCGATAATATTCGCTCATCGCTTCAACGCCCGCTGCCCGCGGCGCTGAGATGGGAGCTGCCGATGGCAACGACGCTCACGATCAATGGCGAACAAAAATCCTTCGATGCGCCTGCGGACATGCCACTGCTCTGGGTGTTGCGCGATATACTGGGGCTAACCGGAACGAAATTCGGCTGCGGCATCGCGCAATGCGGCGCCTGCACGGTGCATATCGACGGCAAGCCGGTGCGTTCCTGCGTTCTACCGATCAGCGCGGTCCGCGATCGCGCGGTAACCACCATCGAAGGCGTCGGCGCATCGGCTGCCGGCGCCAAGGTGCAGAAGGCCTGGCTCGACCTCGAAGTGATCCAGTGCGGCTATTGCCAGTCCGGCCAGATCATGTCGGCAGCCGCCCTGCTCGCGTCAACGCCCAACCCCGACGATGCCGACATCGATGCGGCGATGGCCGGAAACATTTGCCGCTGCGGGACCTATGTGCGCATCCGCGCGGCCATCAAGCAGGCCGCATCTGGACGCCAGTCGTAGGAGCGCGCGATGACATCAACAGCGAAGACATTGGCAGCGAAAACATCCGCCGCGAACATGTCCGACATCTCACGCCGCAACGTGCTGACGGGTGGATTGGCGACCGGCTTCCTGCTCGCCTTCCATCTTCCGCTTCGCGCCGCAGTCAACGAACCGGTGCAGCCGCCTGACGTGACCGACGGCAAATTCGCGCCCAACGCCTTCATCCGCATCGATCCCGACGGCAAGACCACGCTGGTGATGCCGCAAGTCGAGATGGGGCAAGGCGTCTACACTTCGATCTCGATGATTATCGCTGAAGAACTCGACGCCGATCTGGCGCAGGTGACGCTGCAGCACGCACCACCGAATGACAAGCTTTACGGCAACCCCACATTCGGCCTGCAGGTCACCGGCAATTCCAATTCGATCCGGGCGTTCTGGAAACCGCTGCGCAACGCCGGCGCCACTGCGCGCGCCATGCTGGTGCAGGCTGCAGCCCAGCAATGGCAGGTCGAACCGGCCAGTTGCACGACATCGCGGGGCGAGGTCGCACACAAGGAGAGCGGACGCAAATTGTCCTATGGCGCGCTGGCCGTTGCCGCGAGCAGCCAGACCCCGCCCAAGGACGTCGCGGTGAAAGACCCGAAGGATTTCGTTTATATCGGCCAGCCTCTCAAGCGGCTGGACACGCCGGACAAGGTCAACGGCAAGGCCGTCTATGGCATCGACGCTATTCTTCCCGACATGAAGTTCGCGACGCTGGCGGCCTGCCCGGTGTTCGGCGGCAAGGTCGGCAAGGTCGATGACAGCGCGGCCAAGAAAATCCCGGGCGTGCGCCAGATCGTTGTGCTGGACGATCTCGTTGCGGTCGTCGGCGATCACATGTGGGCCGCCAAGAAAGGGCTCGCAGCGCTGAAGATCGACTGGGACGAAGGTCCGAATGCACGCATCAGTTCAAAGGACATCTGGCAGGATTTGCGCGCAGCCAGTGAAAAGGACGGCGTGGTCGCCAAATCCGTCGGCGATATCGCCAAGGGACTTTCGGCCGGCGATAAGTTCGAGGCCGCGTACGAATTGCCATTCCTCGCGCATGCGGCGATGGAGCCACTGAACGCGACGGTTCACTTCAAGCCGGACTCCTGCGAGATCTGGACCGGTACGCAGATCGTGAGCCGCGTGCAGTCGGAAGCGGCCAAGGCCGCCGGCCTTCCGGTCGATAAGGTCATCGTCAACAATCATCTGCTCGGCGGCGGATTCGGCCGCAAGCTGGAACCCGACATGGTGGTGTCGGCCGTTCGCATCGCCAAGCAGGTCGAGGGGCCCGTGAAAGTAGTGTGGACCCGCGAAGAGGACATCCAGCACGATTACTATCGTCCGGTTTATCGCGACACGATTGCTGCGACGTTGTCCGACGGCAAAATTTCCGCCTGGAAGTACAAGATCACCGGCTCTGCCATCCTGGCGCGCTGGTTCCCGCCAGCGTTCCAGAAAGGTATCGACATCGACGCCATCGATGCCGGCGCCGACATGCCCTACGACATTCCGAATTTCCATGTCGAATATGTTCGCGCCGAACCACCGGCGGTGCCGACCGGGTTCTGGCGCGGCGTCGGCCCGAACAACAACGTGTTCGCGGTCGAATGCGCGATGGATGAACTGGCGCGCAAGGCAGGCAAGGACCCGGTCGAGTTCCGCCGCTCGATGCTCGGCAAGAAGCCGCGCCTGCTGGCCGCGCTCAACCTCGCGGCGGAGAAGGCCAATTGGGGCGAGAAGCTGCCGGCACGGGTCGGCCGCGGCGTCTGCCTGCAACCCTCGTTCGAAACCTTCATCGCAACCGTGGTGGAAGCCGAGATTGACGAACAGGGAGAAGTTCAACTGCGCCGTGTTGTTTCGGTGGTGGATACCGGCATCGCCGTCAACCCCGACACGGTGATGGCGCAACTCGAAGGCGGCTTGATCTTCGGCCTGACGGCCGCGCTCTATGGCGAAGTCACCATCGACAAGGGACGCGTCCAGCAATCGAACTTCCACGACTACCGGATGCTGCGGATCAACCAGACGCCGAAGATCGAGGTGCATGTCGTCAAGAGCGGCGAGCCGCCCGGCGGCATCGGCGAGACCGGCGTCAACGCGGGTCCGCCCGCGTTACGCAACGCGATCTATGCCGCGACCGGCGTCGCGTTGCGCAGACTGCCGATCGATCGCGCTTTGATCGCGGGGAAAAAATCGTGAGCCCCGCCGCGCGTCGCATTTTGTTCAGTGTTATCGCCATCGTCATCATCGCGGGGCTGGTCGGGGTCTGGATCATCCGCGGCCCCGATCCGATGGCCTTTGCCGGCGGCCCGAGGGTGGCGCTGTCGGAGTATCATGACGCCAATCCGACCGGCGTGCCGGCCGCGCTGGCGCAGGCAAGCCTTGTCGAACGCGGCAAGTACCTGGCGACAGCGGCGGACTGCATGGTCTGCCATACCACGCAGGGCGGCAAGGAATATGCCGGCGGCCTCGGCTTCAAGCTGCCGTTCGGCACGCTTTATTCGACCAACATCACGCCGGACAAGGAGACCGGCATCGGCAATTACAGCGACAAGGATTTCCTGAATGCGGTTCAGCGCGGCGTTCGCCATGATGGCGCGCGGCTTTATCCGGCCATGCCGTATACGTCCTACACCTACATCAGCGATGCCGATGCGCTGGCGATCAAGGCCTATCTGTTCAGCCTGCCGCCGGTACGCGCGGTAGCTCCCGCCAACACGCTGGCGTTTCCGTTCAACCAGCGCTGGGCGATGATGTTCTGGTCGGCGCTGTTCAATCCGGATGTCAGATACGAGCCGGATACCTCGAAGACTCCCGAATGGAATCGCGGCGCCTATCTCGCGGAAGCATTGGCGCATTGCGGCGAGTGCCACACGCCGCGAAACCTCGCCTTTGCACTCGACAATCGCAAGAAATTCGCCGGCGCCATAACCGCGGGCTGGCGCGCTTTCAACATCACCTCCGACCGGACAACAGGCATCGGCGGCTGGCGTGACGAAGACCTCGTCTCCTATCTCTCGATCGGGCACGCGCCCGGCCACGGCGCGGCGTCAGGGCCGATGGGCGAAGCGGTCGACAACAGCCTCAGCCAGCTCGCTCCGCAAGACATTCGCGCCATCGTCGCCTATCTGCGCAGCATCCCCGCCATCGCCTCGCCCGATCTGCCGGCAACCCCGGCGCCATCCGCGCCCCCATCGCATAAAAATGGCGGCGGCACGCAAAATGCGCGCGGCAAGATGGTATTCGAGGGCGCCTGCGTCAGTTGCCACGGCTGGACGGGAGAGAGCGCGATCTCGCCGATGGCGACGTTGACGGGCGCATGGGCCGTGAACGATCCAGGTGCCACCAACGTGGCGCAAATCGTGATTTCCGGCACCAAGCGGCACACGCCGGAAGGCGCGCTCTCGATGCCCGCGTTCGGCAATGCCTATTCCGACGACGAGATCGCAGCCGTCGCCAATTACGTCACCGCGCGTTTCGGGGCCAAGGGATCGACGCTCACCGCGCAGGATGTGGCGGAGTTACGGAAGCAGACGGCGCAATAATGTAAGCGCAATCATCACGCGACAGCGTTCACCCAAAATCCGGGCACCGCAGGCTCCAGCCGTCCACCGGCGCGCACCGGCGCTATCCGCAGCGCCAGCCCGGTCGCATCGTCGGTTTCGACCGCAACGCCGCTCAGCGTCGCGACGCCGAACGCGGGCTCGAAGCGGCCCGAGGGAATGCCGGTCACGAAGCGGTGCAGCGGCTCTTCCTTCTGCATGCCGATGATCGAATCATAATCGCCGGTCATGCCGGCATCGCTCATATAGGCGGTGCCGCCGGGCAGCACCTGATGATCGGCGGTCGGGACATGGGTGTGGGTGCCGACCACGAGGCTGGCGCGGCCGTCGCAGAAGAAGCCCATGCCCTGCTTTTCGCTGGTCGCCTCGGCGTGGAAATCGACCACGATGGCGTCGGCCGCCTCGCGCAGCGGACAGGCATCGAGCTCCTTGCCGACGGCATTGAAGGGATCGTTCAAGGGCTCCATGAAGACGCGGCCCATGGCGTTGATGACGAGCGCGCGCTTGCCGTTCTTGGTGTCGATCAGCGCCGCGCCGCGGCCCGGCGTATGGCGCGGAAAATTCAACGGGCGGATCAGGCGCGGCGCGCGCTCGATGAAAACCAGCGCTTCCTTCTGATTCCAGGCGTGATTGCCGAGCGTGATCGCGTCCGCACCGGCATCGAGCAGGTCCTGATAGATCGCCTCCGTGATGCCGAACCCGCCGGCTGAATTCTCGCCATTGACGATGACGAGATCGAGCGACCAGTCGCGAACCATGCCAGGCAAATGTTCGGAGATGGCGGTGCGGCCGGTCTTGCCGACGACGTCACCGATAAAGAGGATACGCAAATTCAAGGGCTCCGGAAATCGAAAATCCTGGTTTCCGTTAGCACATAATCCAGCGCCACGTCGTGCGGCAACGCCGGAACGAGCTTTATTTGCTGCACGGCGAAAGCAACACCGATGGCCGTGACGGCTTTCGCCTTGCGCAAATGCGCCAGCGTGTAGTCGTAATGGCCGGCGCCGTAGCCGATGCGGTGGCCCTCGCGGTCGAACGCCGCGAGCGGCACCAGCATGATGTCGGGAATCATTTCCGCGGCCGCCGGTGACGGCTCGAGAATGCCGAGCGGTCCGAGCATCAGCCGGTCGTCGGGCGACCATGCGCGAAACGCCAATGACTTGCCGCGCGCCAGCACCGCCGGCAGCGCCAGCTTCGCTCCCTGCCCGGCGAGCTTGCGCATCAAGGGCACCGGATCGATCTCGTTGCGGATCGGCGAGTAAGCGGAGACGACCATCCCCGGCGTAACCGCAACGGGCAGCCCGCGCTTGGCGAGCGCTTGCGCCGCCGCGGCACGTTGCTCGTCACTCAACGCATCGCGTTTTGCGAGAGCAACTGCACGGAGTTCGGCCTTAGTAGTGGTGGACATGCAATGTCTTGTTCCGCCGCCCTCGCCCGCAAAAGCGCGCGATCCCATATTCCAGAGACGCTTGTGCTAGAACCGCAGAGGCGCGGCGTACTGGATACTCCGCTTTCGCGGAGTATGACGGCGGTGCCAGAGGGACCAGCGGATCAACTCAACCGCAACGAACAGAAACACAACGCAGAAGCACAACGACAGAAGCGCAACGAACAAAAATAGTGCGAAGCCGCAGATGCCGTTGAAGCACTCGATCCCGGAGTTCCCTACGAAAGTAGGTGGGCACCATATGTCCGGATCCACGGACCCGGCCAGGGACAGTTCCCTAAAGGATCGATAAGGCCCCGGGGATATATGGCTCCTGACGCGCAACGCAGCTTCGCCCGGCCAATGTAGCTACGATGGGACCAATGCGCCAGCGGTAAGGCGAACGGTCAACCGATCGCGACGCCGCCGCCGATGGTGCGGTTGAGCATCTGGGTGGTCTTTTCGATGCGGTCGGCCGCGGCATTGAGCGCATTGGCGACCGCGGTCTGCGTTGCGCGCGCACGATCGACGGCCGCGACGCGAACATCGCGGAGCGAGCCGAGTTCTTCTTCCAGCACGCCGATGCGATGGCTGGCGTCGAGCAGTTCGTCGCACACCGTCAACGCCGCCATGACGGTCAGACGCGCATCGCCGATCTCGCCGAACTTGCCGCGCAGTTCTTCGACGCGCGATTCGAGGCTTTCGGCGAGCTTCAGGAGCCGCACCTCCTGCCCCTCCTCGCAAGCCATCCGGTATTGCCGGCCGTTGATGGTGACGTTGATGTGATGGTTCATGAATCCTCTCCGGCATCGAGCACGGCGCGGATGGTGCCGATCGCGGTATCGAGTTTTTCGGCGATCTCGCGGTTGGTGCGCTCCAGCCGCCGCGTCTTCACCAGCGAGCCGTCGAGTTCGTCGGCGAGCCGCGATCGATCCGCTCCTAACGCCTGGATCCGGCTTGCCAGCTCGTTCTCGTCACGGTCCGCATCGCGCCGCCGCTCGGCCGCCGCCTCGAGCGCGTCAAGCGCCGTCATCAGCCGCCGCGTTGCGGCGTCGATATCGGCGATAGACCGGCTCGGCATTGCCGGCCCCATTGGCGGAGCGATCGTTCACAGCGCACACCTCGATGGGCCAGCCGCACAGCAAAATCCGCGGTTCGGCAAGCGGTTAGACCGTGAAATTTACGTTGCAAGCGAGGCCAGCGCAACGCCGGCGCAAAGCTATGCACCGCTAAGCAACTTTTCGCACCGGAAGCGCGTTTCCTTAGCCTTACTCCGGGCCTTGGACTCCGGGAAATGAGGTGCTATCCAGCCCTCGCTTCCCTTGATCCCAACGCCCGTATTGCGGCCTTTCGCCCGGTACGCACCGCAACCAAGCACCTCATTTCAGGCGGATTTTCATCATGACGCAGGTCGATCACTCCCGTATGGCCAATGCGATTCGTGGCCTCGCCATGGATGCCGTCGAAAAGGCGAAATCCGGCCATCCCGGCCTGCCGATGGGCGCCGCCGACGTCGCGACCGTCCTGTTCACGCAGTTCCTGAAATACGACGCCGCCGAGCCGAACTGGCCGGACCGCGACCGCTTCGTGCTGTCGGCCGGGCACGGCTCGATGCTGCTCTACGCGCTGCTGTACCTGACCGGCAACAAGGACATGACGCTCGACCAGATCAAGCATTTCCGCCAGTTAGGATCGCTGACGCCCGGTCACCCGGAGAATTTCCACACCAAGGGCATCGAGACCACGACGGGGCCGCTCGGCCAGGGCATCGCCACCGCGGTTGGCATGGCGCTGGCGGAGAAGATGCTCGCGGCGGAGTTCGGCAAAAAGGTGGTCGGCCACCACACCTATGTGCTCGCCTCCGACGGCGATTTGATGGAGGGCGTGTCGCAGGAAGCGATCGCCATGGCCGGGCACTGGAAGCTCAACAAGATGATCGTGCTGTACGACGACAACGGCATTTCGATCGACGGTCCGACCTCGATCGCCGATTCGGTCGACCAGGTGAAGCGATTCAAGTCCGCCGGCTGGGCCGCCGAACTGATCGACGGTCATGATCCCAAGGCGATTGCGGCCGCGATCACGCGTGCGCAGAAATCCAGCAAGCCGTCGCTGATCGCCTGCAAGACCACGATCGGCTACGGCGCGCCGACGAGAGCCGGCACCGCAAAAGCCCATGGCGAGGCGCTCGGCGCCGACGAACTCAAGGGCGCCAAGGAAAAGCTCGGCATTTCGCTTGAGCCGTTCTCGGTGCCGGATGACGTCTTGAAAGCCTGGCGCGAAGCCGGCAGCCGCGGCGGCGCCGCGCGCAAGGAATGGGAAGGCCGGTTCGCGGAACTGGGCAACCGCAAGCGCGCCGAATTCGAGCGCCGCCTGCGGCACGAGCGTCCGGCGTCGCTGGCAAAAGCGCTCCGCGCGCACAAGAAGGCGCTGCTCGAGACGCCGCAAAATGTCGCGACCCGCAAATCATCCGAATCCGCGATCGAAGCGATCGCTGGCGCGATGCCGATGGAATTCGTCGCGGGCTCGGCCGATCTCACCGGCTCCAACAACAACAAGGCGAAGTCAGCGGTGGCGTTTTCGGCCAAGACGCCGAAGGGTCGTTTCATCCATTACGGCATCCGCGAGCACGGCATGGCGGCGGCCATGAACGGCATCTTCCTGCATGGCGGCTTCGCGCCGAACGGCGCCACCTTCCTGATATTCAGCGACTATGCCCGCCCGGCGATGCGGCTGGCGGCCCTGATGGGCGCGGGCGTGGTCTATGTCATGACCCACGATTCGATCGGGCTCGGCGAAGACGGACCGACGCATCAGCCGGTCGAACATCTCGCGGCGCTGCGCGCGATCCCCAATATGCGCGTGTTCCGGCCCTGCGATGCCGTCGAGGTCGCCGAGTGCTGGGAACTGGCGCTCAATCGTATCGATGGTCCGACGGTGCTGGCGCTGACCCGCCAGAACCTGCCGCAATTGCGCACGTCGGCGCCGAACGACAATCCCTGCAGCCATGGCGCCTACGAACTGGTGGCCGCCCAGGGCGAAGCCAAGGTGTCGCTGTTCGCCTCCGGTTCCGAGGTCGAAATTGCGGTGGCCGCCCAGAAGCAGCTGGCGGAACGCGGCATCGCGTCGCGGGTGGTGTCGGTGCCCTCGCTCGAATTGTTGCTGGCGCAGCCGGCCGCCCGGCAAAAGGCTGTTATCGGCGATGCGCCGGTCAAGATCGCGATCGAGGCCGCCGTGCGCTGGGGCTGGGACGCCGTGATCGGCCAGGATGGTGAATTCGTGGGCATGCACGGATTTGGCGCCAGCGCGCCCGCCAAGGACCTTTACAAGCACTTCGGCATTACCGCCGAGGCGGCGGTTAACGCTGCCCTGAAGCGCCTGGGCTGACCACTTGGGCTGACGGTTGAGCTTGGCGGGAAAAAGGACTACCTAAACCGTCATCTTGACCGTTCTCGCCCGGCCGAACCGGGCGATCCGCCGTAAGCACCTCCGTGGAACGTCTCCGCGGGGGCTCGCACCAGCTATTAGAGGAGAAACGAGCATGGCAATCCGGGTCGCGATCAACGGATTTGGCCGCATCGGCCGCAACGTATTGCGGGCGATCGCGGAATCCGGCCGCAAGGATATCGAAGTGGTCGGCATCAACGATCTCGGCCCGGTCGAGACCAACGCCCATTTGCTGCGTTTCGATTCCGTGCACGGCCGTTTCCCCGGCACCGTCACCGTCGACGGCGACTCGCTCAACCTCGGCAACGGCAAGATCAAGGTTTCCGCCGAGCGCGATCCGTCAAAACTTCCGTGGAAGGAGCTCGGTGTCGACATCGCGATGGAATGCACCGGCATCTTCACCGCCAAGGACAAGGCTTCCGCGCATCTGACCGCCGGCGCCAAGCGCGTGCTGGTCTCCGCCCCCGCCGACAACGCCGACGCCACCATCGTCTACGGCGTCAACCACGACACTTTGACCAAGGATCAGCTCGTTGTCTCCAACGGCTCCTGCACGACCAACTGCCTCGCGCCGGTGGCGAAGGTCTTGAACGAAACCGTCGGCATCGAGACCGGTTTCATGACCACGATCCACGCCTATACCGGCGACCAGCCGACGCTCGACACCCTGCACAAGGATCTCTATCGCGGCCGTGCGGCGGCGATGTCGATGATCCCGACTTCGACCGGTGCGGCCAAGGCGATCGGCCTCGTGCTGCCGGAACTGAAGGGCAAGCTCGACGGCGTCTCGATCCGCGTGCCGACGCCGAACGTCTCGGTGATCGATCTCAAGATCGTCGCCAAGCGCGCAACCGACGCCAAGGAAATCAACGAAGCGATGAAGCGCGCGAGCGAGCAGCAGCTCAAGGGCATTTTGGGCTTCACCACCGCGCCCAACGTCTCGATCGACTTCAACCACGACCCGCATTCGGCGACCTTCCACATGGACCAGACCAAGGTGCAGAACGGCACCCTGGTGCGGGTGATGGCCTGGTACGACAATGAATGGGGTTTCTCCAACCGCATGGGCGACACCGCCGTGGCGATGGGGAAGCTGCTGTAAGTTCATCGCTCATGGTTCGAGACGCGCGCGAAGGGCGCGCTCCTCACCATGAGGGACAGACCTCATCCTGAGGAGCCGAGCGCAGCGAGGCGTCTCGAAGGATGGGCCAGGCGAGACTCGTTATGACAAAATCATTCCGCACCCTCGATGACGTCGATGTGAAGGGCAAGCGCGTATTGCTGCGCGTCGACCTCAACGTGCCCATGGAGAACGGCCGCGTCACCGACGCGACCCGGCTCGAGCGCGTTGCGCCGACCATCACCGAAATCTCGGACAAGGGCGGCAAGGTCATCCTGCTCGCCCATTTCGGCCGCCCCAAGGGACGCGACGCCAAGGAGTCGCTGAAGCCGGTTGCAGCCGCGCTGTCGCAGGTCATCAGGAAGCCGGTCGGCTTTGCCGATGATTGCATCGGCGAGGCGGCCGCAACGGCGGTCAGTGCGATGAACGACGGCGACGTGCTCTGCCTGGAGAACACCCGCTTCCACAAGGAAGAAGAAAAGAACGATCCGGCGTTTGTCGCCGAGCTGGCGAAGCTCGGCGACATCTGGGTCAACGATGCATTCTCGGCGGCACACCGCGCCCATGCCTCGACCGAAGGCCTCGGCCACAAATTGCCGGCCTATGCCGGGCGCACCATGCAGGCCGAACTCGACGCGCTCGGCAAGGCGCTGGAAGCGCCGACCAAGCCCGTCATCGCGATCATCGGCGGCGCCAAGGTCTCGACCAAGATCGATCTGCTGGAAAACCTCGTCAGCAAGGTCGATGCGCTGGTGATCGGCGGCGGCATGGCCAACACCTTCCTGCACGCGCAGGGCATCGGCGTCGGCAAATCGCTGGCGGAAAAGGATCTCGCCGCAACCGCGCTGCGGATCATGGAAAAGGCGGAAGCCGCCAATTGCGCCATCATCCTGCCGGTGGACGCCGTGGTTGCCCATCACTTCGCGGCCAACGCGCCGTCGCATGCCTATGGCCTCGACGCCATTCCGTCCGACGGCATGATCCTCGATGTCGGCCCGCAATCGATCGCGCGAATCCACGCCGCCATCGACGACGCCGCGACGCTGGTCTGGAACGGCCCGCTCGGGGCATTCGAGATGACGCCGTTCGACCGCGGCACGATGGTATCGGCCAGGCATGCCGCCGAGCGAACCAGGGCGAAGAAGCTGATCTCGGTTGCCGGCGGCGGCGACACCGTCGCGGCGCTGAACCAGGCCGGAGTGGCCAACGATTTTTCCTATGTTTCGACCGCGGGCGGCGCCTTTCTCGAATGGATGGAAGGCAAGCCGCTGCCCGGTGTCGAAGTTCTAAAACTACGCTAGGTTAAGACCAGATCGGGCGCCTGAGGCGCTTGCGAGATTGGGCGCCCAGGCGCCGTAAAGACAGGGAGAATATGAATGGCTCGCATTACGTTGCGTCAATTGCTCGACCACGCGGCGGAACATGATTACGGCGTGCCGGCCTTCAACATCAACAATATGGAGCAGGCGCTGGCCATCATGGAAGCGGCCTCCAGCCTCGATGCCCCCGTCATCATCCAGGCCTCGCGCGGTGCGCGCTCCTATGCCAACGACATCATGCTCAAGCACATGATGGATGCGGTCACCGAAATCTATCCGCAGATCCCGGTCTGCGTGCATCTCGATCACGGCAACGGCCCCGACACCTGCATGACCGCGATCCAGGCCGGCTTCACCTCGGTCATGATGGACGGCTCGCTGAAGGCCGACGGCAAGAGCCCGGCCGACTGGAATTACAACGTCGGCGTTACCAAGACCGTCACCGACATGGCCCATCTCGGCGGCATCTCCGTCGAAGGCGAACTCGGCGTGCTCGGCTCGCTCGAGACCGGCATGGGCGACAAGGAAGACGGCCATGGCGCCGAAGGCAAGCTGTCGCACGATCAGTTGCTGACCAACCCCGACGAGGCGGTGAAATTCGTCCAGGAGACCAAGGTCGACGCGCTGGCGATCGCGATGGGCACCTCGCACGGCGCCTACAAGTTCACCCGCAAGCCGGACGGCGACATCCTCGCCATGAACGTGATCGAGGAAATCCACCGCAAGCTGCCGAACACGCATCTGGTGATGCACGGTTCGTCCTCGGTGCCGCAGGACCTGCAGGAAATCATCAACGCCAATGGCGGCAAGATGAAGCCGACCTGGGGCGTGCCGGTTTCCGAAATCCAGCGCGGCATCAAGCACGGCGTCCGCAAGATCAACATCGACACCGACAACCGCATGGCGATGACCGGTCAGATCCGCAAAGTGCTGAAGGACAATCCGGAAGAATTCGATCCGCGCAAATATCTCAAACCCGCGATGGAAGCGATGACCAAGCTGTGCAAGCAGCGGCTGCAGGAATTCAACACCGCGGGTCAGGCGAGCAAGATCAAGAAGGTGCTGACGACCGCCGAGATGGCCAAGCGCTACACCAAGGGCGAGCTCGATCCGAAAGTCGCCTGATCGGCCCCGGCTGGTCTTTCGAAGGTTGCCCGGCCGCGACGAACGATTTCTAGGCAATTGCCCGAGAACCGCCTATTTTGGTTTGCAAGGCATGCATCTGGAGACTGTTCCATGAATCTCGCTGATCTGAACAAGGTCGCCCTCGCCATGGTCACGCCGGGCAAGGGCATCCTCGCCGCCGACGAATCCTCGGGCACCATCAAGAAGCGGTTCGACGCCATCAAGGTCGAATCGACCGAAGAATCGCGCCGCGATTACCGTGAAATGCTGTTCCGCTCGACGGAAGCGATGCGCAATTACGTCTCGGGCGTCATTCTCTATGACGAAACCATCTGGCAGAACGCCAAGGACGGCACGCCGCTGATCAAGCTGATCGAGCAGTCCGGCGCGATCCCCGGCATCAAGGTCGATGAGGGAACCCAGGCGCTGCCGAACTGCCCGGGAGAACTGGTCACCGTGGGCCTCGACAAGCTCGCCGAGCGGCTGAAGAAATATTACGAGCGCGGTGCGCGGTTTGCGAAATGGCGCGCGGTGATCGACATCGGACAGGGCACTGGCGGCCCGGGCACTGGCGGCCCGCCATTCCGACGATGACGGCGATCCACGTCAATGCGCATGCGCTCGCGCGTTATGCGGCCTTGTGCCAGGCGGCGCAGATCGTTCCGATCGTCGAGCCGGAAGTGCTGATGGATGGCGATCATGACATCGACCGCTGCTACGACGTCACCCAGCGCGTTCTGAACAAGACCTTTCAGGAGTTGCGGGTTCAGCGCGTCGCGCTCGAAGGCATGATCCTGAAACCCAATATGGTGATTTCAGGCAAGAAGAGCCCGAAGCAGTCCTGCGTCGAAGAGGTCGCGGAGAAAACCATCCGCCTGTTGAAGGCGTGTGTCCCCGCGGCGGTGCCCGGTATCGCCTTTCTCTCCGGCGGGCAGTCCGATGAAGAAGCGACCGCCCATCTCGACGCCATGAACCGGATCGCTGAGTTTGCCTTCAAGTTTACCTTGGCGGCTGACATTCTCCTACGGCCGCGCGCTGCAGGCGGCGCCGCAGAAGGCGTGGTCGGGCAAGGCCGAGAACCTGGCCGCCGGCCAGCGCGCCTTTACCCATCGCGCGCGCATGAATGCGCTTGCGAGCAAAGGCGAGTGGAAGCCTGACCTCGAAAAGAAGGCGGCATAGATTTGTCGGCCAAACCTGTTCCGCCGCGCCCGGCGCCGCGTCTTTATCTCGCAACGCCTGTGGTGGACGATCCGTCTGAACTCGTAGCCGGCCTCCCCGGCCTGCTCGCCAGCGCCGATGTCGCAGCGGTGCTGGTGCGGCTTCGCGAGACCGACCAGCGCACCATGATCTCGCGCATCAAGGCGCTCGCGCCGGCTGTTCAGGGCGGCGGCGCAGCGCTCCTGCTGGATGGCCATGTCGAACTGGTCGCCCGCGCCGGCGCCGACGGCGCGCATCTGACCGGCATCGCGGCCATGGAAGACGGCCTGCCGTCGCTGAAGCCCGATCGCATCGCCGGAATAGGCGGCTTGGCGACGCGGCACGATTCGATGGCCGCGGGCGAGGCCGGCGCGGATTATGTGCTGTTCGGCGAACCGGATGCGCAGGGTCAGCGGCCCTCGGCTGAAGCGATCGCCGAACGCCTGCAATGGTGGGAAGAATTGTTCGAACCGCCCTGCGTCGGCTTTGCCGTCTCGCTCGAAGAGGCCGGCGAGTTCGCGGCCGCAGGTGCGGATTTTGTGCTGGTCGGCGATTTCATCTGGGCCGATCCGCGCGGCGCCAAGGCGGCGCTGATCGACGTCGAGCAGGCGATCAAGCAGGCGCATGCCGCGGCGTCCGGAAAAACCGAAGCGGGAAAAGCCGAAGCAGGAAAAACCAAGGCCGAGCAGGAATAGCGCCGGACATGAAACGCCTGCGTCCGATATCGATCCTCGCGAGCTTGCTGATCCCCCCGGTCTGCGCATCCGCGCAAGTTTCGCCGACGCCGCCCGCCGCACAAGCCCCGGCAGAGAAGAAAGAGACGCCCAAACCCAAAGCGCCCGTCGTTGCGAAGAAGCCTGCGGCCAAACCGACGCCTTCGCCGACACCAGGCCCCTCGCCCACGCCCACCTTCGAGGATCCCAACGTCGATCTCGTCTATGGCGCCTATCAGCGCGGGCTCTACAAGACGGCGTTCGATCTCGCGACCACCCGCGCGCAATACGCCCGCGACCCCAAGGCGATGACGATGCTGGGCGAACTCTACGCCAACGCCATGGGCGTCAAGCGCGACTATGCGAAGGCCGCCGAATGGTACCAGCGCGCAGCCGACGGCGGCGACCGCGAGGGGATGTTCGCGCTGGCGATGATGAAGCTGTCAGGCCGCGGCGGTCCGGTTGACCGCGAGGCGGCCGTCAAATTGCTGGCTTCCGCCGCGAAGCTCGGCAACCCCAAGGCGGCCTATAATCTCGCGCTGCTCTATCTCGACGGACAGACGCTGCCGCAGGACCTGCGGCGCTCCGCCGAATTGCTGCGCGTCGCCGCCGATGCCGGCAACCCCGAGGCGCAATACGCACTCGCCACCTTCTACAAGGAAGGCACCGGCGTCCCGAAAGATGTCGACAAGGCGGTACGGCTGCTGCAGGCAGCGTCGCTGGCCGACAATGTCGATGCGGAGGTCGAATATGCCATCGCGCTCTATAACGGCACCGGCACGCCGAAAAACCAGGCCGCGGGCGTCGCATTGTTGCGCAAGGCGGCGAGGCAAAACAGCCCGATCGCACAAAACCGCCTCGCCCGCGTGCTGGCGAACGGACAAGGCGCGCCCGTTGACAAGGTCGAGGCCCTGAAATGGCACATCATCGCCAAAACCGCAGGCAAGGGCGACCCCGAACTGGACGAGGCGCTTGCCGACCTCAGCCCCGAGGATCGCGCCAAGGCCGAGGCAGCCGCGCGCAGGTGGGCCGGAACCCCCGGCAAATGACGCCTTGACGGCGGCACATCAGCAGGGCACCCACTCTCGGTCTGACCGCTCCCCGCCGGGGAGAGGGGCGCACCTTCGACCGACGAGACAATCGCGATCATGCTGCATTCCGCCCTCATAAACGTCATGGTGAAAGCCGCGCGCCACGCCGGCCGCAGCCTCAAGCGCGACCTCGGCGAAATCGAGCATCTCCAGGTGTCGATGAAGGGGCCGGCCAATTTCGTGACGCTGGCCGACAAGCGCGCCGAGGAAATTCTCTACGCGGATCTGGCCAAGGCGCGTCCCGGTTACGGCTTCATCGGCGAGGAAGGCGGCAGCCGCGAAGGAAACGACAAGAGCCACACCTGGATCGTCGATCCCCTCGACGGCACCACCAACTTCCTGCACGGCATTCCGCAGTTCGCGATCTCGATCGGCCTGCAGCGCGAGGGCGTCATCATCGCCGGTGTGATCTACAATCCCGCCAATGACGAACTCTACATCGCCGAGCGCGGCAAGGGCGCCTTCCTCAACGACCAGCGGCTGCGCGTCGCCGGTCGCCGCCAGTTGAACGAATGCGTGATCGGCTGCGGCCTGCCGCATATCGGCCGCGGCGACCATAACCTGTCGCGGCTGGAAATGACCGAGATCCAGAACAAGGTGGCGGGCCTGCGCCGCTTCGGCGCGGCTTCGCTCGACATGGCCTTCATCGCTGCCGGCCGCCTCGACGGCTATTGGGAGCGCAATTTGCAGCCATGGGACATGGCGGCCGGCCAGATCATGGTGCGCGAAGCCGGCGGCATCGTCAGCGGTTTTGCGGGCGACGACGATCCGCTCACGACCGGCGACGTGATCTGCGGCAATGAATTCGTCCACGGCGAGTTGGTGAAGATTTTCAAGCCGCTGGCGAAGTAAGCGGGCCGCACCGTAAGCGGGTCACACAGTAGCCCGTCACACAGTAAGCGGGCCACACTGTCATCATCCGCGAAGGCGGATGATCCAGTACGCCGCGGCCTTGCGTGTTGAACTCAGGCGTCACGGAGTACTGGATGCCCGCCTTCGCGGGCATGACGACAGCAACGCTCCCGGGGTTCCTTACGGCTTCTGCGCCGCCGGCGGCCCATGCGGCTCGGCGGTCGCGACTTCCTTCACTTCCCGGTCGCCTGCAAAGAAACGCTGCACGCTGACAAAGAACACCGGCACCATCAACAGCGCCAGGATCACCACCGCGATCATGCCGCCCATCACGCTGGTGCCGAGCGCCTGCTGGCTGGCGCCGCCGGCGCCTGACGCGATCACCATCGGCAGCACGCCGCATACAAACGCCAGGCCCGTCATCAGGATCGGACGAAAACGTAGCGAACAGGCCTCCACCGTCGCCTCGATCAGCGGCTTTCCTTGCGCGCGCAGATCCTTGGCGAATTCGATGATGAGAATGGCGTCTTTCGCCGCAAGGCCGATGATCGTGATCAGGCCGACAGTGAAGTAGACGTCGTTCGGCAAGCCGCGCAGGGTCGCCGCCAGCACCGCGCCGCAGATTCCGAGCGGCACCGTCAAGAGCACCGCGAGCGGAATGGTCCAGCTTTCATAGAGCGCGGCAAGACAGAGAAACACGACCAGCGCCGACAGCGCCAACAAGAACGGCGCCTGCGAGCCCGACAGCTTTTCCTGCAGCGATTGCCCGGTCCATTCGTAACCGAAACCGCGCGGCAGCCGGCTGGCGAGCCGCTCCATCTCGGCGATGGCGTCGCCGGAGGTGTAGCCGGGCTTCGCCTCACCGCTGATGCGCACCGCCGGATAATAGTTGAAGCCCGCGATCTGCGTCGGCCCCTTCGACCACTCGATGGTGGCGAAGGCGGAAAACGGCACCAGCTGGCCGCGGCTGTTCTTGACGTTGTAATTGAGGATGTCGTCGGCATTCATGCGGCTGTCGCGATCGGCCTGCACGATCACGCGCTGCATGCGGCCGCGGTTTGGAAAATCGTTGATGTAGTTCGAGCCGAGATTGGTCGAGATCGTGCTGTTGATGTCCTCGAAGGTGACGCCGAACGCACCGGCCTTTTCGCGATCGATCATCAGATTGACTTGTGGCGCCGGCGGCAGGCCTTCGACATAGACCTTTTGCAGGACCGGGCTGGCATTGGCTTCCGCAATCAGCCGGTCGGCGGCGCCGACCAGCGCCGGGTAGCCTTTTTGCCCGCGGTCCTGCAGGCGGAACGAGAAGCCCGAGGAATTGCCGAGATTGTCGATCGGCGGCGGTTGCAGCGCCGTGATCCTGGCGTCGCGGATCGACGACAAATCGCGGTTGATGTCGGCGACGATCGCAGCGGCCGAATCCTTCGACCCGCGCTCCGACCAATCCTTCAGCGAGATAAAGGCCTGCGCGGTATTCAAGCCCTGGCCGAGGAAGCTGAAGCCGGTCAGGAACGTCACGTTCTCGACCCCGGCGCGCCCGGCGAGATATTTTTCGACCCTCTCGACCGCAGCCTCGGTGCGGGCATAGGACGAATCCGACGGCGTCTGCACGTCGGTCGTGATAAAGCCCTGATCGTCCACGGGCAGGAAGCCGCCGGGCAGGCGGACGAAGGCCCAGCTCAATCCGATCAACAGCGCCGCGTAGATCAGCATCAGCCGCCCGGTGCGCGTCAGCGATCGCTTCACGTTACGCGAATAGCCGTCGCGGCTAAAGTCGAGCGCGCGGTTGAACCAGCCGAACACGCCCTTGCGGGCATGGCCGTGGCCGGCCGTGACCGGCTTCAGCAAGCTCGCGCATAGCGCAGGCGTCAGCGACATCGCGAGCAGCGCGGAGAAGGCGATCGCGGCGACCATGGTGACGGAGAACTGGCGGTAGATGATGCCGACCGATCCCGGAAAGAACGCCATCGGCACGAACACGGCCACCAGCACCAGCGTGATACCGATGATGGCGCCCGTGATCTGCGACATCGCCTTGCGGGTCGCTTCCTTCGGCGGCAGGCCCTCCTCAGCCATGATGCGCTCGACGTTTTCGACGACGACGATGGCGTCGTCGACGAGGATACCGACCGCCAGCACCATGCCGAACATGGTCAGCATGTTGATGGAATAGCCGGCCACCAGCAGCGTCGCGCAGGTGCCGAGCAGTGCGACCGGAACCACGATGGTCGGGATGATGGTGTAGCGGATGTTTTGCAGGAACAGGAACATCACGATGAAGACCAGCACCACCGCTTCGACCAGCGTCGACAGCACCTTCTCGATCGAGGCTTTCACGACCGGCGTGATGTTGTAGGGGATTTCATAGGCGATATTGGCCGGGAAGAAACGCGACAGCTCCTTCATCTTGGCTTCGACCGCACTCGCGGTCGCCAGCGCATTGCCGGTCGGCGACAGCAGCACGGACAGACCGGCGTTCGGCTTGCCGTTGAGCCTGGTGCCGAACTGATAGCTCAAGCCGCCGATCTCGATGCGGGCGACGTCGCGCAACCGCACGGTCGAACCATCAGGGTTGGCGCGCAGGATGATCGAGCCGAACTCATCGGGCGAGGAGAGCTGGCCCTTGACCAGCACCAGCGCCGAAATCTTCTGGTCGGCGGTGCTCGGCTCGGCGCCGACGCTGCCCGACGCGACCTGCGCGTTCTGCGCGGCGATCGCCTTGTTCACGTCATCGACGGTGAGGCCGTAACCGACAAGCTTGGCCGGATCGATCCAGATCCGTAAGCTGCGCTCCGTCGAATAGAGCGTGGCGCGGCCGACGCCGGGAATGCGCCTGACTTCACCGAGCACGTTGCGGATCATGAAATCGCCGAGCCCGACTTCGTCGAGGCTGCCATCCGTCGAGCGCAACGTGATGATCTGCAGCACGGCGCTGGAAGCTTCCTCGACCAGGATGCCCTGCTGGATCACCGCGCGCGGCAGCCGCGCCTCGACCCGCTTGAGACGGTTTTGCACTTCGACCGACGCTGCGCCGGTGTCGGTGCCCGGCACGAAATTGGCTGTTATTTCGACCTGCCCCAGCGAATCGCTGGTGGATTCGAAATTCAGGATGCCGTTGGCGCCGTTGAGTTCCTCTTCGATCAGCCGCGTGACGCTGTTGTAGAGGTTTTCAGGCGACGCACCGGGATAGCTGGTCGAGATCGAGATCGAGGGCGGCGCGATGATCGGATATTGCGCGACCGCCAGCAGCGGAATCGAGATCGCGCCGATCAGGCAGATGAAAAGCGCGACGACCCAGGCGAAGATCGGCCTGTCGATGAAGAAGCTGGGCATCGGAATTTACCGTTGCGCTTGCGCTGTCGGTCGACCACGGGACGTGAAATCGGCAGAAGCGTCCGCTTCGGTCAGGACCTGCGGCCGGACCTTGTCGCCGGCGGCGAACTTCTGGAAACCTTCGACGACGACGCGATCACCCGCTTTCAACCCTTCGGTCACGAACCACTGACCGTCCTGAATCGAACCGGTGCGCACCGGTTGGACCGCGACCAGATTGTCGTCCTTGACCACGAACACTTCGCTGCCGCCGCCGCTGTTGCGCTGGATCGCCTGCTGCGGCACGGCGATGGCGTCAGAATCGATACCCTGCTCGATCAGCACGCGGACATACATGCCCGGCAGCAATTCGCGTTTCGGATTGGGAAACTCGCCACGCAGCGTCACCTGCCCGGTATGGGCATCGACCTTGGCGTCGGAGAACAGCAATTTGCCGGGAAGCGGATAGAGCGAGCCATCGTCCAGCACCAGGCGGACCTTCATGGCGTCTTGCGTGATGCGGTCGAGTTCGCCGGTCTCGAAGGCGCGGCGCAGATGGTTGAGTTCGGTCACCGACTGCGTGAAGTCGGCATAGATCGGATCGAGTTGCTGGATGGTGGCAAGGCTTGCCGTCTCGTTCTGCACGACGAGCGCGCCTTCGCTGACCAGTGCTGCGCCGACGATGCCGTCGATCGGCGCGCGGATGGTCGCATAGTCAAGATTGAGCCTGGCGCGCGCGACATCGGCCTTGCGGCCCTCGACGTCGGCTGCCGCCTGACGTTCGGCCGAGACGGCCTTTTCGTTCTCGGCTTCGGGAGCCGCGCGCTGGCTGGTCAGCGTGGCAACGCGGTTCGCGTGCAATGTGGCCTGTTCGAGCGTCGCCTTGGCCCGCGCCAGCGCCGCTTCACTCGATTGCACCTCGACCTCAAACGGCCGCGGATCGATCTTGTAGAGGGTATCGCCGGCTTTCACCTCGCTGCCCTGGTTGAACAGGCGCTGGACGACAATGCCGGAGACGCGCGGACGAACCTCGGACACGCGCGTTGGCGCGATTCGGCCCGGCAGCTCGCGCACGATCGCGCGCGCTTGCGGCCTGACGGTGACGACGCTGACGTCCGGTTCGGAGGATTGCGCGGCAGCGGTTGCGGCATTGGGCTCGTTGCACCCGGCAAGCAGCGGCGCCATCGCAGCGAGCATCATTACGATGCATGCCGATTGCGCACGAAATCCAGACATTGACAGTATCGCCCCTGATTCGAATTGAAACGCGAATGCCGCGGTGACATCGCGCGGTTGATGGGTTGAGGATAAGATCGCCTTGCTGCGATGCAATGCGTTTATCGGCGGCTCAATGTCACACGACGCTATCGCGCTGAATAAAAACGGCTTTTGAGGACTCACCGGATTGTGAGCCGTACCAATTCCAATGCGCAGGAATGAAATTCAGCGAGAGTGAACAGGAATGCGCCACTTCCCGCTGGACTGCTGCACCATCCAGGCGCCCGCCATCAGGATCGAGCGTGAAACTGCAATGGCCGCCGGCGCTTGCAGATAAAAAAACGTCATGCAAAATCGGGATTATCGGGGCAGGTCGCCAAACCTTCCGCAAATACGCCCAACTCAAAGCGCGGTTTCAGCGTGAGGTTCCACTTTCGTCTGTTTGAAATCGGGGCTTCGGAGCTTTCCTCCCAGCGCCGCTGTGCCATATTGGTTCCCCAACGCGGCTTTTCGCAACGGATGCCCCCTCAATGCCCTCAAGCCCCGCCGCCCGCTCCGAAATGGAAATCGAACTGACCAAATTGTCCTCGCCACGTATCTTTCTGGTGCGGATGCTGGTGTTTCTGGTGCTGTGCGGCCTCGTCATGGTCGTGCTCTACAAGCAGATCATCACGGCTTTCTTCGCCAATCCCGGGCTCAACGCGCTGATCGGCGCGGTGCTTCTGATCGGCATCATCCTGTCGTTCCGGCAGGTGATTCGGCTCTATCCGGAAGTGGCTTGGGTCAATAATTTCCGTATCGCCGATCCCGGCCTCGCGATCGACCGGCGCCCCAAACTGCTGGCGCCGATGGCGGCGATTCTCGGCGGCGAACGCACCGGGCGGATGACGATCTCGCAGCAGACCATGCGGCATCTGCTGGATTCGATCGCAACGAGGCTGGACGAGGCCCGCGATATCTCCCGCTACATGACGGGCTTGCTGGTCTTTCTCGGCCTGCTCGGCACCTTCTGGGGCCTGATCGAAACCGTGGGCTCCGTCGGCAAGGTGATCGAGGGCCTGAAAGTGGGCGGCGATGCCGGCTCTCTGTTCGACACCCTGAAAGAGGGACTGGCCGCGCCGCTCGGCGGCATGGGCATTTCGTTTTCGTCGTCACTGTTCGGCCTTGCCGGTTCGCTGATCCTCGGCTTCCTCGACCTGCAATCGAGCCAGGCGCAGAACCGCTTCTATACCGACCTCGAGGATTGGCTCGCCTCCACCGTGCGCGAATATTCCGGCGAGGGTGCGGGCGGCATGAGCGGCGACTTGCAGCACGCCATGGAGCGGCTGCGCGCGCTGGTGGAGGAAGGCGGCGGCGGCCGCAGCACCACGGCGGCGATGGCCAATCTCGCCGAAGCCATTCAGGGCCTGGTCGCTCATATGCGCACCGAGCAGCAGATGATCCGCGAATGGGCCGACGGCCAGGGCGAGCAAAACCGCGAGATCAAGAAGCTGCTGGAACGTATCTCCCGCCAGCCCGAGAAGAGTTGATGCCGATTGGAAAAGTAGATCGACGACAATACCTTCGTCAAACTAAGAACTCCGATGGCCCTCGCCCGCACGCGCCGCAACGATTCGGGATTCAACTACTGGCCGGGCTTCGTCGACGCGCTGTCGACGCTGGTGCTGTCGATCGTGTTTCTGCTGTCGGTGTTTCTGGTGGTGCAGTTCTTCCTGTCGCAGGAAGTCACCGGCAAGGACAAGGCGCTCGAACAGCTCAACGCCAAGATCGCGCAATTGAACGAGCTGCTGTCGCTGGAAAAACTCACCGGGATTACCCTCAACGACCAGCTTTCGGCGGCGCGCGCCGGACTGGCATCGGCGGAAGTCCGAGCGCGATCGCATCAAGGGGCTTTATGAGGGCCTTGCCGGCGCCGGCAGCGACGCCCAGGGCCGCGCCACCGAACTCAACAAGGCGCTGGATTCCGAAAAGGCGGTTTCGGCGCGCGCGCTGGCGCAGATCGAGGTGCTGAACCAGCAGATCAGCGCGTTGCGGCGCCAGTTGGCGGCGCTGGAAGAAGCGCTCGATGCGTCTGAAAAGCGCGACAAGGAATTGCAGGGACGCATTGCCGATCTGGGACAACGCCTCAATGTCGCGCTGGCGCAGCGGGTGCAGGAATTGTCGCGCTACCGTTCGGAATTTTTCGGCCGTTTGCGCAATATCCTCGGCAACCGTCCTGACATCCGGATCGTCGGCGACCGCTTTGTGTTCCAGTCGGAAGTATTCTTCGATACCGGGCAGGCGTTGCTTTTGCCCGAGGGCCGCGCCGAGCTCGACAAGCTCGCCACCGCGCTGATCGACCTCGACAAGCAGATCCCGAGCGAAATCGCCTGGGTGCTGCGGGTCGACGGCCATACCGACGTGCGGCCGATCACCAACAGCCCGCAGTTCAAGTCGAACTGGGAATTGTCGTCGGCGCGCGCGATCTCGGTGGTGCAATATCTGATCTCGCTCGGCGTGCCCGCGCAACGGCTGGTCGCCGCTGGATTTGCCGAATTCCAGCCGCTCGATCCCACGCCGACCGAGGAAGCCTACAAGCGCAACCGCCGCATCGAGCTGAAGCTGACGGAACGCTGAGTGACGAAAGTCTTTCAGCTTCGTCCCTACCGTCCCAGCGACGAAGATGCATCGATCGCGCTGTGGCAGGAAACCTGGCAGCAGGCCTATCCCTCGATCGACTTCGCCGCCCGTGTGGCGTGGTGGCGCGAGCGCTGGCGCAGCGAATTGGTGGCGAACGCGGCGATCATCGTCGCCGAGCAGGAAAACGCGCTGGTCGGTTTCGTGACCATCGACAGCAAAGGCTATCTCGACCAGCTCGTGGTCAGCCCGGATCGCTGGGGCTCAAGCCTCGCCAGCGCCCTGGTTGACGAGGCGAAGCGCCTGTCGCCTGGCGGCATTACCTTGCTGGTCAACAACGACAACGCCCGCGCCATCAGGTTCTACGAGCGCAACGGTTTCGTGCGCGCCGGGGAGGACGTCAATCCGATTTCGGGGCGGCCGGTGCTGCGGATGGCCTGGAAACCGTGACATCGATCACGGGAGGGGCTAACTCAAATTCCCTCGAACTGCAGCCGCGCCAGCCGGGCATAGAGGCCGTTGGCAGCGACAAGCGACGCATGGGTGCCCTGCTCGACGATGCGGCCCTGGTCCATCACCAGGATGCGGTCGCAGGACAACACCGTCGCCAGCCGATGCGCGATCACCAGCGTGGTGCGATGGCGCATCAATTCCTCCAGCGCGGTCTGCACCAGCGTCTCGCTTTCGGCATCGAGCGCCGACGTCGCTTCGTCGAGCAGCAACAGCGGCGCATCGCGCAGGATCGCGCGCGCGATCGCGATGCGCTGGCGCTGGCCGCCGGACAGCGTCACGCCGCGCTCGCCGAGCTGCGTCTCGAATCCACCGGGCAACCGGCGCAGGAATTCGCTGGCATGGGCGAGGTCGGCGGCGCGTTCGACTTCGGCATCGCTGGCGTCAGGCCGGCCGAAGCGGATGTTTTCGCGCGCGGAAGCGGCGAACACCACGGAGTTCCTGCGGCACCAGGGCAATGCGCGCGCGCACCTCGCGCGGATCGGCCGCCTTGATCGGCACGCCGTCGAGTGAGATCGTTCCCGACGCCGGATCGTAGAACCGCAGCAGCAGATGAAACAGCGTGCTCTTGCCCGCGCCGGAGGGACCGACGATCGCGACCTTCTCTCCGGCCTTGACCGAAAGTGAAACGCCATCGACGGCGAGCACGGCGGGCCGCGCCGGATAGGCGAAACTGACATTGTCGAAACCGACATCGCCGCGCGCCGGCGCCGGCAGCGCGATCGGCTGTGGCGGCGCCATGATTTGCGATTTGACGCGCAGGATCTCGAACAGTCGTTCTGCTGCGCCTGATGCGGCCGAGACTTCGCCCCAGACCTCGCTGAGCTGGCCGAGCCCGGTCGCGGCGAAGGCCGCGTACAGCACGAATTGGCCGAGCCGTCCCGGGCTGATCGCGCCGGTCAGCACGTCGTGCGAGCCGACCCACAGGATCACGACCACGCTGGAGAACACGATGAAGATGATGATCAAGGTCAGCACCGCGCGCGCCCGGGTCGAACTGCGCGCCGCCTCATAGGCCTGCTCGACTTCGCGGCCGAACCGCGTATTCGCCAGCCGCTCGCTGGTATAGGCCTGCACGGTCCTGATCGCGCCGACCAATTCGCTGGCATACGCGCTGGCGTCCGCCAACGTATCCTGGGCGTTGCGCGACAGCCGCCGCACCCAGCGTCCGAACGCCACCAGCGGGATCACGATCACCGGGATCGCCAGCAGCACGAAACCCGAAAGCTTGGGGCTCGTGATCACCATCATGGCGGTGGCGCCGATGAACAGCATCAGATTGCGCAGCGCGATCGACACCGATGCGCCGACCGCGGACTTGATCTGGGTGGTATCGGCCGTGAGCCGCGACACCAGTTCGCCGCTGCGGGCGGAATCGAAGAACGCCGGCGACAGCGATATCAGATGCGCGAACACGTCACGCCGCAAATCCGCGACGATGCGCTCGCCGATCGTCATGACGAGGTAAAACCGCGACGCGCTGGCGCCGGCCAGCACCGCGACGACCGCGATCATCACGCTGAAATAGCTGTTGATCATGGCGATGCCTTCGGGGCTGAAGCCGAAGTCGATCATGCGCCGCACCGCGACCGGCACGACCAGGGTGGTGATCGCCGCGATCGTGAGCGAAACGAAGGCGAGCAGCGCCCGGCCGCGGTAACGCGCCACATAAGGCGCCAGCGCCAGCAGCGGACGAAGTTTTGCGCCGGTTTTGGCCGGCGACTGCGTCAGTTGCGCTTCGATGAAGGCCTCTTCCTCGAGCAGCGCGTCGCGCCGCGGCGCTCCGCCGCGTGGGTCTTCAAGCTGTTCCGCTGCGCTCATGAAATCCAACCAGTTTTGCCGCCCCCAGATAGGCCCCGCCGACCCCGCTGGCAAATCCGCCAAAGGGGGCTGCCAAGGGCTACCAAGGGCTGCCATGCGGCTTGTTTTGGCAGGCTGACTGCGTTATAGAGCCGCCCAAATCCCGTATCCCCTGACCTTTGAGACGGGCGCCGGCGCGCCGAAGGATATGCCATGAAAGCCGAAATTCACCCGAATTATCATACGATTACGGTCGTTATGACCGACGGTACCGAGTACCAGACCCGTTCCACCTGGGGCAAGGAAGGCGACAAGCTGAACCTCGACATCGACTCGAAGTCGCATCCGGCCTGGACCGGCGGCTCCCAGCAGCTGCTCGACCGTGGCGGCCGCGTGTCGCGCTTCCAGAAGAAGTTTTCGGGTTTTCTCAAGAAGGACTGAGGGGTTTCGACCCTCTTCTCTTCTTCTCTTTCGGCCCAGTCTCTTTCGGCCCAGAAACGCCTTCCGGCCAGAAATGCAAAACGCCCCGGTTTGCCGGGGCGTTTTTATTTGCGCGGAATTTATTGCTCGGCGCGGAATTACCGCTCGAATGCCGCCTTGAGGCGATTGAGCTGCGGCACCAGCGGATTGCCGATCGGAGCGCGTTCGGCTGCCGGCGCATGAATCGTGACATCGAGCCGGCGCACCCGGCTCTGCAGGTTCATCGAACGGGTGATCAGGTCCTGCAATTGCTGCGGCAGTTTTGCGATCATGTCTTCCGGGCCGGGATCGGCGGCGGAGAGCTTGACCTTGGTCTTTTCGCGATTGGCCTGGGTCAACGTCATCTCGCCTTCCTTGACCGCGCGGTGCAGCAACAGCCATGACGCGAGTTGCATCAAGCGGGTGGTCAGCCGCATGCTTTCGGTTGCGTAAGTGAGGCTGACGGAACGCTCGAGCGTCTTGGCTTCCGCACGACCATCGCCGTCGAGATAGGCGGCGGTCTCCTCGACCAGATCCATGCCTTCCCGGAACAGGGTTCCAAACGCTGCGGAATTGGTCAGCCGCTCGCTGAACTGAACGAGCGCGGATTCGCTTTGCGAACGGTCCGCCATGGTTAACGCCCTCACGCTACTATTTTACTATTTCGCCCCGCCGGCTTGGAAGGCGCCGGCTTATGATGAACAAATCATTGCGCGGGCGGGGGCGAGAGTCCAGCAGCAACCGGATTTATGGTTTCCAGCTCATGCGCGGACAAAAAAAGAGCCGCCGTTTCCGGCGGCTTTTGAAGTTGATAACAGGGAGGCGTCAAACAGAGTGGACAGGAGCCACTCGGTGTCCAAACGAGGACGATCCAGTCATAATCGAGAAAGCTTAATTGATCGTAAACGAACGGTTTTCTTCAGGCTTTATTTGCCATGTCGGCCATTGGCCTAGTTTGGGACACGCGCGATCTCTCGACACGTCGTCCCAGCCCTGCGCCGGGGCCCATAGCCACCGGCGGCTGTTATTGAAGGGGAAGGCGTTCGGCGCCATGCCAAAAGATGGGGCCGCGGCGTATGGGTCCCGCTTTCGCGGGGCGACGTGGGAGATATCGCGTTCTGAAATCTACGACTTGAAGAAATTGTTCGCCGCATCCTTGGACGCGCGCTTCCTGGCCGCGGCTTGCTGCAGCCGTTCGATTTCCGAATTCATCAGCGCGATGCGCTCGGTCAATTCCTCGACCGACAACAGCGACAGGTCCTGCCCGATCTCGTGGGTGATCTTCTTGCGCGGCTTGTCGTCATCCTCGATGGCCATGCGTTTCCTCCGTACTGGACGATCCCGTGAGGCGGTTGCCAGCCGCAGCCGGGCTGGCTAATCAGGGGCCGCTTCAAACTTCCGCGTTTCGCCAAAATTCCCGCACTTCGCCAAATTTCTTCGCAAGGACAAATCATGGAAAAGCTGCCCGCGCAAATGACCGTCGTCGGCATCAGCAAGCCCGGCGGCCCCGAGGTGCTGTTGCCCGAAACCCGCAGCGTCCCGGCGCCCGGTCCGGGCGAAATCCTGGTCAAGGTCATGGCCGCCGGCGTCAACCGTCCCGACGTCGCGCAGCGATCCGGCGCCTACCCGCCGCCGCCCGGCGCCAGCGATCTGCCCGGTCTTGAAATCGCCGGCGAAGTCGTCGCGCTCGGCGCTGATACCACCAAGCACAAGATCGGCGACAAGGTGATGTCGCTGGTGGCCGGCGGCGGCTACGCGCAATATTGCATCGCGCAAGACGCGCAGGCGATGACGGTGCCTCCCTCGCTCTCGATCCAGGAAGCCGGTGCGATCCCGGAAACCCTGATGACGGTCTGGCACAATGTGTTCGAGCGCGGCGGTCTCAAGCCGGGCGAAACGCTGTTGATCCATGGCGGCTCATCCGGCATCGGCACCATGGCGATCCAGCTTGCAAAGGCCTTCGGCTCGAAAGTGATCGTGACCGTCGGAGCGCAGGACAAGGTCGACGCCTGTCTCAAGCTCGGCGCCGACCGCGCCATCAACTACAAGACCGAAGATTTTGTCGCCGAGACCAAGACGGCCACATCAGGCGCCGGCGCCAATGTCATCCTCGACATGGTCGGCGGCGATTACATCGACCGCAACTACGACGCAGCCGCTGTCGATGGCCGCATCGTGCAGATCGCAACGCTGGGCGGCGCCAAGGCAACCGTCAATATCGCCAAGGTGATGGTGAAACGGCTGCTCCACACCGGCTCCACACTGCGTCCCCGTAGTAATGCGGATAAGGCGGCGATGGTCGCCGCGATCGAGGCCAAGGTGATGCCGCTGATCCGTGACGGGCGCGTAAAACCCCTGATGGACAGCACATTTCCGCTGGAAAAGGCCGCGGACGCGCATCGGCGGATGGAGACCAGCGAACATATTGGCAAAATTGTGTTGGCAGTTTAACTCTCTGCAGCGAAGCGAAGGTGGAAACCCTTTGATTTCCTTCGCTTTCATGTCATTTATCGCGGAAACGTCGGGCCATGCGCTGCGCCCGGGAAAATCGTTGATCGCGGAGTACTGACATTGCGTCTGATCAGGTGCCTTGCGCTAGTTGCGCTCGGCCTCATGATTGTTGCGGCCGCGTCACCGGCGCGCGCCATCGACGCGGTTAGCGTCCGCAGCGACGCGCCTGCCATCGACCTCACCGCCGTGCTCGATCATCAGCGCAGCGATACCGACCGCATCCAGGTTTCGACCGCACCGGGGACCGACGGCATCGTCCGCCGCATCGAGGTGCGCGCCCGCGAGGGCGGACAGAACTGGGTGGTGTTCGCGCTCGCCAACAACACCGACGATCAGCTCGATCGCCTGATCGTCGCACCGCATTATCGCATCGTGTCGTCCGGGCTGCTGTGGCCCGACCTTGGGCTGTCGCGCATCGCGACCATCACGCCATCGACCGGCGACCGTCCCGAGCGCCAGGAGAGTGCGACCGCCGACATCTTCCGCATCACGCTCGATCCCGGCGCCGTCGTCACCTTTGTCGCCGAATTGCGCACCGATAAATTGCCACAGCTCTATCTGTGGGAGCCCGACGCCTACAAGGACAAGGTCAACTCGTTCACGCTCTACCAGGGCATCGTGATCGGCATTTCCGGCCTGCTGGCGCTGGTGCTGACGATTCTGTTCGTGGTCAAGGGCAGCATCATGTTCCCGGCCGCAGCAGCGTTGGCCTGGGCGGTGCTGGTCTATATCGGCGTCGATTTCGGCTTCTGGGGCAAGGTGCTCGACATGTCGAACAACGCCGAGCGCGTCTGGCGCGCGGCGGGTGAAGCGATCCTGGCGGCGACGCTGCTCGTGTTCCTGTTCGCCTATCTCAATCTCAGCCGCTGGCATGTGCGCTATTCCCACATCACCGTCGGCTGGCTGGCCTTCCTCGGCTCGCTGGTGGCGCTGGCGTTGTTCGATCCCGCGGTCGCCTCGGGCATCGCGCGCATGTCGCTGGTGCTGATCGCTTTCGCCGGCTTCGCGCTGATCGTCTATCTGTCGACCCATGGTTTCGACCGCGCGGTGCTGCTGATCCCGACCTGGTTCCTGCTGGTGGTCTGGGTGATCGCGGCCGGCATGACGGTCGGCGGCAGCGTCACCAACGACATCGTCGGCCCGGCGTTGCTCGGCGGCCTCGTGCTGATCGTGATGCTGATCGGATTTACGGTCATGCAGCACGCGTTTGCGGGCGGCGGCGCCACCACCGGTATCGTCTCCGACGTCGAACGCCGCGCGCTGGCGCTGACCGGTTCGGGCGATCTGATCTGGGATTGGGACGTCTCCGCCGACAAGGTGTTCACCAGCCCCGAGACCGAAAGCCTGCTCGGCTTGAAACGCGGCACGCTGGAAGGCCCGGCGGCGAAATGGCTCGAGGTGTTGCATCCGCTCGACCAGGATCGGTTCAGGGCGGCGCTCGACAGCGTGCTCGACCAGCGCCGCGGACGCCTGGTGCAGGATTTCCGGCTGCGCACCCCCGACGGCCACTTCATGTGGTTTGCGCTGAAAGCGCGCCCGGTGGTCGGTTCCGACGGCGAGGTATCGCGCGTGGTGGGTACGCTCACCGACGTCACCGACATCAAGAACGCCGAAGAGCGCATGTTGCACGATTCCGTGCATGACAATTTGACCGGCCTGCCGAACCGCAAATTATTCATCGACCGCCTGGGCGCAGTCGCGAATTTCGCCAAGACGATGCCGAACCTGCGGCCGACGCTGATGGTGATCGACCTCGACCGCTTCAAGCAGGTCAATGATTCCGTCGGCATCGCGGTCGGCGACTCGATCCTGCTGACGCTGGCGCGGCGGCTGACCCGTATTCTCAAACCGCAGGATACGCTGGCGCGGCTCGCCGGCGACCAGTTCGGCCTGATCCTGATGTCGGAACAGGACCCCGCCCGCATCACCGCCTTTGCCGAAACCATCCGCAAGACCATCCGCGCGCCGATCGCCTTCAACGACCGCGAGATCTTCCTGACCGCCTCGATCGGCCTGGCGCTGTCCGATCCGCAGACGCAATTGTCCGACGAGATCATCAAGGACGCCGAACTCGCGATGTATCATTCCAAGCGCATCGGCGGCGACCGCATCGACGTCTACAAGCCGGCGATGCGCGCGCGCAAGACCGACCGGCTGACGCTGGAAAGCGAATTGCGCCGCGCCATCGAGCGTCAGGAAATCACCATCCTGTATCAGCCGATCGTGCGGCTGGAGGATCGCTCGATCGCCGGCTTCGAGGCGCTGGCACGCTGGGATCATCCCAAGCTCGGACGGATGTCACCCTCCGAATTCATCTCGATCGCGGAAGAAATCGGCCTGATCGTCGATCTCGGCATGTTCGTGATGGACCAGACCGCCAAGCAGCTCGCGGTCTGGCAGCGCGCGATGCGCTCGCGCGAACCGATCTTCGCCAGCGTCAACGTCTCCTCGCGGCAATTACTGCGCCACGATTTGATCCACGACATCCGCACCGTGCTGTCGCGCTCCTCGGTGGCCCGCGGCACGCTCAAGCTGGAATTGACTGAATTGCTCGTCATGGAAAACCCGGAACACGCCGCGCAAATGCTGACGCGAATCCGCGAACTCGGCACCGGATTGTCGCTGGACGATTTCGGCACCGGCCATTCCTCGCTGGCCTATCTGCAGCGCTTCCCGTTCGACACCATCAAGATCGACCAGTCCTTTGTGCGCACCACCAGCCGCGGCACGCGCCCGGTGATCCTGAAATCGATCATCGCACTCGCCCATGACCTTGGCATGGACGTGGTCGCCGAAGGGGCGGAGACGGATTCGGATGCGGTCGAGCTCTATCAGCTCGGCTGCGAATACGCGCAGGGCTTCGCCTTCGGCGAGCCAATGGACGCCGACGCCGCGATGCGGCTGTTGACCGAAGAACGGCTGGAAGCGGCGAGTTAACTCTGCCGTCATTGAAGAGCCAACGGGTCGCGCGAACGCGCGCCCGATGACAGGCTCCGCGACGAAGCAATCCATTCTTCCATTGTGCTGCGAAATTGATTGCTCAGCTTCACTCGCAATGACGGGGATGGTTCGGCCCCACATAATGCTGTCGTACCCGCGAGGCGGGTATCCAGTACGCCGCGGCCTTTCGATTCGTCACTGACGCCTCTGGAATACTGGATCGTCCGCCTTCGCGGACGATGACGACTGAATATGTGGTCGCGATCTCGCGTCGCGAAGCGACCGAGGTTTACATTTAATTCCTTCCGTACCCTCGAAATAGAGGGAGCAGGGAATGCCGGGTGCGCGCTGCACCCGCGGTCTCGTGTGCAAAGTGTAAAAAGGAAAACGCACACGAGCATACAGGTTCAGCGGAAACACTCCGGCATTCCCTGCGCAATGGTCTTACGGCTTATGCCGTGCTCTCCTCGGCGACGAATTCGTCTTGTCACCGTCATTGGCGGATTTGCGACGTGTCTGCACCCGGTTGGGTCGACACGTCTCCGCCAATTTGACACCAGCAACGGGTGCCAGGACCACACGGTTTTGCCGTACGCTTCAGCGTTGTTCGTCTTGCGCACCGCCGATCGCTCACAGGCCCAAAGCCCGCCCTGCAATCACAAGTGCGCGCAACGCTGCCGCGTCCACCGCACCCCGCCCCACGTTCGTGACGATGGCCAACGCCCCTCTTCTCGGGACGGGATGAGATGGGTTCTGAACTGATTTGGGGTCAGATGGAAACAGGAATATTTTCCGTATTGGCGCTTGACAGACAAATTCACTGATTTGCCCGTCGAGCACATGCGGGCCTCATTCGGGCAACCCGGCTTTCCGAAGGCCCTCAATCAATAGCTTCAAGTGTGATTGTCTGCGCCGACCCATCCTCGCGGATATCGTGAAGGCGGGATCGGTCTCAAGCAGACGCGCCGCCGCCTCACGCGCTTCACCGTCGCGTCCGAGATGAGCGAAAGCGGACGCGAGACAGAAAGAAGCTGGCGGAAATGAGGGGTTCTGGCGTTGGGCTTTCTTCCCTGCGACGATGGCCTCGTCAAAGCGACGAAGCTCAATAAAGGCCATCCCCATCCCAACAAACATAAGGTGTAGCCGCGGGTCTACCGGGCTCGTGCGAATGGCGCGTTCAAAGCTCCGGATCGCTTCCTCCGGCAGCCCCGCAATTCTAAAGACGTGGCCTCTGCTGCTCCATGCCAAAAATGAATTGGGGTTGAGTGCGACCGCCCGGTTAGCCATTTCGATCTCACGTTCACAATCGCCGACCATGTACGCCGAGATTATGGCAGCGATTGCTATCGTATCTGGATCACTATCGTCGATGCTCAATGCCAAGCGAATAAGCCGAACTGCTTCCTTCCTGTCGAATTGAGGATCGACAGCATAGCCATAAAGGACCCTTTGCATGTGACAGACACCTGCCAGAGCCGTGACCAAGCCGAACTGCGGGTCCAGCTCCAAGGCGCGATGAGCCAACCTTATCGCCTCGGCCAACCCTTCGCGGGTCGATAGGTAAAACTGCTGCATGGCTCGGAGAAAGAGATCATATGCGGTGAGGTTCTCCGGTCGCCGCCGCGTCGCCATTGCAATTTCTGTTTGAAACAATTTTGGCTGAATGGCCGAGACAACGGCGACCGTGACTTCGTCCTGGAGAGCGAAAACATCTGCCATGTCACGCTCGAACCTGTCCGCCCAGATGTGCGCGCCGGTCACCGCATCAACCAACTGTCCTGTGATCCGAACCTTCCCTGACGCCTTGCGCACAGACCCCTCAAGGACATAGCGCACGCCAAGCCTGCGTCCGACTTCCTTGACATCGACGGCTTTGCCTTTGAACGTAAAGCTTGAATTGCGAGCGATCACGAACAACCATTTGAACCGTGAGAGCGCGGTGGTGATTTCCTCAACCATCCCGTCCGCAAAATACTCCTGCTCGGGATCACCGGACATGTTCTGGAACGGAAGCACGGCGATAGACGGCTTGTCGGGGAGCGCCAGAGCTTGCGTGCTCTCGACAGGCGGCTCTATCGGCGCTGCCGCAGAACCGCTCGCATTCATCCTCAACCGCCACGCTCGCATCGGTTCAACAATATTCTTCAGGTTCTGCGGACCCATATCCTCAAAGGCGAAATCGACCTTCCCGCGGAGCTGACGTTGTGCGTCGTCAGAGATGCAAACGCCACCCGGCTCCGCAATCCCTTCAAGGCGAGCGGCGATGTTGACGCCGTCGCCAAAGATATCGTTGTCATCGACGATGATGTCACCGACGTGGATGCCGATGCGAAATTCGATCCGCTTGACCTGCGGCATCGTAGCATTTTGCTCAGCCATACCGCGCTGGACCTCAATGGCGCACCGCACCGCATCTACGACACTGCCGAACTCAGCGAGCACGCCATCGCCCGTGTGCTTGACGACCTTGCCACGATGTTCGCTGATCTTGGGATCAGCGAGTCCACGCAAACGCTCCCTCAGCCGGACGTGTGTCCCTTCCTCGTCCAAGCCGGTCAGGCGACTATATCCAGCCACATCAGCCGCAAGGATAGCTGCAAGCCGCCGTTCAACGCGATTGTCGGTCAAAACGGCCTCCCGAGATCGGTAGATCCGTCGGACATATCAAAGCATAGGGCGTTGCCCTTGGGCTAGGGCCAATGTCCGAGTTGGGTCAAAACCGGAAGTCGCGGCCTCGCGGCGGGATGTCTGCTTTGCCCCGGTGAGCGGACATCGTCAGGCTGTCCCGGACTTCATGCACAATGACGAAGAACCTACGCACGCCAAACTGAGGCGGGATGGTGTCTACCTTGGTGCACGCCCGCGGCGTTTTTTGGCAGGCGCGGTCACCCCGGTTATCGCGCTCATCTCGCTTTCCACGACGCCGCGAACGACGCCGCGCAGCCATTGCAGCCCGGCGTCGCCTTCGCGCTTGGCATGCCAGATCATCGAAATTGCCGATGGCGCAATGCGGACAGGCACGGGACTGGATGTCAGGCCAAACACTTCGACCCAATGCTGTGCGGACTGCTCGGGTACGGTCGCGATAACATCCGCGCGTCGCAGAATCAGCGGCAGCGCGGCGAAGCGCGACGTCGTATAGATGACCGTCCGCCGCTTGCTGCGTCCGACAAGTTCGTCATCGACGCTCCCGCGGAAATCGGTTTGGGTTGGCGTCACAAGGTGCGGATGGGCCAGATACTCGTCGAGTGTCAGTGGCGAACCTATGCCAAGGCGCCTGGCGTCGTACACGCATCGGTAGCCCATCGCGACAAGCTGTTCCCGCCGTTGCCATGACGGCCCTTCGGGAAATACCGAAATCCCCAGATCCATCTCCTCGTTTTGCAACATTCGTGCGCCCAGTTGAGCATCGCTGGCGCGAACTGCGACCCGCACCCGCGGGGCCGCCTGTTGGACCCGCGCCATCAACTCCGGCATCAGCCAACTCTCCACCCAGTCGCGCATGCCCAGATGAAACGTCCGCGATTGGGTTGCCGGATCGAAAGCCGGTTGTTCAAATATCGTGGCGCGGATCGACTCCATTGCCGGCGTCAACTGGGCGTAGAGCGTGAGCGCCTTTGTCGTCGGCTCCATGCCGCGCCCCGTCCGCACCAATATCTCGTCCTGAAAGACTTCCCGTAGCCGGGCCAACGCCCCGCTCATCGCCGGTTGCCCGAGGAACAGGCGCTCGGCCGCCCGCGAAACGCTTTTCTCCCGCACCAGCACCTGGAAAGCCTTGAGCAGGTTCAAGTCGAGCCTTCTGAAATCATTTTCACTGATAGTCATCATCTCTCCAATCTATTTGAATGATACAGGCGAAAGCGGCATACCGCCATCTCCAATCAAGAAAAACTGTTCCCAGGAGAAAGCACGATGAATGCGCAGAAGACCCTCGCCGCCCTTGCCGTTCTCACGTCGTGACGCGGCCACCGACAAGGCGCCCTCGCACAGTCAATTCCCCACCGGACATCTTCATGAAACGCAATTTTTCAGTGAGTGCGGCCATCGTGGCGGCCGGCCTTGCGATATGGCCGGCCCGAGCCGAAGCGGGCGTCGAGGCGGAGCGCCCGAGCGTCACCCTTGAGCTCGGCGCCGGGTCCACCGTCATGCTCGAGCGGCCATTCAAATCCGTTCTGATCGGAAATCCGGAAGTCGTCGACGTTCAAACACAGAATGAACGCTCGGTCCTGCTCAAGCCGCTCAGTCTCGGAACCACGAACCTGATTTTCATCGATTACCAGGGCATCGTGATCACCAACTTGACGATCATGGTCCGTAACGCACGGGCAATTTGAAATTTGAGGCGACCGCAGATTTCTTTGCGGCAGGGCGTTGCTTGCGCGCGAATCCGTCACTCACCTCCTTCATACCGGAACACAAGCATGGCTATTGATTTCTACTACACCAGCGGCGGCCCCTTTGCCTGGCGCTGTCTGCTCGCGCTTGAGGCAAAGGCTCTCGCCTACACGCCGCATCTCGTCGACATGTCGAAGCAGGAAAACCGCACGCCGGAATTCCTCGCACTCAACTCGCGTGGCACGCTGCCCGTCCTCACGGAAGGGCCGATTGTGGTTCGCGAATCCCAGGCCATCATGTTTTATCTGGATCGCGCCCACCCCGCGCGCCCGCTGTATGGGGAAACCCCGGCCGAGGCTGCGCGGGTGATGCAGGAAATTTGCGAGCAGGCGTCCTACCTGGAAGGGCCTCTACGCGCGATCATCGGGCCGCTGCTGTTTGCACAGAATGGAGGCGACCTGACGAATGTTGCGAAGGCCGTTTCGCCGTTGCGCGATGAACTGCAAGCACTCGACGGGCGTCTTGGCAGCGAACGCTGGATTGGCGGCGAGACGCTATCTGCTGCCGACTTGAACCTTTACCCATTCCTCGCGTCACTTGAGCGCGCCTTGCTGCAGCCGGCCGCCGCTCAACTCGATCTTGAGCTCACGCCGATGACGAATCGATTCCCCGGCATCGGACGCTGGATGAGCGCGATCCAGGCGCTCCCCGGTTACGAACGAACCAAGCCGATGCATTGGAGCTGAAGCTAACGACGCAGGACCTGCGTCCTACTTCATCCTCTTGAACCGGACGCTCCTGCCGTCCGCCTGCCGCGTCGCGATGTAGCCGCCTTCGAGGCAGGCTTCGCGCTGCGGCATCTTCTCCTGCGGGCTGCGGAGCGTTTCCCACCACGATGCCCGATGCGCCGCGCGCGGCAGCGCGGCGTCGACGATCTCCTCGATCTGTTCGAAGCTCAGCACGAATTCGGGAAGCTTCTGCTTCTTCAGATAATCCCGCAGCAGGTCGTAATCGATCACAGGCATTCTCGTGGCGCAGCGATTTGGAAGTTAGGTTGATTCGCAACCGCGTTCGCCCAACTCGGCAACCAATCGTTAACTCATTAGCCGATCGCTGTCGCTATTTAAGGCAGATGCAACGATTGCGGGCGCATCCAGAAAGCCGTGGAGCGGACGATGCGATTCGGACGGCGAAAAGACGTGGTTAGCAGACCCTGGGCCAGCAAATCCCGGCGGCTATCGGCCAAATTGCTGATCGCGTCGTCGGTAGCCACCGTGATCGGATTTTCCGCGATCTGCGTCAGCGTCATGCTCGACATGCGCCGCGGCGAGGAAGAGCTTGCGCGCCAGACGCTGGAAAACCTCGCAACGGGGATCGACGCCGACATCAACCGCAATCTCGAAGTTTACGACCTGTCACTGCGTGCGGTTGCCAGCAATCTCGTGATGCCGGAAATCAAGGATGTCAGCAAGGAAATCCGGCACCTGATCCTGTTCGACCATGCCGCGACCGCCAAGCATTTCGGCGCGATCCAGGTGTTCGACGCACAGGGCAAGCTCACCATCGACGCTGCCAGCCTCGATCCGGCGCCAGACAATCGCGGCGACGAAGAGTATTTCCTGGCGCATCGCGACCAGCCCGATCTTGGCCTGTTCATCAGCCGCCCGACGCTGTATCGCGGCGCCTACTCCATCGTGTTGAGCCGGCGCATCACCGGTGCGGACGGCGATTTCCTCGGCGTGGTCGCGGGTTCGATCCGCTTCAGCTATTTCCACGATCTGTTCGGCCGGCTGCAACTCGGCCCCGACGAGGTCATCAGCGTGATGCGCCGCGACGGTACCGTCATCATGCGAACGCCGTTCGATCTCGACATTGTCGGCAAATATCTTGGTGACCGGGCCGGCGTGCAACGGGTGCTGTCCGAGCCGAACGGATCGTTTTCGAGCGGGGGCGTCGTGGACAATATCCCGCGGCTGTATATCTGGCGCGACAGCACCAAGCCGCTTGTCGTTCTGGTCGGAAAGCCCTGGCGCAACATTCTCAGCCTCTGGCACACGGAAGCGACGCGGATCGGCGCGATCATGACGGCGCTGATCATATTCGTGCTCTGCGTCGCGCTGTTCCTGGCGCGCGAGATCGGCCGCCGCGCGAAGGCCGAGGACAAGCTTGAGGAACTAGCCACCACCGACGCCCTCACCGGGCTGAAGAACCGCCGCAAATTCGACGCCGAGATCAACGCCGAATGGCGGCGGGCGGCGCGCTACAACATGCCCGTCGCGCTGTTGATGATCGATGCCGATCATTTCAAATCCTACAACGACACTTTTGGACACCAGGCGGGCGATCAGGTGCTGGTCGGCATTGCCATCTGCATTTCCGACTCGGTGCGGCGGGCCGGCGATTGCCCGGCGCGATTTGGCGGCGAGGAGTTCGCGGTGCTGCTGCCGGGCCTCTCGGCGCAGGAAGCGCTCGAGGTGGCAGAAACCATCCGCCTGAAAGTCGAGCACTGGTCGGAAGATCCGGAGGTCACGACCATCAGTGTCGGCGTCGCCAGCATGACGCCGGTCGCGCCGATGGATTGGCCCGATCTCGTCGAAGCCGCCGACAAGGCGCTCTACGCGGCCAAGGCCAATGGCCGCAACCAGTCCGTGGTCGCCAACGGGCCGCAACTGGCGCTGGTGGCTTAACAAGCGCTTCCCGCCTTTATTTCTCCAGATACTTCTTCATCTCGGCGCGCAGGCCGTCGCGCAGATCGGGACGCGCCATGCCGAAGGCGATGTTGGCGCGCAGGAAGCCCGGTTTCGAGCCGCAATCGTGCCGCTCGCCTTCGAACTCCACGCCATAGAAACGCTGCGTCCTGGCGAGCCCGATCATCGCATCGGTGAGCTGGATCTCGCCGCCGGCGCCGCGCTCCTGGGTTTCGAGAATTTTGAAAATTTCCGGCTGCAGGATGTAACGTCCGGTAATCGAGAGATTGGACGGCGCGGTGCCCTTCGCCGGCTTCTCCACCATGCCGTCGACTTCGAACATCTTGCCATGACGCTTGCCGACGCCGCAGATGCCGTATTGATGGGTGAGATGTTCGGGCACCGCTTCCACCGCGATCAGATTGGACTTTTCGCCGAGCTTGCCCGCCGCCTCGATCATCTGCGCCAGACACCCCGGCGTGTTCAGCACCAGTTCGTCCGGCAGCACGACGGCGAAGGGTTCGTCGCCGACGATGTCGCGCGCGCACCAGACCGCGTGCCCGAGGCCGAGCGGCGCCTGCTGCCGCGTAAAGCTGGTGGCGCCGGCTTCGGGCAGATCGCGCGCCAGAATTTCCTGCTCGGCCTTCTTGTTGCCGCGCGCGGCAAGCGTGGTGTCGAGCTCGAACATCCGGTCGAAATGATCCTCGATCACGCCCTTGTTTCGCCCGGTGACGAAGATGAAATGCTCGATGCCGGCTTCCTTGGCCTCGTCGACCACATACTGGATCAGCGGCTTGTCGACGATGGTCAGCATTTCCTTCGGCATCGCCTTGGTGGCGGGCAGGACGCGGGTGCCGAGGCCGGCGACCGGGAAGACGGCTTTGCGGATTTTCATGGGAATGTCGGGGGCCTTGCGAATGAGGACTTGGAATGAGGACTTGGGAGTGAGGACTTGGGAGTGAGGACTTGGAAGTGAGGACTTGGGAATGAGGAAGTGCGTTAATTGCACGTTGGTAGCCGGTTTGCAGCCGGGAACAAAGGCGGATGTGTGATGCCGATTGTGTTTCCGCCCTGTGTTCCTCTGCCCCTTGCGGCGGAAGGGGGAGACAACGAAATCTGGCCTTTGTTAAGCTATTGGAAACCGTGACAAGGCCTTCTGGAACTGGTTTTTGAGGCAGGCGGGAACGACATGCGTTTGACGGGAACAGCCATCACCATTCGAACCGGCGCGATCCTCGCGGCGACCCTCCTGCTATGTTCCGGTCAGGCCCTGTTTTCCAGCCGGGCCTTGGCGCAGTCGTCCAGCGGCAACGGCGTTTCGAACTTCCTCGGCAATATCTTCTCCGGCCCCAAGAACGCCACGTCGCGCAGCAGGCGGCACCCGGCCCCGACGGCGCGCCGCCGCCCTGGAGCGGCGAGGACGGCGCCTCCGGCCACCCCCTGATGACGGCGGCGGCGATCCGGCAGGCGGCGGCGAATTTTCCCGCTTGCGTCGCCGCGATGTGGCCCGATGCCGCACGCCGCAACATCACCCAGCAAAACTTCGAGCGTTTCACCGCGGGGCTGGAGCCCGACCTGCGCATCATGGATCTGATGGATTCGCAGCCCGAATTCACCAAGGCGATCTGGGATTATCTCGACATCCTCGTGAACGATAATCGCCTCGCCAAGGGCCGCGAGATCCTCGCCAAGTACAAGCCGCAATTCGACGCGGTGGAGAAAGCCTATGGCGTCGACCGCTACGCGATCGCGGCGATCTGGGGCATCGAATCGAATTACTCGACGCAAATGGGCGATCGCAGCGTGCTGAATTCCACGGCCACGCTCGCCTGCATCGGCCGACGCCAGGCTTACTTCAAGGATGAGTTCCTCTCTGCGCTGGAAATCCTCAACCGCGGCGATCTGCGCCCCGAGCAGTTGCGCGGCTCCTGGGCCGGCGCGTTCGGCCCGACGCAATTCATGCCGACCGCGTTCAAGCGCTACGCCGTCGATGGCGACGGCGATGGCCGGCGCGACGTCGTCGATAACCCCGCCGATCTGATCGCTTCCACGGCCAACAACCTGAAGAAGGACGGTTGGCAGGCCGGCCAGACCTGGGGCTACGAGGTCGTGCTGCCGCAGGGTTTCAACTTCATGCTGGCCGACAAAGCCAAGGCGATGACGATCGCGCAGTGGCAACAGCAGGGGTTGGTGCGCGCCGACCGCAAGCCGTTCCCGAATCCCGCCGAGAAGGCCTATCTGCTGGCGCCCGCCGGCGCCGAGGGGCCGGGCTTCCTGATGCTGCAGAATTTCCGGGTGATCATGAAGTACAACCCGGCGGAGGCCTATGCGCTGGCGATCGGGCATTTCGCCGACCGCCTGCGCGGCGGCGCGGCGTTCGTGCAGCCCTGGCCGCGGCAGGAGCGCGTGCTGTCGCGGGCCGAGCGGCTGGAGTTGCAGCAGCTTCTGGTCCAGCGCGGCTTCTATCGCGGCACCCCCGATGGCCAGTTTGGCGGGCAGACCCGGGAGGCGCTGCGCAGCTTCCAGGCTTCGATCGGCGCCCCTGCGGACGGATTTGCCTCCTCGGACGTGCTGGAGCGGCTGCGAGGCCGCTAAAGCGGGCCGTTCCGGACGCCAAACTAACCCTGAATCCAACTATTTGGCAGCGCCCTTGACGGGTGCGCCCGAAGCCCGGTTTATGGCGGAAAATCTGCCCGCTTGCGGCCTGATTCCGCTATTATAGCTGGCACCTCACGATCCATTGCGACCGGGCCGAATGCCGAAGCCGAAACACTTTTTGCGCGTGTTTACCGAGACCGGCCCGCTGGTGGCGCTGGCGGTTGCGATCGCGCTGTTGATCGGGATCGCGGGCCCCGCGTCGGCGCAGTTTTTCAATTTCGGTTTCGGCGCGCCTTCGCGCCCGGCGCCGCCGCGCAGCAATGGCGGCTGGTTCGGTGGCGATTTCTTTGCGCCGTTCCAGCACCAGCAGCAGCAGCAGCAGGCCCCACAAGCCCCGCGTCAGGATTTTTCCAGAGCGCCGGCGCCCGCCAAGCGCGATACGGTGCCGGAGCGTAACGTGCTGGTGCTCGGCGACGCCATGGCGGACTGGCTCGCCTATGGTCTGGAGGAGACCTACGCCGAACAGCCCGACATGGGCGTGATCCGCAAGCACAAGACCGTGTTCCGGCCTGATCAAATATCAGCCCAAGGGCGATCCGGCCGACTGGGCGGCCGCCGCCAAGGGCATCCTCGCCACCGAAAAACCGGACGCCATCGTGGTCATGCTCGGCCTCAACGACCGCGTCGCCTTGCGCGAACCGGCGGCGGAAAAAGATCGGCGGATAAAAAGACGACAAGAAGGACGCCCGCGCCAAGCCGGACGCCAAGCCCACCGATGGAAAACCCGGAACCAAGCCGGATGGCTCGCCGGACGCCGCCGCAAAGCCTGACGACAAGCCGGTCGATACCGAATTGTCGCCGGACGACGCGGCCGATAATGAAGCGCCGCCGGCCATTGCGCCGGAAAAGAGCGCGCGTTCGCCGAACGGCCTCTACGAGTTCCGCGAGGAACGCTGGGTCGAGCTCTACAGCAAGAAGATCGAAGAGATGATCGGCGTCCTGAAATCCAAGGGCGTTCCGGTGCTGTGGGTCGGCCTGCCCGCGATCTATGGGCAGAAGGGAACGGCGGACATGCTATTCCTGGATGCGTTGTATCGCGATGCCGCCCGCAAGGCCGGCATTACCTACGTTGACGTCTGGGACGGCTTTGTCGACGAAGCCGGCCGCTTCATGGTCAAAGGCCCGGACTTCGAAGGTCAGCCGCGCCAGCTGCGGTCCAGAGACGGCGTCTTTTTCAGCAAGTACGGCGCGATCAAACTCGCGCATTATGTCGAGCGCGAGGTGACGCGACTGCTGGCGGCGCGTTCGGGACCGATCGCGCTGCCGACCGAACCGGCGACGCCCGACGCCAATGCCGTGCCCGGCCAGCCCGCGCCGCGCCCGCTGGCCGGACCGATCCTGCCGCTGGTGGCTTCTTCCGTCGGTACCGATCAGTTGCTCGGCGGACCGGGCTCGCGCCCCGCCGCGGTCGATGCGCTTGCCGCGCGGACGCTGGTTAAGGGCGAACCGCTGGCGGCACCCGCCGGCCGCGCCGACGATTTCGCCTGGCCGCGCCGCGAGATCGGCCGCGAACAGGCCAAGGGCGAAACGCCGGTCGCCTCGACCGCACCGGATAGCGCGGTTTCGGTGATCGCACCTGGACAGAAGCAAGCCTGCCGCTGCCGCAACAGAAAAAACAATTCCGGCCGGTTCAATCCGGCACGCCGGTTCAATCCGGCACGCCGTCGGTTCGAGATTTTTTCGGCGGCTTTGGTGCGACACCGCGCCAACCGGCGCCGCGCCGCCGCGGGCCCCCGGACCGCCGCGCCCGCCGGGCACCGTCGGACGAGCGGCCGAAGTGCCGGCGCCGGGCAACATCACGAGATAACGTCAGTCATTCCGGGGCGATGCGAAAGCAATCGCGCACCGGGAATGACGAGAGCAAGAACGGTTGGCGCTTAGCCGTAATACCGCCAGCGCGGCGGCGGACGGCGCGGCGGGCGCGTCATCAGCAGCGCCAGCGCAAACCCGATTCCACCGGCAATCAACAGCGCGCCGAGCGGATTTTCCTGCACGGTTTTTGCGACCGCCTGCTGACCGCTGCGGATGGTGTCGCCGCTGTTGTCATAAGCATCCTTGGCGTAGTCCATCGCGGCATCGGTGGCCTCACGTGCGGCATCCTTGGCCTGGCCGTAGAGGTTTTGCACCGAGCCCGCCGCTTCGCGCGCACGCCCCTCGGCTTGCGTTTTTGCATCGCCGGTCACGTTGCCGACGGCGCCTTCGACCTTACCGGCGAAATCCTTTGCCGAGCCGACAATCCGATCCTTGTCCATCGCGATTACTCCTGTTTCAGAGGAGGTAACCGACGAGAACCGAACAGGTTCCTGTTTTCTTCGCGCGAACCGGCGTCCATCTCGCTCGAAAACGCTTGGCGCTTACAAAAACATTGGCACTTACAAAATGAGCCCGCCATCGACCACGATCGTCTGGCCGATGACATAGGACGCGAGCGGCGACGCCAGGAACAACGCGGCGCCCGCCATGTCGGCGGGCGTTCCCAGACGTTTCAACGGAATCCGTTCGAGCGCGCCTTCGAGCCGCTTCGGATTTGCCGTCGTCGCCTTGGTCATCTTGGTATCGACCAGCCCCGGCGCGATGCCGTTGACGCGGATGCCGTTCTCGGCCCACGCCTCGCCGAGCGTGCGCGTCAACCCGACCGCGCCGGTCTTCGAAGCATTGTAGGCGGGATTGCCCATGGTCGAATGATAGGCCGCGGTCGAACTGACGATGATCAGCGAACCCTTGGCTGCACTCAGCATCGGCTGGAATTTTGTCGCGCACGCCATCAGGCTCATCAGATTGACTTCCAGCACCTTGCGAAAACCCTCCATCTGGAATTCGCCGCGCCGGTAGATCACCGCGCCTTGCGCCAGCACCAGCACGTCGAGCCGGTCGAACGACGGCGTGAAGTCCTCGATCGCCTGCGCATTGCCGACGTCGAGCTGCGCATAGTGCAGCCCTTCGAGATGCGAACCTTCATCCGCCGAATAATCGGATGCGCCGGCGCGGGTCCCGCAGACCGCGACGCGCGCACCCTTGGCGCGGAAGGCTTGCGCGATGCCGTTGCCGATACCGCTGGAGCCGCCAACCACCAGCACCTGCTTGCCGCTGAAATCCAGTTCGTTCATCGCGCGCGTTTCCTTCACGATCGTGCTTGTTTGACCTGTCTGCGGATCGGTGCCAGCCTTGTCAATCCTGCAACGCGACCAGCTTCATTCCGCGAGCCATACCATGTCAGAATTCAAACAGCTCAGCCGCTCGGTCAAGGATCTGACCGTTCTCGTCACCGGCGCCGCCAGCGGCATGGGCCGCGCCACCGCGCGGGTGTTTGCGGCCGAAGGCGCCAGGGTCGCGGTCACCGATATCAGCGCCGAGGCGACGCAAGCTGTCGCCGGCGACATCACGGCCAAAGGTCAAACCGCCAAAGCATGGACGCTCGATGTCGCCAACCGTGACAACATCACTGCCGTGGTGGACGACGTCGCCAAACATTTCGGCGGGCTCGATATCGTCGTGAACAATGCCGGTATCTCCGTGCGGGTCGCGATCGACGACGAGGGCTATGACGAGGCATGGACGAAGGGGTTGGCGGTCATGCTGACCGCGCATCCGCGCGTCATCCGCGCCGCGCTGCCTTATTTGCGGAAATCGAAATCGCCGCGGATCGTCAATATCGCCTCCACCGAAGCGCTCGGCGCCACCGCCCTGCACAGCCCCTATTCCGCCGCCAAGGCCGGCGTGGTCGGCCTGACGCGCTCGCTCGCGGTGGAACTCGGCCGCGACGGCATCACCGTCAACTGCATCTGTCCCGGCCCCATCACGACAGGCATGACGGCGCGGATCGCCGACGAGCACAAGGCCATCTACGCCAGGCGCCGAACCGCGCTCGGCCGCTACGGCGATCCGGAGGAAGTGGCGCACATGACGCTGAGCCTGTGCCTGCCGGCAGCCTCGTTCCTGACCGGCGCCGTGATCCCGGTGGATGGCGGCCTGATGGCGCGAAACGCGTGACGACGTGCCTTTGCTGGGCATGAGTGCGAAACGCGTCGTTTACCCACAAGCCCGGCCATCCCGCTACCTCGGAAAGCGCTTCTGTGAGGTTGATGGATGCCCGGATCAAGTCCGGGCATGACAGGTGTGTGTACCGCAGAACCTCGGTCACGTTGACATCGCATCGTCACGGAGTAGTTTTTCCTGCAATTGGAGCGGGACAAGCCGCCCGCCACTTGAGGAGAAACGCCATGACGGTCACGATCCGGCAGTTGGGGAAGCATTTCTTCGGCGAAGTTTCGGGCGTCGATTTGCGCAAGCCGCTGACACCGCAGGAGGCCGCGGACATCGAAGCCGGCATGGACAAATATGCCGTACTGCTGTTTCGCAATCAGGACATTACCGACGAACAGCAACTGGCCTTTGCGCTGAATTTCGGCGAGCGCGAGAATGCGCGCGGCGGCACCGTGACCAGGAAAGAGGACTACCGCCTGAGCTCCGGTCTGAACGACGTCTCCAATCTCGGCAAGGACGGCAAGCCGCTGCCGAAAGACCACCGCACCCACCTGTTCAACCTCGGCAATTGCCTGTGGCACTCCGACAGTTCGTTCCGCCCGATCCCGGCAAAATTCTCGCTGCTGTCGGCGCGGGTGGTGAACCCGAAGGGCGGCAACACCGAATTCGCGGATATGCGCGCCGCCTATGACGCGCTCGACGACGAAACCAAAGCCGAGATCGAGGACATGATCTGCGAACATTCGCTGATGTATTCGCGGGGATCGCTCGGCTTCCTCGATTACACCGACGAAGAAAAGGAAATGTTCAAGCCGGTGCTGCAGCGGCTGGTGCGGACCCATCCGGTGCACCGGCGCAAGTCGCTGTATCTGTCGTCGCATGCCGGCGCCATCAAGGGCATGAGCGTACCGGAAGCGCGGCTGTTGCTGCGCGATCTCACTGAACACGCCACCCAGCCGGAATTCGTTCATGTCCACAAATGGACGGTGCATGACCTCGTGATGTGGGACAACCGCCAGACCATGCACCGCGTGCGGCGCTACGACCAGTCGCAGCCGCGCGACATGCGCCGCGCCACGGTGGCGGGCACCGCACCGACAGTGGCGCAACAGGCGGCGGAGTAAGTTAATCCACTCGTCGTCCCTGGCTTGACGCCGGGACCCATGACACCGCGATGATTGTTCGAACGCTGGAGCTTACTCGGGTACCCGGCCTTCGCAGGGCCGACGAACCGGCTACGCGTGCCCGGCTTCGTTCGACAGCATGCCGACATCGATCCCGATCTTGCGCAGTGCACGCTGGTATTTTTCATCGACGTCGTCGCCGAAGATCAGATCCGCATCGGCGTCGCAATGCAGCCAGCCATTATGCTGGATCTCCTCCTCCAGCTGCCCGGGCGCCCAACCGGCATAGCCCAGCGCCAGGATCGCGTGCTTCGGCCCCGCGCCGCTGGCAATCGCCTTGAGGATGTCGACGGTCGCGGTCAGGCAAATACCGTCGTCGATGTTCAGTGTCGCGTCCTTGATGAAAAAATCGCTCGAATGCAGCACGAAGCCGCGGCCGGTATCGACCGGGCCGCCCTTCAGCACCTTCATGGTCTCGGCGTTTTCCGGCAGCTTGATCTGATCGGCTTTCTTGATGATATCGAGCTGCACCAGCAATCCCGGGAAATCGATGCTGCCTGCCGGACGATTGACGATGATACCCATCGCGCCCTCGGACGAGTGCGCGCACATGTAGATGACCGAACGCTCGAAGCGGGGATCGCCCATGACCGGCATCGCGATCAGGAGCTGGCCGTCGAGATAGCCGTCTTCGGGCGAATTGTGGCCAACGCCGGCGGCTTTGCGGCGAACGGGTTTCGGTGTCTTGCCTTCAGGGCTCATCCGCAAAGGCCTCTCATGCTGATTCATATCCTGATATTGGGTGGCGGTTCTGTCAATCAAGCCGGGGGCTCATCAACGGTTGCATTCGTTCCGCGATCACAAGCAATTCAATGGTTTGCGCTGAAACTAGCCTGTAAAGACGTCTCATGACCGTCATAGTTCCCATGCGCGCCGTGTTCGGCGTCGCCGTCACCCTGTTTACCGCTTGCGCTGCAATAGAGGTTCGCGCCGAAGATTCCTCGCCATGGCAGCGCGACGCGCATTCGGCAGTCCGGCTGCTGGCGGGATCGCGCAGCGGTACCGTGCTGCTCGGCGGCATTGCCATCCAGTTGCAGCCGGGCTGGAAAACCTATTGGCGCTCGCCGGGCGATTCCGGCGTTCCGCCGCGCTTCGACTTCTCCAAATCGGACAATGTCGAGGCCGTCACCGTGCTGTGGCCGGCGCCGCAAAAATTCGACGATGGCGCGGGCGGCACCTCGCTCGGCTACAAGCAGCAGGTCGTGCTGCCGCTGCGGATCGTCGCCAAGAATGCCGACAAGCCGGTAACGCTGCGCGCCGATATCAATTACGCGGTCTGCGACAAGCTCTGCGTTCCCGTCGAAGCCAGCGCCGAGCTCGCCTTTGCCAGCGTCGCGAGCACCGAGGACGGCAATCTGTCCGAGGCGCTCAACAGCGTGCCGAAACCCGCCAATGTCGGCGATCCCAATCCGCTCACCATTCGCGACGTCAAGCGCGAGGGGAAAGCCAATGTGCTGGTCGACGTGTTGGCGCCCGATGCCAAGGATGTCAGCCTGTTCGTCGAAGGGCCGACGCCGGACTGGGCATTGCCGGTTCCGAAGCTGCTCGAGCACAGCCCGCCCGGCGTGAAGCGCTTTGCCTTCGAACTCGACGGCCTGCCGCCCGGCGACAAGCCCCGATGGCGCCGCGCTCAAGCTGACGCTGGTCGGCGGCGACCGGTCGTATGAGTTCAATATCAATTTGAATTGACCTCCGTCGTCCCGGCCGGCCAACGGGTCGCGCGAAGCGCGCCCATGACGGCTCGCGTGAGCCGGGACACGGAGAGGCACCCAACCCAATCTTAACGAATCGTTGATACATCGAAGCACTGCCGCCGCCTCGCGGCGTTTTCGAGGATGTTCCGACGTGGCCGTGATGGACACCCAATCCGCAACCGCTTCACCTGCCGGCGTCATCGCGCGCCTGCGGTCGTCGCTCGGCGGTTCCAGCGAGGCCTCGGTCACCAAGCGGCTGGCCGGCACGATTTTCGTCATCCGCGTGGTCAGTGCGGTGCTGGCCTATTTCTCGCAGATCCTGCTGGCGCGCTGGATGGGCGGCTCGGATTACGGCGTCTATGTCTACGTCTGGACCTGGGTGCTCTTGCTCGGCAGCATGATGGATTTCGGCATCTCGGCATCCGCGCAAAAGATCATTCCGGAATATCGCACCGGCGGCCAGCATGCGCTGCTGCGCGGCTTCCTCGCCGGCAGCCGCTGGATGACGTTCGCGGTGTCCACCGCGGTCTCCTTGCTGTTGGCGGGCGTCGTGAAAATGCTGTCGCCGTGGATCGACGCCAACGCGATCGTTCCGCTTTACATCGGCTGCCTGACGCTGCCGGCATTTGTCGTCGCCAACACCCAGGATGGCATCGCCCGCTCCCATGACTGGATGCGGCTCGGCCTGATGCCGCAATTCATCGTGCGCCAGTCGCTGATCATTGGATTTACCGCCGGCGCGCTTGTACTCGGCTTCCGTCTCGGCGCCGTCGCCGCGATGCTGGCCAGCGCCGCCGCGGTCTGGATCGCGATGATCGGACAGATGATCGTGCTGAACCGCAGGCTCCACGACCACATCGAGCCGGGCCCCAGGGCCTATGATTTTCGCGGATGGCTGGCGGTCTCGCTGCCGATCCTGCTGGTCGAAAGCTTCTATCTGCTGCTGTCCTACACCGACGTGCTGGTGTTGCAGCAATTCCGTTCCTCGGAGGAAGTCGGCGTCTATTTTGCCGTCGTGAAGACGCTGGCGCTGGTGTCCTTTATCCACTACGCGATGTCGGCGACGACAGCGCATCGATTTGCCGAATATAACGCGATAGGAGACAAGGACCGGCTTTCGGCCTATGTGACCCACGCGATTCAATGGACATTCTGGCCGTCGCTCGCGGCAACCGTGCTGCTGTTGGCGTTGGGCAAGCCGCTGTTGTGGCTGTTCGGGCCGCAATTCGTGATCGGCTACGACATCATGTTCATCGCCGCGATCGGCCTTGTGGTGCGCTCGGCGATCGGCCCGGTGGAGCGGCTGCTCAATATGCTCGGCCATCAGCATATCTGCGCACTGGCCTATGCGCTGGCCTTCGTCATGAACGTGGTGCTGTGCGTCGCCTTGGTGCCGCGCTTCGGCGGCCATGGCGCCGCGGCCGCGACCTCGATCTCGCTCGCGTTCGAGACCGTGCTGTTGTTCTGGATCGTCCGTCAGCGGCTCGGGCTGCACGTGCTGGCGTTCGGGAAGCGCCACTAGCGCATGATCCGGAAAAGTGGACACCGGTTTTCCGAAAAGATCATGCGCAAACAATAAGCTAAAGCGCGATGGTGATCGTACCCAAAGTCATCGCGCTTTAGGGCGCGAACACGCGACCATAGCCGACGCAAAGTAAGGATGTCTCTCCCGCTCAATTTGTCGCCAGCGTGAACCATATCAGTCTGGTTGCGCAAAGCTGCGACCAGGCTTTGACAGCTGCCGCCGGATCGTCGCAAACAAGACGTGCTATCCGGGGAAAATTGGATTAACGTTTCTATTGCCGTGGTCCAAAATTCGGCCAGCCGCCAACCCGACAGTCGGTGGAGCCAATGCAGCAGATTGCGGACTGGCTCGAGAAGCTTGGGCTTGGGCAATACGCGCTGCGTTTTGCCGAGAACGGTATTGATTTTAGTGTCCTTCCCGAACTAACGGATCAGGACCTGGATAGGCTCGGGGTCCTGCTCGGCCATCGTCGTAAAATTCTGCGCGTGATCGCCGAACTCAATCAAGCCGAATTGGTTGCCGAGCCCGCTCGTCGGCACGATGCCGAGCGACGCCATCTCACCGTTATGTTCTGCGATCTGGTAGGCTCGACTGCGCTCTCGGCGCGCCTCGATCCCGAGGACATGTGGGAGGTGATCCGGGCCTATCGCGCCGCCTGCGCAAGGGTCATTGCCACTTATGACGGCATCATCGCCAGGTTCGTCGGTGACGGAATACTCGCCTATTTCGGGTATCCCCGCGCACATGAGGATGACGCGGAGCGCGCAGTGCGAGCGGGGCTCGACATCATTGCCGCCATAAGGTCACTCGAAACGCGGGCGGAAGAGCGGGTTGAGGTACGAATTGCAATCGCGACCGGGCTTGTGGTGGTCGGCGACCTCATTAGCGAAGGCGCATCAGAAGAGCAGGCAATGGTCGGCGATGCGCCAAACGTCGCCGCCCGGCTCCAGAGCTTGGCGGAGCCGGGAGCGGTTGTCGTTGCCGCTTCGACGCGCCGGCTGCTTGGCGATTTATTCACTTTTCGCAGCCTCGGCCGTCGCGAGGTCAAGGGCATCTCCGAACCCATCGCGGTCTGGGCGGTCGAAGGTGGAGCCGCATCGGAGAGCCGCTTCGAGGCGGTGCGCACCGCGCGCTCTTTGGGCTTTGTCGGCCGCAAGGCAGAGATTGCATTCGCGCTCTCGCGACAGCAGCTGGCGTGGCAGGGCCAAGGCCAGGTAATGTTGATTTCCGGCGAGGCAGGGATCGGCAAATCGCGCCTCGTGGCAGCGCTCTCCGAGAGCCTCGCGTTGGGGTCGCACCGCCGGGTGCGCTATCAGTGCTCGCCCTACCACACGAATAGTGCGCTTCATCCCTTCATCGCTCAGCTCGAGCGCGCCGCCGGCATCAGGTCGCAGGACACGTCAGGGCAAAAGCTCGACAAGCTTGAGGCAATGCTGGCGATTGGTACCCAGCAGGTAGCTACAGCAACGCCGCTCATTGCCGCGCTTCTTTCGATTCCAACCGGCGAGCGCTATCCGCCGCTCGGCTTGAATCCAGTGCAGCAGCGGCGACAGACCTTTGCCACCCTTCTCGACCAGCTTGAGGGCCTGGCGCGACAGCAACCAGTGCTGATTGTCTGCGAGGATATGCATTGGGCCGATGCCACGACGCTCGAGCTGTTCGACCTCACGGTCGATCGTATCAGGGGACTGCCGATCCTCGTGCTCATGACATTCCGGCCCGAGTTCGAGCCGCCTTGGACAGGTCTTGCCAACGTCAGCATGCTGCCGCTCGATCGGCTGGACCGCCAGGATACCCGCGCTCTCGTCGAGCAGGTGGCGGTCGGGCGGCAGCTGCCAGGCGAAATGATGACGCAGATCATCGACAAGACGGACGGCATCCCGCTGTTCGTCGAGGAACTGACCAAGATGGTGATGGAGTCCGGACTGCTCGTGGAGGATATCGGGCGCTATCGCCTCGATAGTCCGCTGCCGCCGCTCGCCATTCCCGCCACGCTGCAGGACTCGCTTATGGCGCGGCTCGACCGGCTGGCGCCAGTCAAGGAGGTGGCACAGATAGGCGCCGCCATTGGCCGCGACTTCTCATACACGCTGCTGCGATGTGTGGCAGGGCGCGATGATCTGGCGCTGAGCGCCGCATTGGGGCAGCTCGAAGAGGCCGAACTGCTATTACGCCGCGGGACGCCCCCGGAAGCGCACTATAGCTTCAAGCATGCGCTGGTTCAGGAAGCGGCTTACGAGAGCCTGCTCAAGAGCCGGCGGCAAGTACTTCACAAGCACATTGGCGACGTCCTGCGCGATCAGTTTCCAGTCATCGCCGAGACCGAGCCGGAAGTAGTTGCATACCACTTCACCGAAGCGGGGCTGAGCGAGGCAGCCTTCGAATGGTGGCGCAAGGCAGGCGAGCAGGCGTTGAAGCGGTCGGCATATTCCGAAGCAATCGCACATCTCGGCAAGGCGGTTGCCATCGCCGATGAGCTGCATGATGAGCCGGGCGAGCCGGTGAATCGGCTCCATCTTCAAATCGCATATGGCCGTGCGCTGCGGGGCAGCCTTGGGCACAGCGCCCCCGAAACGGTGGCCGCATGGACGCGCGCCCGACAGTTCGCCGCTGACATTAATGATCCGGTTGAACTGGCGCCGATCCATTCGGGCCTGTTCAATGCCAGCCTCACTCACGGCGAGATCGCACAGATGCGAGAGTTGGCGGACGCAATAATGAGCACCGCCGACCGGCGACCGGAATCACCGGTGGCCGCAATCGTTGCACGCTACGCCAGCGGGGTGACCTGCTGGTTCGGGGGCGATTACTTGAATGCGAGAGTGCATCTTGAGCAAGCACTCGCGATCTATGATGCCGAGCCGAATCCCGCGACCTTCAAGGCGTCGACGCTGGACCTGCCATCCGTTATCAAGAGGTTCCTTGCTCTGGTGCTCTGGCCGCTTGGCAAGATTGATCGATCGCGCCAGCTCGCCGAGGAAGCGGTGAGTGCCCCGGGAGAAAAGCGCGCGCTTGCTCGAGTCAATGCGCTCGTTCACAGGGCCGTTTTCGACGGACTACGCGGGCGCATGTTGCAAGGAACAGAGACGATCCTTGCCCTCGCCCGCGACCATGCGATGCCGTTGTATATGGCCGCTGGCACGCACCTGAACGGCCTGGCAAAGTGGCGTGCCGGCGACCGAGCCGGTGGACTCGCGGAAATGGGCCGAGGCTGGGCATTACTTCACGAAAATGACTGCTACCTTTGTGAACCATTTTGGGGGATGCAGGTTGCCGTGGCGAACGCAGAGGCAGGGCAACTCGATATCGGGCTGGAAATTTTAGGACAGTTGATCGGATGGGCGGAACAAACCGGCCAGCATTGGCTGGATGCTGAACTGCATCGTGTCCGTGGTGAGTTTTTGTTGCGTCGTGACCCCTCGAATGTTTCCGCCGCCGAAGGCGCCTTCAAGAGAGCCTTGCAAATCGCTCGAAGCCAACAGACGAAGACTTTCGAACTGCGCGGCGCGCTTGGACTTGCGCGCCTTTACATCAGAGATGACCGAGCAGCGGCCGTATCCGAGGTGCTCGAGCCAGTCTGCGTCGATTTCGCTGCGGGGCAAAATCTCCTCGAAATCGAAGAAGCGCAGAGATTGCTCAAGCATAGGCAGTAGCTAGGCCGCCTTTCTCTTGAAACCGTGCTTCAGCTATCGTCATGTGTGACACTTTGGCTCGATGCCAAGTCACCTGTGTGACCGTTCCTCACAAACCTTATAGTGGATAGCTTGGTTGATTTTGAGACGACAATCGCTGGCTAAGGCTTTCCCGATCATTGCTCTCGCTGGTTTCGTCTCATTCCTGCACGATCAGGCGTTTCAGCGAGAATGCAAGCGCCGTCGCCAGGAACAGAAAGCCCGACAGCACCGTCAATCCCGCATTGAAGGAGCCCGTGGCATCCTTCAAAAATCCCATGATCGACGGCCCGACGAACCCGCCGAACACGCCGAACGTATTGATGAAGGCAAGGCCCGCGGCAGCACCGATGCCCGAGAGAAAGCGCGTCGGAATAGTCCAGAGAATGGCGCGCGCGGTGTTGGTGCCAACGACCACGGCCGTCAGACCCAGGAAAGAGATGACAAAGGAATCCGCCCAGACGGCAATCAGCAGGCCTATACCCGAGACCAGGCAGGTCGAGGCAAGACCTGTAATCTTGCGCCCGCTGCGGCCAACGGCACCTGCCCAGTAGATCATCACCACGCAGGCAATCAGGCTGGGAATGGCTATCAGGAAGCCGATCGCGAAATTTGAGAAATGTTGTGCCTTGACGATCAGCGGCAGGAAAATCGCCACGCCATAGGATCCGATCGTAAACAGAAACTGCACCAGCGCGAGCACAAGCACACGGCTATCCCGCAGGCTCGCCCAGAAATCGCGTTTCTCGCGTTCCTTGGTCTCGGCCGAGAGGCGTGCCTGGACGGCTTTCTTTTCTTCGTCGCTAAGCCAACTGGCCTGGTCCGGCTTGTCGACGAGTAACAGCAGGAGCAGGAATCCCAGGATGATTGCCGGCGCACCTTCAACGATGAACAGCCACTTCCAGCCGGCCAGCCCCCATATTCCATTCATCTCCATCAGGAAACTCGAAACAGGACCGCCAACCACGGTGGAAGCAGGAATTCCCAGCAGGAACCAGGCGAGGATGCGGGCGCGATATTCGGGGGGAAACCACTGGGACAGATAGAACGCAGCGCCGGGAAAAAATCCGGCCTCCGCGACTCCAAGCAGAAAACGAAGGACGTAGAAACTCGTGGCCCCCGCCGTAAAGATCATCGCGACCGAAATGATCCCCCACGTGATCATGATGCGCGAGAGCCAAAACCGCGCCCCCACCCGGTAGAGCGCCACATTGCTGGGTACCTCGAAAAGACAATAGCCGATGAAGAGAATTCCGGCGCCATAACCAAATTGCGCGGCGGTCAATCCGACATCCTGGTTCATCGTCAGCGCCGCGAAGGCGACGTTGGTGCGATCCAGGAAATTGACGATGTATGCAATTGTCAGCAGCGGGACGATGCGCCAGGCGATTTTGCCGAACGCCACTTTCTCGATTGCCGTGAAAGGCTTGCCGACAGCCGCATGTTGCAGCGTCCCCGCGTTGTCCAAGGCCATGATTTCGATCCCCCAAGCCGGACTTTTTCCAATCCGGGCTTCCAGCCAGATCAGAACAGAACTACCATTCAAGTCAATTCAGGGTTGAGCCGATAATTCCGGATAACAGCGATTGGCGAGGAGAATGGACCATGATAGATCGCCGTTCGTTCGCCGCGCTGCTTGCCGGCGCGGTCGCAACGCCCCGCACCGCCTGGAGCCAAATGACCGCAAACAAGGCCGTCTTCTACGCCAGCGTCGGGCCGGCGCTGACCCGCTACCAGATCGATGTCGAGGAAGCCGCCTTGACCCGGCAAGACACGGTGATGCTGCCCGCCAACGTCCAATATGCCTGGCGGCATCCGACCGCGTCATTTCTCTATGTGGCGACGAGCAATGGCGGTTCAGCTTCGCTCGGCATCAAGGGCGACAAGCACTTCTTGAGCGCGCTGCGCATCGATTCCGGCAATGGCGCGCTGCAGACTCACGGCCCGTCCGCCACATTGCCGTCGCGTCCGATCCACATATCGCTCGACAATAGCGGCGCCTACGCCTTGGCGGCTTACAACAATCCGAGCGGGGTCACGGTGCATCGGATCAATGCGGATGGCACCATCGGCGAGGAAGTGAAGCAGGCCAGCGTCCTCGACGGCGGCATCTTCGCGCACCAGATTCGCACCACACCCGCGAACGATGCGGCCATTCTGGTCACCCGCGGCAACGATGCGGCCGGCGGCAAGCCGGAGGATCCCGGCGCGTTGAAGGTATTCAGCTTCAAGGACGGCCAGCTCGCCAACCGGGCCTCGATTGCGCCGAACGGCGGCTACGGCTTCGGGCCGCGCCATCTCGATTTCCATCCGAACCTGCCGTTCGTCTACGTGTCGCGGGAGCGCGAGAACCGGCTCAACGTCTATCGACTGGCGGGCGGCACGCTCGATCCGCAGGCGGTCTTCGAAAAGGATACGCTGGCCGAACCCGGCAACATCCGCTCCCGCCAGGCCGCGAGTACCGTGCATGTGCATCCGAACGGCCGCTACGTCTATGTCGGCAACCGCGCGTTCGATACCGTCGACTTCGAAGGCAAGAAGATTTTCCCCGGCGGCGAGAACAACATTGCGGTCTTCGCCATCGATCAGGCGACCGGCGAGCCGACGCTGATCCAGAACGAGGACGTGCGCGGCATCTATCCCAGAACATTTGCGCTTGACCCGAGTGGGCGCATGCTGGTCGTGGCCAACATCCAGCCGATGCTGGTGCGCGAAGGCGCCGGGCTAAAGACGGTGCCCGCGAATCTTGCGACCTACCATGTCGGCCCCGACGGCAGACTTGGCTTCGCGCGCAGCTACGAGGTCGATACCGGCGACAGTTCGCAGTTCTGGAGCGGCATGGTCGCGCTGGGGTAGCGGGCCACTTTGCCCGCTACCCGAATATCGATGCCGTGGCGGAAGGCAGCCTATTCACAGGTCCCGCCTACTCGGAGGTCCAGCCGCCGTCGATCGAGAGGTTGGCGCCGGTGATTTGCGCGGCGTCATCGCCGCACAAAAACAGCGCAAGTGCGGCGACCTGCTCCGACGTCACGAACTCCTTGGTCGGCTGCGCCGCCAGCAGCACGTCCTTGATGACCTGCTCCTTGGTCATGTTGCGCGCCTTCATGGTCTCGGGAATTTGGTGCTCGACCAGCGGCGTCCAGACATAGCCGGGGCTGATGCAATTGCAGGTAATCTTGAAGGTCGCAAGCTCCAGCGCCACGGTCTTGGTGAGGCCGGCGATGCCGTGCTTGGCCGAGACATAGGCCGACTTGAACGGCGAGGCCACCAGCGAATGCGCGGAAGCCGTGTTGATGATGCGGCCCCAGCCGCGCTTCTTCATCCCGGGAACGGCGGCACGGATGCCGTAAAACGCCGATGACAGATTGATCGCGATGATCGCTTCCCACTTCTCGGGCGGAAACTCCTCGATCGGCGCCACGAACTGGATGCCGGCATTGTTGACGAGAATATCGACCGAACCAAACGTCTTTTCGCCGAGCGCGATCATTTCGGCAATCTCGGCAGGCTTGGTCATGTCGGCGGGCGAATGCACGGCCTTGACCTTGAAATCGGTCTCGATACCGGAGCGCTCCTTCTCGATGTCGGCCGGTGCGCCCATGCCGTTAAGTACGATATTGGCGCCGGCGCCGGCGAAAGCGCGCGCATAAGCCAGTCCGATGCCGCTGGTCGATCCGGTCACCACTGCGGTCTTGCCTGTCAAATTACCCATTCGATCACTCCTGTTTGGCTTTGGGGATATCGGAAACATCCCCCGTCAGATCGTAAGTCACCATGGTTTCCCCGGACTGCGGCCGTTCCAGCCATTCTTTGTGACGCATCGACAAATGCACGTCGCGCACGCCGGCATTCCAGTGTTCGACCATGGCGACATGGGAGAAGTCGTAGTCCTTGGAAGACGTCTCGTAATTCTTGCTCTTGTAGATCAGGTGCACCACCGTGACGGTGTTTTCCTTGGAGGCCTTGCGCAGCAATTCGACCGACGGATCGTTCTTGAGATAGTCCGGCAGTTTCCCGATCAGGTCGCGCACCGCCATGCGGGCGTTGTGGATCTGCTTGTTCTTGTCGGTGTTCATGCGGGTGCGGCTGGAATAGCGGATGTCTTTTTCGCGCTCGGCGGCCTCGAGCAGCGACATCGGCAACTCCCCGCGCGCGCTGAACAGGTCGACCTGAAAGATCAGGAGATCGCGATTGACTTCCTCGTCCAGCACGAAATCGAGCGGCGTATTGGAGGCGATGCCGCCGTCCCAATAATGCTCGCCTTCGATGACGATGGAAGGAAAGCCCGGCGGCAGCGCGCCGGACGCCATGATGTGCTCCGGTCCGATCTTCTTGCCGAGCTTCTTGAATTCGTAATTGTCGAAATATCTGAAATTGCCCGAGGTTACGCCCACCGCGCCGACGCTGAGCCGGGTCTTCAGGTCGTTGATGCGGTCGAAGTCGACCAGGCTTTCCAGCGTCTTCTTCAGCGGGGCTGTGTCGTAATAGCTCTGCGATTGCGGGCTGCCGGGTGGCCATAGCGGCGCCGGCGGAATGCGCGGCGTGAAAAAGCCGGGCACGCCGAAAGTGGCGATCAGGGCGGCACTGGTTTCGTTGAACAGCGAGCGTGCACGCTCGCCGGGCGTAATCGGATTCCAGGACACCGGGGATGACACCAGCTCCCAGAATTCCTTCAGCCGGTCGACGCGTTTCTCGGGAGCCATTGCCGGCGATGATCGCCGAATTGATGGCGCCGATCGAAATGCCCGCGACCCATTCCGGTTCGAAGCCTGCACGGCACAGCGCCTGAAAGGCACCGGCCTGGTAGGAGCCGAGTGCGCCGCCGCCTTGCAGAACCAGCACGCGCTGCGCATTTGCGGGCGTCGTTGCCGGCGCGGAATTGGAAGTATCCATCGTGACCGCCAATCAGGAGGACAATGACAAACTAGAGGACAATGACATCGGCAGCGTGGCCGCAGTTCGCGGCGGCGTCAATCAGCTGAGAGGTTAGCCTGGATCACGCGGAGTTTATCGGGATCAGGTTGATGCAAGAATGAGCGTCCAGAACACCTTGTATTTGGTGTTTGGAGCATAAATCGCCGCTATGCCCAATTTTGTGACACCGCTCTTGAGCATGTTGGCCTTGTGCGGGGGCGAGTTGCGCCAGCCGGAAAACGCTTCCGCCAGCGTATGATAACCGGCCGATACGTTCTCCACTGCGAGCTTGGCGGGATAGCCGGAGGTGCCCAGCCGTTTCTCCAGCGGGCCCTTCACATCGTGGTCGAGCTTGTTGCGGCTGGCCATCGCCTGCGATTGCGATTCCGCAAGTTTCATCAGGTCGGGATCGACCACCACGCCGCCAAGGCCGTTGTTCTGCCGGTACAGCGAGATCATCGACGCCGCCGCCTGCGGATCGAGGGTAGCGCCGCCATTGGCCATGCTGAGATACATGGTCGGCTGTTCGGGCGCCTGGGTATCACCCAAGCAGCCGCCCAGCGCCAAAAGCCCGATAATGGCGAATATTGCCCGCATCATTCCCCCAAATTGATCTGCCGTTATTGCATACCAACCGTGGCTGAATGGTGAACGGGGCCCAGATTTAGTGGTCATTCCAGGGCGCGAAGTGAACTCCGATGCGCAATTGCACATCTGAGGTCGGTGTTTCGGATCATCCCGGAATGGCGGGTTCAGGCTAATCCTGCGCGGCGAAAATCCGGTAGCGGCGGGGCTGCAGACCGACGATTTCACCAGCCTGGAGTTCCCGGTCCCGCGGCGCGTCGACCTCGATCACGGTCTTGCCCTCGCCACCGGACAGCGCGACTTCCGCCCGCTGTATCGGACCGAATGAGCGGACGTGGCGCACCGCGCCCTCCAGCGAACCGGATCCGGCCGGCCCGATCTGCATGTCATGGCGCCGGACGAACAGTTTTGACGCGCCGGACGCTGCGCCATTGGCGGCAATATTGAGCGGCTGGCCTGCGAGCCGCACCGAGCCACCGCTGACATCCACCGGCAGGACGATGGATTCGCCGATGAAGCCGTGCACGAAGGCGGTCGCGGGACTGTCGTAGACTTCGCCGGGCGTGCCGATCTGCTCGATGCGTCCCTTATCCATGACCACCACGCGGTTGGCGACTTCAAGCGCCTCTTCCTGGTCGTGGGTGACGAAGATCGAGGTGACGTGAATTTCGGAATGCAGCGAGCGCAGCCATTGCCGAAGCTCCTTGCGAACCTTGGCATCGAGCGCGCCGAAGGGCTCGTCGAGCAACAGGATGCGCGGCTCGATCGCCAGCGCGCGCGCAAGCGCGATGCGCTGGCGCTGGCCGCCGGACAATTGGCTGGGATAGCGGTTGGCCAACCAGTCGAGTTGCACCAGATCCAGCAATTCCTTGACGCGGGCGCGAATGGAAGCCTCGTCCTTGCGGACGGCGCGCGGCTGCACCCGCAGGCCGAAGGCGACATTCTCGAACACCGTCATGTGGCGGAACAGCGCGTAATGCTGGAATACAAATCCGACATTGCGTTCGCTCGCGCCACGCGCCAGCGCGTCCTCGCCGTCGAACGAAACCTCGCCGGAATCCGGCCAGTCCAGCCCTGCGATGATCCGCAGCAGCGTGGTCTTGCCGGAGCCCGACGGGCCGAGCAGCGCCAGCAATTCGCCCTTGGCGACCTTCAGCTCGACATTGTCGAGGGCTGCGAATGCACCGAACTTCTTGACGATGTTTTTGACTTCAATGGTCACGCGGGATTTGTCCTTCGTCCAGACGTCGTTCGAGCACGGTTTTCACGACCAGCGTGATCAACGCCAGCATCGCGAGCAGCGATGCAATCGCAAACGACGATACGAATTGATACTCATTGTAGAGAATCTCAACCAATAGCGGCATGGTGTTGGTCTCGCCGCGGATATGGCCGGACACGACCGACACCGCGCCGAACTCGCCCATGGCGCGCGCATTGCACAGCAGTACGCCATACAACAGGCCCCATTTGATATTGGGCAGAGTGACGCGGAAGAAGGTCTGCAGACCTGACGCTCCCAGCGAGATCGCCGCCTCTTCCTCCTGCGTGCCCTGCTCCTGCATCAGCGGGATCAGCGCGCGGGCGACGAACGGAAACGTCACGAAGATGGTCGCCAGCGCAATGCCGGGCACCGCGAACAGCACGTGGATATTGTTCGCCTGCAGCCAGGGTCCCAGAAAGCCCTGCGCGCCGAACAGCAGCACGAAGACGAGACCCGAGATGACCGGACTGACCGAGAACGGCAGATCGATCAGCGTGATCAGGAACGTCTTGCCGCGAAAATCGAACTTGGTGATCGCCCAGGCCGCGATCACGCCGAATATCAGATTGAGCGTGACGGAAATCGCCGCCACCAAAAGCGTCAACCGGATCGCGGACAGCGCTTCCGGCTCGGCGAGCGCGGCAACATAGGCACCGATGCCTTTCGAAAAGGCCTGAGCGAACACCACGACCAGCGGCAGCACGACGAATACCGTGAGGAAGGTGACGGCCAGCGCAATGATGGCGAAACGGACCGGCCCCGGCTCGGTGCGCAGGTTTTCCGGCGACGTAGCCGCTCGCGGCGGCGCACTCGCCTTCCGGGAAGGAAGCGAGGTGCTGTTGGAGGCCTGCCGCGGGCGCGTAGGCCCGCAACTCGGTCGCAGAACTGACAAAACCCGATTGCGTCGACATCGATCGGCCCTCAATGCGCCGGGATTCGGGTTTGCGCCCAACGCTGCAGGCGATTGACCGCGAAGATGATCAGGAACGACGCCACCAGCATGACGACGGCAATCGCCGTCGCATCGGCGTAGCGGAACTCGGAAAGCCGGATCACGATCAGCAGCGGCGCGATTTCCGACACGTTCGGCAGATTGCCGGCGATGAAGATGACGGAGCCGTATTCGCCGACGGCGCGCGCGAATGCCAGCGCAAATCCTGTCAGCAGCGCCGGGATCAGGCTCGGCAGGATCACCCGGAACACCGTGTGCCAGCGGTTGGCCCCCAGGCTCGCGGCCGCCTCCTCGATTTCGACGTCGAGATCGATCAGCACCGGCTGCACCGTCCGCACCACAAAGGGGATGCCGATGAAAACCATCGCAATGAAGATTCCAATCGGCGTGAAGGCAACCTTGATGCCGAGTTCGGCCAGCGGCGCGCCGAGCCAGCCTTTTTGCGCGAACAGCTGCGTCAATGCGACGCCGGCAACCGCGGTCGGCAACGCAAAGGGAATATCGACGATGGCGTCGAACAGACGCCGCCCCGGAAATCGATACCGCACCAGCGCCCAGACGATAATCGTTCCCATCACCAGATTGACGATCGCCGCGGCAAAGGAAAGCCCGAACGAAATCTTCAGTGCGTTCAGCGTGCGGCGGCTGGTGACGATGCCCCAGAACTGGTCGAACGAAAGCTCAAATGTTTTGAGAAAAAGGCCGGCGAGCGGTATCAGGATGATAATTGAGAGCCATGTCAGGGTCAGTCCCATGGTGAGACCGAACCCCGGCAGTGTGCCGCGCCGTGCAACCGCTGTGCTCACAAATCCCCCTGATTCCGCTACGGCTGATCGGCAAGATCAATTCAAGATCAGTTCTTGTAGATCTGGTCGAAAATGCCGCCCTCGGCAAAGTGCTCCTTCTGCGCCTTGGCCCAACCACCAAAAACGTCGTCGATCGTGAAAAGTTCGACCTTGGCGAAAGATTTTTCGTATTCCCTCGCGATCTCCGGATCGCGCGGACGATAGGAGTTGCGTGCGGCAATTTCCTGACCTTCCTTGGTATACCAATACTTCAGGTACGCCTCGGCGACGGCGCGCGTGCCTTTTTTGTCGGCAACCTTGTCGACGACCGCCAAAGGCGGCTCCGCAAGAATTGACAGCGGCGGCGAGACGATCTCGAATTTGTCCTTGCCGAATTCACGCTGCGCCAGGAACGCCTCGTTCTCCCACGCCAGCAGGACGTCGCCGACGCCGCGCTCGACGAACGTCACCGTCGAACCGCGTGCGCCGGTATCGAGCACCGGCACGTTTTTGTAGAGGTCGCCGACGAATTGCTTTGCCTTGTCGGCGGAGGCGAACTTCTTTTCGGCATAACCCCATGCGGCAAGGTAGTTCCAGCGCGCGCCGCCGGAGGTTTTCGGGTTGGGCGTGATGACGGCAACACCGGGTTTGATCAAATCGTCCCAGTCCCTGATGCCCTTGGGATTGCCCTTGCGCACCAGGAACACGATCGTCGAGGTGTAGGGTGCGGCATTAAGCGGCAGCCGCTTTTGCCAGTCCGGGGCGATCAGGCCTTTGGCGGCGATGGCGTCGATGTCATAGGCCAGCGCCAGCGTGACGATGTCGGCCTGCAAACCGTCGATCACGGCGCGCGCCTGCGAACCCGAGCCGCCATGCGACTGCTTGATCTCGACGCTCTTGCCGGTCTCCTTCCGATAGGCCGCCGTGAACGCCTTGTTGAAATCGGTATAGAGCTCGCGCGTCGGGTCGTAGGACACATTGAGCAGCGCGTAATCCGCCGCGAAGGCCGAACTCGCCCACAGCAATCCAGCCATCACGGTGAGGACACGAGCGACCATCTCAACCTCCATTCGGCTTGATGACTGACGTCATCGGGACGACTGACGTCATCGGAGCAGCGCGAGATATAACTCGCGACGAAGTGGCCTTTAGTCAACGAAACCGCATTTCATTGTTTGCGGTGCCGCAGCGTCATTGTCCTATGAAGTCCTGGTCGTGTGAATGCCGCATTCTGTCTTGGCCTTGCCGCGCCAGCGGCCGGCGCGCGCGTCTTCGCCGGGCGCGGCCCGGCTGCTGCAAGGCATGCATCCGACCGACAGGTAACCCGAGGCGACCAGGGGATGCGGCGGCAGTTTTGCGAGCTGGTAGATCGCCTCGATCTCTTCGCGCGCGACATTGGCAAACGGGTTGAATTTCAGTTTGGCGCCGTCGTCTTCGACGACCTGTATCTTCGCGCGCACGCCGCCCTGGAAACGCTTGCGCCCGTTGATCCATGCCGAAAACGGCTTGAGCGCCCGCGCCAGCGGCTCGACCTTGCGAATACGGCAGCAGGCATCGGGGTCCGAGAACCACAATTCGCGGTCAGGGTCCTCGCGCGTCAAGGTTTTTTCCAGCGGCTTGATCGAACGAACGTCGCGCAAGCCGAGGGTTGCAATCAGCGTATCGCGATAGGCGAGCGTCTCCTCGAACAACCAGCCGGTGTCCAGAAAGATCACCGGGATTGCCGGATCGACATCCGCCATCACCTTGAGCAGCGCCGCCGATTCCGTGCCGAACGACGAGACCAGCGCAAGGTGCTCGCGGCCGACGGCTTTCAGCGCCGTTTCGATGATTTCTGCAGGCGAAGCGTGGCGCAACGCGCGATCGAGCGCCTGCGCCGGTGACAACTCCGTCGCCTGCGCCGTCAACGCCCGATGCGCAAGAGCACTCACTGGCCGGCGCTCTCCGAATGACGCAGTTGCATCCGCCGATGGAGCGCGGTGACGCGGCCGTCGCCGGTCGGCTGGTAAAATACCGAATAGCGTTTCACCGTCTCGGCGAAGGCGTCGGCATCGCTTTCCTTCTTCACTTCGAAGGCATCGAAGCCGGCGCGCAGCATGAACACGAACTGGTCGCGCAACACCTGGCCGGTGGCGCGCAATTCGCCGTCATAGCCGTGGCGTTCGCGGAGCAGCCGGGCCTGGCTATAGGCGCGGCCGTCGCGAAAGCTCGGAAACGCCAGGGCGACCACGGCGAGCCGGTCCAGATAGGGCACGAGATCGTCGATATCGCGATTGTTCGGCCAGATCACGCCGAGCTTGCCGGCGCGGCGCGAAAGCGCTTCGGGATCCTCGAGAAATCGCGCCGCCGAAACCAGCACCGCGCCATCACCCGGCAATTCGGCGCCATCGGGCACGTGGACGAAGATATCGGTCGCAATTCTTCCCTGCTTAACGAGTGGCATAGACGCGCTCCCTGAATGGTTCGACGCCCAGGCGTTTCACCGTATCGACGAAGAGTTCTTCGGGACGGTCGCGCAGGGCGAGATAGGCTTCGACAATGTCTTCGATCACGTCGGCGACTTCCGCATAGGGCACCGCGGGACCGATCAAGGTGCCCATCTGGGCATTCTCGTCGGCGCGGCCGCCGATGGTGATCTGGTAAAATTCCTCGCCGTTCTTCTCGACGCCGAGAATACCGATATGACCGACATGGTGATGGCCGCAGGCATTGATGCAGCCGGAAATGTTGATGTGCAGCCGCCCGATCAGATCGGCGGTATCATGATTGGCAAAGCGCCGCGTCAGCTCCTGCGCGATCGGGATCGAGCGCGCGTTGGCCAACGAGCAATAATCCAAACCCGGGCAGGCGATGATGTCGGTGACCAGATTGACGTTCGGGGTCGCGACGCCGATCTTGTCGAGCGCCTTCCACAAGGCCGGCAGGTCGCGCTTGGCGACATGGGGCAGCGCCAGATTTTGTTCGTGGCCGACGCGGATTTCGCCGAACGAATATCGGTCCGCAAGATCGGCGATCGCATCCATCTGGTCGGCGGTAGCGTCGCCCGGCGGTCCGCCCACCGGCTTCAGCGACAGCGTCACGATCGAATAGCCCTGCACTTTATGCGGGAACACCGAGTTCTTGCGCCACCGCTCGAACAGCGGGTCGTGCGCCGCCTGCTTCAGCTCGTCCGGCATATGCGGCAGCTTTTCGTAGGCCGGATAGGTGAAGCGCGAACGGATTTCCTCGATGACGGAAGCATCCAGCGTCAGCGCGCTGTCGCGCATCTGCTGCCACTCCTCCTCCACCTCCCTGCCGAACTTCTCGATGCCGAGTTCGTGCACCAGGATCTTGATACGCGCCTTGTAGATGTTGTCGCGGCGGCCGTATTGATTGTAGACGCGCAGGATCGCCTCGACATAGCTCAGAATGTCGCGGCCATGGACGAACGGCTTGATGGTCTTGCCGATAAACGGCGTGCGACCGAGGCCGCCGCCGACCAGCACCTCAAAACCGGTCTCGCCGTCGGCGTTCTTGAGCAGGCGCAGGCCGATATCGTGGATCTTGATCGCGGCGCGGTCATGCTCGGACGCCGTGATCGCGAATTTGAACTTGCGCGGCAGGAACGAGAACTCCGGATGCAGCGTCGTGTATTGCCGCAGCAATTCCGACCAGATGCGGGGATCCTCGATCTCGCCGGGCGCCACGCCGGCCCATTGGTCCGAGGTGACGTTGCGGGTGTTGTTGCCCGAGGTCTGCATGGCGTGAATGCCGACTTCGGCGAGATCGGCCAGCGCGTCGGGCAATTCCGCGAGCTTGATCCAGTTGAACTGGATGTTCTGCCGCGTGGTGAAATGGCCGTAGCCGCGATCGTAGCGGCGCGCGACATGTGCGAGCGCCCGCAACTGCTTCGAGGACAGCGTGCCGTAGGGGATGGCGACGCGGAACATATAGGCGTGCAGTTGCAGATAGACGCCATTCTGCAGCCGCAGCATCTTGAATTCGTCTTCGGTGAGTTCGCCGGACAGCCGGCGCTTCACCTGGTCGCGGAATTCGGAGACGCGTTCATTGATCAGTGTGCGATCGAGTTCATCATATGCGTACATGATCGAGAACCTTACGCCGGAACCGGAAGATCGATGGTGAGACCTTCCGAGCGGATGTGTTCGCGGAGATTGCCGGGCTTGATACCGCCGCCGTCCTTGACTTCGACCGGGGCGATATAGGGACCGATCGCACCGACGTCATCGGCGGTGGCTTCGGCCAGCAGCGCCCGCGCTTCGTCCGCCGTACGGACGATCGCGGCATCCGCCAGGTTCGCCGACCAGCCCTGCTGCGCGGTGCGATAGATCACGACGCCGTCCCAGGTACGGTTGGCGGTGATCATCGAGGGACCCGTGATTTTGATTTTTTGTTGTAACGGAGAGGTCATTCGGCAGCTTCCAGCAGTTGAGAGATCACTTGGTTGAGGTTGGATTGGCGCCATGGCGCGGAATGCGCGACCACGTCACCGATGATGAGGATGGCGGGACCGCCATCGATCTTTTCGACCAGCGCAGGGAGATTGTCGAGCGTGCCGACGGCAGCCTGCGCATCCGGCCGCGTCACCCGCGCAAACACGCCGACCGGCGTTTGCGGCGACCGGCCGGCGGCCAGCAGGCCCGCGCGGATCGACGGCGCCGCCGTCATGCCCATATAGACCACGATGGTCATTTTCTTGTCCGTCAGCACCGACCAGTCGACGGTCTCGGCGTCTTTCGCCTTGTGCGCGGTGAGGAAGGTGATGCGCAGCGCCTCGTGGCGATAGGTGAGTGGCACCTCGAATTGCGCCGCGGCGCCGAGCCCTGCGGTGATACCGGGCACCACGGAACAGGCGACGCCGGCAACGCGCAAGGCTTCGATCTCTTCGCCGCCACGGCCGAAGATGAAGGGATCGCCGCCCTTCAAGCGCACCACGCGCTGACCTGATTTCGCCGCCTCGATCAGCAACTTGTTGATCGCATCCTGGCCGATGCCGGGCTTGCCGACGCGGCGGCCGACGGGAATGCGCGATGCATCCCGGCGCACGCGATCGAGAATTTCGGGTGAAACCAGTTCGTCGTAGAAAACGACGTCGGCATCCTGCAGCGCGCGCAACGCCTTGATGGTGAGCAGATCCGGATCGCCCGGCCCGGCGCCGACCAGCGTCACCCGGCCCTCGGCCTTGCCCTGCTGCGCACCGGCATAGGCGGAAGGATCAGAAATTTCTTTCAGCGCCGTCTCCGCCTCGTCCTTGCGTCCGGCGAGGACCAGCGCACCGATCGGGCCGTCGATCACGCGTTCCCAGAAACGGCGGCGCAACGAAAACTCGGGAATGCGCTGATGCATCGATTTGCGGAAACCGCCGATGAAACCGGCGAGATCGCCGATCCGTGCCGGCAGAACCGCCTCGATGCGTTCGCGCACGCGGCGCGCAACGACCGGCGATGCGCCGCCGGTGCCGACGGCGACGACGACATCGCCGCGATCGACGATGGCCGGAAAGATGAAGGTCGAGTGGCTGAGATCGTCCATCACATTGACGGGCAGACCGAGCGCCTTGGCGCGCGCCGACATCGCGACACCGATATCACCGGCGCCCGCGCAGAGGATCGCGATGACACCGCCGAGATCGGCGACAAGCGGATCGCCATCGGCAAGCTCGATCCGCGCCGCATCAACGTCGAGCCCGCTCAAATCATGATTGCCGTCGGTCGCATACCAGCGAACCCGCGCGCCGGCCGCCGCCAGCAAGCGCAATTTCGCACGCACGAGATCGCCGGCTCCGACGAGCAGCACCACGCCGCTTTGCAGATCGAGGAACACGGGCAGAAATCGCATGCGAGACTCACTTCCCCGACTTCCGGGGTTGACTGGAATTATTTTCTATATATGTCTCGTTTCGAGCCCGCAAAGAGAAAATTATTTCTTCTCTATTGCATCGCAACTATAGAATTTTCGCCTCCAAAGGCCAAGGGCGTGAGATGCATCTTCTCAACAATGATTCCGCAAAACACCCGTTGCGCGGCGCGGACCTCAAGGGCAGCTCCGCCGTCGCGACAATTTTGACCGAGGGACGGCTGCCGCCGCCCTCACATGTAGCCGAGGGACGGCTGCCGCCGCCCTCGATGGATCATCTCGACGAGCTCGAGGCGCAGAGCATCTACATTCTCCGCGAAGCGTTCGCGCGATTGAAAAAGCTGGCGCTGCTGTGGTCGCTCGGCAAGGATTCCAACGTGATGATCTGGCTGGCGCGCAAGGCCTTCTTCGGCCGCGTGCCGTTCCCGGCGCTGCACGTCGATACCGGCAAGAAATTTCCGGAGATGTATGCCTTCCGCGATCGCTTCGGCAAGGAATGGGAGCTCGATCTCAAGGTCGAGCCTTGCCCGCCGATCGACGCCGTCGATCCGACCTTGCCGCCGGCCGCCCGTTCGGCTGCGCGCAAAACCGAGGGGTTGAAGCTTGCGCTCACCAAATATGGTTTCGACGGATTGATCGCCGGCATCCGCCGCGACGAGGAGGCCACGCGCGCCAAGGAGCGCGTGTTCTCACCGCGCGGCCTCGAAGGCGGATGGGACGTGCGCGATCAGCCGCCGGAATTCTGGGATCAGTTCAACGCCTCGCCGCCGCCAGGTGCGCATTTGCGCATTCACCCGATCCTGCATTGGACCGAGGCCGACATCTGGGCCTACACCAAGCGCGAAAACATCCCGATCATCCCGCTTTATCTCGCAAAAGACGGCAAGCGTTATCGCTCGCTGGGCGATCAGGACATCACCAATCCGGTGGCGTCGACCGCATCCAGCATCGACGAGATCCTGACCGAACTCGATGGCACCAAAGTGCCGGAACGTGCGGGCCGCGCGCTCGATCACGAGACCGAAGACGCCTTCGAGCGGCTGCGTGTCGCCGGCTATCTCTGATGGACATTCTCTGACGAACATTGGGTGCGAGCCTTGCCATGAAAGCGTTGCCATGAACATGATCCTTCCCGCAAACGTTTCGGCGACACCCAACGGCACCACGCGCCCGCAGGTTCGCATCGTCATCGTCGGCCATGTCGATCACGGCAAATCCACCCTCGTGGGACGCCTGCTGCACGAAACCGGCAGCCTGCCTGAAGGCAAGCTGGAGATGCTGAAAGCCGTGAGCGCGCGGCGCGGCATGCCGTTCGAATGGTCGTTTTTGCTCGATGCGCTGCAGACCGAACGCGACCAGGGCATCACCATCGACACCACGCAAATCCGCTTCCGCACGCGCTCGCGCGACGTCGTGCTGATCGACGCGCCCGGCCACGCCGAATTCCTGCGCAACATGATCACCGGCGCGTCGCAAGCCGACGGCGCGGTCCTGATCATCGACGCGCTGGAAGGCGTGCGCGACCAGACCCGGCGTCACGGCTATCTCCTGCATCTGCTCGGCATCAAGCAGGTCGCTGTTGTCGTCAACAAGATGGATCGGGTCGATTTCAGCGCTGTCAGGTTCAAGGAGATCAGCGACGAGATTTCCGCGCATCTGACCGGCCTCGGCGTGACGCCGTCGGCAGTGATTCCGATTTCCGCGCGCGACGGCGACGGCGTCGCCGAATGCACGCCGCGGATCGGCTGGTACAAGGGACCGACCGTCGTCGAGGCGCTCGATGCGCTGGAGCCGGCGCGGCCGCTGGAGCAACTGGCGTTACGGCTTCCGGTGCAGGCCATCTACAAATTCGACGACCGCCGCATCGTCGCCGGCCGCATCGAGGCCGGTCACCTCAGCGCAGGCGATGAGATCGTCATCATGCCCGCCGGCAAGATCGCGAAGATCAAGACCGTCGAGAGCTGGCCGGCGACGCCGCTTGGAGACAGTTATATTGGAGGCAGGCTTGTTGGAGGCAGTTATATTGGAGAGTGAGGAGTCATATTGCAGGCAGTCTCGGCGCCGGCCGGTCGGTCGGCATCACGCTCGACCGTGAATTGTTCATCGAACGCGGCGATGTCATCGCCCATACGGGTGCAAGCCCGCGCGATACGCGGCGGATCCGCGCCCGCATTTTCTGGCTCCATGACAAGCCGCTCGCCAAGGGCGATCAGATCCTGATCCGCCTCGGCACGCGCGAGAGCCGCGCTAACGTGGTCGCGATCGAGAAGGCGGTCGATCCCGGCGAACTTTCCAATGCGGAGACGAAATCGATCGCGCGCAATCACGTCGGAGAAATCGATATCTCGCTGGCGCAGCCGATCGCGGCTGATCCCTACAGCGAAAATCCGCGCACCGGACGGCTGGTGATCGAGATCAATGGCCGGATTGCCGGCGGCGGCCTCGTGCTGTCGGTCGGCGCCGGGCAACGCGCCGTCCCGATCGATATCGTGCCGGTGGAATCTGCGCTGCGCCCCGAAGAACGCTCGGCGCGCTACCGGCACAATGGCGCGGTGATCTGGCTGACGGGATTGCCGGGCTCGGGAAAATCGACGCTCGCCCGCGCGCTTGAGCGCCGGCTGTTCGGCAATGGCGGCTCGCCCATTCTGCTGGACGGTGACACGCTGCGCGCCGGCCTCAATGGCGATCTCGGCTTTTCGGCACAGGATCGTTCCGAGAACATCCGCCGGCTGGCCGAAGTCGCGACCCATTTGGCGCGCAACGGCCACATCGCCATTGTCGCAGCCGTTTCGCCGTCGGCAGACGACCGCTCCGCCGCGCGCCGCATCGCCGACAATTCGTTCCGCGAAATCCATGTCGCAACCCCGGCCGAAGTCTGTGAAAGCCGCGACCCCAAGGGCCACTATGCCAAGGCCCGCGCGGGAACGCTGAAGGCATTCACCGGGATCGGCAATGATTACCAGCCGCCGGTCCGTTGCGAACTGACGATAGACACCTCGGTGCGTTCGGTCGCGGATGCGACCGACGAGATCGAGCGGATGCTGGCCGAGAGCGGTATTCTGTTCGACGAACTGGTCGATCTGGCAGCCAATATCTAGAGCGTTTTCAAGCGAAGTGGATCCGGTTCGCGTCAAGAAAACGCGTCAAATCAAGAACCGAGCTCTAGGCAGGTTGGGCCTTCTCAGGGACCCGGCTTTAGCGCTAAAAGGGCCTTGAAATTTGCCCTTTGGCGCGCTTTTTGCTGTTTTCATCCCCCGAAATCAGCCTCCAGGCGCCGGTTCCACCAGAGAAAGCCCATCATGAATCGTGTCGATGCCCACGGATTGAAGATTGCCCCCGTTCTGTTCGATTTCATCGCCAAGGAGGCGACCCCCAAGACCGGGATTTCACCCGATGCGTTCTGGTCAGGCTTGGCGGCCATCATTGCCAAACTGGGACCGAAAAACCACGAACTGCTCGCCTTCCGCGACAGGCTGCAGGTCAAGATCGACGCCTGGCATCGCGCCAACAAGGGCAAGCCGTTCGACATGAACGCCTATACGGTTTTCCTGAAGGAGATCGGTTATCTGCAGCCGGAGCCGGCGACGCATAAGGTCGAAACCGCTGATGTCGACGAGGAGATCGGCAAGATCTGCGGGCCGCAGCTCGTGGTTCCCCTCACCAATGCCCGCTACGCACTGAACGCGGCGAATGCACGCTGGGGCAGCCTTTACGATGCCTTCTACGGCACCGACGCGATCCCGCACGATCCGAGCGAGAGCGGCAAGGGCTACGACAAGGCGCGCGGCGACAAGGTGATCGCCAAGGCCAAGGCATTTCTCGATTCCGCAGCCCCGCTCGCGACCGGCAGCCATACCGATGTGACCTCGTACAGCGTCATCGCCGGCCAACTCGCCGTCAAACTGAAGAGCGGCAATGCGACCGCACTGAAATCGAGCGACCAGTTCGCCGGCTATCAGGGCGATCCGGCCCAGCCTACCGCGATCCTGCTCGTCAACAACGGCCTGCATGTCGAGGTCAAGATCGATCGCGGCCACATGATCGGCAAGGACGACCCGGCGGGCGTAGCCGACATGATCCTGGAATCAGCCGTCTCGACCATCCTCGACATGGAGGACAGCGTCGCTACCGTCGATGCCGAGGACAAGGTGCTGGTCTATCGCAACACGCTCGGCCTGATGGACGGCACGTTGTCCGCCGATTTCGAGAAGGGCGGCAAGACGCTCAAGCGCGCGCTCAATCCTGACCGCGTCTACAAGACGCCGGCCGGCGAGGACCTGACACTGCACGGGCGCAGCCTGCTGTTGATGCGCAATGTCGGCCATCACATGTTCACCGACGCCGTGCTCGACAGCAAAGGCGAGGAAATTCCGGAAGGCCTGCTGGATGCCGCGGTGGCCGGCCTGCTGGCGATCCACGATCTCAAGGGGTCTTCGAAGACGAAAAACAGCCGCACCGGTTCGGTCTATATCGTCAAGCCGAAGATGCATGGCCCCGACGAAGTGACACTCACTTGCGAGCTATTCGCTGAAGTCGAGAAGATGCTGGCGCTGCCGGAAAACACCCTCAAGGTCGGCATCATGGACGAGGAGCGCCGCACCACGGTGAACCTCAAGGCCTGCATTCAGAACGCGTCGAAGCGCATCTGCTTCATCAATACCGGGTTCCTCGATCGCACCGGCGACGAGATTCACACCTCGATCGAAGCGGGCCCGATGATCCGCAAGAACGACATGAAGGCGCAGCCCTGGATCAAGGCCTATGAAGACTGGAACGTCGACATGGGCTTGATCGACGGCTTGCCCGGCCATGCCCAGATCGGCAAGGGCATGTGGGCCGCGCCCGACAAGATGGCGGACATGCTGGTGCAAAAGATTGCGCATCCGCAGGCGGGCGCCACCACCGCCTGGGTGCCGTCGCCGACGGCCGCGACGCTGCACGCGCTGCATTATCATCAGGTCAACGTGCCCACCCGTCAACAGGAACTGACCAAGGGCGGACCGCGCGCAAAACTCACCGACATCCTCACCATTCCGGTGTCGCAATCGAACTGGGCGCCCGACGACGTCAAGCAGGAGATCGACAACAACTGCCAGGGCATCCTCGGCTATGTCGTGCGCTGGATCGACCAGGGCGTCGGCTGTTCCAAGGTGCCCGACATCCACGATGTCGGCCTGATGGAAGACCGTGCCACGCTGCGCATCTCGAGCCAGCATCTGGCGAACTGGCTGCTTCAGGGCGTCATCACCAAGGATCAGGTGATGGAATCCCTGAAGAGAATGGCAGTGGTGGTCGACGGCCAGAACAAGGGCGATCCGCTCTACAAACCGATGGCCCCTTCCTTCAACGGCATCGCCTTCAAGGCGGCGTGCGATCTCATCTTCAAGGGACGCGAGCAGCCGAACGGCTATACCGAATACATCCTCACCGCTCGGCGCCGGGAAGCCAAGGCGGCTGGGTAAAAGCGGGGGTAAAAGGCGGCGAGGTAGAAGTGGGCGGGGTAATTGCGCGCGTCAGTCACGATGCCGCAGTTACCATTGAGTTATACCCTTGGAACGTCCGACCCACCCGCCCGTTGATCGTCATCTCAACACAACAGGAGATGACGATGGATTGGAACCGGGTTGAAGGAAACTGGAAACAGTTCAAGGGCGCAGCCAAGGAAAAGTGGGGCAAACTCACCGACGACGACCTCAACGTGATCGAAGGCCGCCGCGAGCAACTCGAAGGCAAGCTGCAGCAACGCTACGGCTTCGCCAAGGACCAGATCCACAGGGATGTGGACGACTGGTTCAAGACGTTGAAATAGGCCGCGTTAAACAAAAAAGCCCCGGCATCTGCCGGGGCTTTTTTCGTTCGGGCGAAACAACCCTAAATCACCGCGATATATTTCAGGAGCGAGATCACGCCGAGGATGATCACGACGACACGGGCGATCTGTCTGGCACGGCCGTCGATCGGCAGCAGGTTGATGAGATAGAGGATGAGAATAACGACGAGGAACGTGACGAGTACGCTGACGAGCATGCGGGCCCCCTCGAGCATTGGAGAAATATGCTGTTAGTGCCCTGTCAACGTAGGAAAGCTTACTCGGTTCCGCTCAGGGGAACCTAAAGCGCTGATCAAAAGTCCAGCAGCAGGCGGCCGACAAGGTCCGGATTGAAGCCCAGGAGCGCGAGTACAATGCCGGCGCGATGGCGCGGCAGCAGGCACGCGCAGCACGCAATATGTCGCGCAGGGCACCAAGAACGTCTCCGACAACATCATGGGCGTGAAAACCGATGCCGATGCGGCCGCGGCCGCGGCCGATGATGTCAAACAGCTTCCGAGACGCTGGAGACGCAAAGCCGGCAACTCGGCAATCAGGTCACGCAGTTCCTGGGCAAGATCCGGGTCGGCGTGATCAGTCGCAGCGAATTCGCAGGCGCAAACAACGCCATGGCCGGGACATGGCCGTCCGAAGGGACGGCGTCGCTTCCGCTCGCCATAGCCGTCCGAAGGACGGCGTCGCTTCCGCTCGCCTATGCCCGGCCATGCGAGACGATGAACCCCTTCACCGCCATCATCGATCCGACGCCACCACGGGCGCGCGCTGATATTTTGCGCGGATGCGCTCGGAGGCCGGCGAGAAGTTCAAGGACGCGCCGCGTTTGTCGCCGCTGCGGCCCGCGACCACCAGACCATTTTCACCGGCGACGATATCGCCTTTCCGCAGCGTCGGATCTTCTTCGATCTTCACCGGCGCGAGGCCGGTCTGGTCCTTGCCGTTGCAGGTGCATCCGGCAACGAGTTCGGTGCGGTAACGGAATGCATTGGGCAGTTCCGAATACGGCTTGCCGTTTTCGGTCGCGGCAGTGTCGATGGTGCTGCCGTAAACCACTTTGGTGTCGCTCGCCGGACAGAAGCTGCTGCACGACGCCGCCCGGCTTGCCTCGTCTGACCCGGTGACCGGGAAATGGCGCCCATCGCAGGTGCGCACGCAATAGGCCTGACCGCCGCCATAGCGCGGGCGCTCCACTTGCTGCGGGGCGACCGGTCCGCCATCGCTGAACGGCAGCGAGACGTAAGGCCGTGAGATGTAAGGCTGTCGCGGCCGGCCGCCGAATCCTCCGAACAGGGCCGAGAAGAAGTCTTGCGCCTGCGCAGCCGGCGCCAGCGCAGAGGCGCACAACAGTGCCGCCGCCCCCAACGCTGTTATTTTTCCCGGTCGCGCAGCCATGTTCACCTCCTGCGGCGGTTGGCGGCTCAGTTGGGCTGCAACGCCGTCAAATTCATTGCCTGACGGCCCGAAGGCGGCGTGGTCGCCACCGGACGCGCCGGTGCCGCGGCCGGGCGAACGCTGATTGTCGTCCGCGTCTCCAAGTTTGGCGCGATGTGCGGCGCGCTCTTCGGCAGCACCACGACCTTGGTGCCGACATCGACCCGGCCGAAGAGATCGCTGACGTCTTCATTGGTCAGGCGGATGCAGCCGGAGGAAACGAACTTGCCAATCGTCGAGGGATCGTTGGTGCCGTGGATGCGATACTGGCTGGAGCCGAGATACATCGCGCGTGCGCCGAGCGGATTGCCGGGACCGCCGGCCATGAAACGCGGCAGATAGGGCTGCCGCGCGATCATCTCGACCGGCGGATGCCAATCCGGCCATTCCGCCTTGCGGCTGATGGTCTGCACGCCCGACCAGGTAAAGCCTTCGCGGCCGACGCCGACGCCGTAACGGATCGCGCGGCCCTGACCGAGCACGTAATAGAGCTGGGTATTGCCGGTATCGATGATGACGGTGCCGGGCCCCTCCGTCGTGTTGAAGGCAACGACCGCACGGCGCAGCCGCGCCGGAACCGCGCCCTCGTCCGGTGCAGTCATGACCTCATCGGTCGGAAACGCATTCGGCTGCGTCGGTGCGTAGCCCAGCACCTGCGCGCCCAGCCTCGCCCGAACTCGAGAACATGGCAGGCGCCAGCAGCAAGGTGCTGACGAAGACAAGCGCGCTGGCTACGCGCGACGAAGGCCGGCGAGAGGACTGTGTCATGGGACTGCCCCGTTGAATGCGCATCGTGTGATGCTCTGCACCAACAAACGCGACCGGAGCTTCGCAGTTCCCTGCGGCCCCAAGCGCGGCGCGCACCGTCAAGACGAGGACGCTCACGATCTCGCGATGGAACCTTTGCGCCCGGCCCAATGTTGTGCCGCCAGAGTTCGGTTCGCGAGCGACTTCGCGGCTGTCGCTGCATCGCCGCCTTGGGCGGGGGAGAACCATTGTGCGTGTCGCTGCCGGCAAGCCGCCGTCCAATGAACGAACAGGCGAACGGACGGGCGCACGTTCGCACGGTAAATCTCAGCCAAATGAGCGTTCAAGTGAGCGTTCGAGCCGTTCCGACGCGCCGAAAGGTGCGCCGGTACCCGACAGCAAGGTCGAAGTGCCGCCGATCATTCGCCGCGCCGAAGTCGTCGCCTTTGCACTCGTCCTGCTGGTCACCATCACGGTCGTCGCGGTGCTCTATGTCGCCCGCGCGTTTTTTCTGCCGATCACGATGGCGTTCATCGTCGGCACCATGCTGTCGCCGGCAGCTAGTTTCCTCGAGCGCTATCGCATTCCGCGCGCGGTGGGCGCGGTGCTGATCGTCGCGGCCGTGGGCGCCGGCGTCGTATTCATGGTCGGACTGATTGCATCACCGGTGATGGAATGGAGCTCGCGGCTGCCGGAGGTGGGCGCGATCCTCAAGGAAAAGGTACACGTCTTCGACCGTCCGTTCGCACTCTGGCAGGACTTGCAGAGCATGCTTGGCGGCTCCGACAGGCTGGCGCCGTTCCAGATGCCGAAATTCGACTGGGTTCAGCCGACGCTCGAATTCCTGTCGCCGACCTTTGCTGAATTCCTGCTGTTTATCGCTACCCTGATCCTGTTCATCGCGAGCTGGAACGACCTGCGCCGCGCTTTGATCATGAATTCCGGCGACCGGCCGGTGCGGCTTCGAACGCTTCGAATTGTCAACGAAATCGAGGAGCATCTCGGCAATTACCTGCTCATGGTGACGATGATCAATGCCGGCGTCGGCATTGTGACCGGCATCATCTGCGGAGCCACCGGAATGCCCAATCCGGCGGGACTCGGCGCGCTGGCGGCGACCTTGAATTTCATCCCCATCATCGGTCCGGTCGCGATGTTCGTCGTCCTGGTCGTGGTCGGCATCATCGCCTATCCGACGATAGCCGCCGGAATGATGGCGCCGCTGGCCTTTGCCGTGATGACCTTCCTCGAAGGCCATTTCATCACGCCGACGATTGTCGGACGCAGGCTCGAGCTCAACGCGCTCGCCGTGTTCATGGCACTGGCGTTCTGGACCTGGCTGTGGGGGCCGATGGGCGCGTTCCTGTCGTCGCCGCTGCTGATCGTGGCGCTGATCCTCAAGGAACACTTGATGCCGGACGATTCACCGCAATTACCGTAGGACTAAAGCGCGATGACTTTAGGTACGATCACCATCGCGCTTTAGCTTATTGTTTGCGCATGATCTTTTCGGAAAACCGGTGTCCACTTTTCCGGATCATGCGCTAACGGCGCGTTTTCGAGCGAAGCGCGTACCGGTTCACGCAAAGAAAACGCCTCAAGCAAACGGACTCTTCCGGTTTCGCATCGGGAACTTCCCATTCGACGGGGCGTTTCTCCCCGAGACGAATTCAATATCCGGGAGCTTTCGATGTCCATGACCAATGGCGACGCCGCAGCGAAAAATCTGACGGACAAAGCGACCTATGAACGCCTGGAAAAGGATGTAACCGCCGTGAAAAACGATATCGCAGCCCTGACCGACCAGATCACCGACGTCCTCAACAGTTTTGCCGGCACCGCGACCAAACAGGCGCGCCGCGGCTACAAGCAGGCCCGCGCCAATGCGGAACAGGCCGTCGACGACCTGTCGGAGCGCGGCAGCGCCATGATGGACGCTGCGCAGGACGCCGCCTCTTCCATCGAGGAGACATTGGAAGACGTCATCACCCAGCGCCCGCTCGCCACCGTCGGCCTGGCGCTGGGCCTGGGCTTCCTGATCGGCGTCACTTGGCGCCGATGATCCGGCGCCCGTAACGGCGATGGCCCGCACCGGAAAGCGAAACCGCGTCGCCCGAACCCCTCGAGGCACCAAATCTGTTGGCGAGATGGCGGCGCTGGCGCGCCGCCGTCTCTTTCGTTGATGTTCTTTTCAGATCGAGGCGGGCACATGTTTCAGCGAATGATCGATGATTTCAAGGATTCGACCGGCACCGCGCTGCGGCTGACCTCGCTGGCGGCTGCGGCGGCGGGGGCGTTGTTCGTCACCACGGGCTTTTTGTGCGCCGCAGCCTTCGTCTTCGTGCTGGACAAATACGGCCCCGTAGCAGCGTGCCTGACGGGCGCTGCCATCTTCTTCGTGGTCACGCTGATCGCGGCCGGCTGCTACATCGTGCGCAAGAACCAGATCAAGGCCCGGGCCGAGGAGGCGGCAAAATCCGCCGCGCAAACCATGCTGGCCGATCCGATGGTGGTCGCCGCCGGCCTCCAGATCGTCCGCGCGATCGGGGTCAAGAAGCTGATCCCGATTCTCGCGGTCGGCGGACTGGCGCTGGGATTGCTGGCGAGAGGCGGCCACTCCAGCGCCGGCGAAGAAGCGCCGGCGGAATAGCGCGCACTTGTGCGGCTCAGGTCACGCAGCGGCCGGGCTGCAGCAATTTTGCCACCTCGGTCAGCACGCTGACCGGGGGCTCGCAGGCCACGGCCGTCTTCCGGTCACCGGCCCCCTTCATTGCCGGCGCGGCCGGACGGTTGCGCGCCTCCTCCCTCGCCTGCTTGCCAACTTCCTTGGCCAGAGGCAGGCGGACCAACACGGAAGTATCGGCCAGGCTATCGAAGCGGAGCGCAATGGTCCGGGTCTGTCCCGCCGCCGATGGAATAGCGGCGCGATCGGCCTTGGCAGCACGGTTGATGCCGGTCTGCGGTGCATTTGTCGTGACCTGCCGGCTGCCGATGAGGTCGTGGCCGGAGGCGAGCTGGAGGGCGCCGGACGTCAACGAGATGGCGAGCGCGCCGAATACTGCCTTGCGGATCTGTGACATGTTGGTTGGTCCCTCGCCCCATGGCGATCAGGAACCCAACCCGAACAAAGCCGTTCCGTTCGGCGGACCGGTCATCACTTAACCGTGTACAAAAAAAATTGATCGAGAGAGGAACCAGTCCGGGGGCTTCCGAGTATCCCGGCAGCCGGTTATTCCCCCTGCCCCATTGACCGGCGATGTAGGGCGCGACCGTGGTGATGCCGGTCGCGCCCTGCTTTTTTATGCGCGTTTCGAAGCAGGCGGCGCTCGATCGCGTGTCACCTTCGCACGTCAAATGGTTGGATCCCAAAGCACCGGAATCTCCCGGTAGCCGCTGCCGTATTTCTCAACATGCGCAAGCGACGGGAAGGGGTAGTGGAAACCCTGTACCCGCATCCTGTCGGCCGCCAGCATGTCGTAAACCTTGCGGCGGGTCGCTTCCGCCATGTCGCCGTCCTGATCATAAAAGGCGTGCCAGTCGGGATGGCGGACGAACAGGAACGGCACGTGGGTAACGTCTGACTGCACGTAGACGGCGTCGGAGCCCGAAGCGATCACGAACGAAGTATGGCCGGGCGTGTGTCCCGGAGTGCCCTGCGCGGTGACGCCGGGAATAACTTCCTTGCCCCACTCATACGTCTTCACGCGCTTCAGGACCTCGGGGTTGAAGACGCGGCGCACATTCTTGAAGTTGGCTTGAACACGGCCGTTGGTGGCGCAACTCATCTCGCCGTCATCCATCCAGTATTGATGTTCGATCGCCGGCACGACGATCTCGGCGTTCGGATAGGTCAATGAATTGTCGTCCATCAGCAAGCCGTTCATGTGGTCACCGTGGTAGTGCGAGATGATCACGACATCGACGGCGTTCCGATCGATGCCCGCGGCCGCGAGGTTCGTCACCAACTGGCCGGCAGTCCCGTTGCTCTTCTTGTAATTGCTCTCGCCGGTACCCGTATCGATGATCGCAAGCCTGGATCCCGTGTTGATGGCGATCGGGTTGTACGGCGTGGTCATCATGTCCTTTTCCATGAAGACCTCCGCGAGCGCGGCATTCACCACATCCTTCTTGATGTTGGTGACGTGATCCTCCGCCATCTTGAACCGGGAAACGCCATCGGTAGCAACCGTCACCTCGATGCTGCCTATCTTGTAGCGGTACCAGCCGGCAGCCTGTTTGCCCGCTGGGGGCGTGGCGGCGCGCACGGGGTGGCCGAACGGCATGGCCGTTGCCGCCGCCGCGCCGGCGGCAACCGACAACAAATTGCGACGCGTGAAAGCACTCATTGGCATCTCCCCTTTTCCCGCTTGTTGCGGGTTTCCGAATTGGTTGCCCAAATTGGCGTGAATAGTTCCGATTTTCCAGCGCCAAATAACGGCCCAGGCACCGAGGCCGCCAGCTTACCGAAAACCAGCGGAGGTTAACCCTACCGCCAAACTTTGTCCCATCGCTGCCGCGGGTAAAGAGTTCTGCCGCCAACCCGCCTCATTGGATCCCAAAGATCGTTCCGCGATGTTGGGCAGACGTATTCGCCCGACTCTGGTCAAGCATCTTCGTTCCGGAAGAGTAGATCATGATGAGGATGGGTCTCGTCGTCGTAGGCCTGGGCATCCTGACTGTTATGGAGTTGGGGACACCGTCGCGCACAACAGGAACAGCGCCAGATTCGTTCGAGCAAATAAAGTTCGACGCAGGTTTATCAAGCGACACCTTGAAGAAGGCTGATCGGCTCGAGACCCACCATTTGCAGCTTCAAGTACCCGCCGAGCCGATTTCACCCGTCGCGCCGACACTGCCACCGGATGTGACCGCCTTAGCTCCAGAACAACCGAACACTGTCGGGCGCGGTACGAACGGCAAAACAGACGCTGTCAAAAAGCTAAATCCCAAGCCTCAGCCTAAGCCTAAGCCGAAGCACACAACCGCTCACAAAACTCAGCCCAAGCCCACAAATTCCAGCAAAGCGGCAAAGGCGGATCAATCGAAGGCGACGGTCGAGGTCAAGCCGTGTCGTCCAAATGCTTTCGACAGCTTGCTTCAAGCATTGAACTTGTCCTCCCGATGTCAGACCTGACCCAACCGTTCCCGTGCAATGTCGAGTTGGCCGGCGCCAAACGGAATCACCTTGCTCGTATTCCAAGGCAAGCAGGCAGCGCGGACGAAATCAGGCCACCTCGCCCCGACGAGCGCATGGCTGCTCATAGATCGCGGGATTCGCTTTGCGAGGTCATCGCGGCGATCGCTTCAGCGGCCGCGATTGCGCTTTCTGCCATCTTGAGTTCCTACGTATCTCGCAATACCCAGCCAAGTCAGCAAACAATCGAGGCAATTGACGTCAAAGATCTGGTGGAGCGCATTATCAAGGTCGAATCGACGGGGATTGCGAATAAAAAGAGCAAGCTTTCCAGCGCCACAGGGGCGGGGCAATTTCTTGACGACACGTGGCTCGAAGCCGTCCGAAAGCACCGGCGCGATCTGACCCAAGGCCGCCGCGACAAAGAACTCCTGGAGCTACGGCGGGACGCAGAACTCAGCAGGGAAATCATAACGCGGCTGATTGAGCAATATGCCGCGACTTTGCGAAAGCGGGGTCTGCCTCTCACCCCAGGCTCTCTCTATCTAGCCTATTTTGCCGGACCGGCTGGCGCCATGGCGCTGCTATCCGGCGCTGACGATGCCGACGCCGCTTCCATTATGGCTGCCGCTGACGTGACAGGTCGGACCACCCGCCAAAAGCTTGTGAAGGCTAATCCATTCCTGGAGCTACTCACAGTAAGAGATCTCAGGAACTGGGCCGATCACAAGATGCGTGCCGTCTAGTTCGCCCCGGGGCGCCAGAGCGAACGCTTCGTGGGCCACGCAAGCCAAGCATGAGTTGCATCGTGCCCCTTCCAGAAGAGTACGGGTTGCCGCAAACTGCATATCCAGCCCGCAATTCGCAGATGCGTTGAGGACCCATGAACGAGACTTTGATATCCGCCTGTACGATGTTTCTCGTACCGGCAACGTTGTTGTTTGGCGCTTTAGGCGTCGCGAATTCATCTTTTCTCAAGATGGTGGTCTGCTTGCTCGGCGTGGCCACGACGGCAATGTGGGTTTACCGGATATGGTGGTGGGCAAGTCTGTCATTGATTGATCGCAGAACGGCGCTTGGTCTTTCGGGCTTGTTTGCGTGCGCATGGCTAGTGACATTCCTGGTGCAGTTGAAGAATGTGTTCTCGCCGCGCTGACTAACCGCCGCCAACAACTTATGAGGGTTTTTTTTACCCACTGTGGCGGCATTGATGGATCGCGCGGACATCGCAGATGGGTCAATCGCGCCGCCTGGCGTTTGATGATAAGTCTTGATGATAATCGCTTGACCGCGGTTGGATGCCGGCGGCGCGTTGCGGCACCAGGCACCCAGGACGAAGGCGATTTTTGTGATGACCCCCTCCCCCCAACAATTCGCGAGCGACAATTACGCCGGCATTTGCCCCGAGGCATGGGCGGCAATGGCGGAGGCCAACGATGGAGGATACGCTCCCGCCTATGGCGACGATCCCTGGACGCAACGCGCCGCGGATGCGTTCCGGGAGCTGTTTGCGAAAGCGGATGCCGAGGTGTTTTTCGCCTTCAATGGCACCGCTGCCAATTCGCTGGCGCTGGCCTCGCTGTGCCAGTCCTATCACAGCGTGATCTGCTCTTCGTCGGCGCATATCGAGACCGACGAATGCGGCGCGCCGGAATTCTTCTCCAACGGCTCGAAGCTTTTGACCGCGGCCAGCGAGGATGGAAAACTCACGCCGGACCTGGTGCGGGGCCTGGCGACAAGCCGCTCGGACATTCATTTTCCGAAGCCGCGCGTGGTGACGATCACGCAGCCGACCGAAACCGGGCAGGTCTACCGCATCGACGAAATTCGCGCGCTGTCGGCGATCTGCCGCGAACTGGGCCTGCGTCTGCATATGGACGGCGCACGCTTCGCCAATGCCTGCGCGGCGCTGAACTGTTCGCCGGCGGACATGACCTGGAAGGCCGGTGTCGATTTGCTGTGCTTCGGCGGCACCAAGAACGGCATGGCGGTCGGCGAAGCGATCCTGTTCTTCGATCCGCAATTGGCGGTCGATTTCGATTACCGCTGCAAGCAGGCGGGCCAGCTCGCCTCGAAAATGCGGTTTCTCGCCGCGCCCTGGGTCGGCCTGCTGCAGGACGGCGCGTGGCTGCGCAATGCCCGGCACGCCAATGCGAGCGCCGCGCGGCTGGCGGCGCAAGTCGCCGACCTGCCGGATTTCGAGGCGATGTTTCCGGTGCAAGCCAACGCCGTATTCCTGCGCGCCCCGGCTGACCGGTTCGAGGCGCTGCGGCAACGCGGCTGGCATTTCTACACCTTCATCGGCGGCGGCGCGCGCTTCATGTTCGCCTGGGACGCCGATCCGGCCCGGGTCGACGCGCTGGCGCGGGATATCAGGGAGGTGAGTGCGCTTGCGGCCGCAGGCTGACCTTGCGGCTGCCTCGCCCGGCAATCGGGCGCATTCGTTTATGAATTCTTAAAGCCGCAACGCTAGTGATTGAATTCGGATTTTCCCGGAAGTGGAAGCGGCGTGACCAGCGCGACCGATTTTGCGAATGCGGATGTTGCCAGGCCGGTCCATTCGGCCTGGTCAAAAATGATTCTCGCGTGGCGCGGCAGGCTCTCGGCGCCGGTCGCCGTCACGCTTGGGTCGCTGCTGGCCGGCGCGGCCTATACCTGGTTCGTCGGCGAGGACGTCAACTGGGATTGGCAGAACTACCACGAATATAACGTCTGGGCCGTTCTCAACGGCCGCTACGACACCGACGCCGTGCCGGCGGGATTTCAGACCTATTTTAATCCCGTGGTTTATTTTCCCTATTACTACCTGCGCCATCTGCTGCCCTCGCCCTCGGGCCTCCTGATCATGGGCGCGGTGCATGGCCTCGGCCTGGCGCTGGTGTATTTTCTCGCGCGCCTGCTTCTCGGCAATGCGGCGAGCCTTGCGACGGTCGGGGCGGCCATCCTGATCGCCGCGTGCGGGCCGATGACGCTGTCGGAGACGGGCACCAGCTTCTCCGACATTCTCACCGCCCTGCCGATCATCGCCGGCTTCACCCTGATCGTCTCGGCGGACGGATCGCATCGCCTGCGTTATGTCCTGGCCGGGCTGCTGCTCGGCGCCGCCGTCGGGCTGAAACTGACCAATGTCGTGTATGCGCTGGGCGCGGCCGCCGCGGTCCTCGCCGCCCCCCGGCCGTTGTTGGCCACCCTGTGTCTTGGACTTGGCGGGGCGGTCGGCGCCGGTGCGACGGGCGGCGCGTGGAGCCTGATGCTGTGGCGCGAACTGGGCAATCCCATCTTCCCGCTCTTCAACGCCGTGTTCCAGTCCAGGGAATTGACGCCGTTCAACATCATGGACACGCAGTTCATGCCCAAAAGCATCTGGGATGCGCTGGCCTATCCGTTCTACTGGCTGGTCGGCGACAGCAGGGGTGCGGAACAGCCGTTCCGCGATGCGCGCTTTGCCGTGGCGACGGTGCTGATCGCGGCTGGCTTCGTCCGGCGCCTGACAAAACCTTCCGGGATTTTCACGCGGCGCGACATCCAGTTCCTGTTGCTGTTCGGCGTCTCCTATGCGGCCTGGCTCGGGGTGTTCTCGATCCAGCGTTACGCGGTCGTGCTGGAGCTGTTGTGCGCGCCGCTGATTGTGCTGCTGCTTGTGCGCGTGATCGCGGGCGGAAACGCTGCGGCCGGCGCATCCTCCGTGCGCGTCGATTCCGCGACCGCGCTGGTGGCGCTGGCGATCGCGCTGTGGTCGCAACCCGCCGATTGGTGGCACCGGCCCTGGAGCAACATCTATCAACCGGCGATTTCAGCGCGGCTAGAGCAGCCCGCGACCTATTTCCTGCTCGACAAGCCCGTCGCCTATATCGCGCCGCTATTGGCGCCGCAGTCGCGGTTCTATCAAATCGTCGACATTGCACTGCCGATCCTGCCCGACGGGAAGTTCGATCGCCGCATCCGCGCGGGCCTCGCGGACCCGCTGCCGGGCGGCGTGTGGGAATTGCACATTCGCGGCAAGGCGCATCGCAGCGAGTTGCTGGATCGATATGGCCTTGCGGTCGATGCCGCCAAACCCTGCGTCGAGATCGAAGCCGCGCAGCTTGCGACCGCGCTCGAGGTCTGCCCGCTGGCGGCGCTGAAAAAGTAACGGCGCGCCGCGAGGGCGCGCCGGATCGCCAGCATCAAGCGTTTCGGATCAGGACGCTGCCGCCCGTGGCGCGCGGTTGCGCGAGTTGCGCTGGAAGAACAGCGCCTGGCTGGCGACCGCCGAGACCATCGCGGGCTGGAACGGCTTTGAGATCAGGAACGCCGGTTCGGGCCGCTCGCCGGTCAGGAAGCGTTCGGGGTAAGCGGTGATGAACACCACCGGCACCTCGAAGACCTTCAAAAGCTCGTTGACCGCCTCGAGGCCGGAACTGCCGTCGGCCAACTGGATATCGGCAAGGATCAGGCCCGGCTTCTTGTTCTTGGCGAGCGCTACCGCGTCGGCATGGGTGCGGGCGACGCCGATCACGTTGTGACCGAGATTCTTCACGAGGCTTTCGAGGTCCATCGCGATGAACGTCTCATCTTCGATGATCAGAACGTCGGTGGCGATTTCCGCCGCCATTTCACGGCCCGCGGCGTCGGTCAGCTTGCGGGTCTCGGCAATGTCGATGCCGAGAATGAACGCTACCTCTTCCTCCGAAAAACCTTCCAGCGACAGCAGCAGGAACGCCTGCCGCGGCAACGGCGTGATGTTCGAGAGCCGCCGTTCCGACGGCAACGGCAGCGTCGCCACGTCGGGATTGTCGTTGTTGACCGCGACTGAATTCCAGATCTGCGTGAACAGTTTGAACAGTCCGGCCCGCGGGCCGTGCCGTTCGTCCAGCAGCGAGGAATCCTGCAGCAGGGCTTCCAGCATGGCCCCGACATAGGCATCACCGGACGCCTGGTTACCGGTCAGCGCACGGGCATAGCGCCGCAGCAGCGGCAAATGTTCGGCAACGAGCTGTGATCGGGACATCCCCACTCCATCCTTATCTTTGGGCCGCATCTTGGGTCGTAACCTGCGACGCCTGCTCGGCGTCGAACTTTCCTTGGAACGGGGTGACCCGGTTCCCCTGTCATCGCCTATTACGCCTGAGGACCAAAAAAGTTCCCAGAAAAAGTTCCCATATTTCGGAACCTTCCGGCCCCGTTCGCATTAGGTCCTGACCGGTAACGCGGTGGCCAAGGACCTGATAGGCCTCATCTCAAGACCTGGCTTCGAGAAAAACAACTTGAACTACAGGGACTTAACTCTCGGGGAAGCGTGGATCAGATCATGAAGGAAGTAAAGAAGCAGGGCGGTCTCAACGCCGAGATCCAGTCCAGAATCGGCCACCAACTCCGCGCCATGTATGACGACGTGGTGCGCCAGGGGGTACCGGACCGCTTTGCGGAGCTTATCCGCAAGCTCGACGGTCCGGAAGCAGCGACTCAAGCCGGGGGCGACACCGACAAAAACAACGGGGGGACCTGATGCCTCTCACAGACTCTCTTCGCGACGACATTTTGGCGTCGGTACCCAGCCTGCGCGCGTTCGCGATCTCGCTCAGCGGCAATGGCGACCGTGCCGACGATCTGGTTCAGGAGACGCTGTTGCGCGCCATCGCCAACATCGACTCGTTCCAGCCCGGTTCGAACCTGCCGGCGTGGCTGTTCACCATCCTGCGCAACCTGTTCCGCTCCGACTATCGCAAGCGGCGGCGCGAGGTGGAGGACGCCGAGGGCAATTACGCCAAAACCCTGAAGACCCAGCCGGCGCAAAACGCGCATCTGGAGTTCGAGGAGTTTCGCGCCGCGCTCGACAAGCTGCCGCAGGACCAGCGCGAAGCGTTGATCCTGGTCGGCGCCTCCGGCTTCTCCTATGAGGATGCGGCGGCGATCTGCGGCTGCGCGGTCGGCACCATCAAGAGCCGCGTCAACCGCGCGCGCTCGAAGCTGAGCGCACTGCTCTATGTCGACGGCGCCGAGGATTTCGGCCCCGACGACACGGTGCGCGCCGTGATCGGCGGCAACGGCGGCTGATGGCTACACACGTGACGCACATCTGATGCAAAAGGCGGCCCGATCGGGCCGCCTTTTCGTTTGGGGGTTCTCAAGATTTCAGCGCAAGCCGCCGAAGACGTAGATCAGCACCAGAATGGGCAGGGGAATGCCGAGCAGCCACAGCAACAGATAACGTCCCATGAACACACCTCCCTCGATATGCCGGGTTGATGCGGCGTCAATGCCGGAAGGATGGAGTTGTTCCGGAATGCGTCCCTCACCCCTCTCCTGAAACCAGCGATCGCTGGACGTCACCGCACGGGTCTTACCGGCGCCGAAATTTGCTCGGTGCGATCGCGCTCGGTCATGTCGACGACGGTTTCCATCGGCGCGGTGAGTTCGTAGACATAGCTCACATCGGTGAAGTAGCGCTGTGCGGTGCCGCCCAACGCTTCCGGCGCGACGCGATCGAGCAAAATGAGCCCGAAATCGCTGTCCTCGCGCCGCGTCGCCGCGCTGGTGTTGAACTCCTCCCAGCGAAAATGAAAGATCGCTTCCGGCTCCTCACCGGTGATTTCCCAGTTCACGACGATATGCGGGTGCTTGCCGACCAGCGACAGGCCTTCGTCGGAATGCGACGCCAGTTCGAAGAACAACAGCGAGAGCGACTGCGCGGCACGCGCGCTGACGGCAATGTCCGGGCCGTTCACCACGATGCGTTCGGCATGCGGAATCGCGCGCGACTCGAACAATCCCTTCAGCTTGACGCCCTGCCACTGGCTTTCGCTGAGCAGCGTGACCACGTTGGACATCGCGTGGATGCGGCCGATCAGGAGTTCGCGCGAGACATCGATATCCGAGCCGTGGCGCAGGGTTCGCGTCACGATCGACTGGATCACCGCCAGGATGTTCTTGACCCGGTGGTTGAGCTCGTCGATCACGGCGGTCAGCCGGCGCTCGAAGCCGATTCTCACCTGGATCTCACGGCTGAGCCGCAAATTGTTGTAGGCGACATAACCGAACAGGCCGCAGATGATGCCGGTGAGCGCCAGCCCAATGGCGGCCACGATGATTGCCGTCTGTTGCGCGCGCGTCGCGACATTGGTCTTGGCGTAATAGGCGAGCGACCAGTCGCGGCCGCCGAACGTCACCGTTCGCACGATCGACGGCGCCGGGCCGTCCGCCTTCACCGGCCGCAAGGTGACGACGCCCTGCTCGCTGGAGACAAATTCGTCGTTGGCGTCGCGCGGGTCCTTCAGGACCACCGAAAACAGCGACCGGTCGTCGTTCACCAGCATCAGCGGCGCCAGTTCGTAGGAGAAGGTGACGAAGCCCGCGGGCCCTGAGCCGCCTTCCTGCGGCACCGGCGACGCCAGCACGATGCCGACCGGCCCGCCCTGGTGCAACAGCGGGATCGGATCCGACGCCACCGGCTTGCCGTCGGCCGCCGCCTGCGCCAGCATCGGCCCGATCACCGAGTGCCGGTTGTAGGAACGGCCGGGAAAGCCCAGCGTGTCGGGACTGCGCGGTTCGAGATCCATCAGCACGTCGATCGGCTTGTCGATGGCCTTGATATCGAGCGGCTGATCATCGAAATCGCGAATGGTCGGATTGGTGAAGCCGGCGTCCTTCAACTCCGCCTCAGCCGCGGCAAGTTCGCTCGGCTTGACCCGCGCGATCCAGGAGGCGACCACGAAATCAGTCTTGAAGGCGTAGATCGACGACCGCAGCGGCTGCAGCATGTTGGCTTTCACCACCGACGGCGCGCGAAAAAGCCCCGATGCGACACGCGCCAGCAGCTCCCGCTCGGTCAGCCGGTCCTGCACCAGACTGGCATGGACGTCGATCGCGCGCGCCAATGCAATACCGTCGAGGGCCACCTCCTGCTCGTGAACGCGATAGGCCGCGAGACCGGAGAGCAAAACCCCGATGAGCGCGATGAAACCGATGATGAAGCCCAGCCGAACCACTCGCTTACTCGGGAATCAAATGTTGGCGAATACGTGGAGGAAGCTTCTCTGGTCTGCCGGAGCAGAAACGAATTGCAACAGGGTGGGGGCCAACCGCGAGCGAATATGCGGGCGAATATGCCGGCGAGTATGGATGAGCGATCATCAGCACGCAACTAACAGGTTGGCAGCGAGCAACAAAATGGCCGCCGTTAACGCTGATTTTCGCGGGGCCAGAGGAACCCAATCAACTCGCGCCGATTTGGTTCCAGCGGGTTCGAATAATTCTAAGCAGGTCGAATTCGGAGTAAGCCGAACTGAGTCCCAATTCCAGATAAGCCTTGCGCGTGCCCAAAGTGTTAACGCGCGATCGGTCGCGTCATACCGCCTTGGCCGGCGAACCGAGGCCGCCCTTGGTCTCGATAAAACCGATGATGCGATCGAGTCCCTCGCTCTTCTTCAGGTTGGTCATCACGAACGGCCGCTCGCCGCGCATTCGCCTTGCGTCGGTGTCCATCTTCTCAAGCGAAGCGCCGACATGCGGCGCGAGGTCGATCTTGTTGATCACCAGAAGGTCGGACCGGGTAATGCCCGGCCCGCCCTTCGACGGGATCTTGTCGCCGGCGGCGACGTCGATGACGTAGATCGTGAGATCGGCGAGTTCGGGCGAGAAGGTGGCGGCGAGATTGTCTCCGCCGGATTCGATCAGCACCAGATCGAGGTTGGGAAATTTCGCACGCATGTCGGCAACCGCTGCGAGGTTCATCGAGGCGTCCTCGCGGATCGCGGTGTGCGGGCAACCACCGGTCTCGACGCCGGCGATGCGATCCGGCGTCAGCGAGCCCGAGCGCACCAGAAATTCGGCATCCCATTTGGTGTAGATATCGTTGGTGATCGCGGCGATGTCATAGCGCTCACGCATCGATTTGCAGAGCAGGTCCATCAGCGCGGTCTTGCCCGATCCGACGGGACCACCGACGCCGATACGAAGCGGGCCGTGCGAGTTAGACATGTGTGGGGTTCTTTCTGTTTTCGTTGTGCGTTCAGCCATCTCGTCGTCCCTGCGAACGCAGGGACCCATAACCACGGGTGGCCGTAGTGAAAAAAGGTTTCTGACCGCATGCTCCATCGATAGGCCACGGCGTATGGGTCCCCGCGTTCGCGGGGACGACGTATGGAGGGAGTGTTGCCCATCTCATGACCGGAACAGCCGCGTATATTGCGTCTCGTGGCGCAGGCTGGCGAGATCGGCGCGAAAAATGGCGCTGCCGAGATCGTCGAGCGAAGCTTCGAGTGCACGGCTGGCGGTCGCAACCACCACCGGCTCGAGCGCGGCCAGAATGCGCTGGCTGTCGGTTTGACCGAGCGGGACCAGCCGGCTGCCTGCGGAAATCCAGTTCGACACCAACGCATGCAGGAACGCGTGCATCGCCGGCGCCAGCGGGATTTCATGCGCGGCGCTGACGAGCCCGACCGCCACGGGATAGACGATGGCGCCGCCGCAGGACGAGATCAATTGATCCAACCCGTCGCAGGTCCAGGCCGCGCGTGCGATGTCGATGAAGGCGCGGCCCTGCGTTGTCGTTTCAAGCTGGCGTTCGCGCGAAGGCACGAAAGCGGCGGCCAGTTCGGCTAGCTCGCGCAGCGCGGCTCCGTCACGCAACGACGCTGCGCGGTGCACCTGCGCCAGGAATACGCCATCGCAAAATCCCGATCCGTCCGCGAGCATCGCGGCGAGCCAGTCACGCAACGAAGAAGCGTCGCTGATGTCGCCGGCTTCGACCGCCCATTCAATGCCGCTGGAATAGGAAAACGCCCCCACCGGAAAGGACGGCGACAGCCAGGTCATCAGCCGGTACAGCGCCGCCGCCTCGCTCTCCGTCATCCCGCCCCGCGCGTCAGCCGGCGCGGGCTCATTTGTGGTCATGAGCATGGGAGTGATCGTGATGGTGATGATCGTGGTCGCAATGCTCGTCATGATGATGGCCGTGACCATGATCGTGGTGATGACCGTGATCGTGCGACGAATGATCGTGCCCCGTATGCGCGGGCGCGGCCTCCGGGGCATGCGCATGGCCGGCATAGGCGCCGCCCTCGGGATCGAACGGCGCCTCGATCTCGATGATGCGGGCGCCAAGTCCCTTCACCATCGCCTCGATGACGTGATCCCTGCGGATGCGCAGGCCCTTTGGCATGATCTGCGTCGGCAAATGACGGTTGCCGAGATGCCAGGCGACCCGAACCAGATGCAGCGGATCCTGCCCCCGGATTTCGAGCAGCGGCTCGGGGGCGGCGACCACCTCGATCAGCCGGCCGTCCTCGAGCACCAACGCATCGCCGCCGCGCAGGGCGGTAGCGTTTTCCAGGTCGAGCAGGAATTCGAGCCCGCGCGTGCCCGTCATCGCCATCCGCCGCCGATGCCGGTCGTCGAAATCGAGCACGACGGTGTCGGCAGGCGTCTCGTGCCAGCGATGCTGGCCCTGAACTCGGGTGGCGCGGATCATTTGAGCCTTTGTTTTTGACGCGTTTTCTACCACAGATCAGTCTACGCAATCTGCGTAAACTTGATTGCTACGCGAACCGGTTCCCGCTTCGCCTGAAAACGCTTTAGAACTTCTCCACCTTGCCGTCGCTGATGATCTCGATCACGGTCGGCCCCGTCTTCATCTGCGATGAATATTCCCGCCACACCTTCATGTGCGGCGCCTTGCCATGTGCATTGAGGTCGTCGCGGGTTTCCCAGCGCTCCACCACCACATACAGATTGGGATTGTTCACGCTGACATGGCCTTCATAGGAAAGGCAGCCCTTCTCCTTGAGCGTTTCAGCGATACACGCCTTGTGCCCCCCGATGAAATCGTCCTTGTTTTCCGGCTTCATTGGCGTGGTGGCGATGACGTAGATCATGCGTTTTCTCCCTTGTTTTTCTTGATTAGCGGACGTCGACTTTTTCAGGCGTGATCACCTCGATCTTCGGCGGCGACGCAAGGCATTTCACGACGACGCGGCCGAAGGTCTTCATGTGCTCGGCGGTGCGGTGCGGCACCAGCGCCTCGGCATTTTCCCACTGCTCGACGAACACCATCTTGGAATGATCGGTGACGCTTTCATGCAGATCATAGGCGATGTTGCCAGGCTCCTTGCGGGTTTCCTTGATGCAGGCGGTGGCCGCCGCGATGAACTCGGCGTGAGTTTCAGGTTTGATCATCAGTGTGGCAACGACGTAAATCACGCGAATCCTCCCGGACTTTGTTCTGGCTATATTTGTCCGGGAAGGACCCTAGTACATGAAATAGCGCTGCGCCATGGGCAGCACCTCGGCCGGCGCGCAGGTCAAAAGCTCGCCGTCGGCGCGCACCTCATAGGTCTCGGAATCAACCTCGATCCTGGGGGTGGCGCCGTTGTGGATCATGCTCTTCTTGGAAATGCCATCGCGGGTATTTTTCACCGGATAGAGCTTCTTGGCGATCCCGAGCTTGCGCGCCAACCCGCCTGTGATTGCGGCCCTGGAAGTGAACACCACGGATGAAGCCGTCAACGACTTGCCGTAGGCGGCGAACATCGGCTGGTAATGCACGGGCTGCGGCGTCGGGATCGACGCGTTGGGATCGCCCATGGGAGCTGCCACGATCGAGCCGCCCTTGATGATGCAATCCGGCTTGACGCCGAAGAACGCCGGCGACCACAGCACGAGGTCGGCAAGCTTGCCCTTCTCCACCGAGCCGATCAGTTTCGAGACGCCGTGCGCGATCGCGGGGTTGATGGTGTATTTCGAGATGTAGCGCTTGACGCGGAAATTGTCGTTATTGCCCTTGTCCTCGGGCAGCGAGCCGCGCTGCTTCTTCATCTTGTCCGCGGTCTGCCAGGTGCGGATGATGACTTCGCCGAGCCGGCCCATGGCCTGAGAATCCGACGACATCATCGAGAGCGCGCCGAGATCGTGCAAAATATCTTCCGCCGCGATGGTTTCCTTCCGGATGCGGCTTTCGGCGAACGCGAGGTCTTCCGCGATCGACGGATCGAGATGGTGACACACCATCAGCATGTCCAGATGCTCGTCGATGGTGTTGCGGGTGAACGGCCGCGTCGGATTGGTCGAAGACGGCAGCACGTTCTTCAGGCCGGCGATCTTGATGATGTCAGGCGCGTGTCCGCCTCCGGCGCCTTCGGTGTGGAAGGCATGGATGGTGCGGCCCTTGAAAGCCTTCACCGTGTCCTCGACGAAACCCGACTCGTTCAGCGTATCCGAATGCAGCATCACCTGAACGTCGTAATCATCAGCCACCGACAGGCAGTTGTCGATCGCCGACGGCGTGGTGCCCCAATCCTCGTGCAGCTTCAGTGCACAGGCGCCGGCCTTGATCATCTCGACCAGCGCCGCCGGGCGCGACGCGTTGCCCTTGCCGGAAATGCCGAGATTGACCGGGAACGCGTCGAACGACTGGATCATCCGCCCCATATGCCAGGGACCCGGCGTGCAGGTGGTCGCAAAGGTGCCGTGCGACGGCCCGGTGCCGCCGCCCAGCATCGAGGTGACGCCACTCATCAGCGCATGCTCGATCTGCTGCGGGCAGATGAAATGGATATGGCTGTCGAACCCACCGGCGGTGAGGATCTTGCCCTCGCCCGCGATCACGTCGGTGCCGGGCCCGATCACGATGGTGACGCCGGGCTGGATATCGGGATTACCGGCCTTGCCTACGCCAGCGATCATGCCTTCCTTGATCGCGACGTCGGCTTTCACGATGCCCCAGTGGTCCACGATCAGCGCATTGGTGATGACGGTATCGGCCGCGCCCTGCCTGTTGGTGACCTGCGATTGCCCCATGCCGTCGCGGATCACCTTGCCGCCGCCGAACTTCACCTCCTCGCCATAGGTGGTGAAATCCTTCTCGACCTCGATAATGAGATCGGTATCGGCCAGCCGCACCCGGTCGCCGGTGGTGGGCCCGAACATGTCGGCATAGACGGAACGTTTGATTTTCGTGCTCATAATTTCCCCTGCACGTCGCCGCGGAAACCATAGATCACGCGCTTGCCCGCGAGCGCGACGAGTTGCACGTCGCGGGTTTGGCCCGGTTCGAAGCGCACGGCGGTGCCGGCGGCGATGTCGAGGCGCATGCCGCGGGCTTTTTTGCGTTCGAATTTCAGCGCCGGGTTGGTTTCGAAAAAATGGTAGTGCGAGCCGACCTGGATCGGACGGTCGCCGGTGTTGGCGACGGTCAATGTCAGCGTTTTGCGGCCGGCATTGAGTTCGATCTCGCCGTCCTTGATGAAGAGTTCACCGGGGATCATCTTGCCTTCCCTTCCTCGTCATTCCGGGGCGATGCGCAGCATCGAACCCGGAATCTCGAATTAATTACCTCTGGATTCCCAATTCGGCGCTTTGCGCCGCCCCGGAATGACAACCTCATCGGATCGGCTCATGCACGGTGACGAGCTTGGTGCCGTCCGGGAACGTCGCCTCGACCTGGATGTCGTGGATCATCTCGGCGATCCCGTCCATGCACTGCGCGCGGGTAATCACCTGCGCACCGGCCTGCATCAGGTCGGCGACGGTGCGGCCGTCGCGCGCACCCTCGACGATGAAGTCGGAAATGATGGCGATGGCCTCGGGGTGGTTGAGCTTGACACCGCGCTCCAGCCGGCGGCGCGCCACCATGGCCGCCATCGAGATCAGAAGCTTGTCCTTTTCGCGGGGAGAGAGATTCATGCGAGCACTCTAATGATGGGTCGATCTACAAGATGACGATCTAACCAAGCCACGATCTAACTAAGCCAGAGCCGCGGCAGCGCGGCACCGCTGGCGCGGCCGAGCACCGACATCATATCGGCGCGAAGCCGGGCCGCATCTTGGGCACAGAAGCGCGCCATTGCAAACCCGTTCCAGGCCGAAATTCCGACTTCGCCACCGAACGTTTCCGAGGCTTCGCGAATGCGCTCCACCACAGCCTCATCGCCGGGCACGATCAGCGCCGTGCCGATGGCGACGCCGCCTTTGGCGACCGCAGGCCGCGCCAGCTTTTCTCCGATGTCGCCGTCGAGCCGGACCGTCTCGGCAAACACCAGCTTAGCCCCACGGCGCAGGCGCCAGCGATCGACGAACTCGCCATGCAGCATGCGTTCACCCATCGCGGAGCGGCCGAACACCACGATTTCGCACAACAACAGCGAGGCGTCTTCCGCCAGATCGATGTCGATGCGGCGCGATATTCGCGCCCGGTCGAACAGGATGGTCTCCTGCGGCAGCCAGGCGAGGTGCGAACGGGCTCCGGCCTTCAGCGCAATGTTGAGCTGCGCCGCCGGCCCCGGCGCGCGATAGACTTTTTCGGCCGCCGCCGTCGTCAGCGTCAGCCGCGTTCCTTCTCCGGTGGAAATGTCGATATCAAAACGGTCGCCGCCGGCGATGCCGCCCGCGGTGTTGACGAACACCCCCGACAGGCCCTCGGCCTCGGGCGAGGGAAAGCGCACGCGCAAGGAGCCCGATTCATGCAAGCTGCCACGGCGGGTGACGCCATCCTGAAGACGGACATCGAACTTCACCGCGCCCTGGGCGCGGTTGGCTGCGAAGGTCTCCGAAGCCGCACGCGTGATATCGGTTCGCATCCGTCCGCAAACGCTCCCCAAAGCCTCGCGCAACAAAAAAGCCATCGCGTTATAGATATAACTATAGCGCCATCTGGCGGCTGATTTCGGCGGGATCGAGGTTGCTGCGGTCGCAGGCATATTTGACCGCGCCCCGGTCCATGACCGCGAAATTGTCGCCGAGCTCGCAGGCAAAGTCGAGATATTGTTCGACCAGCACGATCGCGATGTTGCCGAGGCTGCGCAGATAGGAGATCGCGCGGCCGATGTCCTTGATGATCGACGGCTGAATGCCCTCGGTCGGCTCGTCGAGCAGCAGCAGCTTTGGCCGCATCACCAGCGCGCGGCCGATCGCAAGCTGCTGTTGCTGGCCGCCGGAGAGATCGCCGCCGCGGCGGCCCAGCATCGAATTCAGCACCGGAAACAGCGCGAACACGTCGTCGGGGATATTGCGGTCGTCGCGCTTCAGCGGCCCGAAACCGGTCTTGAGATTTTCTTCCACCGTCAGCAACGGAAAAATCTCGCGGCCCTGCGGCACGAAGCCGATGCCGCGCCGCGCACGCTCATACGGCTTCAGGCCGGTGATGTCGTTGCCTTCGAGCGTGATCGATCCGCCTGATATCGGGTATTGGCCGACCATCGCACGCAACAGCGAGGTCTTGCCGACGCCGTTGCGGCCGAGCACGCACGTCACCTTGCCCGGCTCGGCGGACAGCGAGACGCCGCGCAGCGCCTGCGCCGCACCGTAATAGAGGCTGATATTCTCGACCTTCAGCATGGATCAGCGCCCCAGATACACTTCGATCACCCGCTCGTTCGCCGAGACCTGATCGATGGTCCCTTCCGCCAGCACCGTGCCTTCATGCAGGCAAGTGACCTTGACGCCGAGTTCGCGCACGAAGGTCATGTCGTGCTCGACGACCATGACCGTCTTTTCCTTGTTGATTTCCTTCAACAGCTCCGCCGTCTGATGGGTCTCCACGTCGGTCATGCCGGCGACGGGCTCATCGACCAACAGCAGTTTCGGATCCTGCGCCAGCAGCATGCCGATCTCGAGCCATTGCTTCTGGCCGTGCGACAGGCTTCCCGCCAACCGGTTACGCGCGTCCTTCAGGCGGATGGTTTCCAGCACGCGCTCGATGCGCTCGGTCTCGGGTCTGCTCTCGCGCCAGAACAGCGTGCCCTTGACGCTGTGATCGACGTTGAGCGCCAACAGGAGATTGTCCTCGATGGTCTGGCTTTCGAACACCGTCGGCTTCTGGAATTTGCGGCCGATGCCGAGTTCGGCGATGCGGGTTTCGTCCAGGCGCGTGAGATCGGTGACGCCGTCGAACAACACCACGCCCTCGTCCGGCTTGGTCTTGCCGGTGATGATGTCCATCATCGTGGTCTTGCCGGCGCCGTTGGGGCCGATGATGGCGCGCATCTCGCCCGGCGCAAGCGTCAGCGACAAATTGTTGATGGCGTGGAAGCCGTCGAACGAGACGTGCACGCCGTCGAGATAGAGCAAGGCGGAAGTAGCGCGGGTATCCATGACGTTCATGCGCTTACTCCGCCGGGTTCGGTTCGGCGACGCCGTCTTCACGCGCCGCGCTTGTTTCGGCCTCGGCCAACAAGCGCTTCGCCTTCCACGGCTCCCACCACGCATTGAAAGTGCCGATGATCCCCTTCGGCAGCAGCAGCGTCACCAGGATGAACAGCGCGCCCAGCATGAACAGCCAGTACGGCGCCAGCGGGCCCGAGGTGAAGTAGGTCTTGGCGTAGTTGACGACGACGGCGCCGAGCGCTGCGCCGATCAGCGTGCCGCGGCCGCCGACGGCGACCCAGATGACGGCCTCGATCGAATTGCCCGGCGCGAATTCGGACGGGTTGATGATGCCGACCTGCGGCACATAGAGCGCGCCGGCGACGCCGGCCATGCAGGCCGACAGCGTGAACACGAACAGCTTGTAGGATTCGACGCGGTAGCCGAGAAACCGCGTGCGGGATTCGGCGTCGCGCACCGCGATCAGCACCTTGCCGAGTTTCGAGGTCACCACTGCACGGCAGATCAGGAAGCCCAGGATCAGCGCCAGGCAACTCAGCGCGAACAGCGCCGCGCGGGTGCCATCGGCCTGCACGTTGAAGCCCAAAATGTCCTTGAAATCGGTCAGGCCGTTGTTGCCGCCGAAACCGAAATCGTTGCGGAAGAACGCCAGCAGCAGTGCGTAGGTCATCGCCTGCGTGATGATCGAGAGGTAGACGCCGGTGACGCGGGAGCGGAACGCCAGCCAGCCGAAGCAGAACGCGAGCAAGCCCGGCACCACGATGACCATCAGCGCCGCAAACCAGAACATATCGAAGCCGTACCAGTACCAGGGCAGCTTTGGATAGTTCAGGAACACCATGAAGTCGGGCAATACCGGATTGCCGTAGACGCCGCGATTGCCGATCTGGCGCATCAGATACATGCCCATCGCGTAGCCGCCGAGCGCGAAGAAGGCGCCATGGCCGAGCGAGAGAATGCCGCAATAGCCCCAGATCAGGTCGATCGCGAGCGCGAGGATGGCATAGCAGACATATTTGCCGAACAGCGCGACCAGATAGGTCGGCACCTGAAAGAACGAGCCGGCCGGCAGCAGCAGATTGGACAGCGGGATCAGGACGCCGAAGGCTGCGACCACCAGCAGGAAGACGGTGGCGCTGCGATCGAGCGATCGGGTCAGCACATGCGGCATCATGCTTCCACCGCCCGGCCCTTGAGCGCGAACAGCCCGCGCGGCCGCTTCTGGATGAACAGGATGATCAGCACGAGAATGGCGATCTTGCCGAGCACGGCGCCGGCGACCGGCTCCAGGAATTTGTTGGCGATGCCGAGCGTGAAGGCGCCGACCAGCGTACCCCAGAGATTACCGACGCCGCCGAACACCACCACCATGAAGGAGTCGATGATGTAGCTCTGGCCGAGATTCGGGCTGACATTGTCGATCTGCGACAGCGCCACGCCGGCAATCCCGGCGATACCCGAGCCGAGGCCGAAGGTGAGCGCGTCGACGCGCGAGGTCGCAATGCCCATCGACGCCGCCATGCGGCGGTTTTGCGTCACCGCGCGCATCTCCAGCCCCAGCGCGGTATAGCGCAGCATGGCGAGCAGAATGGCGAACACGGCGAGCGTGAAGCAAAGGATCCAGAGCCGGTTATAGGTGATGGTGATCTGCCCGAGTTCGAACGCGCCGCTCATCCAGGAGGGATTGCCGACTTCGCGGTTGGTCGGACCGAAGGCGCTGCGCACCGCCTGTTGCAGCACCAGCGACAGGCCCCAGGTCGCCAGCAATGTTTCCAGTGGCCGGCCGTAGAGAAAGCGGATGATGCTGCGTTCGATCAATACGCCGATCCCCCCGGCCACGAGGAAGGCCAGCGGGACCGCGATCAGCAGCGAATAGTCGAACAGACCGGCATAACGGGTCCGGATCACTTCCTGCACCACGAAAGTGGTGTAGGCGCCGATCATCACCATCTCGCCATGGGCCATGTTGATGACGCCCATCACGCCGAAAGTGATGGCGAGCCCGATGGCGGCGAGTAGCAGCACCGAGCCGAGCGAGAGGCCGTACCAGGCATTCTGCACGGTGGACCACAAGGCAAGCGTGCTCTGGATCGAGGCGACCGCCCCGGCCGCGGCTTGCGCAACCAGCGGCGGCTGGTCGCCGAGGCCGGTCAGCAGCGCCAGCGCTTCCTGGTCGCCGCGCGCCTTGATGACGGCGACGGCCTCGAGTTTTTCGACGTCGGTGGCATCGGATTTGTAAAGCAGGATGGCGGCGCGGGCCTCGGCAAAGGCCGCCCTGGCGCCCTTGTTGGTCTCCTTCGCCAGCGCGCCGTCGATGACCGGAAGCGCGCTCTCGTCGTGGCTCTTGAACACCGACTGCGCGGCCGCGATGCGCTTGGCGGGATCGGGCGACAGCAGCGTCAGGCTGCCGAGCGCGGCCTCCACGGTGCGGCGCAGGCGGTTGTTGAGGCGAACGGCCGCCGCATTGTCCGGCAGCTTGTCAACGGCGGCCCCGGTTGCGGCATCGATGATCTTGCCGTCGGGCTGGGTAACGAAAACCTTTTTGGTGTCGGGATCGGCCGCCAGCCGGCCGTCCTGCAAGGCGCTGATGATGGGAAAGGCCAGCGGATTGCCAGAGGTCGAGATCGCACTGACCGCCTCGTCGGTGTCGGAAAACTCGTCATTGGCGAATTTGGCGACCGCGTCCTCGAACGGCCCCGCGAACGCCGGTACAGCGAACGCTGCGATCAACAGGACTGAGATAAACAGCGCGCGAAGACGGTCAAAGACATTGGCAAGCACTGGTGGACCCCGGCAGGAGTGTGGGGAGAAGGCGGCAGCATTGCCGCCTTCTCCGGTCTCTCTTGGAAGTTGGAACCTCTTGGAAGTTGGAAGTTCTTCTTAGTTAGAAGTTCTTGGAAGTTAGAAGCTGATCAGGAGCCCTGACCGCCGCACTTGTTGGTCTTGGTGTTGTAGTTGCCGCACTTCTTGCCAACCCAGTCGCCGATCAGGTCCCTGGAGCCTTCGAGCTCCTTCGACCATGCATCGCCGGCCACCAGGCCCGGGGTCTTCCACACCACGTCGAACTGGCCGTTGCCCTTGATCTCGCCGATGAACACCGGCTTGGTGATGTGGTGGTTCGGCAGCATCTTCGAGGTGCCGCCGGTCAGGTTCTTGGCTTCGATGCCGGGCAGCGCGTCGATCACCTTGTCGGCGTCGGTCGACTTCGACTTCTCGACCGCCTTGACCCACATGTCGAAGCCGATGACGTGCGCTTCCATCGGGTCGTTGGTCACGCGCTTCGGATTCTTGGTGTAGGCCTGCCACGCCTTGATGAACTTCTCGTTCTCGGGGGTCTTGATCGACTGGAAGTAGTTCCAGGCGGCGAGATGGCCGAGCAGCGGCTTGGTGTCGATGCCGGCGAGTTCTTCTTCACCGACCGAGAACGCGACAACCGGAATGTCGGTCGCCTTGATGCCCTGGTTGCCGAGTTCCTTGTAGAAGGGAACGTTGGCGTCGCCGTTGATGGTGGAGACCACCGCCGTCTTCTTGCCGGCCGAGCCGAACTTCTTGATGTCGGCCACGATCGTCTGCCAGTCACTATGACCAAACGGCGTGTAGTTGATCATGATGTCTTCCTGCTTGACGCCCTTCGACTTCAGATAGGCTTCAAGGATCTTGTTGGTGGTGCGCGGATAGACATAGTCGGTGCCCGCCAGCACCCAGCGCTTCACCTTTTCGTCCTTCATCAGATAGTCGACGGCCGGAATCGCCTGCTGGTTCGGCGCAGCACCGGTGTAGAACACGTTGCGCTCGCTCTCTTCACCCTCGTACTGCACGGGGTAGAACAGGATGCTGTTGAGCTCCTTGAACACCGGGAGCACGGATTTGCGCGAGACCGAGGTCCAGCAGCCGAACACGACGGCGACCTTGTCCTTGGTGATCAGTTCGCGGGCCTTTTCGGCAAACAGCGGCCAGTTCGAGGCGGGGTCGACGACGACGGCCTCGAGCTTCTTGCCGAGCACGCCGCCTTTCTTGTTCTGCTCGTCGATCAGGAAAAGGATGGTGTCCTTCAGCGTGGTTTCGCTGATGGCCATGGTGCCGGAAAGCGAGTGCAGGACGCCGACCTTGATGGTGTCGTCGGCTGCCTTGGCGTTGGTAAACGCAGCGAGGCCCAAAACCAGGCCCGCGGTCGCCGCGAGCCAGCGGCGGCGGCTCAGCGACGCTATATCCTGAGTAAGCTGTGTAAGCATGAAATGTCATCTCCCTGACGCAGGCGTGAAACGCTGCGAAACGGCCCCACGGCCGCCTCGTTAAGGGAATCGCAAGAACCATGCCACGGCTCAAAAGCAGGATAAGTGCTTACAGATACTTATGAATTAGCGATCTAGCGAAGAAACGGCGGAAAATCTGCCCAATTTTTGGGCTGAAAAAATGTATGCTTTCACGGCAAATAGTCTATTTTTTAGGCACATAAGATCAGTTGGCTAAATTTTCGGCATATTATTGCGCATCGCAGCGGGCTTATCGCGACACGCGGGCGACGGAATGGGGCCGTTTCTTAACCTCGCCAAGTTAGGGTTTGTCGATTCACCTTGAAAGCGCCGCGTTCGTGCTCCATATCACGGACGTGACCTTGAGAATCATCAGGTCCTTGCGAGCCGCGTGTTCTGATCCCGTCCGACGGTTTCTGGCTTGCCCCTTCAGCTAACCAAAACCGACGCCCCAAACACGCGGGTGTCTCTGACACCCCTCGCGCGCTCCTGGCCGAAAACCGCCGGGCGCCTGCCTTTTATAATGGAAAGAACCACCTTTTGACCTCCTTTCAGGATTTCGGCCTTGCCGATCCCATTTCGCGTGCCCTCAAGGAAGAAAATTACCTCACGCCCACGCCCATCCAGGCCCAAACCATCCCCCTCGCCCTCGCCGGCCGTGACGTCGTCGGCATCGCCCAGACCGGCACCGGCAAGACCGCAGCTTTCGCGCTACCGATCCTGCACCGCATTCTGGAGAATCGTATCCGGCCGCAGCCCAAGAGCTGCCGCGTGTTGGTCCTCTCGCCCACCCGCGAATTGTCGGGCCAGATCCTCGACAGTTTCAACGCCTATGGCCGCCACATCCGCCTGACCTCGGCGCTGGCGATCGGCGGCGTGCCGATGGGCCGCCAGGTCCGCTCGGTGATGCAGGGCGTCGAAGTCATGGTGGCCACGCCCGGCCGCCTGCTCGACCTCGTGCAAAGCAACGGACTCAAGCTCGGCCAGGTCGAATTCCTCGTGCTCGACGAAGCCGACCGCATGCTCGACATGGGCTTCATCAACGACATCCGCAAAATCGTCGGCAAATTGCCGATCAAGCGGCAGACGCTGTTCTTCTCGGCCACCATGCCAAAGGACATCGCCGAGCTCGCCGAGGCGATGCTGCGCGATCCCGCCCGCGTGGCGGTGACGCCGGTCTCCTCGACCGTCGAGCGCATTACCCAGCGCATCCTCCAGGTCGATTTCGCGGCGAAGCCTGCCATTCTCGCCCAGCTCCTGAAGCAGGAACCCGTCGATAGGGCGCTGATCTTCACCCGCACCAAGCATGGCGCGGACAAGGTGGTGAAAGGCCTTGCCAAGGTTGGCATCAGGGCCGACGCCATTCACGGCAACAAGTCGCAGAACAACCGCGAGCGTGCGCTGGCAGCGTTCCGGACCGGCGAGATCCGCACCCTGGTCGCCACCGACATTGCCGCCCGTGGCATCGACGTCGACGGCATCAGCCATGTGGTGAACTACGACCTGCCGAACGTGCCGGAAACCTACGTCCACCGCATCGGCCGCACGGCCCGCGCCGGCGCCGAAGGCGTCGCCATCTCGCTGATCGCGGGAGCGGAGGAAATGGGCTATCTGCGCGACATCGAAAAGCTGATCCGGATTGCGCTGCCGCGGGAAGACCGCCGCACGCCGGGTAGCCGCGATGCGGCGCCGGCTGCTGCGCCGGCGCACCACCGGGCTGGACGTTCCGCGCCGCGTGGCCACAGCGCCCGGGGCCAGGAATCCAGGCTCATGAATCCAGTCATGAATCCCGCTCCCATGAATCGGCGCCGGGATCAAAAGGCCCTCGCCGTCCCCGCCGCGGTGGTGGTAATAATGCCGCGCCGCAGGCAAACCGGCACGAGTTGCCGCGTCCTGCGCAGGGCGGCAAGAGCGAGGGCATTCAAGGCGTCGCCTTCTTGCATCGCGAGAGCCGTCCGAATACCCAACCCAACCGTACCAACCGACCGCAGCGCTAGCCTCGATCGATCTGGAGACAAACATGGCTAAAGAAGAGCTGATCCAGTTCGAAGGACTGGTGACCGAAATCCTCCCCGACGCGCGTTACCGCGTGCAACTCGACGCCGGACACGAGATTGTCGCCTACACCGCGGGCAAGATGAAGAAGAACCGGATCAAGACGCTGGCAGGGGATCGGGTCACGATCGAAATGTCGCCCTATGATCTGGAGAAGGGCCGGCTGATCTTCCGTCACAAGGACGAGCGTCCGTCGACACCCGGCGGGGCGCGTGGTGCACCGCCGCGTGGCGGCCAGTTCCGCCGCAGGTAACATCGCACAACCGCCACGACATCGCGCACGACGACCGTGTCGTGCGCGATGGGGCCAAGGCCCTGCCGTCTCATCAAAAAATCGTGCACGTCAGGATTGTTTTGGACCCTACTATCGAATAATATTTGGGGATCGATTTTCGGCCGGACGACATTAGCTATCCACCGGTACAGCCGGTTTAGACGCTGACGACCCTTCCAAAAATTCGATCTCACCAGCCCGCCGAGAGGTGGGTTACGACTTGTATATCTGAGAAGGGACTACCCCCGTGAGCATGGGAACCGTGAAGTGGTTTAACGCAACCAAGGGCTATGGCTTCATTCAGCCGGATGACGGCGGCAACGATGTGTTCGTGCACATCAGCGCTGTCGAGCGTGCCGGCCTGGGAACACTGCGGGAAGGCCAGAAGATCTCCTACGAAATCGTGGCAGATCGCCGCTCTGGCAAATCTTCGGCCGACAATCTGCGCGCCGCCGGATAACGGTCTTCCAGGGCGAGCACACCCTGCAGATCGTCTCGCAATAGATCAAAGGCCGCGCCCATGGGGCGCGGCCTTTTTCATTTTGGTTTTTCATTTGATTGCCGCGCTGGCTGGTCAGCACCCCGCTGGAAAACGCGGCTATCAACTCGTCGGGCAGACCGTCGTGTTGTACAGCACGCAGGTCGACTGGCGCGGCCGGGTATAGGTGAAATCGCTCATACGTGATCCCGGACTTCGCCATGACATAGCCGATGGTCGGAACGTATTTATAGCTGACCTCGCTGTAGATCAGATAGGTGCCGCCGACCTGCAGGGCCGTCGGTATCGGCACGAGCTTCCGTCGCTCATGCGGCGCGGCGCCCGAGCTCCATTGCACGCGCGCAGCCTTCGTCAAGGGATCGACGTACAATTCGCTGATCGTGGACTGCGCCGGCGCCGCCGCATAGGGCGACATGATGCCGGTGCTGGCATTGAAGATGTTGGTCAACTGGGTATCCGTGACCGACTTGTTCTGCGAGGTCAGGTCGGACAGCGTTCGCGCCATCGTCGTCACCTTGCGGTCGACGGCGACGCCCGACGAGAACTCGACCGTACCAAAGAACAACACCAGCATCAGCGGCACGATCATGGCGAACTCGGTCGCCGCTACGCCGCTTCTGTCACCCGGCAAATCGAGTGAGGAGCGCCGCAGGCAAAGCCACATTCTCATCATCGGTTTCATCTTTTTCCCCCTAATAGGGTTCGTTCTGGAACGCGGCGGTCGCGGTCAGCAGCCGCTTGCTGCCGGCCAAATTCGAAAGGTTGAAGCCCATCCCGGTGACCAGCAGCGGCCATTGATAGAACACCCGCACGACGACGATGTCGCCGGGCCCGCCCATGACTGAAGTTGTTGGGCGGCACGAAGTTCTTTGTGGCGGGGTCGATCGGATCGGAAATGTTGAGGGCGGAGAACGAAGAGTAACTCTGCACGTCGAATCGTGATGCCGCCCATGCAATCGAACAAGGCAACGACACGGCTGCAAAGGCTGCTCTTGAATTCCGCTGGCTGCATATTTGCCAGCTGCGCCTGACCGGTAAAGATCTGGCGCGCGGTATCCTGCGTCACGGTCTCGAGCACCTGGCTGGCATAGAAAACCAGGGCCACTTCGATGATCGCAAACAGCAGCGCGAAAAACACCGGCGCGACCAGCGCGAATTCGACCATGGCCGAACCTTGGCGGTTGCGGCGAAAGCGGCGAAAAAGTTTTCCGGCGGTGGCGAAGGGTGACGGCATCGAACAGACCCTCGAGGCGAGAAGAATTGCCGCAAGGATTACCCGAAACTGATTGTTGAAGTGTTTCGTGCGATCCCGACAGAGCGGACCGCTCTGTTAAGCCCGCGTTAACCGCTTTCGGGTTTTGCCTGTGCGAACCGGGATTCGCACGAACCTGGGCAGATCCGCGGAGCGTTGCGAAGCGCCGGGCGCGGCTATCAGCGCCGGGTGCAGAGCGGGGTGCAGCTCAGCACGTCCGCGCTGCCGGCGCCGCGGTAAATCGTGATGAGCTTGTTGTCGGCGGTGGATGCAACGGTGGTCGTCTTGCCGTCGGCGATGCTGCGCAGCGCCAGCGACAGCGTTCCGCTGAGGCGGGCTTTTGCCAGAATTTCCACGTCTTGAGGCGACATTTCCAGGGTGGCCGTCTTGCCCAGCACCGCGTTTTGTCCCTCTTTTTCCTTGGGGGCCTGATCGATGGCGAGAACCCGCAGATTCGACAGCACGACCTGCGACGAGATCAATTCACCTGGCGTGCCGTCGCCGGTCTGAACTTTCTCACGCTTCGACAGAAGGACGTCGACGCGGTCGTTCGGCAGGATGAAGCCCCCTGCGCCGGTTTCCGCCGAGATTTCGGTCGAAACAGCGCGCATTCCGGAGGGCAGGATCGCCGCCATGAATCCCGAACCATTGGCCTTGACCAGCTTCTGCTCGCGGATCGGTTCGCCTGCGATAAAGGGCCCGCGCGCAATCGAGCCGGCGAGCTGGGTTACCGCTTCGGGGCGGTCCTTCTTGCGGATGAAGCTGCTGCTTGCACTGGAATCGGTCCACGTCTGCCACTGCAGATTTTCTGGAGCGACGGTCTGGCCAAGGGCAATATCATCCTTCGCCACAAGGACATCCACCGTCGGTATTTGCTGGACGGCCGCCGGGGCTGGGGCAGCCGCTTTGTCCGAGCCGCTCGCCAGATAAGCGGCGACGCCGCCGGCGCCAATTGCGATAGCAAGAACGACAATTCGTGCGGTATTCATGCGCTTTACTCTTACACTACTGAACTGACGCTTCCGGCGCTGAAGCAAACCAGCCTAGCCAGATATAGGTCAAAGCAAGGTTAAGGACGCCCCTTGAGATCGCGTTAAAGAACTCCTTTGATCGCGCCAGCGCCGGGCCGGCGGACGTGATCCCGCCTCGCCGCGCCCCGACGGCGGACTACTTCCGGAACGGATAGGCCAGTTGCCCGGTAAATTCGCGCGGGAACGAAGCCTGATCGTCCACGCCATACCGATCGGGCAGCCGGTCTTCGGGCAGCCGGAACGTCCCGAACAGAACGTCCCAAAGCGGAAAGGTGCCGGCAAAATTGGTGTTGCCGCCCTCTTCCGGCGAGGTGTGATGCCAGCGATGGAACACCGGGGTAGCGATCACATATCTGAAGGGACCGAGCGTCCAGTTCAAATTGGCGTGGACGAAGGCCGAATGAAAGATGTTGAGGGGACCGAGCCAGAGCATCACGTTCGGCGAAATGCCCGCCATCAGCAGCACGACATCGACCCCGATGGTCCCCAGCAGCAGATTCACGGGGTGAAAGCGCGCCGCCGAAATCCAGTCCACATCCTCGGACGAATGATGGATAGCGTGGTATCGCCAGAAGCCGCCGCGATGGAACATGCGGTGCAGCCAGTACATCATGAAATCCGCCAGCACCAGGAACAGCACCGCCTGCAGCCACAGCGGCAGCGTCGACAGCGGTCCATGGCCATTGTCATAGAAAGCGATCAGTTCGTCGGCGTCGCGAATGCCGAAGACCAGAGCGGCGCCGAGCACCAATAGCCCGATCCGAAACACGCGCGCGAACAGCGGCACCAGGAACCAGTAACAGATGTCGGTGACGAGCTCGCGCTTGCGCCACCAGGGGGTCCCCGGATTGCAGGCCCAGAAATGCGCCAGCACAGAGAACAGCAACGCCAGTGCGATCGTCACCGGCACCACCTTGGCAATGGTCTGGCCGAGCATCTCGACGATTTCCGCGGGCAGGCCTGACATATCCGTCTATTCCGGTTGGGCAGTCCAGAGCGGCAATTGCTCCGGTCCGCGGCCACCTTCGCAGGACCAGCTATCAGAATTCAGCCGCGCCCACCAGCCGGGCACAGAGGTTGAGCCAGGTTGCCGAAAACCTGCCGAAACAGCCGGCAGGCTTAAGATTTCCGCAATTCACTCCGGCCTATTGCTGTGAGCGTGTGCGCCCTCGCAAAGGCGCAAGAGAACCCGCATGGCCGCATTAATACAAGCCGCGATGAACCCGTCCCAGCAGGGCGCCATCCCCGCCGCGCTGTCCAAGACGTGCTTTGTGCTGTTCGGCATCAACGTCTGCTTTTTCCCGGCGGCGTATTTCGCGGGCCTGTGGATCTACGATCTGAAGGGCCTCCTCGAGCCGACCGACTTCGTCAACGTCTGGGCGGCGGGCCGCCTCGTGCTCGACGGTCATCCGGCGCTCGCCTACGACTGGGACATCCAGAAGCAGATCGAGGTAGCGGTGCTCGGACAGGATTTCCCCGGCAACTTCGCGTGGCATTATCCGCCGCCATTCCTGTTCGTCGCGACCTTGCTGGCCAAGCTTCCCTATCCGATCGCCTTCCTCGGCTGGATGGCCATCAGCCTGCTGCCATATCTCGCAGTGATGCGCGCGATCGTCGGCCGTCACTTCGGCCTGATGCTCGCGGTCGCCCTTCCCATGCTGTTCGCCAACATGATGATCGGGCAGAACGGATTTCTGACCGCGGCGCTGATCGGCGGCACACTCTATCTGATGCCGGCCAGGCCGATTCTCGCGGGCGTTTGTCTTGGGCTTCTCAGCTACAAGCCGCAATACGGATTGTTGTTTCCACTGGTGCTGATCGCAGCCGGACAATGGAAGGTGTTCGTCAGCGCCGGCGTAACCGCCATCCTGCTGGTTTTCGTTTCCTGGCTCGCGTTCGGCGCCGAAAGCTGGCAGGCATTCTTTCACTGGCTGCCGATGGCCTCGCAAGCCTTCCTGAGCGAAGGCAGGGCCGCGTGGTGGAAGCTGCAGAGTATCCTGGCGCTGGTGCGCTATTTCGGCGGTACCGAATCACTGGCATGGGCGTTCCAGTGGGTGCTGACCGCATCGGTTGCGATCGTGCTCACGCTGATGTGGCGCAGCCGCGTGCCCTACACGCTGAAGGCCGCGGCGCTTGCGGCCGGCACTTTGCTGACCACCCCTTATCTCTACATGTACGACATGATGGTGTTGGCGATTCCGATTGCATTCCTGGTTCGCATCGGGCTCAAATCCGGCTTCCGCGACTACGAATTGCCGGCGCTTGGCGGCGCCGGCGCGCTGATTGCGATTTTCATTTTCACCGGCGCGCCAGTCGGGCTCGGCGCCACGCTGATCGTTGGCGCTCTCGCTTTGCTCCGCGCCGGCTCGTGGTGGCGGGAGCCGGCGTACTTGACGCCGATGGTTGCGAGCAGCCAGTCCACGCGATAACAGCGCCCCCGCCGCGCCGACTGAGGTGCGATCGCCGCTGATCCAGACCCTTCCGATCAAATCAATGGGCGGCGCGAACGTGCAGCACCGCGGTCTCGTCGGCGTAGACGCGCCGCCAGCCGTCGAGATGGTCGAGCATCGTTACCGCAGGCGTCGCCGGCGTCAGCAGCACCGCGTCGATATCGTAGCGCTTGAGCAGATCGAGCAGCTCATTGACGTCCTTGAGCTGCATGGCGCGGTAATACGCCATTTCGAACGCTTCGCCGTACAGCTCGGCGCGTCCGTCGATGAATACGGGCACGCCCCGCGAGATCAGATATCCCCCGAACGGAAGGTCGTTGAGAACCCGTTTTGGATTTCGATCCTTCAGTGCGTCCACGGCGGCCGCCGGCGACTGAGTGGCCGGAGGCGCGAACCGGGTGTTGGCGGCAAAGGCCCATGTCGAGGCACCGACAATGGCAAGGAGCGCCATGGCTGAAACGACCGGGAAACCCATCCTGGCAAAGCGGGCCGGCCGCAGCGCGAATTGCGATGCGAGCGGAGCGAGCACTACGAGCGGCAGCAGCAAGGCAAAAACCTCGACGTTGCGGACATGCGACAACGCCATGTGAAACAGGCCCAGCACCAACGCAATTCGCGGTGGCGAAAGCCTGACACCGCAATAGAGCGCGCCCCCGATCAACGCCAGCACGCAGGCTTCGAACAGGCCGAAGCGGCTGAAGTCCACCGGCATCCATTCGTAGATCAAATGCAGTAATTCGCCGAGATCGAGAATCTTGCGGGATGCCAGGATCGATCCCCATCCATAAGGCGTCACGCAGCACGCGGCGGCAGCGCCGATACCGAAGACGATCCAGCGCGCGGCCAACGACATTCGCTGCGGCGCCGGTGCATTCCACCACGCGTCGAACGCGAATCCCGCGACCAGCATCAGTCCGAACACGAACCCGCCGTGCAGGTTTGCCCACAGCGCCACCAGCGGCAGCAGTGAGAGCGACGGCGCCTGGTGTCGTTCGCTCGCCGACATCAGTCCGTACGCCCAGGCAAGCATCACCGGCAGCGCCAGCACATGCGGGCGCGCGAACAGATGCGACGCCGAAAGCACCAGCGCCGCGAGCGCAATCAGGATGGCCCAGGTCGAGGGCATGCGACGGCCGAGCATGGACGCCAGCATCGCGAAGGTGATGGCAACACAGGCCGCGGAAAGAATGACGGGGCCGGCCCAGCCGGCCAGTTCATAGCTCCCGGCATACAGGATCTGCGCGAGCCAGGAGCTCGAGATCCACGGCTCGCCGGTCTTCGTGAAGGAATAGATATCGGCGTGCGGCAGCGCGTTATGATCGAGGATCCATTTTCCGACCGCGATATGCCAGTAGGTATCGGAATCGTTGAGCAGGATGCTGCCGTTGATCAACAGCAGCGCATAGACCCAGATCCCCAGCCACGCCCAGGCCGGAACATGGCCAAGAACATGTCTGCTACCGGAAGCTTTCCCCTCGTGAATCGTTCCGGCGTCGATGCTCATGAAGCGAATTTCCGCGCTCTTGCGCTAATGGCGAAATGGATAGGCCAATTGTCCGCCGATCTCGGACGGGACCGACTGGTCGTCCACGCCGTAATCGCCGGGCAGCTTGTTTTCCGGCATCCGGAACGTGCCAAAGAGAATGTCCCAGATCGGAAAGGTGCCCGCGAAATTGGTGTTACCGCCCTCTTCGAGCGAGGTGTGGTGCCAGCGATGAAACACCGGCGTTGCCAGAACATATTTGAAGGGACCGAGCGTCCAGTTCAGATTGGCATGCACGAATGCGGAGTGGAACGTCGTGAACGGCCCGACCCACAGCATGATGTTCGGTGAGATACCCGCCATCAACAGAATGACATCAACCAGGATCGTTCCGATAAACAGGTTGACGGGATGAAAGCGTGCCGCGGAAATCCACTCGAGATCCTCGGAGGAATGATGGATGGCGTGATACTTCCAGAAGCCGCCGCCGTGAAACATGCGGTGGAGCCAATATAACATGAAGTCCGATGCGATCAGGAACAGCAACGCCTGCACCCAGAGCGGAAGCTCCGAAAGCGGACCATGGCCGTTATCGTAAAACGCGATCAGCGCGTCGGCATCGTGAATGTTGAAGACGACGCCGGCGCCGAGCACCATCAAGCCGATGCGAAACACGCGGGCGAATACCGGTACGAAGAACCAGTAGCAGATGTCGGTGACCAGCTCGCGCTTGCGCCACCAGGGCTTTCCTGGATTGCAGGCCCAGAAATGCGAGAGCACCGTGAACACGAGGGCCAGGCCGATCGTGATCGGCACCACTTTCGCCATCGTCTGGCCCAGCATCGCGATGACTTCCAGCGGCAAATTCGACATGGCGGCCCCATCCGATCGGAGATCATCAGGGGTACGCGCTCGCGCTTAAGGAGCCGTAAATCCGGCGGAAGCGGGCTGCAGGCATGACCGCCGAATACGGATCGCAGATTGAATTTGCATTTTATGAAATGCCTTAATGCCGCATTTACTCTGCTAGAGAACAGCGAGTTCCCCGCGGTTTTTACGCGATCAAATTAACTGCGCTGAAATTGTCGCACCTTAGGGTGACGCCATGGTCACGGTGCTGAGAACGCCGGCGAGACCAAACATTAGTTCGACCAGCCACGTGTACACAGGAGTTACCTATGAAGAATCTCGTTTCGCGTTTCGTCAAGGATGAGTCCGGCGCTACCGCCATTGAATACGGTCTGATCGCCGCCGGCATCGCGATCGCCATCATCACCGCCGTTAACGGCGTCGGCACCAAGCTCGCCAGCAACTTCAACCGATCTCGACCTCGCTGAAGTAAGCTTTCGTCGGCTTCTCTACTTCAAAGGCCCCGGTGATCCGGGGCCTTTGTTGTTTCCCGCGCGTCCGGCTTCCCTCGGTAGCCCGTGCGGGCTTCCGGCAGCCTTTCCCGCGGAATTGCCGTTATCGAGCGAACCGGCCGGACCGTTTTCCGATTGTTCACCTCTGATGGATAGGCTCCGGCGATGCTTCGACAGATGCTTGAACCTCGCGTTGGCCGCACGGGCTGTGTGAACCCATGATCCTCGATATCGCGCGCCTGCTGCTGTTTCCGGCCTTGATGGCGTTCGCTGCGGCGAGCGACCTTTTCACCATGACGATCTCCAACCGGGTCTCGCTGGCTCTGGTGGCCGGCTTCTTCGCTCTCGCCTTGCTGGGTGGCATGGGCCTGCACGATATGCTCGGACATGCCGCTGCCGGCGCCGTCGTCCTTGTGACGGCTTTCGCCTGCTTTGCGATGGGCTGGGTCGGCGGCGGCGACGCCAAGGTCGCAGCCGGCGTGGCGCTCTGGTTCGGTTTCGGCCATCTCCTCGATTATCTGGTCTATGCCTCGCTGTTCGGCGGTGCGCTGACGTTGCTGCTGCTCCAGTTCCGGCAATGGCCGCTGCCCTACCCGCTGTCCGGCCAGGCCTGGCTGAACCGGCTGCACGACAAGCAGAGCGGAATCCCCTACGGCATCGCGCTCGCGATCGGCGCGCTGATGGTCTATCCGGAGACCGAATGGATCAAGGCGGTCGACCTCGCTCACCTCGCCATGCGCTGATCAGAGGACCGTAACTTCGCGTTAAGGCAATTTACTCACGCCTCATTAACCATGCTTTGACGAATAGCTGGTCAACTCCCATCACGGCGGCGGAAGCGTCGCGGCGTAATGTGGAAAGTGAAGCGTATGAATACCGCACGCATTGTCGGCTTGACCATTGCCCCGGGAGTTGGCGGCATTGCCGCAATTCTCGCCGGCGGGTCCGACAACAAGATTGCCGCTCCAGCCGAGCCGGCTGCGCTGCACGCGGTGGACATTCGTATCGCGAGATCCGACTTCGGCCCCGGCCAGTCGGTCAAGCCAGAGGATCTGCAATGGCAGGCCTGGCCGGCCACGACCGCCAACAGCAATTCCATCAGCCTGCCCGGCGAAAGCGTCGGCGTCGTTCGTTACGGCGCCGCCAGCCGGCAGTCGATAGAGAAGTGGTCGAAAGGACGCACGATATGAAGTGCAGGGAAAATCAGCCGATCATGCGGGCATTCATCGTCCGCGCCCTGTCGTTTTCGGCGGTCGCAGCGCTCACGCTCAACCCGGCCCTGACGCCGGTGGTAGCGAGCGACTATCGCGCAGCACCCGCCTATCGTTCGGCGGCACCTGTCGCCGCCGACGGGCAGATGAATTCGCGCCCCCTTGCGCTCGGAATCGGCAAATCCATCGTGATCGACCTGCCGCGCGACATCAAGGACGTGCTGGTCGCCGATCCGAAGATCGCCAACGCCGTCGTCCGCTCCTCCCAGCGCGCCTATATCATCGGCGCAGCGGTCGGCCAGACCAACATCGTGTTCTTCGATTCGGCGGGCCAGCAGATCGCGGCCTATGACATCGCCGTCACCCGTGACCTCAACGGCGTGCGCGCCGCACTGAAGCAATCGCTGCCGAATTCCGACATCCAGATCGAAGGCGTCGGCGACGGCGTGGTGTTGAGCGGCATGGCCGCGAACCCGATCGAAGCGCAGCAGGCCTTCGATCTGGCCGCGCGCCTCGCGGGCGGCGCGGACAAGGTCGTCAATTCGATCGCGGTCCGCGGCCGGGACCAGGTGATGCTGAAGGTGACCGTCGCCGAGGTCTCGCGCAGTATCATCAAGCAGCTCGGCATCGACCTCTCCGCCAACCTGACCTACGGCACGGCGGTCGTGAACTTCAGCAACTCCAACCCGTTTACCGCCTTGGGCCATCCGCTGGTCGGAACCAACGCGACAACCGGAAGTTTCGGCAAAGCCGGCAACGTCCCGTCGGTAACGGCCACGCTGCGCGCCATGGAAAGTGCAGGCGTGGTGCGAACGCTGGCCGAGCCCAATTTGACCGCCATATCGGGTGAATCTGCGACCTTCATCGCCGGCGGCGAGTTTCCGATTCCCGCCGGCTATTCTTGCGACCCGGTCACGCGTTCCTGTTCGACCTCGATCAGCTTCAAGAAGTTCGGCATCTCGCTCAACTTCACCCCTGTCGTGCTGACCGAAGGCCGCATCAGCCTGCGCGTCATGACCGAAGTGTCGGAAGTGTCGAACGACAACTCGATCACGCTCGCGCAGGCGATTTCGCCCACCCAGACCAACTCGCTGACCATTCCCTCGATCAAGACCCGCCGCGCGGAAACGACGCTGGAAATTCCCTCGGGCGGCGCGATGGCGATGGCAGGCCTGATCCAGGACCAGACCAAGCAGGCGATCAACGGCTTTCCGGGTCTGTCGCAATTGCCGGTGCTCGGCACGCTGTTCCGCAGCCGCGACTTCGTCAACAACCAGATCCGAGCTGATGATTCTGGTCACGCCCTATGTGGTCCGGGCGGTCGCGCAGAAAGATCTGTCGCGCCCGGATGACGGCTTCGCCGCCGCGTCGGATCCGCAGGCCGACCTGCTCGGCAACATCAATCGCATCTACGGCGTTCCGGGCCGCGTCGAGCCGGCACGGAATTATCGCGGCACCTACGGCTTTATTACCGACTGAGGCGGGACGATGACACGAACGATGACATCCATACTACCCGCTGATCGCAAGCGCGCTCTCCGCCTGACGGCAGCGTTGATCGGTCTTGCCGTGGCGCTGGGAGCCTGCCAGCACACCGGTGACGAGCTGGCGACGGCGAGCGTGCCCGACGATTATCGCTTGCGCCATCCGATCGCGATCCAGGAAGCCGACCAGTCGATCGTCGTATTCGTCGGCCGTGGCCGCGGCGGCCTTTCCGGCCCGCAGCGCGACGACGTGATGGGAATGGCGCAGACCTGGCTCCGCGAAGGCACTGGCGGCATCAACGTCGACATGCCCGTCGACACGCCGAACGCGCGGGCTGCGACGGAAACATTGCGGGAGATCCAGGTGACCTTCGCTGCCGCCGGTGTCCCGCCGCGCGCGGTCAATGTGCGCCAGTACCGTCCGCAAGATCAGCGCTTTATGGCCGCAATCCGGCTGACCTATCCGAGAATCGCCGCCACCGCCGGCCCTTGCGGCCTCTGGCCTGAGGATCTCGGACCGTCGATCCACAACAAGTCCTATTTCGAAAACAAGCCGTATTACAATTTCGGCTGCTCCAGCCAGCGCAATATGGCGGCGATGGTCGACAATCCGGCCGACCTCGCGCAACCGCGCGCAGAGACGCCGGCCTATCAGATGCGGCGCACCGCGCTCTTCGAGAAGTATCGCAAGGGCACCGCCACCGCAATCACCTATCCCGAGGCCGACAAGGCCAAACTCAGCGATGTCGGCAAATGATCAGCTACGCGCGCCAGAACTCCGAAGAACAGCCTGACGGCACATCACCGTCCGCGGACGATCATATCGCGCCGGCACCGCGTGTATCGGTGCAGGCGTTTTGCGAGACGGTGGAAACCGCGGCTGCCGTGCAGTCGGCGGGCGAAGACCGCCGCCTCGGCAAGGCTCATCTCAAGATCCAGATGGGCGGCATGGCCGCCGCCATCGAGGCCTATCGTTCGGCGCCGACGCCGAACGTGATCATCCTGGAGACCGAAGGCCGCAACGACATCCTGACCGGCCTCGATCAGCTCGCCACCGTCTGCGACGCCGGGACCCGCGTGGTCGTGATCGGTCGCATCAACGACGTCACGCTCTACCGCGAACTGGTGCGCCGCGGCGTCAGCGACTACGTCATCACCCCGATTACCGCCATCGACGTCGTCCGTTCGGTCTGCAACCTGTTCTCGGCGCCCGAGGCCAAGGCCGTCGGCCGCATCATTGCCGTCGTCGGCGCCAAGGGCGGCGTCGGCGCGTCCACCGTCGCGCACAACGTCGCCTGGGCGATCGCGCGCGACCTCGCGCTGGATTCCGTGGTCGCCGACCTCGACCTCGCCTTCGGCACCGCCGGCCTCGACTACAATCAGGACCCGCCGCAAGGCATTGCGGACGCGGTATTCTCGCCCGACCGGGTCGATACCGCGTTCCTCGACCGCCTGTTGTCGAAATGCACCGACCATCTCAGCCTGCTGGCGGCGCCGGCGACGCTCGACCGGGTCTACGATTTCGGCGTGGAAGCCTTCGACTCGATCTTCGATACGCTTCGCACCACGATGCCCTGCATCGTGCTCGACGTTCCCCATCAATGGTCGGGATGGACCAAGCGCGCCCTGATCGCGGCCGACGACATCCTGATCGTCGCGGCGCCCGATCTCGCCAACCTGCGCAACACCAAGAACATCTTCGACCTCTTGAAGGCATCGCGGCCGAACGATCGCGCGCCGCTCTATTGCCTCAACCAGGTCGGCATCCCGAAGCGCCCGGAGATTCCGGCCAGCGAATTCGCCAAGGCGATCGAAAGCCAGCCGATCGCGGCGATCCCGTTCGAGCCGCAGATGTTCGGCTCGGCCGCCAATAACGGCCAGATGATCGCGGAAATCTCCGCCAATCATCGCACCACCGAGATATTCCTGCAGATTGCGCAGCGGCTGACCGGCCGCGGCGAGACCAAGAAGCCTAAGGGTTCGTTCCTGTCACCCCTGATCGATAAGTTGCGGGCCAAGTAGGCCGCCCGCGTGGAGTACCATCGTGTTCGGTAAGCGTAGCGGAAATGAAAGCGATACGCGGGTCTTGAAGCCCGCCATCAGTGCGTCGGAGCCCTCCAGCGCGCCAGTTGCTGCACGCGAAATGGCAGCGCCGGCCATCGCCTCGCCGCCGATCGCGCCCTCGAAGCCGCCGCCGGCGCCCGCCATGGAAGTGCGGAAGTCCGACAATTACTATCAGGTCAAGGCGACGATCTTCGGCGCCCTGATCGAGGCGATCGACCTCGCCCAGCTCGCCAAGCTCGACAGCGAGTCGGCGCGCGAGGAAATCCGCGACATCGTCAACGAAATCATCGCGATCAAGAACATCGTGATGTCGATTGCCGAGCAGGAAGAGCTGCTCGACGATATCTGCAACGACGTGCTGGGTTACGGCCCGCTGGAGCCGCTGCTGTCGCGCGACGACATCGCCGACATCATGGTCAACGGCGCCGGCACGGTGTTCATCGAAGTCGCCGGCAAGATCCAGCGCACCGGTATCCGGTTCCGCGACAACCAGCAGCTTCTCAACATCTGCCAGCGCATCGTCAGCCAGGTCGGCCGACGCGTCGACGAATCTTCGCCGATCTGCGACGCCCGTCTCGCCGACGGTTCCCGCGTCAACGCCATCGTTCCGCCGCTGGCGATCGACGGTCCCGCGCTCACCATCCGCAAATTCAAGAAGGACAAGCTGACGCTCGACCAACTGGTCAAGTTCGGCGCGATCTCGCCGGAAGGCGCGCAAATTCTGCAGATCATCGGCCGCGTCCGCTGCAACGTGCTGATCTCCGGCGGTACCGGCTCCGGCAAGACCACGCTGTTGAATTGCCTGACCCAGTTCATCGAGCTCGACGAGCGCGTCATCACCTGCGAAGACGCCGCCGAACTGCAGTTGCAGCAACCCCATGTGGTGCGGCTGGAAACCCGGCCGCCCAACATCGAGGGCGAAGGCCAGGTCACCATGCGCGAACTGGTCCGCAACTGCCTGCGTATGCGGCCCGAGCGCATCATCGTCGGCGAAGTCCGCGGACCCGAGGCGTTCGACCTGCTGCAGGCCATGAACACCGGCCACGACGGCTCGATGGGAACGCTGCACGCCAACAATCCCCGCGAAGCCCTGTCGCGCTGCGAATCGATGATCACGATGGGCGGGTTTTCGCTGCCCTCGCGCACCATCCGCGAAATGATCTGCGCCTCGATCGACGTCATCGTCCAGGCCGCACGCCTGCGCGACGGCTCGCGGCGCATTACGCACATCACCGAGGTGATGGGCATGGAAGGCGACACCATCATCACCCAGGACCTGTTCCTCTACGACATGGTCGGCGAAGACGCCAACGGCAAGATCATCGGACGGCATCGCTCGACCGGTATCGGACGTCCGCGCTTCTGGGAACGCGCACGTTATTACGGCGAAGAGAAGCGGCTTGCGGCCGCGCTCGATGCCGCCGAAGTCTCCGACAAGAGCTGAGAGAGCGGGCGATGAACATCCAGATGCTTTCACTGGGATTTCTGGCAGCTACCGCGATCGGCGGTCTGGCGTGGGTCTTTATCTATCCGGCGCTCTCGGGAGAGAAACAGGCCGAGTCTCGGCGCGCCCTGATCGCGCGGCCCGAACCTGCGGCGCGGCAAGCCGAAAAGACCCAGCGCTCGCGCCGCGAGCAGGTCGAAGGCTCGCTGAAGGATCTCGAGGCGCGCCGCCAGAAGGAAAAATCGGTTCCCCTGGGCACCCGCATCAGCCAGGCGGGTCTTGCCTGGTCGACCCAGAAATTCTGGATCATTTCCGGCATTCTCGCAGTGGTCGCTTTCGGGCTCGCATTCTCGATCGGCGGCGGATTGCTCGGTGGCGTCGGCATGGCTTTCGCCGCCGGCTTCGGCCTGCCGCGCTGGTTGCTGGGCTATCTGAAGACGCGCCGGGAGAAGGCTTTCCTGAAAGCGCTGCCCGACGCCGTCGACGTCATCGTTCGCGGCATCAAGGCCGGATTGCCGCTGTTCGAATCGATCAAGGTCGTCGCCGCCGACGCGCCGGAGCCGCTGAAGAGCGAATTCAACGCCATCATCGAAACCCAGACGATCGGTATCCCGCTTGGCGAGGCCTGCACGCGTCTGTACGAGCGGATGCCGCTGCCGGAGGCCAATTTCTTCGGCATCGTGATCGCGATCCAGCAGAAGTCGGGCGGTAACCTGTCCGAAGCGCTCGGCAACCTCTCCAAAGTGCTGCGCGACCGCAAGAAGATGGCCGAGAAGATTCAGGCGATGTCGATGGAAGCCAAGGCGTCCGCGGGCATCATCGGCTCGCTGCCGCCGATCGTGATGTTGCTGGTCTGGATGTCGACGCCCGACTACATCGCGCTGCTGTGGACCGAACAGACCGGTCAATTCATGCTGGTGTGTTGCGTCTGCTGGATGACCATCGGCGTTCTCGTGATGAAAAAAATGATCAACTTCGACTTCTGACGGTGCCGCATGATTGAGTTCCTTATCACCAAGCTCCACGACGCCCGGTTCATGACCATGCTGCTCGCCGCCATCGCGGCGAGCGCGACCGCCTATACGCTGGTGATGCCGCTGTTTGCCGGCGAGGGGCTCGCCAAGCGGATGAAAGCGGTCGCCAGCGAGCGCGAACGCCTCCGGCAGCGCGAGCGCGACCGTCTCGCCAAATCGGAAAAGGTGTCGCTGCGGCAGAGCCCCGAAGCAGCTCATTTCCAAGGTGGTGGAAGACTTCAACCTGACCAAATGGCTGGCGCAGGAAGCTGCGCGCGACAAGCTGATCATGGCCGGCTACCGCGGCCAGGCGCCCTACGTCACGTTCCTGTTCGCCCGCGCGGTGACGCCGATCGTGCTGTTCCTGGGCTCGATGCTGTACGTCTTCGTCATCACGCACCTGGAAAAGCCGCTGACTTTCAAGATCGGAATCTGCATCGCCGGCGCCTATCTCGGGCTGCAGGCGCCGATGCTGTTCCTGAAAAACGCCATCAGCAAGCGCCAGCTTTCGATCAAGCGCGCGTTTCCCGACGCGCTCGACCTGCTCTTGATTTGCATCGAGTCCGGCATGTCGGTCGAAGTCGCGTTCCGCAAGGTCTCCAGCGAGATCGCCACGCAATCGATTGCACTGTCGGAGGAGTTCGCGCTGACCACGGCCGAATTGTCCTACTTGCAGGACCGCAAGGTGGCCTACGAGAACCTCGCCAAGCGCACCGGCCTCGAGGGCGTGAAATCGGTCTGCCTCGCCCTGATGCAGTCGGAACGCTACGGAACGCCGCTCGGCCAGAGCTTGCGCGTGATGGCGCAGGAAAACCGCGACATGCGAATGAACGAGGCCGAGAAGAAGGCGGCGGCGCTGCCGCCGAAACTCACCGTGCCGATGATCCTGTTCTTCCTGCCCTGCCTGTTCATCGTCATTCTCGGGCCGACCTACATCAAGATCCAGGCAATGCATTGATCCGGCTAGAGCGTTCTCAAGCGAAAGCCTGCCCCGGGATCCGGGGTGGTGACCTGTTCGCATAGCAATCGAGTTTACGCAGATTGCGTAGATTTATCTGCGGCAGAAAACGCGTCAAAGCAAGAATCTGAGAGCTTTCGGTTCTGATTCAATCAGAACCGATCATGCTCTAACGGGTGCTGACGCCGGAGTTGCCTGAAAGAACGTCCGATTTGAAGTGGATCAGTCGGGCCGGTTGAGCGAGGCGACCGGTACGGTGCGCTGCCCCCGCGGGCTGTCCTTGCGGTTCAGCATCTCGCGAAGATAGGCCACGTTCGCCGCCGCCTCCTCCGCCGGAAGATCGCCCTTGGCGATGGTCTCGGCGTCCGCGAAGCGGCCCTGCAGGCCCACCACCAATGCCAGATTCTGACGTACCCGCGCGTCCGCCCGCGGGTTGCCATAGGCGCGCCGCAGCGCCTGTTCCGCATTGGGCAGTTCGCGCGTCAGCATGTAGGAGAGGCCGAGATTGGACAGCACCGAGGGCTCCTCCGGCGCGATCTTCAAAGCCGCCTCGTAGTAGCGGCGGGCTTCCTCGTGCTTGCCGAGCTTGTCGAGCGCCGTGCCCTGCACCGAGAGAATGCGCCAGTCCGGATTGTCGGGCGAATGGGCGCGGCTGAGAATATCGAAGGCGGCCTGCGAATTGCCATTGTCGGCGAGCGCGCGGCCGTAACCGGCGAGCAGCACCTTGTTGCCGGGATGGGCAATGGTGGCCTGCTCGAGCACGGCGGCGGCCTGGGCGCGTTGCCCGGTGGCGCGCAGCGCCTGGCCATAGGCCAGGGCCGCATCGGCATCCTTGGGATTGGCGCGATAGCGCTCGCCATAAACTTCCACGGCGCGGCGCGGATCTTCGGGGGCGGCTTCGGCCCTTGCGGCCGACGATCCCGAGGTCAACGCTCCCGTCACGTCGGACATGGTCTGGCAGCCGCCCAGGCCTGCGGCCAAAGCCGCCGTCAAGGCTGCCGATGAAAGAAGCTGGGCAAGGCTGGACTGTCGAAGGCTGGGCTGTCGACGCATGCCACTTGGACTCACGATAGCGGGGGGATGAACCGGGCCGAATGCGCCATCAATAGACTGTTAACCCTAACGTCTGGTTAATCGGCCTTCCACGGAAGACCTTGGCCGGAGTTCGAGCCGTCACCCCCTGCGTTTCGCCCGGCTGCGACCTTGCCGACTTTGCCGATCTTGGCGACCTTGCTCCAGAATTTGCCGCAACGCCTGAATGTTCGGCGAGTCGGCGCCCTTGCGCCAGATCAGAACGGTTTCGGCGCGATTCTCGCCCGCCGGCAGGGCATGCACGGTCAACCGTTTGCCCTCGGGAAATGTCGTGAGCACGCTTTTCGGCAGCAGCGCGATGCCCATGCCCGCGGCAACGCAGCCGAGCATCGCGTGATAGGAGCCGAGTTCGATGGTGCGTTCCGGCATCTCGCCGCGCTTCGCATACCAGCCTTCCAGTCGCTTGCGGTGCGGACAGCCGTGTTCGAATGCGAGGACGGTTTTGGGGAAATTGCCGTTCTTGCCGACGGGCGGAAGACCGGCTGCCGAAACGATCACCGGTTCTTCCTCGAAGGCGAATATCTTGTCGAACGGGGCATCCGCGATCGGCTCGGCGACCAAAGCGGCATCGAGTTCACCGGCAAGAATGGCCGTCGCCAACGTTCCGGGATTGCCGGTGCGAAGCTCCAGCGCCACCTCGGGGTGACGCCGGTGATATTCGTTCAGCGGGCCGGGTAACCGCACCGCCGCCGTGCTTTCCATGGCGCCAAGACGGAAGATGCCGCGCGGATGCGGATCGCGCACCGCGGCGCGGCCCTCATCGGCCAGCGCCAGCAACCGGTCGGCGTAACCGAGCAGCACCTGGCCTGCGGGTGAAAGATGCAACCGCTTGCCTTCGCGAATGAACAGCACGGTTTCGAGATCTTCCTCGAGCTGGCGGATCCGCGTGGTGATGTTGGATTGCACGCGATGCAGCCGCTCGGCGGCGCGCGTCACGCCGCCCTCACGCACCACGGCGCGGAAGATGCGCAAATCGGATAAATCCATTCATCTCTCCTAGAGATTACAATCATCTTAATTATTCATTTTATGTGATTTAAGCAGGAGCGTAAAGCTTCCCTCGTGGCCGCGTGAACAACGCGCGGCATGCGATGGAGATCAAGAATGTCTGGCGGTTCATTCGAAAGCCGATCGGCCGAAGATCGCTTCCTGACGCCGGGCCAATGGGCCGATCTGCGACGGCAATTTGTCAGGCAGGCGCACGCTGAAAGGCAACGCGCGATCGAAACGGCATTTGCGTCGGCATTCGGCTGGCTGCGAAGCGCCGCACGGCTGACGGCGTCGGCGGCAAGCCAAACTTTCACGCGTAAAATTGCTTTCGCGCGCAAAGTCCTCGGCCGGCCGCATCACCGCATGGGCGCCAGCTTCGCCGGGGAAAACGGAGAGGATCTGAACTCCATGTCATATGTCGAGACAAATAGCCGCTGGCCCGGCCTCGCGTCGTTCGCGATGCTTGTCGTCAAGGCCATGCATTCAATCCGAATGGCCTACCTCCGCAGGCGCGACCGAATGCGGGCGTACGCAGAATTGTCCGCCTTTGACGATCTCTGGCTCAGAGACATCGGAATCTCACGCACCGGAATCCGGGCGGCGCTGCATTCCGGCGAACGCGATGCTTCGCGGCACCCGGGATAAATCTCTTTTGAAACGCAATTGAAGCTGGAGTACTGAAATGACACCGGAACAGAAGAAGCTGGTTAAATCCACATGGGCCGCCGTGGTCCCGATCGCCGACACCGCCGCCGGCCTGTTTTATGGACGGCTGTTCGAGACCGATCCATCCACGCAACCCTTGTTCCAGGGCCGCCGACATGCCTGAGCAACGCAAAAAGCTGATGCAGGCGCTGGCCGTTGTCGTCAATGGAATTGACGATCTGGGCGAACTGGTTCCGACCGTCGAAGAGCTGGCGCGCCGGCACATCCGTTACGGCGTCAAGGACCCGCATTACGACTCCGTCGGAGCCGCCTTGTTGTGGACGCTCGAACAGGGGCTTGGCGAGCAATGGACGCCGGACGCCAAGGCGGCGTGGTCGGCCGCCTATGGTACGCTTGCAGGCGTGATGCGCGCGGCCGCGGCAACGGCGTAGTGTTCGACGCGGAATTCGCGTTAGCTATGCCGACGCCGATTTCATCATCATCGAAGGCGGCTAACCATCAAGGCGATCAAGCCGGCCGCGGTGCCGGCGACACGTTATGCATTTGTGATGGCTCTTGCGCATCAATTGCCGCCTTGAGCCATTGAAATCGCGCGAAAAGCCTGCAACGTCTCGTTAATTGACTCCCAAGCCAACTCTGGCATTTTCAATTAACGACCGAGAGACGCATGCCAACCGTATTCGAGACCGCGCCCACCGATTCCGCCATTCCCATCACCTTCGCCACCGAGACGACATGGGCTGCGATCAGCAAGACGCTTCCGGCGCAGGCCCGGCAGTTTGCGTCAGCCAACGATTTTACCGCCAAGCCCGGCAAATGCCTGACGCTGCCCTCGCCTGACGGGCAGATTGCGCAGGTTCTTTTCGGCCTCGAAGACGCGACCGGAAAATCCCGCGACCTGTTCCGGCCCGGCGTGCTGCCGGGGCTGCTGCCGCCGGGCGTCTATCGTTTCGCCAATGCGCCGCACGACACGCGGCTGGCCGCGCTCGCTTTTGCATTGGGCAGTTACCGCTTCGGCCGCTATCGCAAGGCGAGCAAGCCCGATGTCCGGCTGGTGCCGCCCGAGGGCGTTGACGTCGCCGATATCATGCGGATGGCGGAAGCAGCGATGCTGGCGCGCGATCTCATCAATACGCCGTCGAATGACATGGGCCCGGAAGAACTGGCGCTGGCCGCGCAGGCGCTGGCGACGCGCTTTGGCGCCAGCTTCAACTGCATCGTCGGTGACGACCTGCTGCGGCAGAACTTTCCGCTGATTCACGCGGTCGGCATGGCCTCGACGCGCGCGCCGCGCCTGATCGACCTGAGCTGGGGCGATCCCAGCCATCCCAAGGTGACGCTGGTCGGCAAGGGCGTGTGTTTTGATACCGGCGGACTGGACCTGAAGCCCTCCGGCGGCATGCTCATCATGAAGAAAGACATGGGCGGCGCTGCCAACGTGCTGGCGCTGGCGCAAATGGTGATGGACGCCAAACTCAAAGTGCGGCTGCGGGTGCTGATCCCCGCGGTCGAGAACGCGGTGGCCGGCAACGCGTTTCGCCCGCTCGACATCTTCAAGTCACGTAAGGGTCCGACCGTCGAGATCGGCAACACCGATGCCGAGGGACGCCTGGTGCTGGCTGACGCGCTGGCGCTGGCCTGCGAAGAGAAACCCGATCTGCTGGTCGATCTCGGCACCCTGACCGGCGCGGCGCGGGTGGCGTTGGGACCGGATTTGCCGCCCTTTTACACCAATGACGAGGGGTTGGCCGAGGCCGTGACGCGCTGCGCCAGGGCAGAGAATGATCCGTTGTGGCGATTGCCGCTTTGGCCGCCTTACGATTCCTGGCTGGATTCGAAGGTTGCCGATATCAACAATGCCCCCTCAAGCGGCTTTGCCGGCTCGATCACCTGCGCGCTGTTCCTGCAGCGTTTCGTCTCGGACGCCAGGAGCTGGCTGCATGTCGATATTTACGGCTGGACGCCGTCGGCAAAGCCCGCGCGTCCCGAAGGCGGGGAATGCCAGGCCGCCCGCGCGATCTATAAATTATTGAGCGAACGCTATGGATGATCCGCGCCTGACGCCGGCCCGGCCCGATCTCGCCGCGAAATATCTCGAGGGCAAGGTCAAGGCCGCGCGCTTTGTCGCCGGCGAGGAATTCGGCGTCGGCAGCGCGCTTGCGCCGCTGCGCGAGGCGCCGAACCCGGATGCCATGTTGTCGACGCAGGCATTGAAAGGCGAGCGCGTCACGATCTACGACCGCAACGGCGAGGGTTGGTCCTGGGGGCAACTGAACAGCGACGGCTATGTCGGCTGGATTCCCGATTCGACGCTCGCCAGGCCCACGACGGCGCCGACGCACAAGATCACGGCGTTGTGCACGTTCGCATTTCCCGGACCCTCGATCAGGCTGGCGCCTGTCGAAGTCGCTTCCGATGGGGGCAAGGGTGGCAATAACGCGCGAAGACGGCGCGTTCGCCATAACCCACGAAGGTTGGTATCTGCCGCGCCGCCATGTCGGCGGCCTCGACGCGATGGAGAAGGATTTCGTCGCGGTTGCCGAAAGATTCGTCGGCACACCCTATCTGTGGGGCGGCAAGAGCAGTTTTGGCATCGATTGCTCCGGCCTGGTGCAGGTTTCGCTGAACGCCGCCGGCACCGGCTGCCCGCGCGACAGCGACATGCAACAGGACAGTCTCGGCCGGGCGCTGAACGCGGCGGAGACGAAAAAGCTGCAACGCGGCGACCTGATCTTCTGGGACGGCCATGTCGCGATCGTGCGCGACGGCGAGACCATCGTTCACGCCAACGCGCATCATATGGCCACCGCGATCGAAAACACACGCGAGGCGATCGCACGCAACAAGGCGGCCGGCAGCGAGGTCGTGGCGATCAAACGACTCGGTTAACCAGCCGCGGAGTATGACGGCTAGAGCCTTTTCCGTTCCGATAGAATCGGAACGGAGCTCTAGATTCTTGATTTGACGCGTTTTCTTGACGCGAACCGGAATCCACTTCGCTTGAAAACGCTCTAATCCTGCAAGTCGGGCACCGCCTCGATGCGGAACGCGGCGGCGAACAGCGCGCGGGTGTATTCGCTCTTCGGGTTCTTGAACAGCTCCACAGCCGGGCCCTCTTCCACGACCTTGCCGTGACGCATCACGATCAGGTGGCTGGCGAGCGAGGCCACCACCCGCAAATCGTGCGAGATGAACATGTAGGTCAGGTCGCGCTTGCGCTGCAATTCGCGCAGGAGATCGACCATCTGCGCCTGGAACAGCATGTCGAGCGCGCTGGTCGGCTCGTCCAGCACGATGAAGCTCGGCTCCAGCACCACGGCGCGCGCAATGCTGATGCGCTGGCGTTGGCCGCCGGAGAACTCATGCGGATAGCGGAACCGCGTCGCGGGATCGAGGCCGACGTCTTTCAACGCCTTGACGACCCGCGCCTCGCGCTCGTCATACGACAACGCGCGCTGATGCACGCTCAGGCCCTCGGCGACGATGTCGCCGACCGACATGCGCGGACTGAGCGCGCCGAACGGGTCCTGAAACACGATCTGCATATCGCGGCGGAACGGCAACATGGCCTTGAAGCGCAGGCCCTGGATGTCGTTGCCAAAAAACACGATCGGCCCGCTCGACGAAATCAGCCGGAGCAACGCCAGGCCCAGCGTGGTCTTGCCGGAACCGGATTTGCCGACGACGCCGAGCGTCTCGCCCTTGCGGACGGAAAGGCTGACGCCGTCGACCGCCTTGATATGGTCGACCGTCTTGCGCAGCAGGCCACGCTTGACCGGAAACCACACCTTGAGATTGTCGGCCGACATCACCACCGGCGATTCCGGCCGCGGCGGCGCCGGGTCGGGCTTCGGTTCCGCCGCCAGCAGCGCGCGGGTATAGGGATGTTTCGGCGCGGTAAAAACCTGTTCGACCGGCCCCTGCTCGACGATCTCGCCGCTGTTCATCACACAGACGACGTCGGCAATACGGCGGACGATGCCGAGATCGTGGGTGATGAACAGCATGCTCATCCCGAGCCGCGTCCGGATCTCGGCCAATAGCGCCAGAATCTGGGCCTGCACCGTGACGTCGAGCGCGGTGGTCGGCTCGTCCGCGATCAGCAGGTCCGGCTCGTTGGCGAGCGCCATCGCGATCATGACGCGCTGCCGCTGGCCGCCGGACAATTGATGCGGATAGCTTTGCAGTCGCGTATGCGGATCGGGAATGCCGACCTGCGTCAAAAGTTCGAGCGTCCGCGCCCGCGCCATCGCGCCGCTGATGCCGTTGTGGAGAAAAAGGATCTCGCCGATCTGCGCCTCGATCGTGTGCAGCGGATTGAGCGAGGTCATCGGCTCCTGGAAGATGATCGAAATGTCGTTGCCGCGAATGGCGCGCATCTCGTTCTCTGCCGCCGTCAGGAGATCGCGGCCCCGGAAGTGGATGCTGCCGGACGGATGCGACGCGGTCGGATACGGCAACAGCTTCAGGATCGACAGCGCGCTGACGGATTTTCCCGAACCGGACTCGCCGACCAGCGCCACGCATTCGCCGCGCTTGATGGAAAACGAGATGCGGTCGACCGCAAGCGAAGGGCCAAACGCCACCGAGAGGTCGCGGACATCGAGCAGGGGCTGGTTGATGGCGTCCATGGGCTGCCCTCAGCGAAATGTCTTGCGCGGATCGAAGGCGTCGCGCGCGGCTTCGCCAATGAAAATCAGCAGCGACAGCATGATCGCGACCGCGAAGAAGCCGGTGAAGCCGAGCCAGGGCGCCTGCACGTTGGCTTTTGCCTGCGACAGCAACTCGCCGAGCGACGGCGAGCCCGGCGGCAATCCGAAGCCGAGGAAATCCAGCGCCGTCAGCGTCATCACCGATGACGAGACGATGAAGGGCAGGAACGTCATGGTCGCGACCATGGCGTTCGGCAGCAGATGCCGGAACATGATCACGGGATTGGAGACGCCGAGCGCGCGCGCCGCCTGGATGTATTCGAAATTGCGCCCGCGCAGGAATTCCGCGCGCACCAGGCCGACCAGCGACACCCAGGAAAACAGCAGCAGAATGCCGAGCAGGATGAAGAAGCCGGGCGGCAGCACCGCCGAGATGATCAGCAGCAAATAGAGCGAGGGGATCGCGGTCCAGATTTCGATGAAACGCTGGAAGCCGAGATCGATCCAGCCGCCGAAATAGCCCTGCACGCCGCCGGCGGCGATGCCGATGATCGAGGAGACGATGGTGAGCGTCAGGCCGAACAGCACCGAGATGCGGAAGCCGTAGATCAGGCGCGCGACCACGTCGCGGCCCTGGTCGTCGGTGCCGAGCCAGTTATATTCGAGGTCGCTGCAGCCTTTGAGGCCCTTCTTCTGCACCACCTCCTTGCACTGCGCTTCGGTCAGCATCCAGGTCGGTTTCGACGGCGCCGGCGTCGGCAGATCGAGATTATGCGTGTCGTAGGAATAGCGGATCGGCGGCCAGATGATGGTCCCGCCCTTGTCCGCGATCTGCTTCTGCAGATAGGGATCGCGGTAGTCCGCGGTGGTTTCGAAATCGCCGCCGAAAGTGGTCTCGGCATAGTTGAAAAGGACCGGCCAATAGAGATGGCCATTATATTTCACGGCGAGCGGCCGGTCGTTAGCGATGAAATTGGCAAACAGCGAGACCACGAACAGGATCAAAAAGATCCAGAACGACCAGTACCCGCGCCGGTTGGCCTTGAAATTCTGCCAGCGGCGCTTGTTCAGCGGCGACGGGCTGAACCGGTGACGCGTGACGGGCACGGCCTCGCCGAGCGGCGATTGCGTCGTGGTCTCGATCGGCGGCTGGGGGGCTACGATCGTCATCAGACCTCACGCGCCTCGAAATCGATCCGCGGGTCGATCCACATATAGGCGAGATCGGAGATCAGATTGACGACGAGGCCGACCAACGAGAAGATGAACAGCGTTCCGAACACCACGGGATAATCGCGGTTCAGCACGCTCTCGAAACCGAGCAGGCCGAGACCGTCGAGCGAGAAGATGGTCTCGATCAGCAGCGATCCGGAAAAGAAGGCATGAATGAATGCGCTCGGGAATCCCGCGATCACGATCAGCATCGCGTTACGGAAGACGTGATTGTACAGCACCTGGCGTTCGCTGCAGCCCTTGGCGCGGGCCGTCATCACATATTGCTTGCGGATTTCGTCGAGGAACGAGTTCTTGGTCAACAACGTCATGGTGGCGAAAGCGCCCAGCGCCATCGCGATCAACGGCAGCGTAATGTGCCAGAAATAGTCGATGATCTTCCAGTACCAGGGGAATTGCGCCCAGCCGTCCGAGGTCAGGCCGCGCAACGGGAATATGTTGAAGAACGAGCCGCCGGCGAACAGGATGATCAGCAGGATCGCGAACAGGAATCCCGGAATTGCAAATCCGACGATGATCACCGCCGAGGTCCAGGTGTCGAACCGCGATCCGTCCTGCACCGCCTTGCGGATGCCGAGCGGGATCGAGATCAAATAGGTCAATAGCGTCATCCAGATTCCGAGCGACATCGAAACCGGCAACTTCTCCTTGATCAGCTGGATCACGCTGACGTCGCGGAAATAGCTCTTGCCGAAATCGAACCGCGAGAAATTCCACACCATCAGCGCGAATCGCTCCGGCGCCGGCTTGTCGAAGCCGAATTGCACTTCCAGCTTCTTGATGAAATCCGGATCGAGCCCCTGCGCTCCCCGATATTTCGAAGAGCTGGCCGCATCCGCGGACGCACCGACCTGGCCGCGCGCGCCGAAATCGCCGCCGCCGCCCGAGACCCTGGAGGTGCCGCCGGTGTCGGCGCCCGAGAGCTGTGCGAGCACGCGCTCGACCGGGCCGCCCGGCGCGAACTGGACGACCACGAAGGAGACGAACAGAATTCCCAGCAGCGTCGGGAGCATCAGGAAAATACGGCGGGCGATATAGGCGGTCATGAATTATTTCGCCTGCTCTGAGTTTCGCGGCTTTGGCGGCGATCAGACCCACCAATTTTCCGGCGCGCCGATACCCTGGGCATAGCTTCGCCGGCTTCTGCGGGTGCGCGAACAAATCCCAATAGGCGATCGGATGGGTGGAGCGATACCAGTGCGGCACCCAATAGCGGCCGGCGCGGAACACCCGGTCGAGCGCGCGGCAGGCGATTGGTCAGATCGGCGCGCGTTTCGGCGTCGATGGCCTTCTCGATCAGCGCGTCGATCGCGGGGTTGGCGACGCCCAGCCAGATTGTAGGAGCCCTTGGTGGCGGCCGCCTGCGACGAAAAATATGGACGAAGGCTGTCGCCGGGCGTCGCCGAAATGCTCATGCGTTGGGTGGTCATGTCGAAATCAAAGGCCTCCACGCGGGCTCGGTATTGCACGGCGTCGATCATCCGGATCGCCGGCCTCGATGCCGAGTTGGGCGAGATTTTTGATGAAGGTCGCGTGATGCGGCTGAAATGACACCTCGTCGAGCAGGAATTCGATGGTGAAGACTTCACCATTCGGCAGTCGCCGCTTGCCGTCCTTGATCGGAAGCCCGGCGTCCTGCAGCAATTGCTGCGCCTTGCGCAACAACGCGCGATCCTGCCCCGAGCCATCCGATACCGGCGGCACGAAAGGCTGACCGAACACCTCGTCCGGCACCTGCCCGCGGAACGGCTCGAGCAGCTTCAGCTCTTCCGGCGACGGCAATCCGCTTGCCACCATGTCCGAATTCTGGAACGGCGAACAGGTACGCGCATACGCACCGTACATAACGGTCTTGTTGGTCCATTCGAAATCGAACGCATAGTTGACCGCTTCGCGCACCCTTGGGTCATTGAACTTGTCGCGACGGGTGTTGAAGAACCAGCCTTGTCCGCCGGACGGCGTTTCGTCCGGCAGGGTTTCGCGCTTGACGCGGCCGTCCTTCACCGCCGGGAAGTCGTAGCGGGTGGCCCAGATGCGTGCCGTGAACTCTTCGCGATAGAGATAGTTCCTGCCGGAAAAGCCTTCGAACGCCACGTCGCGATCGCGATAGAATTCATAGCGCACGGTATCGAAATTGTAGTTGCCGCGGCAAACCGGAAGATCGGCCGCCCACCAATCCTTGACCCGATCATATTCGACGTAGCGGTTCACTTCATACTTGCCGACCTTGTAGGGTCCAGACCCGAGCGGCGCATCGATCGTCGATTCGTCGAACGGGCGCGTCGCATAATAAGCCCTGGAGAAGATCGGAAGGCTCGCTGCATAAAGCGGCACGTCGCGCGCACGCTTCGGAGCAAAGGTCACGGTCACCGTCGCGTCGTCGAGCGCCTCGGCCTTTACCAGGTCGCGCAACTGAACCACGATCAGCGGGTGGCCCTTTTCCTTCAGCGTGTTCAGCGAGAAGGCGACGTCGTGGGCGGTCAGCTTCGAGCCGTCATGAAAGCGCGCCTCGGGCCGCATCGTAAAACGGTAGGTGAGTTTGTCAGGCGAAATCCAGACGGATTTTGCCGCGAGACCGTACATCGCGTCGGGTTCGTCATTGGCCCGTACCATCAGCGCCGCAAAGGTCATGTCCATGCCCTGCGCGCCCTCGCCCTTGAGAATATAGGCGTTGAACGAGTTGAACGTCTGAAACGACTGGTTGTAAGCGCGAACCGACGGGATCAGGGAAAAAAACCCGCCCTTCGGCGCCGCCGGATTGACATAGTCGAAATGGCGGAAGTCGGCCGGATATTTCAGATCGCCGAACACCGACAGCCCGTGGGCCTCGGTGCCGCCTTCTTCGGCGGCCGCCGCTGGCCACAATCGCGCGACGCCGAGCGCACCGATGCCGAGAGCCAGCACATGCCGGCGAGTGAGCAGCGCCATCCGCTTTCCCTTCAACTGCGCTTTCCGATCTTGGCTGCCTTTTCGGCGTCAAACCACCAGATCGCGGGAAAGCCCGACAATCCGTATTTCGGCATCTCCGCCGGCCGCCCGAAGCGGTCCCAGCGCGCGGTGCGGACCTTCGGATAATTCCACTGCGGCACGACGTAGTGATTCCAAAGCAGCACCCGATCGAGCGCCTTGGTCGCGGCAACGAGATCGTCACGATCCTTGGTGAAGATGACGCGTTCGATCAGCTTGTCGATCGCCGGGTTCTTGATGCCAATGATGTTGCGAGAGCCGGCCATATCCGCCGCCTGCGAGCCCCAAAACTCGCGCTGCTCATTGCCGGGCGACAATGATTCACCCCAAGACGAGACGACAATATCAAAATCCCAGCTGCGCAGCCGGTTTTCGTATTGCGACGGATCCGTCGTGCGCACGCTCACCGCGATGCCGAGCCGCTCCAGAGAAGGCTTGAAAAACAACATGACGCGCTCGAAGCTCGGGTCTTCGTTGAGCAGTTCCAGCGTGAATTGCGCTCCAGTCCTGGTGTCGATGAGCTTGCGGTCGCGGACCTCGTAACCGGCCTCCTTGAGCAGACGCAGCGCCTCGCGCAGATTTTCGCGAACCGCTTCCGGGTTGCCACCGACCGGATTGGTGTACGCCGTCGTGAATACCTCCACGGGGACTTCGGCACGGACCGTCTCGAGGATTTCCAATTCCCTGCCCTGCGGCAGTCCGCTCGACGCCAGCTCCGTGCCGTCAAAATAGCTGCTCACGCGCTTGTACTGGCCGAAGAAGATCTGCTTGTTCATTTCCTCGAAATCGAACGCAAAATTCAGCGCGCGTCGAACCCGGGCGTCCCTGAATTTGTCGCGGCGGATATTCAGCGCGAACGCCTGCATGATTCCCGAGCTGCGGTTCGGAAACTCTTCCCGCAACACTCGCCCTTCGGCGACTGCGGGAAAATCGTAAGCGGTAGCCCAGTTTTTCGCGCTGTTCTCGGCGCGCCAATCCACTTGATCGCCCTTGAATGCCTCAAGCGCCACGATCGAGTCGCGAAAGTACTCGTAACGCAGTTCGTCAAAGTTATTTCGGCCGATATTCGCACTGAGATCGCGGCCCCAATAGTCCTCGACCCGTTCGAGCGCGACCGAGCGGCCGGGGACAAAGTCCTTTATGCGATAGGGACCGGAGCCCAGGGGCTTCTCCAGTGTGGTCGCGGCGATGTCACGCTTGCGGCCGTCGGCGGCGCTCCCCTCCCACCAATGCTTCGGCAGGATCGTTAGCTGGCCGACGATTTGCGGAAGCTCGCGATTGCCGGAGGCATCGAAGGTGAACTTTATGTCGCGGTCGCCACTCTTCTCGGCCTTCACCACATGGCGGTAATAAGCAGAATATTGCGGATGATATTTCTTGAACGCGTCGAGCGAAAAAATCACGTCGTCCGGCGTCACCGGCTTGCCGTCATGCCACTTCGCCTGGGCCCGAAGGCGATAAGTGACCGATGAAAAATCCTCGGGATAGCTCACCATCTCGGCGAGGGCGCCATATTCGGTCGAAACTTCGTCCAGCGAGGGCGTGGTCAGCGATTCATAGATCAACTGAACCGCGGCCGCGATCGAGCCCTTCACGCCGGCAACCGCGACATTGAAATTGTCGAAGGTGCCGATCAGAATCTGGCGCGCCACGCCGCCCTTGGGCGCGTCCGGATTAACGTAATCGAAGCGCTTAAAGCCGGCCGGATATTTGACGTCGCCAAACAGCGACAAGGCATGCCGCCAGACCAGCCCATCCGGAGCAGACTGTGCGTGAGCGGTTCCAATTGCGGGAACGCCTGCCGTGATGCCGAGCGCCGGGGCCATCGCAGCCGCAGCGCCACTTTGCAGAAGATGTCGTCGGGTGATCGCCAAGTGAAGAATTCCTGTTGCTATCGGATATGACTTTTCAGTCGAGCATGATCTTTTCCGAAAAGCCGGCCACCCACTCCGCTTTCCAAATGCGGGGCGCGGGCCTTTTTTCGGATCATGCTCTAGCCAGCACCCAATATAAGGCAAGGGTTCGACAAATTACGTTGCTTTTTCCTCATGTTAATAGCCCATCGGCGATGACGGTGCGACGAAACGTCCCGATAACAACACCGCGATCCCCATATGCAAACGGCCAGGCAATGCCTGGCCGTCGTGTCAGATGGCAGCCCATGCGGGACTGTCGGAATGCTACTTCGCCGCACTCGGGATCGGAACCGGAGTGTCTGCCAGCGTGGCCAGATAGCGGATCACGTCGGCGCGTTCGCTGTCCTTGGTAATGCCGGCAAAGCCCATCGCGGTGCCCGGGATGAAGGCCTTCGGATTGGCGATGAACTTGTTGAGGTCGTCGAAAGTCCAGGTGCCGCCCTTGCCCTTCATGGCTGCCGAGAAATTAAAGCCGCCACGTCCCTCGCCTCTATGGTCGTTGACGATACCAAACAGATTCGGACCGACGCGGTTCGGGCCGCCCTTCTCGAAGGTGTGGCAGGCGGCGCACTTCTTGGCCGCAGCGGCGCCCTTCTCGACGGAGGCGGTCTGCAGCAGTTTTTCGATCGGCTCGGAGGGCGCTGCGGCTTCCGCCGGCCCGCCATGCGTCGCTTCCTTCACGGCAATCTCAAAGCCCGGCTTTTCCGGCAGCTTGGGCGCGAAAATCGCGTTGGCGGCAAAGCTCGTCACCAGGAGAAGAATGCAGGTGCCGAGAATGGCGCCGATGATCTTGTTCAGTTCGAAGGAGTCCATAGTTGGATCAGGCTCCAGGCCGGAAAGGTCGACGTAAGGCCGGCAAAACGGCCGCGGATACGCATCAGGAATCAGGCTTTCGCGCCGCACCCTCAGCAGGGTTGAGATATCGGTTTGCCCGCGCTCTGGCAACCCGTATAAACGCCCCGACTTTCCGCCGATCCCCATTATTTCCGGCATGTTTTCGCAAAGCGCCCCTGACCTCGCTCCGATGACCGAAACCCGCATTTTGGTGCTGATTCCCGCCCGCATGGCGGCCACCCGGCTGCCCGGCAAGCCGCTCCTGGACATTGCCGGCCTGCCGATGATCGTCCATGTGCTGCGGCGGGCGGAAGCCGCTCAAATCGGCCGGGTGGCGGTCGCCACCGACACGCCTGAGATCGCGGCCGCCGTGAAATGCCATGGCGGCGAGGCGGTCATGACCCGCAGCGAGCATCCCTCCGGCTCGGACCGGATTTACGAGGCGCTGAAAACCCTGGATCCCGAGGGCAAGGTCGAGATCGTGATCAACCTGCAGGGCGATTTTCCAACCATTTCGCCGGACAATATCCGCGCCGTGCTGCCGCCGCTCGACGATCCCGCCGTCGATATCGCGACGCTGGCGGCCGAAATCCACACCGAGGAGGAAAGCACCAATCCGAATGTGGTGAAGGCGGTCGGCTCCCCGATCGGTCCGCGGCGGCTGCGTGCGCTTTATTTTACGCGCGCCACGGCGCCGTCAGGCAACGGGCCGCGCTACCATCATATCGGCCTCTATGCCTATCGCCGCGCCGCGCTGGAACGTTTCGTAAAGCTGCCGCCTTCGCCGCTCGAGCAGCAGGAAAGGCTTGAGCAGCTCCGGGCGCTGGAAGCGGGCATGCGGATCGACGTGACGATCGTGGACACCGTTCCGCGCGGCGTCGATACCCCGGCCGACCTCGAAACCGCCCGCCGGTTACTGGCAAATCATTGAACGGCTGCTAAAAGGCGGCGAGAGAAACACAACATGACAAAAAAGCTGAAAATCGCATTCCAGGGCGAGCCTGGCGCGAATTCCCATATCGCCATCGTCGAGGCCTATCCGGACGCCGAGCCGTTGCCCTGCCCGACCTTCGAGGACGCGCTGGCCGCAATCTCCTCGGGCGAGGCCGATCTCGGGATGATCCCGATCGAGAATTCGGTCGCCGGCCGCGTCGCCGACATCCATCATTTGCTGCCGGCTTCCGGCCTGTTCATCGTCGGCGAATGGTTTTTGCCGATCCGCCATCAATTGATGGCGCCGAAGGGCGCCAAGCTGGCCGATATCAAGACCGTCGAGAGCCATGTCCATGCGCTGGGCCAGTGCCGCCGCATCATCCGCAAGCTCGGCATCAAGCCGATCGTCGCGGCCGATACCGCCGGCAGCGCGCGCGACATCGCCGAGCGCGGCGACAAGACCATCGCCGCCATCGCCTCGCGGCTGGCAGCCCAGATCTACGACCTCGATATTCTGGCCGAAGACGTCGAGGACGAAACCCACAACACCACCCGTTTCGTCGTGCTGGCGCGCGAGGAGAACTGGGCCAAGCAGGGCTCGGGGCCGCTGGTCACCAGTTTTGTTTTCCGGGTGCGCAACCTGCCCGCCGCGCTCTACAAGGCGATGGGCGGCTTTGCCACCAACGGCGTCAACATGACGAAGCTGGAAAGCTACATGGTGGACGGCAATTTCTTCGCCACGCAGTTTTACGCCGACGTCGACGGCCATCCCGACGACAAGGGTCTGGCTTTCGCGTTGGAGGAGCTGAAATTCTTCTCGCGCGAGTTTCGCATCGTCGGCGTCTATCCCGGCCACCCGTTCCGCGCGACCTTCAGCGAGAAGGCCGACTAGATGTGAGCTTTCAGGAGGGTCCATTCGGCCGCTATGCCGCCGACTTTCTTGCCCAGCCCAAAAGCATCCGCGAGCAAGCTATATGACTTCTTGCGCGCGTCGTGGTCGTAGACCGCGGTGATGATCATCAGCTCGTCCGGCTGACTTGCCGTGATCATCGGCTGCAGTTTTGCCATCAATGTCGCCGGGCTGCCGACGAACAACCGCGAGCGATTGCGCATGACCGAGGCGCGCTCGGCATCGGTGTAGGGATAGGCCAGCGCCTCTTCGACGCTCGGCAGCGGCAGGTACTGCCCGCGGTCGCGGCGCAGCCGGTTGAGGTCCATCGAGGACGCGAGCTTTTCGGCCTCCGCATCGGTTTCGGCCGCAACCGCGGCGACCGCCAGAATGCCGTGCGGCGTGGGGCGCCAGCCCGACGGCCTGAAGTGGTTGCGGTAATTGGTCATCGCGGCGACCGCGTCATAGGACGCAAAATGATGCGCGAACGCGAAGCCCATGCCGACCTGCGCTGCGAGTTCGGAGCTGTAGTCGGAGGAGCCGAGCAGCCAGATCGGCGGCAGCGGACTGTCGTCCGGCATCGCCACCACATTGTTGTAGGGATGACCGGCCGGGAAATCGCGGGTCTCCCACAGAATCAGTTCCTGCAGCCGTTCGAGAAAATCATCGCCCTCGCGGCGGTCGAGCCGGCTGCGCAGCGCATAGGCCGTGGCGCCGTCGGTGCCCGGCGCGCGGCCAAGGCCGAGATCGATCCGGCCCGGAAACAGCGCCTCCAGCATCTTGAAACGCTCGGCCACCATCAGCGGCGCATGGTTGGGCAGCATCACGCCGCCGGAGCCGACGCGGATGTTTTTCGTCACGGCGGCGATCTGCCCGATCATCAGATCGGGCGCGGGGCTCGCCACCGACGCAAGATTATGATGCTCGGCGAGCCAGTAACGGACATAGCCGAGCCCATCGACATGGCGCGCCAAATCGATGCTGTTGCGCAGCGCCGCGGCGGGTTTGGTGCCTGTGGTGACGACGGAGAGGTCGAGAACGGAAAGCGGAATCATGGCGCTAAACTAGTGCGGCAAACGGCGGCGACAAAGGCCCCCGGCGTGCAGATCAGGCCCGCGCACGCGGGTACGGAGCAGCCTGCCGGCGTCGATATGAGTGGGACGAGTAGATAGCAGTATTCTCATATTTGTAATTCTGCCCACCGACACTTCGCAAGCCATCCGGGATCTGGAAATAGAAATTATCCATATTAAAATCCTATATTTATCGACAGGCCGCCAATATCTAACGTCTGCCCAACGGAAGTAAATATTAAGTCTATAAATCTCATATTTCTACATAAATTGGGCAATTTCCCACGCATGATGGGCTATTTGGATGGCCTTGTTTGGCTTATTTTAGCGGGACTGCCGCCAAGCCCGATGTCTGCCCAATTCCGTGGAGCCCGCGAGTACCATGACCGAGGTTACGTCCCCCGCATCCAGCGGCCACCGCGCGATCCATTCGCCCAAAATCTCCTTTGAGTTCTTTCCGCCCAAGACGGAAGAGATGGAGCGCAGCCTCTGGGAGACCATCAACCGGCTGGCGCCGCTCACACCCAATTTCGTTTCGGTGACCTATGGCGCCGGCGGATCGACCCGCGAGCGCACCCATTCGACCATCACCCGCATCCTGAAAGAGACCAGCCTGACGCCGGCCGCGCATCTGACCTGCGTCGGCGCGCCCAGGGGCGAGATCGACGACGTGGTCGCGCGCTATCACGACGTCGGCGTCCGCCACATTGTCGCGTTGCGCGGCGATCCCTCGACCGGCATCGGCACCGCCTATCAGGCCCATCCCGACGGCTATCAGACCTCTTCCGAATTGATCGCCGGCATCAAGAAGCGCTTTCCCGATATCGAGGTCTCGGTTTCGGCCTATCCGGAAAAACATCCCGAAAGCCCCGATCTCGATGCCGACATCGACACGCTCAAGGCCAAGGTCGATGCGGGCGCCGCCCGCGCCATCACGCAGGTCTTCTTCGATAACGATCTCTACTTCCGTTATTTGGACCGTGTTCGCGCCCGCGGCATCGACATTCCGATCGTGCCCGGCATCATGCCGATGCACAATTTCAAGCAGGCGCGGAATTTCGTGACCCGCGCCGGCACCACGGTGCCGTCGTGGCTCGCGGACAAGTTCGAAGGCCTCGACGACGATGCCGAGACGCGCAAGCTGGTCGCCGCCACCGTTGCAGCCGGCCAGGTGCAGAAGCTCGCCAAGCACGGCGTCGACACCTTTCACTTCTACACCATGAACCGCGCGGACCTCGTGTTCGCGATCAGCCATTTGCTGGGCATCCGCCCCAATGGCGCACAGAAAGCTGCCTGATCCGATGACCGTGCCTGTTTCTCCAAAGCGAACCGCATTGCTCGCGGCCGCCCGCGAACGCATCCTGGTGCTCGACGGCGCCATGGGCACCATGATCCAGGGCCTGCAATATGACGAGGCCGCGTTTCGGGGCGAACGTTTGCAAGGATTTCCACCGCGACGTCCGCGGCAATAACGATCTGCTGATCCTGACCCAGCCGAAGGCGATCGAGGACATCCACGCCGATTATCTGCGCGCCGGCGCCGACATCGTCGCCACCAACACGTTCTCCTCGACGTCCATCGCGCAGGCCGACTACGACATGTCGGATCTTGCCTATGAGCTCAATCGCGACGGTGCAAGGCTGGCGCGCTCGGCCGCCGAGCGCGTGAGCGCCGAAGACGGCAAGCCGCGCTTCGTCGCCGGCGCCCTCGGCCCGACCAACCGCACCGCGTCGATCTCGCCCGACGTTTCCAATCCCGGCTATCGCGCCGTGACCTTCGACGATTTGCGCAAGGCTTACGGCGAGCAAATCAACGGCCTCCTGGACGGCGGCGCCGATCTGCTGCTGGTCGAAACCATCTTCGATACGCTGAACGCCAAGGCTGCGCTCTACGCCATCTCGGAAATCACGGAAGCACGCGGCATCGACGTGCCCGTCATGATCTCGGGCACCATCACCGACAAATCCGGCCGCCTGTTGTCCGGCCAGTTGCCGGAAGCGTTCTGGAACTCGGTCCGGCACGCAAAACCCGTCACCATCGGCTTCAACTGCGCCCTCGGCGCCGAGGATCTGCGCGCGCATATTGCCGACATCGGCCGCGTCGCCGACACGCTGGTATGCGCCTATCCGAATGCCGGCCTGCCCAACGAATTCGGCCAGTATGACGAGAGCCCGGAATACATGGCGCGGCTGATCGGCGAGTTTGCGCAAGCCGGCCTCGTCAATGTCGTCGGCGGCTGCTGCGGCACCACGCCGGACCATATCGCGGCGATCGCGGCCGCCGTCGCCCCGCACAAGCCCCGCGCCATTCCCGTGATCGAGCCGCGCTTGCGGCTTTCGGGCCTCGAGCCGTTCGAACTGACGCCCGCGATCCCCTTCGTCAATGTCGGCGAGCGCACCAACGTCACGGGTTCGGCCAAATTCCGCAAGCTGGTCACCGCCGGTGACTATACCGCGGCACTTCAAGTCGCGCGCGACCAGGTCGAGAACGGCGCGCAGATCATCGACGTCAACATGGACGAAGGCTTGCTCGACTCGGAAGCCGCGATGGTGACGTTCCTCAATCTCGTCGCCGCCGAGCCTGACATCGCCCGCGTCCCCGTGATGGTCGACTCCTCCAAATTCGCCGTGATCGAAGCCGGCCTGAAATGCATCCAGGGCAAGCCGGTGGTGAATTCGATCTCGATGAAGGAAGGCGTCGAAAAATTCATCCACGAGGCCCGCATCGCCCAGCGCCATGGCGCCGCTGTCGTGGTGATGGCGTTCGACGAGGCCGGCCAGGCGGATACGTTTGCGCGCAAGACCGAAATCTGCAAACGCGCCTACGACATCCTGGTCGATCAGCTCGGCTTCCCGCCGGAAGACATCATCTTCGACCCGAATATCTTCGCGATCGCGACCGGACTCGAGGAGCATAATAATTACGGCGTCGATTTCATCGAGGCGACGCGCTGGATCCGCCAGAACCTGCCGCATGCGCATATTTCCGGCGGCGTCTCCAACCTCTCGTTCTCGTTCCGCGGCAACGAGCCGGTGCGCGAGGCGATGCATTCGGTGTTCCTGTATCACGCCATCAAGGCCGGCATGGATATGGGCATCGTCAATGCCGGGCAGATGATCGTCTATGACGACATCGACCCCGAACTGCGCCAAACCTGCGAAGACGTCATCCTCAACCGCGACGCGGGCGCGTCCGAACGCTTGCTGGCGCTCGCCGAAAAATTCCGCGGCAAGGAGAAGCAGACCCGGGAGCAGGACCTTGCCTGGCGCGAATGGCCGGTTGAGAAGCGGCTGTCGCATGCGCTGGTGCACGGCATCACCGAATTCATCGAAGCGGACACCGAAGCCGCGCGCCAAACGGTCGAGCGTCCGCTCAACGTGATCGAGGGACCGCTGATGGCCGGCATGAACATCGTCGGCGATCTCTTCGGCGACGGAAAGATGTTCCTGCCGCAGGTCGTGAAATCCGCCCGCGTGATGAAGCAGGCGGTCGCCTATCTGATGCCGTTCATGGAAGAGGAAAAGGCGCGCAACCTCGCCAACGGCATCACCGGCGACGGCCGCAACGCCGCCGGCAAGATCGTGCTCGCGACCGTGAAAGGCGACGTCCACGACATCGGCAAGAACATCGTCGGCATCGTGCTGCAATGTAACAATTTCGAGGTGATCGACCTCGGCGTCATGGTGCCGGCCAGCAAGATCATCGAAACCGCGAAGGCCGAGGGCGCCGACATCATCGGCCTGTCCGGCCTGATCACCCCCTCGCTCGACGAGATGAGTTTCCTTGCCGGCGAAATGCAGCGGCAGGGCATGAGCATGCCGCTTTTGATCGGCGGCGCCACCACCAGCCGCGTCCATACCGCGGTCAAGATCGACCCGAACTACAAAGGCGGCCCCGTGGTTCACGTCAACGACGCCAGCCGCGCGGTGGGCGTTGCCTCCTCGCTGCTGTCGCCGGAACGGCGCGAGACCTATGCCGCCGATATCCGGGCCGAATACGCCAAGATTTCCGCCGCGCATTTCCGCGCCCAGGCCGACAAGAAGCGGCTGAAGCTTAAGGCCGCCCGCGCCAATGCGATGCAAATCGACTTCGCCGCCACGCCGCCGAAGAAGCCGGCATTCCTCGGCATCAAAAGTTTTGACGCCTACGATCTCGGCGAATTGGCCGCCTATATCGACTGGACGCCGTTCTTCCAGACCTGGGAGCTGACCGGGCGTTTTCCGGCGATCCTCGACGATCCCAAGATCGGCGAAGTTGCCCGTTCGCTCTATGACGACGCCCGCAAGATGCTCGATCTCATCGTCCGGGAAAAATGGTTCAAGGCGCGCGCCACCATCGGCTTCTGGCCGGCCAATGCCGACGGCGACGATATCGCTGTTTATGCCGACGACAGCCGCAAGGAAAAGATTGCGACCTTCCACACGCTGCGCCAGCAGCTCGAGAAGCGCGAGGGCCGCTTCAACACCGCGTTGTCCGATTTCATCGCGCCGGTTTCTTCCGGCGTGCCGGACTATATCGGCGCCTTCGTCGTCACCGCCGGGATCGGCGAGGATGTGGTCGCCGACCGCTTCAAGAACGCCAATGACGATTATTCCTCGATCCTGTGCAAGGCGCTGGCCGACCGTTTGGCGGAAGCCTTTGCCGAGCGGATGCACCAGCGCGTCCGCAAGGAGTTTTGGGGCTACGCACCGGACGAGACGACATCGCCCGATCAGCTCATCCTGGAGCAATATGCCGGCATTCGCCCGGCGCCCGGCTATCCCGCGCAGCCCGATCACACCGAAAAGGCGACGCTGTTCCGCCTGCTCGACGCGGAAAACACCGCGGGCGTGAAGCTGACCGAAAACTTTGCGATGTGGCCGGGCTCGTCGGTGTCGGGGCTTTATTTCAGCCATGCCGAGAGCTTCTATTTCGGCGTCGGCAAGATCGAGCGCGACCAGGTCGAGGACTACGCCGCGCGCAAGGGCATGACGGTCGCCGAGACCGAGCGCTGGCTGGCGCCGGTGCTGAATTATATTCCCTCGCAGGACCAGCCGGCGGTGAAAGAGCCGATGCCGGCGCTGGCCGCCATCCCCGCCAACGACGTGGCGTCGCATCCGCCCGGCTGCAATTGTGCGGTGCATCTGGCCTATCGCAAGAAGGCGGTTGGGGCTGGGTAGTACTCTCCTCCCTTCTCCCTCTTGTGGGAGAAGGTGGCACGGACAAAGTCCGTCGCCGGATGAGGAGTCTCCATCCCCGGAGACAGCCCCTCACCCGTCCCCCTCTCCACAAGGGGAGAGAGGAAGAAAGACGGAGCCTCCCCATGAAATTCTTCTCCTTCTGGCGATCGCAGGCGAGTTTTCGCGTCCGGATCGCGCTCAATCTCAAGAAACTGCCGGCCGATGTCGTCTTTGTCGATCTCGACGCCGACGCGCATCGCACCGACGATTTTCGCGACGTCAATCCGCAGATGGCGCTGCCCGGCGCTGGTTTGGGATGACGGCACCACGCTGTTCCAGTCGCTCGCGATCATCGAATATCTCGAAGAGACCCATCCCACCCCGCCTTTGCTGCCGAAGGATGCGCGCGGCCGCGCCCGGGTGCGGGGTCTCGCGCTGATCGTCGCCTGCGAGGGCCATCCGCCGTTGGTGCCGCGCATCCGCCGATATCTCGATCGCGAACTGAATTTGCGGGATTCGCAGCAGACCGAGTGGCGCCGCCACTGGACCCTGGAAACCCTGAGCGCGCTCGAAAAAATTCTGGCCCGCGACAAGGAAACCGGCCGCTTCTGCCATGGCGACACCCCGACGCTCGCCGACATCTGCGTGGCCGGCTACGCCACCACGGCGGCCATGATGATGCAGATCGATCTAACCCCCTGGCCGACCGTGAAGCGCATCTACGAGACATCGATGGCGATGCCGGAATTTGCGACGGCGCATCCGCTGGCGCAGCCCGACACGCCGGAGGCGATGCGGCTGAAGAAGTAGCGGCAAGGCCCTTCCTGCCCCTCTCCCCTTGTGGGAGAGGGTGGATCGACGCCGCGAAGCGACGGCGAGACGGGTGAGGGGTATATCTCTGCAAGCTCAGTCTCCGCGGATAGAGACCCCTCATCCGGCAGCCTTCGGCTGCCACCTTCTCCCACCCTAACTCGGGTTTACCCGAGTTAGGCATCTAGATTTGTCGAAGTCGGATCGAATCCGACTTCGATGGGAGAAGAGAAGACGCAGCAGCGTCTCGACTTAATCTCCGCTCGGCGGCGCCAGCGGCTGCGCGATCTCCTGGAACGGCGCCAACGCCTCGCAACGCGCGGCGTGCGCTTTCAACGCCGGATAACGCGCGTCGAACAATTGCGGATGTCCCTCGCCGGTAAAGCGCAGCGCGCAAGCCACCATGATGTCGGCGTGTCCGATACGGTCGCCGAACCAATAGGGCGTCGTAACGCTCGCGCGTTCCGTTTCCAGCACCGCCAAGCACGCCTGATATTTGCGCCTCGCAGCGCTCGACCCAGAGCTTCAGCTGGTCCTTGCGCAGCACGCGCTCATAGATGAGGCTGACCGCCTTGTCGGCGAGCCCGCTTCCCAGCGCGCAGATTTTCAACGCGTGCCGCCGCGCCTCGCCGCGCTCCGCGATCATCGCCTTGTCCGGCCCGACCAGTTCATCCAGATAATCCAGGATCGCCGTGCTCTCGATCAGCGCCTCGCCGCTATCGAGCACCAGCGTCGGCACCCGCCGCAACGGATTGTACGGCGCGATCTTGTCGCCCTCGCCAAACGTCGACCACGGCCGGTGCTCGAACGGCAGACCATAAAGCCGCAGCGCAATCGCCACGCGGCGGACGAAGGGGGAATCGTATTGGCCGATCAGGAACATTGCTGGAGCGCCTTCTGTTCGTCGTGGCCGGGCTTGTCCCGTCTTTGTGTTAGCAAAAATCAAGCAAGGCGTGGATCACCGGGTCAAGCCCGGTGATGACGGCTGAGCGCATCCGGTGAAGATGCCTGCGCGGATCAAAACAATGCGAGCTACGACTCCCCCTCGTCGCTCGCCAACGCACCCTTCACCGCCCGCGCCCATCCGGCCAGCTTGCGCTCCCGCGTCGCCGCGCTCATCGCCGGTTTGAAGCGACGCTCCAGCCGCCAGTTGTCGGCGAATTTTGAAGGCTCGGGAAAAATGCCTGCCTGCAGGCCCGCGAGATAGGCCGCACCCAGCGCGGTCGTTTCCTGGATCATGGGACGATCGACCGGCGCGTCCAGGAGATCGGCGAGGCGCTGCATGGTCCAGTCCGAGGCCGTCATGCCGCCGTCGACGCGGAGCACGATGTTCGCCGCCTTGGCGTCGGGCCAGTCGGCGCGCATCGCGGCCCACAAATCGAAGGTCTGGTAGCAGACGCTCTCCAGCGCGGCATGGGCGAGTTCGGCGGGGCCGGTGTTGCGGGTCAGGCCGAACAGCGCGCCGCGGACGCGCGGATTCCAGTAGGGCGCGCCGAGGCCGACGAAGGCCGGCACCAGATAGACGCTCTGGGTGGAATTGGATTTGTCGGCGAGCGGGCCGGTCTCGGCGGCCTGCTTGATGAGACCGAGCCCGTCGCGCAGCCATTGCACGGCGGAGCCGGCGACGAAGATCGAGCCTTCGAGCGCGTAGGTGCGTTGGCCGTTGAGCTGATAGGCGATCGTGGTCAGCAGCTTGTTTTTCGACACGACGGGCGTCGTGCCGGTGTTGAGCAGCGCAAAACAGCCGGTGCCGTAGGTCGATTTGATCATGCCGGGCGTAAAGCAGGCCTGACCGATGGTGGCGGCCTGCTGGTCGCCGGCGATGCCCGAGATCGCAATAGCGCCGCCGAACAGGCCCGGTTCGCTGTCGCCGAAATGGTGCGAGGAGTCCCTCACCTCCGGCAACATCGAACGCGGCACGCGCAGGATGTTCAGCAGTTCGTCATCCCACTGGCCGGTGTGGATGTTGAACAGCAGCGTGCGCGAGGCGTTGGTGGCGTCGGTTGCATGCACCTTGCCGCCGGTGAGCCGCCACAGCAGATAACAATCGACGGTGCCGAACATCAATTCGCCGCGGCCCGCCCGTTCGCGCGCGCCCGGCACCTGATCGAGGATCCATGCCACTTTCGTTCCCGAGAAATAGGGATCGATGATCAGGCCGGTTTTGGCCGAAATCGCCTTCTCGTGGCCTTCACTCCTTAATTTGGCGCAGAGGCCGGCGGTGCGGCGGTCCTGCCAGACGATGGCGCGGTGCACGGCCTGGCCGGTGACACGGTCCCACACGACCGTGGTCTCGCGCTGGTTGGTGATGCCGATCGCGGCGATGTCTTTCGCCTTCAGCCCGGCTTTCTCCAGCGCGTCGCGGCACGTGGCGATCGTCGAAGTCCAGATGTCCTCCGGCTCATGCTCGACCCAGCCCGACGCCGGAAAGTGCTGCGGGAATTCGGCTTGCGCGGTGGCGGCGATCGAGATGTCGCCGCGAAACACGATGGCGCGCGAGGATGTGGTGCCCTGATCGATGGCCAGCACAAAGGACATGAGCGTTGCTTCCCGAGATGTTTGTTGGTTGGAGCAAGGCTCGCGGATTGGGAGAGGAAGGTCAATATGGGGGCGATGCTAACGCCGCGCGCTCGCTGCGCTCCCTCTCCCGCTTGCGGGGGAGGGCTGGGGTGGGGGCAGCCGCGGGGACGGTACTGGACGCGCGATCGGCAGCGGGATTCGCGGAGAGTCCACCACCCGCCTTGCTTCGCTCGGCACCCTCCCCCGCAAGCGGGAGAGGGAACATCACACCGACGCCGTGGTGACGCCGCCGTCGACGACGATGGTCTGGCCGGTCATGAAGGTCGAGGCATCGGAGGCGAGATAGGCTACCGCGCCGGCGATTTCGTCGGGCTCGCCGATCCGGCGCAGCGGCGTGGTGGCGCAGCGGCGCTTCAGGCGCTCTTCGTCTTCCCACAATGCGCGGGCGAAATCGGTTTTGACGAGGCCCGGCGCCACGCAATTGATGCGGACGCCCTTCGGGCCCCACTCGCCGGCGAGGCTGCGGCACAGCGAGAAATCCGCCGCCTTGGAAATGCCGTAGGCGCCGATCACGGGCGAGCCGCGCAGGCCCCCGATCGAGGAGATGATCACCACCGAGCCGTTGCCGCGCTCGGCCATCTGCGGGATCGCCTGCGCACAGAGCCAGATGTTGCTCTTGACGTTGGAGCCCATGATCTTGTCGAAGGCCTCGTCCTTGATGTCGAGCAGCGGGCCGTAATACGGATTCACCGCGGCGTTGCAGACGAGGATGTCGACCTTGCCGTAATGCTTTGTCGTGCCCGCGATCAGCCCATCGACTTCCTCGCGGCGCGAGATGTTGCAGGGGATGACATGGGCGTCGCCGCCGGCCTTGTTGATGCCGTCGGCGACTTCCTTGCACGCGTCGGCCTTGCGGCTGGAGATCACGACCTTGGCGCCGAGTTTCGCCAGCAGTTCGGCCGAGGAGCGGCCGATGCCGCGGCTCGAACCGGTGATGACGGCGACCTTGCCGGTGAGATCGAACGGGGTGTTTTTCATTGTTGTCTCTTCCCTTTTCCATTTTTTCGTCGTCATTGCCGGCTTGCCGCCTTCGCTCATGCTCGCGGGCTTGACCCGGGCATGCCACGGCGATTCCTTCGTAGCCGGGACGGGCGATCCAGTATTCCAAGACGGGCTGTGCCGGGATCGAGAGGCCGCTGCGTACTGGATGCCACGCTTTCGCGGGCAATGACGGTCTTCGTGCTAAACCAACCCGCCCGCGTCGGTGACGCGGCGCAGGTGATAGTCGGTGTCGCCAAAGGTGTTCTCGATCATGGTCAGCCGCTTGAAGTAATGGCCGATCTTGGCCTCCTGCGTCATGCCGATGCCGCCGTGAAGCTGGATCGACTGCTGGCCGACGAATTTTGCCGACTTGCCGATTTGCACCTTCGCGGCCGCGACCGCCGTCGCGCGTTCTTTGGCGTTGTCGAAATCGGCCGCCATGGTCGCGAACATCGACATGCTGCGCGCCTGTTCGAGCGCCACGAACATATCGGCGGCGCGATGCTGCAGGGTCTGGAAACTGCCGATCGGCACGCCGAACTGCTTTCGCGTCTTCAGATATTCGATGGTGGTCTTGAGCGATTCATCCATCGCGCCGACGGCCTCGGCGCACATCGCGGTGCGGGCGTCGTCGACCACGCGCTCGATCAGCGCCAGGCCGTTCTCGGGATCGCCGATCGCGGCGTCGGCGCCGACCTCGACACCGGTGAGCGTGATGTCGGCCGCATGCAGCCCGTCCTGGGTCGGATAGCCCTTGCGGGTGACGCCCTTGGCGTTCGCCGGGACCAGGAACACACCGATGCCGCTCTTGTCGCGCCGGTTACCTTTAGTGCGCGCGGTGACAATCAGCATGTCGGCGTTCTCGCCGTTGAGCACGACGAATTTTTCGCCGTCGATCACCCAGCCATCGCCCTTCTTTTTCGCCGATGTCGCAACGTCGGCGAGATCGTAGCGCGAATTCTTCTCGAGCTGCGCAAAGGCAAAGGTCTTGCTGCCGTCAATGATGCCAGGAATATGCGCGGCCTTCTGCTCGGCTGAGGCGCCGTGGCGCAGGAAGCCGCCGGCGATCACGACGGTCGCCAGATAGGGCTCCAGCATCAGCGCCTTGCCCATCGCTTCCATCACGATCATGGTTTCGACCGCGCCGGCGCCGAAGCCGCCGTCTTCCTCCGAGAAGGGAAGGCCGAGCAGGCCCTGTTCGGCGAGCTTGCTCCAGACGGCTTTGCTCCAGCCGCCCTTCTCCGCCATGTATTTCTTGCGATGGTCGAAATCGTAGGAATCGTTCAGCAGACCGTCGACGCTTTCCTTGAGAAGCCGCTGCTCCTCGGACAAATCAAAATCCATGTTCTTTACTCTCTCAAATCATGCCTGAAGCACGTTGTTCGCCAGGACGTTAGCCTCGATAGTCTCGATTGTCATCCCCGCGAAGGCGGGGATCCAGTAATCGCAAACGTTCGTGTCGATCACTGCGCCGCGGCGTACTGGACCCCCGCCCCAGTGCGCAATTGCGCACAAGGCGGGGGACGACACCTGTTGCGTTGCGGTGCTAAACCCCAGCACCGCCTTGGTGATGATATTGCGCTGGATCTCGTTGGAGCCGCCGTAGATCGAGACCTTGCGGTTGTTGAAGTAGCTCGGCGCGATCTGGGCGGTCCAGTCCATTGCCTCGTTGGAGCCGTCGTCGCCGTGCTCGTCGTAGGGAGCGGCGAACGGGCCGATCACTTCCATCAGCAATTCGGTGGTGGTCTGCTGGATTTCCGAGCCCTTGATCTTCAGCACCGAGGACGCCGGATTGGGCTTGCCCTTGCCGTGCTTGTTCTCGTCGGCGACGACGCGAAGCTGCGTCAGTTCGAGCGCCTTCAGCTCGATCTCGACGGCGGCGAGCTTCTCGCGGAAACCCTGGTCTTCCAGCACCGGCTTGCCGCCGGATTCGACCTTCGACGCCAGATCCTTGATGCGGCGCAGCCGCTCCTTGGAAACGCCGACGCGGGCGATGCCGGTGCGTTCGTTGCCGAGCAGGAATTTGGCGTAATCCCAACCCTTGTTCTCTTCGCCGATCAGGTTCTCGACGGGAACTTCGACGTCGTCGAAGAACACTTCGTTGACCTCATGGCCGCCGTCGATGGTCTGGATCGGGCGCACCGTGACGCCCTTCGACTTCATGTCGAACACGATGAAGGAGATGCCCATCTGCTTCTTCGCATTGGTGTCGGTGCGGCACAGGCAGAAGATCATGTCGGCGTGCTGCGCCAGCGTGGTCCAGGTCTTCTGGCCGTTGATGATGTATTTGTCGCCCTTGCGCTCGGCCTTGGTCTTGAGCGAGGCGAGGTCCGATCCCGAGCCGGGCTCCGAAAAGCCCTGGCACCACCAGTCGTCGACACTGGCGATGCGCGGCAGATATTGCTTCTTCTGCTTCTCGTTGCCGAACGTGTAGATGACCGGGCCGACCATGCTGACGCCGAAGGCGAGCGGCGCTGGCGCTGGATGCATCTGCAGCTCTTCGTTGAAGATGTAATGCTGGACGGACGTCCAGCCGGTGCCGCCATATTCCTTCGGCCAGTGCGAGACGCCCCAACCCTTCTTGTTCAGGATGCGCCACCAGGTGACCATCTCGTCCTTGGAGAGATGACGGCCCTCGACCATCTTGCGCCGTGTGTCCGGCGGCACATTGTCCTTGAAGAAGCTGCGCACTTCCTCACGAAACGCCAGTTCTTCCTTGCTGAAAGCGAGATCCATCGGATCCTCCTGTGAGCGAAATTTTATCCGTAGTTACGCGAATTTCTCTTACGTCGTCCCGGCGAAGGGGGGGTTGTTAACGACCTCCCGATGCGAGTTGTTGTTTGGGTTGCGACGGCTGCTGCTGACGCAACTCGTGACGCGAAAGCTTGCCGACCGACGTACGCGGCAATTCGTCGACGAAATCGAGCGCGGCCGGAATTTCGTGCTTGCCGAGCTTGCCGGTGAGAAACGCCTTGAGCTCGTCCAGCGTGAACGGCGTGGCGCCATCGCGCAGCTTGACGAAAGCCTTGGCCGCTTCGCCGCGGTAATCGTCGACAATGCCGATCACGATCACTTCCTGCACCGCGGGGTGCGTGTAGATCGCCTGCTCGATCATCTGCGGATAGACGTTGAAGCCGCCGGAGATGATCATGTCCTTCTTGCGGTCGACCAGATAGAAATAGCCGTCCGCGTCCATGTAGCCGATATCGCCGGTCAGGAAGCGATCGCCGACGAAGGCGTCCGCGGTTTCCTGCGGCCGGTTCCAGTAGCCTTTGGTGACGTTCGGGCCGCGGATGCGAATTTCGCCGACTTCGCCTACAGGCATCACCTGCGTCGGATCATCCAGCGACACGACGTCCATCTCGATGCCCGGCAGCATCAGCCCGATCGAGCCGGGCTTGTCCGGCCCCTCCTTGGGATGGCCGGTGCCGGGCGAACAGGTCTCGGTCATGCCCCAGCCGCTCTTCAGCTTCATGCCGACCTTGCGCTCGAAGATCTTGGCGACCTCGACCGGCAGCGGCGCGCCACCGGAGCCGCAGCTGACCAGCGACGACAGATCGCGCTTGTCGAGATCAGGCAGCGCGGCAATCGCGATCCACATGGTGGGCACGCCGGGAAACGCCGTGGCGCGCTTCACCTCGATGTCGCGCATGACCGCTTCGACATCGAAACGCTGGTGCAGCGAGATCAGATTGCCGCGCCGGAGCGACGACAGCAGAACCACCGTCAACGCAAAAATATGAAACAGCGGCAGTACGCAGATCACGCGCTCGATCGCATTGCGCTCGACGCGTGCCGGCTTGCCCCAGACGTCATAGACCGACACGGCCGAGGTCAGATTGCCGTGGCTGAGCATCGCGCCCTTGGGCAGGCCGGTGGTGCCGCCGGTATATTGCAGCAGCGCGACGTCTTCGGCGTTGATCGCAGGCCATTGCGCGGGCTTCACCGCGCCTTCGGCGAATTGCCTGTAGGTGACGATCGCGGGGTTGTCCGGCAACGGCGTTTGCGGCGTGCCGACCTTGCCCCAATGGTCGTCCTCGCAGACGATCAGGCGATCGAGCAGACCCTTGTCGAGGAATTTCAGCGCCGTCGGCAACAGCGCCGACAAATTGCTGGTCACCAGCACCCGCGCCCCGGAGTCGGAGAGCTTGTGCGACAGCGCGATCTCGCCGTCGAGCGGCGACAGATGCACGATGCGGGCGCCGGCCTTCAGCGCACCAAAGAAATTCACGGGATGATCCGGCGAATTGCCGAGGAACAGCGCGACCGATGCGTTCTTGCCGTAGCCGGCGCGAAGAAACGCGGCGGCGGCCGTCTCCACCAGATCTTCCAGCCCGGTAAAACTGATCGGCCGGTCGCGGAATTCGATCGCGGGACGCGATCCAAACTCGGCGACCGCCGCCGACAACAGGTCGGGCAGCGTGCCGCGCGCAATCGGATCGTCCCAGCGGACGCCTTGCGGATAAAACTGTTCGCCGGGATGGGTCATCGGTGTCCCCGCAAGCAAATCAATCCACCGTCTGCCCACACGTCGTCCCTGCGAACGCAGGGACCCATAATCCCGGGCGTCAAGATTGAAAAAAGGCCGTTGCACCTGCGCCGAAACGTGAGGCCGCGGCGTATGGGTCCCTGCGTTCGCAGGGACGACACATTGAAGCCTCGGGCCAGGACGCATCCGGTTCATGACGCCATCAAGCCGCTTTCGCCTTCTCGGCCAGCGACGCAAAGCTCTTGCCTTCCGCGGCGAGACGCTTGAGCAGCGGCGCCGGTTCGAGCGAGGGATCGTTGGTCTCCTTGGCGTAATAGGACAGGCGATCGGCGATGTGCTTCAGCCCGACCTGGTCGGCATAGAACATCGGGCCGCCGCGATAGATCGGCCAGCCATAGCCATAGAGCCAGATCACGTCGATGTCGCTCGGACGCGCCGCGACGCCCTCTTCGAGGATGCGCGCACCCTCGTTGATCATCGGGTACATCATGCGCTCGAGGATTTCGTCGTCGCTGACCACGCGCTTCTTGCGGCCGAGGCGCTGCAAGGTCTCGTCGATCAGTTTTTCGACTTCCGGATCGGGCAACGCCGCGCGCGAGCCGGCTTCATATTTGTAGTAGCCCTTGCCGGTCTTCTGGCCGAAGCGCCCGGCTTCGCACAACGCATCGGCGATTTCCGACTTGATGCCGCGGTCCTTGCGCGAACGCCAGCCGATATCGAGGCCGGCGAGATCGCCCATCGCGAACGGACCCATCGGCATGCCGAATTTGGTCACCACGGCGTCGACCTGCTGCGGCAGCGCGCCTTCGAACAACAGCTTTTCCGACTGCTTGCCGCGTTGCGCCAGCATGCGGTTGCCGACGAAGCCGTCACAGACGCCGACCACGGCCGGAACCTTGGCGATCTTGCGGGCGATCGAAACCGCCGTCGTCAGCGCATCCGGCGCGGTCTTGTCGGCGCGCACGATCTCGCACAGCTTCATCACGTTGGCCGGCGAGAAGAAGTGCATGCCGAGCACGTCCTGCGGACGCTTCGTCACCTTCGCGATTTCGTCGATGTTGAGATACGACGTGTTGCTCGCGAGCACGGCGCCCGGCTTGGCGTGCTGGTCGAGGGCGGTGAACACTTCCTTCTTGACCGCCATGGTTTCGAACACGGCTTCGATCACAAGGTCAGCGTCCTTGACGTTCTCGAGGCCGACGACGCCGTTGATCAGGGCCATGCGCTTGGCGGGCGCATCCGCGGGGATGCCGCCACGCGCGGCGGTCGCCTCGTAATTCTTCTGCATCACGCCCATGCCGCGCTTGAGCTGCTCTTCGCCGGTCTCGATCAGGGTCACGGGAATGCCGGCATTGGCGAACGACATCGCGATACCGCCGCCCATGGTGCCGGCGCCGATGATGGCGACGCGTTCCACCTTGCGCGGCTTGGTTCCTTCGGGAACTCCCGCGATCTTGGCCGCTTCGCGCTCGGAGAAGAAGGCGTAGCGCTGCGCCTTCGACTGGTCGCTCGACATCAGTTTGAGAAAACCTTCGCGCTCCTTCTTCAACCCTTCGTCGAACGGCAGGTCGATCGCGGCGCCGACGGCGTCGGCCGCGGCAAACGGCGCTTCCAGCCCGCGCGCTTTCTTGGTGAGGGCTGCGACCGCATTGGTGAAGATCGAGCGGTCGGCCTTGGCGGCCGCGAGCTTGCTGTCGTCGTCGCGCAGCTTGCGCAGCGGGCGCTTCTCCGCCAGCACCTTGCGGGCAAAAGTTTCGCCGCCGGAAGCCGGGCCTTCCACGATCTCCTCGATCAGGCCATTCTTCTGAGCTTCCGCCGCACTGATCGGGTCGCCGCCGACGATCATCTTGACCGCGAGTTCCGGGCCGACCGCGCGCGGCAGGCGCTGCGTTCCGCCGGCGCCCGGCAGCAGGCCGAGTTTCACTTCGGGCAGCCCGAGGCGGGCATCCTTGGTCGCGACGCGAAAGTGGCATGCCAGGGCTACTTCGAGACCGCCGCCGAGCGCGGTGCCGTGAATGGCGGCAATGATCGGCTTCGGCGAGTTCTCCATCAGGGTCAGCACTTCATGCAGGCCCGGGGGCTTCGGCGGCTTGCCGAATTCGGTGATGTCGGCGCCGGCGATGAAGGTACGACCGCCGCAGGTCAGCACGATCGCCTTTACCTCGGGATCGGCGATCGCACTCTTCATGCATTCGAAGATGCCGCCGCGCACGGCGGCGCTCAGTGCGTTTACCGGCGGGCTGTCGACCGTGACGATGGCGATGGCGTCATGACGTTCGAGTTTTACGACTTCGTTCACGGGACTCTCCCTGGATACTTGTTCTTGGATGTGCTTCTGAACTTTACTTACGAACTTGCGTTCAATAGCTGGGCATTCGCGTTAGCCGGGCATTTTGCGTTGAGTAGCTGCCGCCTCCTGGCGATTTCGCACTGCGAAATTAAATTCCACATCTTGACACGGAGGGTTATTTTGAAGCACGTCCCTTGTCAACGAGCCCGGCCCAGCAGCAGGTAAATGAAACGTTCAGGGAAGAAAGTGGCGACAGATCGCAGTTTCGTCGTCGCGCTTTCCCGCGGACTTGATGTGTTGCGCGCATTCCATCCCAACGACGGGCTTCTCGGCAATCAAGAGATCGCTGCCCGTACCAAATTGCCGAAGCCAACCATTTCACGGCTGACCTACACGTTGACCAAGCTGGGTTATCTTACACCCGTTCCGCGGTTCGAGAAGTACCAGCTCGCGCCATCAGCCATGGCGCTGGGGTATGCCGCACTGGCCAATCTCGGCGTTCGGCATTTGTCTGAACCCTACCGTGAAGAAGTCATGCGCGAGACCGGCGGCGCGGTGGCGGTCGGCGGGCGCGACCGTCACAGCATGATCTATTTCGGCCAGAGCCGTAACGGGCTGACGCTGGGTGTGCAACTCGACGTCGGTTCACGAATACCGATTGCGACCACCGCGATGGGCCGCGCCTATCTCTGGACCCTGCCGGCCGACGAACGCGCTGCTTTATTGCGCGAACTGCGCGATCATTACGGCAGCCGCTGGTCCCGGATGCGGGACGGCATCGAGCGCGCCGGCGAAATGGTCGCGCGGCACGGATTTACGATGTCGACCGGCGAATGGCAGAACGATGTGGCCGCCGTCGGCGTGGGGCTGAAGCTGAACGACGGAACCGGACCGTACGCCTTCAATTGCGGCGCGCCCGCATTCCGCTTCACGGAAGATCGGTTGCGGAACGATATTGGACCTCGTCTTGTGGCGATGGTAAGGAACATCGAGGCGGCGCTAGGCGGCGTAGCTCCGCAATCCAAAAAAGAAGAAAACAAGAAGTTGAAAGCAGGAGGGAAAGTTGCACGTTTGGTCGAGGGGATCAGGTAGCCTTCATCATGACCAGCGAAGGATTTCGCGCGGTCGTTCCCGCTCCATGAATTGCATGGGCGAGACCAGATGACGCAGGCACAGCTCGCGCAGGGACAATATCCCTTGCTGGCGGTTCGCGACGTCAGCGTCGTGTTCGGCGGCATCATCGCATTGAATGGCGTGTCCTTTGACATGCATCAGGGCAAAATCCTCGGCCTGATCGGGCCAAACGGCGCCGGCAAGACGACGCTGTTCAATTGTCTCTCCAGGCTCTACCAGCCGAGCGCCGGCGACATCCTGATGGAAGGCGAGAGCATCCTGAAGCGCCCGCCGCACCGGATCGCCGAAATCGGCATCGGCCGTACCTTCCAGAACGTCGCGCTGTTTCCCAATCTCTCGGTCATGGACAACGTCCGCGTCGGCACCCACTCCCGCACTTCCAGCGACATCATCTCGGACTCGCTGAAGCTTGCCTGGGTTCGCCGCGGCGAAGCCGACGTCAACAACAAGGTTCACGAGATCCTGGCCTATCTGGATCTCGAAGACGTCGCCCACACCGTGGTTTCCGGCCTGCCGTTCGGCACCCAGAAGCGCGTCGAGCTGGCTCGCGCCTTGGCCGCGGATCCGAAAATCCTGCTGCTCGATGAACCCGCCGGCGGCCTCAACCACGAAGAAGTTCATGTGCTCGGCGATCTGATCCGCCGCATTCGTGACGAGCGCCACATGACGGTGCTGCTGGTCGAACATCACATGGGTCTGGTGATGTCGATCGCCGACCATGTCGTCGCACTCAACTTCGGCCGCAAGCTCGCCGAGGGAACACCGGCCCAGGTCCAGGCCGACCCGGATGTCATCAAAGCCTATCTGGGGAGCAAAGACCAATGACTGCGATGCTCAACGTCAAGGATCTCCGCGCCTATTACGGCCAGGTCCAGGCGCTTCACGGCCTCAGCTTCGCCCTCAACGAGGGCTCGCTGACCACCCTGCTCGGCGCCAACGGCGCCGGCAAGACCACCACCCTGCGCGCGATCTGCAACATGGTGCGTTCGACCGGCGCCATCGAATTCGAGGGCAAGCGGCTCGCCGGCCGTTCGACCGAAAACGTCGTCCGTCTCGGCATTGCGCATGTGCCGCAGGGCCGCGGCACCTTCACCGCCATGACGGTGGAAGAAAACCTGCAGCTCGGCGCCATCACCCGCAGCGACAAGGCCGGCGTGGTGGCCGACATCGAGCGCATGTACGCGCACTTTCCGGTACTCAAGGAACGGCACACCCAGCAGGCAGGCACGCTCTCGGGCGGCGAGCAGCAAATGCTCGCGGTCGCCCGCGCCTTGATGCTGCGCCCGCGACTGATGCTGCTGGACGAGCCCTCGTTCGGCCTCGCGCCGCTGATCGTGCGCGACCTGTTCAAGATCCTCGGCAAGATCAATCGCGAGGACAAGGTGACCATTCTGGTGGTGGAGCAGAACGCGCAACTGGCGCTCGAACTCGCCGACCAGGCCTATGTGATTGAAACCGGACGGATCGTGATGTCGGGCAATGCCAAGGACATCGCGAACAACGAAGACGTCCGTAAATCCTATCTCGGTTATTGAGGAGCCGGCCATGGAGCTGTTTACCAACCAAGTCCTGGCCGGCATCGCCACAGGCGCGATCTATGCCTGTATGGCGCTCGCCGTTGTCATGATCTACCAGGCGATCGGCCATCTGAATTTCGCCCAGGGCGAAATGGCGATGTTTTCCACCTTCGTCTCCTGGCAACTGATGCAATGGGGCTTGCCCTATTGGGGTGCCTTCCTGTTCACGCTGGCCTTCTCCTTCGCCGGCGGCATTGCGATCGAGCGGCTGTTGTTCAAGCCGCTTACAGGCGCGCCCATTCTGACCGAGGTCGCCGGCTTCATCGCGCTGTTCGCAATCATCAACAGCGTTGCCGGCCTGATCTGGGATTTCACGATCAAGCAATATCCGACGCCGTTCGGCTCCTCGCCGTTCCTCGGCAGCCAGCTGATCTCGACCCACCAGGCCGGCATGATCGGCGTCACCGTGTTGTTGCTGGTCGGGCTTTATTTCTTCTTCCAGTTCACGCGGATCGGCCTTGCGATGCGGGCAGCGGCTTCGCTGCCGGAATCGGCCCGACTGGTCGGCATCAATACGTCCTGGATGATCGCGCTCGGCTGGGGCATGGCGGCCGCCATCGGCTCCATCGCCGGCATGCTGATCGCGCCGGTGGTGTTCCTTGAGCCGAACATGATGGGCGGCGTGCTGATCTACGGGTTCGCCGCGGCCGTGCTCGGCGGCCTGACCTCACCGCTCGGCGCCGTGATCGGCGGCTTCCTGGTCGGCGTGTTCGAAAATCTCGCCGGGACCTACATTCCCGGCGTCGGTAACGAGTTGAAACTGCCGATCGCGCTTGCGCTGATCATCACCGTATTGGTCGTCAAACCGGCTGGGCTGTTTGGCCGGCCCATCGTGAAGCGAGTTTGATCATGAGCGCAGTCGAAGACGTCGTCACCGAAGCCCCGGCCGTCGAAGCCGTTCCGAAACGAGCCATGACGCTCGGCTACGGCACCTCGCTGGCAGTGCTGGCGCTGTTGATCATCATACCGCTGTTCGTGAAGAACTTCATCATCTTCCAGATGACGATGCTCCTGATCTACGGCATCGCGGTTCTCGCGCTGAACATCCTGACCGGCGGCAGCGGGCAATTCTCGCTCGGCCAAAGCGCGTTCTACGCGGTCGGCGCCTATACGTCGGCGATCCTGATGGAACACGCCAACATGAACTACGTGTTGACGCTGCCGATCGCGGGCATCATCTGCTTTGCCTTCGGTTTCCTGTTCGGCCAGCCGGCGCTGCGCCTTTCCGGCGTCTACCTCGCGCTGGCGACGTTCGCGCTCGCCACCGCCATGCCGCAACTTCTCAAGCTCGGCTTCTTCGAGCACTGGACCGGCGGCGTTCAGGGCCTGGTCGTGACCAAGCCCGATGCACCGTTCGGCCTGCCGATGTCGCAGGACATGTGGCTGTATTATTTCACGCTGGCGATCACGATCGGGATCTATATCGCCTCGGTGAACCTGCTGCGGTCGCGCTCGGGGCGCGCCTTCATGGCGATCCGCGACAACGAAATCGCGGCCTCGGCGATGGGCGTCGATGTCGCGCTGTACAAGACGCTGGCGTTCGGCGTCAGCGCAGGGATCACCGGCGTCGCCGGCGGCCTCGGTGCGATTGCCGTGCAGTTCGTGGCGCCGGATGGCTACACCATCACGCTCGCGATCTCGCTGTTCCTCGGCATGGTCGTCGGCGGCGTCGGCTGGCTGCCCGGATCGATCGTCGGCTCCGCCTTCATCATCTTCGTACCCAACATCGCCGAGGGAATTTCCAAGGGTCTCTCGGGCGCGGTGTTCGGCGTCCTGCTGTTTCTCGTCATCTTCCTGGTGCCGCACGGCGCCAGGCAGGTCGCGATAATTGCGCAGCAACTATTCGCCAAACTCAAGAAGAACTAGATTTAAGGGAGTGTGACCATGCTTTCTCGATCAAAACCAGGATATCGCCGCGCTCGCGACGGCGGTCATCGCTCTTGGTGCGATGAGCGGAAGCGCGTTGGCGCAAAAGAAATACGACACCGGCGCGACCGATACCGAAATCAAGATCGGCAACATCATGCCCTACAGCGGACCGGCCTCCGCCTACGGCGTGATCGGCAAGACCGAGGAAGCCTACTTCAAGAAGATCAACGCCGACGGCGGCATCAAGGGCCGCAAGATCAACTGGATCTCCTATGACGACGGCTACAGCCCGCCAAAGGCGGTCGAGCAGGCCCGCAAGCTGGTCGAGAGCGACGAGGTGCTGGTGGTCTTCAATCCGCTCGGCACGCCGTCCAACTAGCGCGATCCAGAAATACCTGAACTCCAAGAAGGTGCCGCAGCTGTTCGTCGCCACCGGCGCCACCAAATGGAACGACCCGAAGAATTTTCCGTGGACCATGGGCTGGCAGCCCAGCTACCAGAGCGAAGGCGCGCATCTACGCCAAATACCTGCTGAAGGAAAAGCCGGCTGCCAAGATCGCTATCATGTACCAGAACGACGACTTCGGTAAGGACTACCTCAAGGGCCTGAAGGACGGCCTCGGCGCCAAGGCGTCGATGATCATCGCCGAAGAAAGCTATGAGACCTCGGAGCCGACGATCGACAACCACATCGTCAAGCTGAAGGCCACCGGCGCCGACATCTTCATCAGCATCACAACGCCGAAATTCGCGGCGCAGGCGATCAAGAAGGTCGCCGAGATCGGCTGGCAACCCCTGCAGATCGTCTCCAACGTCTCGGCTTCGGTCGGTAGCGTCATGAAGCCGGCCGGCTTCGAAAACTCGCAAGGCATCCTTTCGGCGGCCTATGCCAAGGACGGTGCGGATCCGCAGTGGGATAACGATCCCGGCATGAAGAAATTCCTCGCCTTCCTCGAGAAGTACTACCCCGAAGCCAACAAGCTCGACGGCTCCGTGGTCTTTGGTTACGGCGTGGCACAGACCATGGTGAAGGTGCTGGAGATGTGCGGCGACGATCTCACCCGCGCCAACGTCATGAAGCAGGCGGCGAGCCTGAAGGATTTCGCGCCCGACACCCTGCTGCCCGGCGTCACCATCAATACCTCGCCCACCGACTACGCGCCGATCGAGCAACTTCAGATGATGCGCTTCAAGGGCGAGAAGTGGGATCTGTTCGGCGACATCATCAGCGGCGAACTGAGCAATTAATATCCGCGTATCCCGGGCAGCGGCGCGGGACATCATACTAAATGCCGCCCCCCGCGACGCCGTCGCGGGGGGCGTTTTTGTTGCTGGACGCGACCGAAAGGTATTCAATGCAGGCAGGAGCCGCCAAGTGCTCCAAATACAAGAAAAGCGACACATTCATCGCGGTCCCAGGGAGATCCAAATGCCTGCTATCTATTCGCGATTGGGGGCCCTTTCGGCCGCCCTCGCTTTGCTTGCCGCAACCAGCAGCGGCGCACTGGCCCAAAAGAAATACGACATCGGCGCAGCCGACACCGAAATCAAGATCGGCAACATCATTCCATACAGCGGGCCCGCCTCCGCCTATGGCGTGATCGGCAAGACCGAGGAAGCCTACTTCAGCAAGATCAACGCCGAGGGCGGCATCAACGGCCGCAAGATCAACTTCATCACCTATGACGACGCCTACAGCCCGCCGAAGACGGTCGAGCAGGCCCGCAAGCTGGTCGAGAGCGACGAGGTCCTGTTCGTCTTCAATCCGCTCGGCACGCCGCCGAACTCGGCGATCCAGAAGTACATGAACACCAAGAAAGTGCCGCAACTGTTCGTCGCCACCGGCGCCACCAAGTGGAACGACCCGAAGAACTTCCCCTGGACCATGGGCTGGCAGCCCAACTACCAGAGCGAGACAATCATCTATGCGAAGTACATCCTGAAGAACAAGCCGGACGCCAAGATCGCGGTGCTCTATCAGAACGACGATTACGGCAAGGACTATCTGAAGGGCCTCAAGGACGGCCTCGGCGCCAAGGCGGCCTCGATGATCGTCATGGAGGAAAGCTACGAGGTTTCCGAGCCGACCATCGACAGCCACATCGTCAAGCTGAAATCGACCAGCGCCGACGTGTTCATCAACATCACGACGCCGAAATTCGCCGCGCAGGCGATCAAGAAGATCGGCCGAGATCGAGCTGGAAGCCGCTGCATTTCCTCAACAACGTTTCGGCCTCGATCGGCAGCGTGATCAAGCCGGCCGGCTTCGAGAACTGCGCAGGACATCATCTCGGCCGCCTATCTCAAGGACGCTCGCGATCCGCAATGGAACAACGATCCCGGCATGAAGGAATTCAATGAGTTTCTGGAGAAATATTTCCCGGAAGCCAACCGCGTCGACGCGCTCGGTGATGTCGGCTACAACGTCGCGCAAGACGCTGGTGCAGGTGCTGAAGGAATGCGGCGACAACCTCACCCGCGAAAACGTCATGAAGCAGGCCGCGAGCCTGAAGGATTTCCGCACCGACGGCCTGCTGCCCGGCATCAAGATCAACACCGGCGCCGACGATTTCGCCGCCGATCTCAGCTGCAGCTGATGAAGTTCAAGGGCGAGACGCTGGGATCTGTTCGGCGACGTCATCAGCGCCGACGTCGGCGGCTAGGCCCAGAGTCGAGCATGCCGACCTTTCGTAAATTCATCGCCGAAGCCCCCTGCGATACGCGTCGCGGGGGTTTTCTTGCGAACATTTTCCCTGTATCAATGCGATCAACCGGCGACGCCTTGCCCGCCCAGCGGCGAACTGGTCGGCAACTGATATCTGCAGACGGAAGTATTGCGATGACCGACCGACGCCCTCTCCTGCGCGCCATCTTTGACGCAGCCGTTGCTGCCGCGCATCCCGACGTCGTGCTGTCGGCGCATTTGCGCCCCGTGCCGAAAGGCCGGGTGATCTGCCTCGCCGCCGGCAAGGGCGCGGCGGCGATGGCGGCCGCCGCCGAACGGCACTATCTCGACACGCTCGGGCTCGATCCGGCGCGCCTCACCGGCATCGCCACCACCCGCCACGGCCATGGCGTGCCGACGCGGCGGATCAGGGTGGTCGAGGCCGGCCATCCCGTGCCCGACGAAGCCGGGCTGAAAGCCGCCGACGACACGCTGCTGCTGGCGGCGGAAGCGACCGCGGACGATCTGCTGCTGGTGCTGCTGTCCGGCGGCGGCTCCGCGAACTGGATCGCGCCGGTTGAAGGCGTGTCGTTCGCGCAGAAGCAACAGGTGAACCGCGCGCTGTTGCGTTCGGGCGCGCCGATCGGCGAGATCAACACCGTCCGCAAGCATCTGTCGCGCATCAAGGGCGGCCGGCTGGCGCGCGCCGGACAGCGCGCCGAAATCGTTACGCTGGCGATTTCCGACGTGCCGCGCGACGATCCATCCGCGATTGCCTCAGGCCCGACGGTGCCGGATCCGACCACGCTGGCGGATGCCCGGGCGCTGGTCGCAAGATATGACCTCGCGGTCGACGACGCCGTTCGCCGCGCGCTCGACGACCCCAACAACGAGAGCTGCAAGCCCGGCGATCCCGCCTTTGCCCGCGCGCAGTTCGAACTGATCGCGAAGCCAAAGGCCTCGCTCGATGCCGCGGTCAAAATCGCGAGGGATGCCGGATACGCCATTGTCGAACTCGGCGCCGACCTCGAAGGCGAGGCGCGCGACGTCGCCGCCGATCACGCGCGGCTGGCGCTGAAGGCGCGCAGCGAAGGCAAGCGCGTCGCCATCCTGTCGGGCGGCGAACTCACCGTGACCGTGCGGGGCAACGGCCGCGGCGGCCCCAACCAGGAATATGCGCTGGCGCTGGCGGAGCTGCTCAAGGACACACCCGCGATCTCGGCTCTGGCTGCAGATACGGACGGCGCCGATGGCGGCGCCGGCAGCGCGACCGATCCGGCAGGCGCGGTGATCGATCACGCGACGTTTGCGAAGATGAAGTCGCTCGGCCTCGACCCCAAAGCCGTATCTTGAGAACAACGACGCCACGGCGTTTTTTGCCAAGACCGGCGATCTGCTGCTGACCGGTCCGACGCTGACCAACGTCAACGACGTCAGGGTGATTTTGGTGGATTAGAGCAGCGTAGTTCAAGTCCGCCGTCATTCCGGGATGGTCCGAAGGACGCAGACTCCAGATGCGCAATTGCACATCGGGGATTCTCGAGATGTCTCGGAAGCGTGATTGCGCACCTCAGTTCGCTACGCGCCCCGGAATGACGGGCTTCAAAACTCCCGCGCGATCTTGTCCAGCATGTCGAGCAGTGCGGCGCGATTGGCGGGCCCCAGCAATTCGTTCAGCCGCGCCTCGTGCTTGGTGGCGACGAGCTTCTTGGCGCGCGCCAGCACCGCCCGGCCCTTGTCGGTCAGAACCAGGATGTGGGAGCGGCGGTCGTTGGCCGAGCGCATTCGCGCGCAGAGATCGCGGCTCTCCAGGCCATCGAGCATCGCCACGAAATTCGGCCTCAGGATGCCGAGCGTATTGGCGATCTCGGTCTGGTTGCGGCCCGGATTCCTGTCCAGCAACAGCAGCACCGAGAATTGCGCCGGCGTCAGTTGCAGCGGCGCGACGCAGCGCAGAAAATCCTCGAAGATCTTCAACTGCGCGCGCTTCAGCGAATAGCCGAGCAATTCGGACAATTCGCCCATCTGCAGCGAGGCCGCGTCGACACCGTCGGCAGGTTCCCTGGGACGGGAAAGCTTGACGGCGTCGCTGGCCACCTTGGAAACTGTCATCGCTTGAGGCTCGCAATCCCGATAAAAGGGCCCGCCGGCAGGCCTTGATGTTATATTTGATAATTGTTATTCAATATATCAAATATCGACACTTTTCAACTGCCGATATTCGGACGGCCGGCCGCCCCCAAGGTCGCACCCGGCTCGACGCGTGAGGGGGAGCGCCAGGTCTTGAACACGACGATCATGCTGTTCCTGCTGCAGGACGGCATCACCAATGGTGCGATCTATGCGCTGCTGGGGCTGGCGCTGGTGCTGGTGTTTGCCGTCACGCGCGTGATCCTGATCCCGCAGGGCGAATTCGTCACCTACGGCGCGCTGAGCTACGCGATGCTGGCCACCGGCCAGGTGCCGGGCACGGCACGGCTGGCGGTCGCCATGGGCGTGGTCGCTTTCGCCCTCGACCTGTTCGTCGCGCGCAAATCGCTGCGGTTGCGGCTGGTGGCGCGGGCGGCGGCCGTCAATATCGTCTTCCCGGCCGTGATCCTCGCCCTCACCTATGCGCTGGCCGGTCCGAAAACCCCGATCGCGGTCAATATCGCGCTGGCGCTGCTGATCGTCGCGGCGATCGGACTGTTCCTCTACCGGATCGCGTTTCAGCCGATTGCGCATACGTCGGTGCTGGTGCTGCTGATTGCATCGGTCGGCTGCCACCTCGCGCTGCAGGGCCTCGGGCTGGTGTTCTTCGGCGCCGAAGGCCTGCGCGGACCTGCGCTGTCGAGCGCAGCCCTCACCGTCGGGCCGCTTCGTTTCACCGGCCAGAGCATCGCGGTCTATGGCCTGACCGTCGCCTTCATCGTCGCGTTGTGGCTGTTCTTCGGCTTCACGCTGATGGGCAAGGCGCTGCGCGCCACCGCGGTCAATCGCCTCGGCGCGCGCCTCGTCGGCATCCGCACCACGCTGTCCGGACAGATCGCCTTCCTGCTCGCGTCCGTGATCGGCGCCATTTCGGGAATCCTGATCGTGCCGATCACGACGCTCTATTACGACACCGGCTTCCTGATCGGGCTCAAGGGCTTCATTGCCGCCATCATCGGCGGTCTCGTCAGCTATCCGCTGACGGCGGTCGCGGCACTGCTGGTCGGCATCGTCGAAGCCTTCTCCTCGTTCTACGCCAGCAACTTCAAGGAGGTCATCGTCTTCACGCTGATCCTTCCCGTTCTGGTGCTGCGTTCGCTCGCAGCGCCCGCGGTCGAGGAGGAGAAGGACTGATGGCCATGAACCGGCGGCTTCTTCCTCTCGGCGTCTTCGCGCTGGTCATGGCGGCGATCCCGTTCATCCCGGGCGTGCCGCCGTTCTGGATCGTGCTGCTCGACAATATCGGCCTCGCGGCGCTGGTGGCGATGGGGCTGGTGCTGCTGACCGGCGTCGGCGGGCTTACCTCGTTCGGCCAGGCCGCCTTTTGCGGCTTCGGCGCCTACACGACTGCGGTGCTGACCACCGCCTATGGCGTCTCGCCATGGCTGACGCTGCCGCTCTCGCTGCTGGTCAGCGGCATCGCGGCTGTCCTGCTCGGCATCGTCACGGTGCGGCTGTCCGGTCATTATCTGCCGCTCGGCACCATCGCCTGGGGCATCGGCCTGTTTTATCTGTTCAGCAAGCTGGAATTCCTCGGCCGCAACGACGGCATCTCCGGCATCCCGCCGTTGTCGATCGGATCGTTCAAGATGCTCGATCCCGGCACGATCTATTTCGCGATCTGGATCGCGGTATTGATCAGCGCGCTGCTGACCATGAATTTGCTGGACTCCCGCACCGGCCGCGCCATCCGCGCGCTGCGGCGCGGCCATATCGCGGGCGAAGCGTTCGGCGTGCAAACGCCGCGCGCGAAGCTGCTGGTGTTCATCTATGCGGCGGTGCTGGCCGGGTTGTCCGGCTGGCTCTATGCGCATTTCCAGCGCGCCGCCAACCCGACGCCGTTCGGTGCCCAAGCCGGCATCGAATATCTGTTCATCGCGGTGGTCGGCGGCGCCGGCTATGTCTGGGGCGCGGTGCTGGGCGCCGGCATCGTCGTGATCCTGAAAGAGATCCTGCAGAGCTATTTGCCGTATATTTTCGGCGGCCAGAGCCAGCTCGAGACCATCGTGTTCGGCATCCTGCTGGTGGGCCTCCTGCAACTCGCGCCGACCGGCGTCTGGCCCTGGCTGATGGCGCGGCTGCCGATCAAGCCGGGCCGCAGGATTCCCGATATGTCGCTGGCGCTGCCGGCGCGCGTGCGCACGTCAGGCGCGCCTTCCGTGCTGCTGCATATCGAGCGCGCGCGCAAGCAATTCGGCGGCGTGATCGCCGTCAACGACGTCTCCTTCGACGTCCGGGACCGCGAGATCGTCGCCCTGATCGGCCCCAACGGCGCCGGCAAGAGCACGACCTTCAACCTGATCACCGGCGTGTTGGCCTCCACCAGCGGCACGATCTCCGTGCTCGGCAACAAGGTCGACAATGCTCCGCCGCAGGAGGTGGTCAAGCTCGGCGTCGCCCGCACATTCCAGCACGTCAAGCTGGTGCCCGACATGACCGTGCTGGAGAACGTCGCGATCGGCGCGCATTTGCGCGGACATGCCGGTGCGATCGCCAGCATGTTCCGGCTCGACCGCGCCGATGAGGCGAAATTGCTGGCGGAAGCCGCGCGCCAGATCGAGCGTGTCGGCCTCGGCGACCAGATCGACCAGCTGGCGGGAAGCCTGTCGCTGGGCCAGCAGCGTATCGTCGAGATCGCCCGCGCGCTCTGCGTCGATCCGCTGCTGCTGCTGCTCGACGAGCCCGCGGCGGGACTGCGCCACATGGAGAAGCAGCGGCTTGCCGCGTTGCTGCGCCAGTTGCGCGACGGCGGCATGTCGGTGCTGCTGGTCGAGCACGACATGGGCTTCGTGATGGACCTCGCCGATCGTATCGTGGTGCTCGACTTCGGCACCAAGATCGCCGAAGGCACGCCGCAAGCGATCAAGACCAATCCCGATGTCATCAAGGCCTATCTCGGAGCCGTTTCATGAATCCCGGCACGAGCGCGCTGCTATCGGTCTCCGACGTCCACGTCGCCTACGGCAAGGTCGAAGCCGTGCGTTCGGTTTCGCTCGACGTCGCCGAGCAATGAGATCGTCACCATCATCGGCGCCAACGGCGCCGGCAAGACCACGCTGCTGAACGCCATCATGGGCATCCTGCCGCTCAAGGGCGCGGCCGCCTTCGCCGGCGCGGACATGGCTCCATCCGACATCGAGGATCGCGTTGCGGCCGGCCTCAGCCTCGTGCCCGAGCATCGCGAATTGTTCGGCACCATGAATGTCGAGGACAATCTGCAGCTCGGCGCCTTCCGCATTCCCAAGGCAACCGCCGCAAGGTCGTTCGAGCGGGTCTACACGCTGTTTCCACGGCTGAAGGAGCGGCGCAAGCAATTGGCCGGCACGCTTTCCGGCGGCGAGCAGCAGATGCTGGCGATGGGCCGCGCGCTGATGGGCGCGCCCAAGCTATTGATGCTGGACGAACCAAGCCTTGGCCTCGCGCCGATCATCGTCGCCGACATTTTTCGCACCATCGGCGAATTGCGTGCGGCGGGCGTGTCGGTGCTGCTGGTCGAACAGAACGCGCAGGCCGCGCTGAAAATCGCCGACCGCGCCTATGTGATGGAGCTCGGCGAGTTCATCCTGAGCGGCCCGGCCAAAGACATCGCGGCCAACAAGCGCGTCGCCGCCAGCTATCTCGGCTTCGAGCACGAAGGCGAAAGCGCGATTTAGTCGTCCCCACGCCTGTCATGCCCCGCGAAGGCGGGCATCCAGTACGCCGTGACATCGAGGCCTGCTCAGCTGTCCCGGAGTACTGGATCACCCGCTTTCGCGGGTGATGACAATCGGACGCGTCTAAACGCGTTGCCTCACATCGCCGGGACGTATTTGCCGTCCTTCACCGTCAGGATGATGCGCGAGCGGTCATCGAGGCCGTAGCGGTCTTTTTCGGTCCAGTTGTAGACGCCTTGCGTTGCGACGATTTCCTTTTCGCTGATGAAGGCCTGACGGATGCCTTCGCGGAATTCCGGCGTGCCGGGCTTGCCGGCCTTCAGCGCCACCGGAATGATGCGCTTGAGCACTTCGAACGCGTCGTAGGAATGGCCGGCGAACTGGCTGCGGCTGTTGGGGCCGTATTTGGCTTCATAGGCCGTGTTCAGCGTCATGCCCGGCTTCTTGGTCAGCGCGCCGTCGGGCTGCGTCTCCGGCGACATCACCGGTCCGGCCGACATGATCACGCCTTCAGCCGCGGCACCTGCGATGCGGATGAAGTCCATGCTGGCGGCGCCGTGGGTCTGGTAGATCAGGCCCTTGTAGCCGCGCTCGCGCAGCGCGGTCTGCGGCAACGCCGCGGCGGTGCCGGATGCGCCGACGAGGATGGCATCGGGATTGGCGGCGACGAGCTTCAGCACCTGCCCCGCGACCGAAGTATCGGGCCGGGCAAATCGCTCTTCGTCCACCATGGTGATGCCCATCGGCACGGCCTGGGCCTTGAAATCGTTGACCCAGAGATCGCCGTAGGAATCGGAATAGCCGATATAGCCGACGGTCTTGATGCTGTGCGCCTTCATGTGCTCGTACAGCACCTTGCCCATGATCGGGATCGATTGCGGCAGGTCGACCGACCACTTCGCGCGCGCCTCGGTGATCGGGAACGGCGCCAGGCCGAAATGCGGAATGCTGGCTTCGTTCGCCACGGTGGAAACCGCAATCGTCGGCGGCGTGATGCAGGAGCCCATGATGATGTCGGCCTTGGATTCGGTCACGAAGCGCCGCGCATTGGTGGTGGCGGCGGTCGGATCGCCGCCGTCGTCGAGCACGATCAGCTTCAGCGGCACGCCGCCGATTTCCTTCGGCACGAAGTCGAGCGCATTGCGTTCGGGAATACCCAGGGCGGCAGCGGGGCCGGTGGTCGAAATCGAGATGCCGATGGTGATTTCATTGGTTTGCGCCAGCGCAAGTGAACCCGGCATCGCGAGCGCCGCCGCGATGGCCGCGGCGGACAGAACAGACTTCCTCATTCATTCCTCCCTTGAGTATCTTTTTACAGTCGTAAAGCAAAATCAGGCCGCTTATTCAGCCCCTTCTTTAGGTCATGAGGGGGACCGAGTTCAGCCGGTAAAGGCCTTTAGCCCCGCATGAACCGCTCGATGATCTCCTGCGGCACCGGAGCCGATTTCAGCCGCGCCGGGTCGTCGGGATGACGGCCGACCAGCACGCGGGTCTCGAACGCCTCGATCGCCAGCGCCTCGCCCTTGAACACCTTGTGGGTCACCTCGAAGCTGGAGCGCTTGAAGCTCTCGACCCGGCTTTCGATCGTGATCCAGTCGCCATGGGTCGAAGCGATATGGAATTTCGCCCTCGTATCCACCATGGGTATGCCGACCAGGCCATATTTGTGGATGATGTCCTGTTTGGAGAAGCCGGCCGCTTCGAACATGATCGAGGTCGAATTGTCGAACATCGCGAAGTAGCGCGGGTAGTAAACGATGTTGGCGGGGTCGCAATCGCCCCACTGGATCTGCACGTCGCGCCGATGAACGAACATGGATTAGCCCCACCGAGACGCCATGCGAAGCGCGGCATCGCGCCGCACCACTTCGCCGTTCAAACAGGAATTGTCGATCATGTGCAACGCCAGCGAGGCGAATACGTCGGCCGGGTCCTTCAGCGGCATGGTCTTCTCCCTGACAATGTTTCTTCAAACCTAGGCGAGCGCGATCACCTGCGCGGGTGGCGCCGGTGAATAAAGCGTCTCGATCAGCGCGCTGCGATGTTCGAGCACCGCGCGCTGGTTGATCGAGCCCTTGTCGGTGACTTCGCCGCGGTCGATCGACAGCGGCCTATCGAACAGCACCGCGCGCGTGATCCGGCTCGATGACCCCGTGGCGTCAGCCAGCAGCTTCTGGAATCGCTCGCGGAATGCGGCGCGGATCGCCGGATCGGACGCCGCAGTGGCGATGTCGTCGGGCGGAAGCTTTGGATTGATCAGGCGGCAGCCGTCGAGATCGAGGATCACCAGCGCCGATATTTCGTCGCGGTTGATGCCGGCAATGACGACGTCGCGCACCAGCGGCGCGCAGGCCGCGACAAAACGCGCGCGTAACGGGCCGACGCTGACCCAGGTGCCGCTGGCGAGCTTGAAATCCTCGGCGATACGTCCGTCGAAATCGAATCCAGAGTCGAAATCGCCGGGGTCGGCGGGCTTCAGCGCATCGCCGAATTTGTAAAAGCCTTCCTCGTCGAAAGCGGCAGCGGTGAGTTCAGGCTGTCGCCAATAGCCCGGCGTGACGTTCGGCCCCCTGGCGCGAACTTCCAGCTTGCCGTTGTTCGGCAGCAGTTTTGCGTCATTGCCCGGCACGGGAAGCCCGACATGGCCGGAGCGGGAGGTCGCGGGCCTTACCGACATGAAGAACGGCGAGGTTTCGGTCGCCCCTAATCCCGTCAGCATCGGCACGCGAAAGCCGGTTTCCTGCACGGCGAGTTCGTCGAGGCTGTTCCAGACGAACGGCGACAACGCCGCGCCGGAGAAGAACATCGCGTGCAAGCGGGCGAAGAATTTTTGGCGCAACGCCTTGTCGTCGCGCAGATAGGGCAGCAGCGATTCATAGCCCTTGGGCACGTTGAAATAGACCGTCGGCGAAATCTCGCGGAGATTGCGCACGCTCTCCTCGATGCCGCCGGGCATCGGCTTGCCCTCGTCGAGATACATCGAGCCGCCGTTGAACAGCGTCAGCCCGATATTGTGATTGCCGCCAAAGGTGTGATTCCACGGCAGCCAGTCGACGATGACCGGCGGCTCGTCCTTCAAAAACGCCAGCGTCTCGCGCAGCATCACCTGGTTGGAGCAGATCATGCGCTGGGTGTTGATGACGGCCTTGGGATTGCCGGTCGAACCTGACGTCAGCAGAAATTTTGCGATCGTGTCCGCCCCGATGGCGTCGTGCGCGGCGTCAAGGCGCGGATGCTCCGGCGTGGCCACGAGATCGGCGAGCATCGTCACATCGCGGCCGGGGACCGCGCCGCGGCTGGCCACGATTTCGGTGCCCGCGGAAACATTGGCCGCCAGCGCGCCTGCATATTTTGTCGCGTCGTCGGCGAAGACGAGGCCGGGCGTCAAGAGCTTGATCAGAAAACCGAGCTTGCCGTAATCGCGCGACACCAGCGAATAGGCCGGCGATACCGGGCAAAAGGGAATCCCCGCATAGAGCGCGCCAAATGCGAGCAGCGCATGATCGATCGAATTGCCGGAGAGAATCATAATCGGCTTCTCGGCCGACAGGCCGCGCGCAAGCAGCGCCGAGGCGATGTGACGGCTGGAATCCAGCAATTGCGCGTAACTGATTTGCCGCCAGCCGCCGCCGGCATCGCGCTCCGCCATGAAGACGCGATTGGGCGCTGCGGCGGCCCAATGATGCAGGCGATCGGTGATGCGAAGCGGATAGTCGCGCAGTTGGGCTTTCGGCCGCAGATAGATCGTGCCGTTGTCATGGCGCTCGACCGTGACGGCGGGATCGCCGAACGAGATCGCGCGCAGCGGATGAGCGCTGCCACCGCGCGCGGCGCTTTCGGTCGTGGCGGACATGTTGGGCTTGGACATGCTGGGTTCGGCGCTCATGTCAGCTCGGCTTCACCTTGGCGGTCTTGCGGTCGAGAAACGCGCGAATGCGGCTTTTGGCCTCTTTATCGCTTTGGGCCACCGTCGCCATCAGCGATTCCATCAACAGCCCGGTTTGCGGATTGGCCTCGGCGATCATCGGCAGCGCCTGCAGCACGGCGAAATTGGTCAGCGGCGCATTCGCCGCCACCCGTTCGGCCAGCTCGATCGCCTTCGGCAGCGCGCCGCCGGCTTCGGTGAGATATTGCGAAAACCCATAGGCCGCGCCTTCGGTCGCCGAATAGACCCGGCCCGTGAGCATCATGTCGGTCATCCGCGCCACCCCGATCAGCCGCGGCAGCCGCACCGACCCACCGCCGCCGACGAAAATGCCGCGCTGACCCTCCGGCAGCGCGAAATAGGCACTGGGTTCGGCGACACGGATATGCGCCGCGCAGGCAAGCTCCAGCCCGCCGCCGATCACCGCGCCCTTGAGCGCCGCGATCACGGGCACGCGGCTATATTGAATGCGGTCGAACACCCGGTGCCACATCTGCGAATGCCGCAGGCCCTCGGTCGCGTCCTGCTCGGTCAGTTCGGACAGATCGAGGCCCGACGAAAAATGATCGCCGATACCGTGGACGACCACAGCGCCGATGCCGTCAGGCAGATTGGAGAAGCACTCCTGAAGCGCCAGGATGATGCCGTCGTTGAGCGCGTTGCGTTTTGCGGGGCGGTTGAGGCCCACGGTCAGCACCGCGCCTCGCCGCTCGACCTGGAGCAAATCGGATTGACCCGCGGTGGCGGCGGTGGCGGCATTTCCCATGGGCTTATTGCTTCCTGTCCAGAATAGTTATGTTTTATAACTATTGGAGTGGGAGTCAATACACTCTCTTTCTTGATCTCCCTCCGATGTCATCGTCCGGCTCGACCGGACGATCCAGTATTCCAGAGGCAGCAATGCTTGAACCGAGAAGCCGCGGCGTATGGGTCCCGGCGTTTCGCCGGGACGACGTGGCTACAGACATGCATCCGCCCTCTCGCGGCACGATTTGCCCGAGGTTCGCATGAGTGTTTGCCCCTCGAGAGGAGAGCAGGGAATGCCGGATGCGCGCTGCACCCGCGGTCTCGTGTGCGAATTGCACAAAGAAATGTGCACACGAGCAAACAGGTTCAGCGGAGGCAATCCGGCATTCCCTGCGCAAGGGAAAATAATGATTGCTACGAACTTCTATGAGACCCATATGGAAATCTTAAGCCCTTGATCCGCCACGAATAGCTGCCATACCATGCCACACGCAGTTCGTAGGCATTCCCACCCACCATTGGGACGAAACCGGGGACAAGATCATGGCACGCAAACAGCCTACAGCAGTTTGGAATGCGCACGCACCGCTCGATTGAAGTGCGCCGCGGGCCCATACGCGGCCCGTTGCTGGCGCGTGGCATTCGCCGAGTATCGTCGCAACAAGGCGCAACGGCACCTGGGTGCTGAAGGTCAGCGACGGCCACGGCGCTACTGGATCAAGGTCTTTGCGACGCCGACGATTTCGACGAGAGCAACGACCAGAACGTCCTGACCTTCTTCGAGGCGCAGGAGCCGCAAGCAACTGGCGCGCGGCGAGGACGGCAGCGCCGACGCAGCACCGATCACCGTCGATGGTGCGCTCGACGGACTACAGGGCTCGATTTGAAGGCTGGCGATGCCAACCCCTACAACGCCGACAGGCCGCGGTGCACCTCACCCACGCGTTGATGTCCAAGCCGGCGGCGCTGATCACCGCCAACGAATTGAAAAGTGGCGCGAGAGCATGCTCGGGACGATGGACCCACGACGGTCAATCGGCTTTGCGCTTGCTCCGTGCGCGCGCTGAAGCTGGCCGCCCGCCATGATAAGCGAATCAAGAACCACGATGCCTGGGCAATCGGGCTTGCCGCCTGCCGAATGCGCAGGAGGCCCGCAACGTCATTCTCCCTGACGACAAGGTGCGCGCGTTTGTCGCCACCGCCTATAGCGATCGAGGACGAGTTTGGCCTGTTCACCGATACGCTAGCCGTCACCGGCGCGCGGCCGATCGCAGGCCGCGCGACTGCGCGTCGAGGATCTGCGCGATCATCTAGCGCGTCCGAGCCTGTGGATGCCGAAGTCGCGGTAAAGGCGGCAGCCCACCGGGCCGAGAAAAAGCTGGAGCGCTACTCGGTGCCGATCACCGTGCAGCTGGCGGCCAAGCGAAGCGGCAGCGAAGGGCCGTGCTGACGATGCGCCGCTGCTGTGCAGAGCGACGGCAGCCGCTTGGGGCGGTAGTCCCGGCCAGAATATCACCGCGCGTTGAGCAGGTCGTCACCACCATCGGTCTCGATCCTGCCGAGGTGACGATGTACGCGTTGCGGCACAGCAGCATCGTTCGCAGCTGTTGCTCAACGTTCCGATCAGGGTGGTGGCGGGCCTGCACAACACCAGGTCGCGATGATCAAAAAGCACTATTCGAAATTCATCACCGAACACAGCGACGACATCTCACGCCACGCGTTGCTGTCGGACCCGGTGCCTGCGGCTGGCAAGGTCCTCCCGTTCGACGCCGTAGCGGCGATGCGATGATCATCGCTGCTTGGAAAGCCCCGCCCGTCAGCTATTGGTAACCAACTTGTGAAAAGCAGCAATGCCCTCCATATGGGTCCACAGGGGGTATCGATGAATTCCCTCTCATCGCGCGTGCGACGCGCAGAGAGTGCTCATCAATTTGTTGCTGCTTCGCTCGGGAAGAGTGGGTATTTGAGAGGTCGCCCAAAGAGTGGAGCGACACCATATGGCTACTCACAACAAAGTCCCCCGCAGCAAGAAGATCGCTAAACCCGCCGATCCCGATGCCGATGCCATCAGCATCAGCGAGTTTTGCCGGAAGCACGGCATCAGTCTGCAGTCCTTTTACAAATTCAAAACCGAGATGCCCGCCACGTTCACCGTCGGAACGCGGCGGCTGATGTTCGTGCGAAGCCGCTGCCCGCTGGCGCGCGGAGCGTGAGGCCGCCACCGCCGTCGACGCCTGACAGAACGAAGCCCCGGACGCCGTAAGGCGAGCCGGGCTTCAAACTTTCTCCGACCGGGCAAAGGTCGGGTCGCCATCACAGCACCGACCATATGCGCCCGGTTTCAGAAAACCTCAAGAGTTGAGAGGACCGAAACCATGGCCACCGACATTGTCACGCGACAGGCGAGGCAGCTCAACGCAGACCCAGACGCCGCCAAAATTGGAACTCTTTCGTGACGCGCTCGCGCGCACCTCGCTGGTGAATTCGGTGCAGCATTGCATCGAGTGCGGCCAGAGGCTCATCGCCAAAAAAGCCAGCTTGAAGCACGGCGAATGGCTGCCGTGGCTTGAGCGAAACGCCGATGCACTCGGCTTCTCGACCGATCGTACAGCGCGACTACTGATCGGCCGGCGGCAAATCGGAAGTTGACTTCCGATTTGGATGACACAACCGCGCTCGCCATTAGCCGCAAAATCTGGGGCAAGAGCACACCTGCGCCGAGTTCCGCCAAACCCAAACAGGTCGTCGCCACAACGAGGGTGACGGCGGCGAAAGAACTGATGCGCGGAGACTGGCACCGCGACAGATCGATCCGGACCACCTGATCGGCCAGTTCTCCACGGAGGTCCGCTCCCGTGGCCTCGAAATCATGAAGCAAATCGGCGCTGGCTATCGATCGACGCTGATCGAACGCCTGCACGAGGTGATCGACGAGATTGCGCTGGAAGCCGACCGTTGGGCGAAACAGCGTGAGGAAGTGACGGGCATCCCCGAATTCCTGCGACTGACACTGAAGGCGCGCCGTGATGATCACCAGCATCAACAAGGCGCAGCCGATTTCCGGGCACAAGGGCCGCGACCGATGGATGTGCGCATTGGCCGCCGGCCCCGACCTTTCAACAATGGCATTCCGGCTCGCCCTCCGGCTTTGCGTATCCTTCAACTGCAAAACCCGTCAATGCGACCCCGGCTATCCAAAGCTCGCAGAAGACATGGCGGTCTCAAAGCGCACGATATCGCGGGCAATCGGTGAACCGAAACTGCGGGGTGGATTTCGGTTGATCGGACCGGTGGCGACAACACACGGAACGCCCAGATCAACCTGCTCATACCCGGCGCAGGTGAGACCGATCAGATGACAACATGCTGTCACCTGAAAAAGAGCCAACAGGTGCCGCCTCAGGTGACAACATGCTGTCACCTGAGGGCCCATCGCTTCAGGTGTCAGAAAACGCCCCTTCAGGTGACAAGAACAGGGGGGTTCAGATGACAGACAGGGTGGCAACACAAATAACCTGTGAACCTGAGAACCTGAAAAGCTGCGGCGCTTCCCACGCCGCAGCGCACCTCCCGTGTTGATAGAGACAGTGCTTCCACTACCAGCGCAAACACCTCCGATGACGCACCACCGAACCAGCGCGCGCCTCCAGGCGCGCTGATCGACACTGTCGCAGCGCAAAATCACTAACACCTTCACGCGACAAACAAACAGGTACTGCCCCGAACAGCCCGGACGCCGACCTCGCCCTCACCGAAGTCTACCAGCGTGGTCGCAAAGTCCTTGGCGCTGATGCCGACGCAGTGATCGTCAGGCTGCTCGCCGCCTGCGAAGGCTACACTGAGGACGCGCTCGACACGCTCGCCTGCGCCGAAGAGGAGAGCGATCCCCGCCAGTTCGTCGAGATGACCATTGAAGCGGCTGCGCGCGATCAGGCGCGCAGGACTGACGCGCAATGACAACGGAGCGAGAGGAGGAACCGTGATGGTCTACGCCGAACGCACCACGATATCGGTCGATCAGACGCGAGCCGAGATTGAGCGGACACTGAAGCGCTACGGCGCAACCGCCTTTGCCTATGCTTCGGAGACAGGCCGCGCGGCGGTGATGTTCGAAGCGCATCAACGCCGCATCCGCTTCGATCTGCCGCTACCGCCACTCAAGGACAGCATGACGGCGGCATCGCTCAAGACCGGCGAGCAAATCCACCGCCAGCGATGGCGCGCGCTGCTGCTGTGCATCAAGGCCAAGCTGGAGAGTGTCGAAAGCAAGATCGAGAGCTTCGAGGAAGCCTTTCTGGCGCATGTGGTGCTGCCGGATGGCTCGACGGTCGGACAGCATGCGGCGAAGTCCATCGCGGTCGCCTATGAGCGCAACGCGATGGTGCCGCTGCTCCCGCATCTCGGTGACGGGCGGGCTTCGTCATGAACAGGCACCAGCGCCGCGCCTCTCCCCGTGGATCAAGTGCCATCCGGCACAAGCGATCTTGATCACGCATCTGTCGCCGCCGACGTGCCGCTCGATGATCACACGATCCTGCACAACGCGGTCCTGCACGGCGCACCAACCTCGATGTCAGGAAGCCGATCTGCATCGGCATGCAAAGCATCGTTTCTTCGCGATGATGTGCGGGTTGGTCGTTTCCTTCTCTCGGTCCCGGTCGGCGGTCCCGACATTGTCGCGACATCAGCGCTTATTGCGAAAAGTGCCATGAGACGCTGCCGATAGCCGAAATCGAACGCCACGCGACGCAGAGTTCTCCGGCAGCATTGCGCCGGGCGGCAAGTTTTTGGACGCGGGGCGACGATGAAGCCGGTTCTTCCTCCAGACTTTACGAACGCCGAGCCTGCCGACTATCGCAGGCAATCGCCATGTGATCACACGCTGCGGCTGATCCGGGCGCGCGATATCTTGCTGACGATGTGCGCGGCGGCACTTTCCTTCGCTGACATGTGATCGCGCAGACAGCGAAAAAAATTCGCGACGCGCTGAAACGTGTACGCCGCCGGTGCGATGGCGAGGGATAGCGCCAGCGAGGCGTGCCCACCAAGGCTTGCCGGGCTCACCTATAGGCTGCTGTTTTGCGGCGCTCCAGTGTTCCGGCTGCATGCATCGCGTGCCGTGCGACCGGGTCATCAGAGCGGCGGTGGCACGCCGCCCGCCAGTGCGATTCGTTGCCCAAAAAGACTCTGACGTTGATCATGATGGCTGGATCATCCCGACGATCGAGGGAGACCATCAATGGCAAAAACACCCGATAAAACGTGGCGGGAACACGTCATGGATTCGCTTCCGCGACATGGAGGCACCGACAGAACCCGCGATAACGGGCTTCACACCGGCAACGGCGGCGGACTTTGCGCCGGTCGCCTTTCACAGCGACCGAACGCCGAGACGATCCGGCGAGCGCTGCTCGAAGGTCATGCCGCTGGAAAAATGGTACATCGGAATCAAGCGAAAGGCCGCATTGTTTTCGCAGACATCCGACCTTCGAACAGGTGCAAGAGCTGCGGCTCGAAGTAACTCGCTACAGAAATCGCATCGCTGATTTGAAGCGGCACGAGAGCGAAGGAGGCTTCGGTCTTGACGCTTCCGCGCCGCAGGTTGTCGCTGTAGCGCGCAAGCTGGCAGCGCGCCGAAAAAGAACTGGCGCGGCTGACGGACGCTGAAGGAAACCGCACCGTAAGATGGACCGCGGTCGGCAGCGGTTGCATCACTCCGTCAACGACTGGGTTTTGCGGCGGCGTTCCCGGCGATCTGCGTGCTCGACCCGTCGAGGATCCAGCCGAGTGCGGAATTGTTGAAGAAGGGCGACGACCCCTAAGCGACGGCGGTGGACGCGCTACCGATTGCCGGCAGCGAGAGCTGTGAGGCCGATGCTCACAGGGTGCCTCGCAGCAGTGGCCGATTTCGATGGGCGGAGGCCGATGCGAGAAGAGTTGGTCGCGAGGCGCGCGGAAACTGGTGGGCCCGTTGTCGAAATCGCAATCGAGCACATGGGCAACCGATCATCTTTGCGACGATCACGATTGTGGGGTTGGTCAGAATGTCGATGCGCAGCCGGCAGCCGTCGCATTCATCGAGGCGGAAGACGCCGTTGGGTTGATCTGTTGCCTGTTCGGCCCGGAGCTTTTGAAAAAAATCAGCGCCGGTTTCCGTGAGATTGCGGACGGCGATGCCCTCGACCAGCGCCAGCGCGACGGAAATGTTCGCGACCATCAGCGCAGACAGTCTGGCTGCGGAGAGAGCGAATGCGCCTGATTTGGGCCACGCCGCCGAGCGCGGCGAAATTATTGATTTTCGGGCCGACACGACGCCGATGTGCTGCGATCGGGGTTTCTTTGCGGACCATACCCTCGCGACGCATTTCCCGCGTCATCGCCGGAGCGTGAAGGCTACAACCTCATCCTGGCAGAGGGCGATGAACACCGTTCGCGCAGTCGAGGGGCTTGCTGCCTGCTTGCCCCCGACTTTGCGCGGAGGGCGGCTCGGGGATGTCTGTCGTTCTCGCCGCCACCTCTATCAGACCGCGCTGTCGGGAACCACTGCCCGGCGGCGCTCCGAGCGGCGCGACGGGGGCCAATCCGGCCACAAACTTTCGGACCGTCGCGTTCGGGAGGTCGGGATGGGCTGCGCATGGCCCATCCCGGCCCGCCTCATCGAACCATCACGGGAGACCATGATGACCGACCTCGTACCGCCGCAATCGTCCGCGAAACCGGCACAGGAGCGGCGTTCACGGTCGCAGGAAGCGATTTGGAGGACTGGCCCGCACCCCTACAGCCCCAGACCACCGGGAAACGGCTGTCACCCTGATTTCTGCGGCGGCGATCGACCTCTCGACCGCATCGGCGACCGCGTCGCGCCATCACCGACACGCAGGAGGCGGCGGAATGATCCGGCGCGAGCGGCGCTCGCCCGTGTTCGCCGCGTGGCTGGCGATCCAGTCGCGCGGCACGGTGTGCGGAGATGGCGCTCGTTCGGCCAGTTTCTATGCCGATGTCGGCAAGCGACCGACATGGCACATCTTGCTGATCCGCGACAATCCACTGCCGCCCGTTCTGCCGACCAATGCGCGATGGCAGGTTGCGAGGTCGTATCGGCGGCGACGGCGACCGACCGCGCGGTCACGTCGATCGATCCCGTCGCCTTGAGACGTTCCCGGTGCCACCCGGCGCCGCGCCGGGTTGCCGGGTCGGGGCCTGAGCGCCACTCTTCCTCGCGCTCGCGCCGCACCGCCTCGCTCGCCGGGTTCTTCGTCTTGAGCCACACCTTGCGACGGCCCGCTGCGGTAGGGCGCATCGGTCCGCTTTGAGACGATGCCCTCAAGCCCCATGTGGCAGACGTGCTCGGAACACGGTCGCGCCGTCGTCGGTCAGATGTTCGACGAACTGGATGACCGCCGCTGGGCTTGCCGAGCAGCTTGGAGCCGCCGCTTGCGCTCGATCAGCGGCAGGTCGCGCAGGTCGTCGCCGTCAGCTCCAACAGATCGAAGGCGAACAGCACCGCATCATCGCCCCGGCGCTTGCCTCGCAGCGCATGAAGTCTGACATTCGTCATCGCGGCGATCACGGCCTCACCATCGATCACGAAGGTCTCCGCCTTGAGGCGGCGGGCGGCCTCAACGATCGCGGGGAAACGATCACCCCAATCGTGGCCGTTGCGGGTAAAGCACCGGACGCGCGAGCCATCACGGCGCACCATCAGCCGATATCCGTCATGCTTGATTTCGTGAACCCACAACGGGCCGGACGGCGGCCGCACCACCCTCGACGGCAGCACGGTTCGATGAAGCCCGCCTCTTGACGCCGACGATCGCCGGTTTCGAACGCTGGAGCGCCACGACAAAACTCCATTAGTCCCCTCATGCAGATCAGGAGAAAGTCCATCCGATGGTTCGCATGAAGTCTTCCAGATTGACGCTTTTGAATCCCGAAGTGATCACACACAGTCGGGATTTTTGCGCTGTTTGGCTTTCGCCTTTCTTCGGTGACTACTGTTCCGTTGCACACTCCAGCGGACGCGATGACAAACGGATCGGCTACAGGAGTTCCTGTAAGGCGCGCTTTGGTGCCGATAATTTGCTGGAAGTGCGGAACAGCGAGAATACGTCCAACAAACTGGGTCTCGGCACCGGTCGGCGTGGTGAAAACGCCCGCGTTCTGTTTCGCCCATGCGAACACGTGGTCTGGGTCTTCCCGCTCAAGCTCTCGCAGTACTTCCCGCGTCGATACAATCTCACCAGCAGCCACGGTTTCATTAAACTGCTGCCAGAAGCCGGGGAAGATGTCAGGATAGAGGAATTCAACCGAATAAATGAACTGGTATCAAAAACGTAGATCATGCCGCGCCTCGCAGGACGAGGTCCTGAAAGGCACCTGAATTCTTTTGGCTTGACGCCGATCATTTCGGCGGCCTCAGACTTTGAAATCATCCGCCGCGAATAGCCGGATACAACATCGCGAAGGAACCGCTCGCTGAGATAGGCCCCTTGCGTGTTGTAGTAATCGCCGCCTGTTCCGCTGCGAGCACGCTGTTTGGCCCATTCCCGATCCTTCTCGAGATAGAACGCTTCTGTTACCTGCCCTTGATCGAGGAAGCGACTGATGACTCGCTTCGGCTCCGTGATACCGCCTTGCGAAGGCGGCGAACTCGTCGTCGGTCGCTTGGCCGCGGATCGAGGCGCGGTTCGCGTATCGCAACGGCGAAGTCTTGCGCCGGTACGAGAATTTCAGCGGCTATCGAATTGCAAAACCGTTCTATTGCGCGATCCTGCGGCGGAAGTTCGTTTATTCCAGCATTGTCAAACGGCTGATCCCGCTGCGATTAAAGAGCAGGAACAGTTCGTGCAAGAGACTGAATGTCTGCCGCGTTTTGGTGGTGCTGTTGTTGATCAGGATGATTGGAAATTCATCGTGCCTCAGGCAGAAGCCAGATATCGCCCCTTGCTTGAAGCTATCCTTGAATACGAAAACGCCGTGCGCCTCGATGGCCCGTCTCCACAATTTCAACGCATCGTCGTCGGTGGCGACTCTCGCACCTGATCGAGGGTGACGCCTAATAATTCGCGTACCCGTTGGGCCTGAGGTGAAATTGACCGCGCCGTCGATAGGGAAATTTCGCGCCATAGCGGACGATCAGCTGGATTGCGACCTTGATAAAGTTCATCGAGGGCCGTTTGAAATGCGTGCCCCTTCCGGATCAACAGCACCGTATGGCGCTGCAGCGATGACAGGTCGGCATCAGGCAACGAGCGAAATTCGGTGCGCGGCTTCGGTTCGTCAGGCGGTGAGGGCAGAAAAAATATGGCGAGAGGCCGTCTTATATATTTCGTAGGCCAGCCGCTCCAGTTGAGCGTAAGTCGGCCCGCCTTGGCCGTTTTCCCATGCCTGGGTCTCTGCCGCGCGCTTATTGAATCTTTCGGCGACATCATCTGCCGGCGATGTTGCGCTTTCGCGCGCCCATTTGAGCAATTCGGGCTGAACGCCATTGATTGGTTCGCCTCGAGCGGCCATCGCGACGATTTCCCGTTTCTCCGGGTCAACTACTATCGGGTCAGGAGCGGGAAGCAAAGCTTCACTTTGTAGCTCGATACACCTAAATGCCTACCCGGCCCTTTTTACTAAATCGTCTCGGCTGCCTTACGGAAAGGTCGGCTCTTTCCCATCATGCCGCTGCCTTGTCTTCCTTGTCAGCACCGCGCGCAACGAACTTCTAGTGCATGGTCCGACAGCGGACGCTGCAACGCCTTCGCTTCGTCCCACGGCGCGCGCATCCACACGTCCCGCTCTTCGTCGGTCCGTCAGGATCACCGGCATCGCCTTAGGATGGATCGGCTCGACCACGGCGTTCGGCGATGTCGT
>CAWJYI010000026.1:0-218362 GCA_963847015.1 uncultured Alphaproteobacteria bacterium | reverse complement strand
CCCGCTATCTACGGCTACCGCGAGTTCGCGGAGGCTGGCGGCCTTATGTCCTACGGCACCGATCATGGCGAGCAATGGCGGCGCGGCGCGGAAATTGTCGATCGCATCCTCAAGGGCGAGAAGCCGGCCGATCTGCCGGTCCAGCAACCGACCAAGTTCGAGCTTGTCGTCAATCTTAAGACCGCCAAGGCGCTTGGACTCACCGTGCCGCCATCGTGCTCGACCCGCGCCGACGAGGTGATCGAATGAAAGCCGCCGACTTCCGGATTTGATGTGGTGGACGGCGCCCGCTCCCGACATCGCAGTGTCATAGGGTGGTTCGTCGAAGACGAATCACAAGAGGGGAGCCGTCCACATGCAAATTACCACGATCGGTTTGGATATCGCCAAGAACGTGTTCCAGGTTCACGGCATTGACGCGGCGGAGAACGTCATCGTCAGAAAGCAACTTCGCCGCAGCCAGATTATAGCGTTCTTTGAAGCTCTGGCGCCGTGCCTGGTCGGCATGGAGGCCTGTGCCACGTCGCACCATTGGGCTCGCGAGTTGACGAAGCTGGGCCACGAGGTCCGTCTGATGCCAGCGAAGGATGTGAAGGCCTACGTCAAGCGCAATAAGAACGATGCCGCCGACGCGGAGGCAATCTGTGAGGCGGTGCGGCGCCCGACCATGCGTTTCGTTCGGATCAAATCGGCCGAACAGCAGGGCCAGTTGATGCTGCATCGAGCACGCGACCTGCTGATGCGCCAACGCACCCAGTTGATCAATGCATTACGGGCGCATTTGGCCGAGTTCGGCATTACGGCGGCACAGGGGCGCGAAGGGATCAAAGAGTTGTTGGCGATCGTCGCACAGGAGGAAGGTTCGCGCTTGCCGGTCGACGCCCACGCCAGCCTGACCGTACTAGCGGCGCAGCTTCAGGCTGTGCAGACGACGATCGGATCGATCGAGAAACGGATCGTTGCGCAGCATCGCTCGAACGAGGCAAGTAAGCGGCTCGAGACCATCCCCGGCATTGGAGTTATTGGGGCCACCACGATCGCAGCGGTCGTCCCAGATCCGAGGGCTTTTCGGTCGGGCCGTGATTTTGCAGCCTGGATCGGGATCGTGCCGCGGCAAGATTTCGACCGGCGGCAAACAGAAGCTCGGGCCGATCTCGAAACAGGGCGACCAATACCTCAGGCGCATTCTCATTGTCGGAGCCCATGCTGTCTTGCGGCGTGCGCGCCAGCAGCCGGAGAATTATCCCTGGCTCACTCAGCTTCTGGCCCGGCGACCGTTCAAGGTCGTCGCGGTCGCGCTTGCCAACAAGATGGCGCGGATCGCCTGGGCTTTGCTGGCCAAGGGCGGGACCTACCGAGCGCCCCAACTCGTGGCAGCCTGACAAGGAGCTCGGCAATGGGAGGATGAAGTTGCGTCCGTGCGTTCACGAACTGCAGGGGTGATGACGACATTGATGCGAAACGGTCGAGACCGTCGATTGGAAAATCCCGTAAAGTGCCACGCGAGGAAAGAACGCGTGTTTTTGGTTGGGACCCGATCAGCGGATCACATCAGGGCCAGCGGCCATAGCGGCTGCATTCAAAGGCCGGATACATGGCTGCACCCGAACGCTTCGCTGAAATGTCAGATTCCTCTTGCACCGCGGGCGCCGTCCATACATGGCACTTTTCGGACGTGGACAGTCTCGGCTGACGATGTCCGTTATTGAGAAGGCAAAGCCGACCTTCCGGTTGAGCATCCGGACTTCTGAGTTTGACCCTTTTGGACCTTGCCTCGCAGCTTTTCGGCCGACTGACCGCCCTTTGTTCCCCGCCGCCTCGTCACAAAGTGCTAGGTTTGAGACGTCGGTGAGACGTTTCCTCTTCCGGAGGTTCAATGAAGCGGCGTTCGTTTATCGTGGGGATTGGTGCTTTAGCAGCGTGGCCATCCGTGGCACGCGCGCAACAGGCCAGAAAAACAATAGGCGTGCTCTCCCCGGGTCCGTCGACTCCCATAATTCTCGTTTCGCTCGATGCGTCTTACCAAAAGCTGCAGGAATTGGGCTACATCGAGGGACAGAACATAACCATCAGCCTAATATGGTGATTGGAATTTCGATCGCCTAGCCGATCAGGCATCTGAACTGGCTGGAATTAGGGCCGACGTTATCGTCGCCTTCAGTACAACTGCGGCACGTGCCGCGAAGCAGGCGACCAGCACCATCCCTATCGTCGCCGGCACTATGGCCGATCCAGTTGCAGACGGTCTTGTCGCCAGCCTGGCACGGCCAGGCGGAAATCTTACTGGAACGACTTTTATTGCTCCGGAACTGATCGCCAAACGCCTCGGGCTGCTCAAGGAAGCCATCCCCGGACTTTCGCGCCTGGCCAGCCTGTGGCATCCGGGTGCTTACGGCGAACGTACAATGAAGGAGATGGTGGAAGAGACCGAATCCGCGGCAAGAGCGTTTGGCATCCAACTTTACTTCGCGCCGGCGCGGATTTTGAAGGATATTGACCTTGCCTTCTCCGCAATAGCCGAAAAGCAAGTTGGCGCTATGATTGTGCTGCCGAGTTCCATGTTTGTCGGCGAGTACAGACGGATCGTGGACCTCGCGGCAAAAACTCGATTGCCCGTGATGTATCAGGTGAGGGAGTTCGTGGATGTGGGAGGCCTCATGTCCTATGGCGCAAACCTGACCGAGCTTAATCGGCGCGCCGCCACGTATGTGGACAGAATCTCAAGGGGGCCAAGCCGGCAGATTTGCCCGTGGAGCAACCGACCAAGTTTGAGTTCATCCTCAATCTGAAAACTGCCAAGGCCCTTGGCCTGGACCTACCAAGGACGTTACTTGGTAGCGCAGATGAGGTGATCGAATGATGTCGCTTGTTGGGGCACTTTTCGGACATGCCGACCGGCCGTGACAATGTCCGCTCCCCCGGGAAGACCGGAAGTCGTCAGCCAACGACCAAAACGACGCGTTTGACCCACAACGGAAGTATGAAGCATCGTCTCCACAACGAGGCGAGCGTGCGGTCTGTAGTCTATAGTAGCCTCCGGAACATGAGATCTGCCCTGATTTAGTGAGGTGTCCATTGGCTCCAACAATCCGTCCAATAAGCGGTTCGTGCCTGGCCCGGATCGAGACCGACGACCGCCTCGTGGTGCTCGCCAGGACGATGCATGTACGCGATCCCGGAATGGAAACTGCGCTCAAGGACAGCGCGGTCAATTGGGCGCGCTTCGGTGAAACATGCCTCGGACAGGCGCTCTATCGGCACCGCGCTATCTTTCAGAACGCCTCGGAAGCACCGGCGTGTAGTCATCGCGAATGAGCTACTTTCGCAGCTTGGTTCCGGGCGATGCAATACTAGACCTCGTGGTCAAGCACCAGCCGGCGACCCTGGACTTGCTACGCGCCGAGATTCTCCCGACTACCGCCTCGACCTTCATTTTTCCGCGCGATGGCAGGGCTCAGCCGATCGGCCGGACCGGCAGGCATCACTGGAGTTCATCCACGTGGATCCTGCATTTTTCGGCGAGTACCGGGACGTCATGCGGGACTATTGTGGTCCTGCCGCCGCGAAGCTTGTCCGGGCAGGAAAGTTTGGAACATTCAGGGCAATGGAGACGGCGGCGGTGCTCTTTCAAGACCCGGCGCTCAAGATCGACTGGAACCGATCACCCGTGCGAGCTGGAGGCTGATAGCTTTCGCGGGTTTGGCCGGGAGTTCGAGGCCGCCTTGCGAGAGGACGAGCCGGACGCCGCTGCAACTTCAGGGGTCTTCGCTGGTCTCGATCGTATGCGCAAGGTTCCCCGTTGGACTTTCAACGATCCCGTTGTGGAAGCAGACGCTGCAGTCGCGAAGGAAGGCAGAGCGGAACCGTGATCGGAAGTTGGACTGAACCGGACACGCGTCTGTAAGTGGCACTTTTGGAAGTGGCCGCTCTGACGAGTGATGTCCGTTGTTGGGGGAAGATCGGAAGTCGCCGATGCGGGTGCGGACTTCCGATTTTGACCCGAAGCGGAAATCCGTCGCCTAATAATCTTGCCATTTTTGCATAGCGCCAAGCCAGCATGACGAATTGATGACTGATGGCAAAATTCCGATTTGTGAAATTTTCAAGAATGAGCAATTTTGACCATTAGCTCGCGTTGCGCTGCGGCACAATAGCGCCAACACCGCTCCGTTCTCGGCATCCGGTGACAGAGAGTGTTGTGCTCCCGCCTGATCGAAAGGCGTGCATCATGCCCGAAACCCAGCCCGTCCAGCATCATCTCGTCCCATTGCGGTGTCGCTTCGCAATGACGGCGACGGATGCGGCTTCAAGCCACGAATTCTGTGCATTTGAATTTCCGGGCTGTGAGGGTTGCCCCAAGGCGATGCACGTCCTCAAAGCGGTTGGAAGCTCGGAAGACCCCATGAAGTCGATGGTCTTGCGCGGATGGATTGCGGGCGTTTCACCCCTCCAAAAAGTAAAATCTTCACGCAATCCGGGAGGACCCCTATGACCGCTATGGAGGAGTTCATTCACCGAGAGAACCTGGTCTTGTTCAAGAAACGTCTCGCGGAGCACCGCACCGACGCGGAGCGGAAACTACTGATGAAATTGCTGGCGGAAGAGGAGGCGAAAGAGCCCCGCAGAGGCTCTGGCGCACTGGGGCTTGATTTCTAATTCGTTGTGCATTTGAGCGTCATGCCCCGGACCCCATCCGAAGCTCAGTCTAAGCGCCCCGCTCAGTATCCCTTATGGCGGGGCTACTTATTGGCCGCCTCAGTTGGCGGCCTTTTACATTCCAAAGCAGCCGGGCAATGTCGCGTTCTGGCACGAAACGGTCCTGACAGCCTCACCTGATGAAGTCCGTTTTTGGGGACAAGGCGGGACTTCCCGATTGCCGCCGCTCGGGACTTCTCAGTTTGACCCACACCGGTCATCGGCCGGATTGAAATCTCTCACCGCAGCAGTCTCTGGCCATGTCGTGACTGCGTCATTGTTGTTCGGGCCATTAACACTGCTCGCTCTGGCCGAAGAGGTGATCGAATGAGGCGGCGCGAGTTCGTTACTCTTCTCGCTGGTTCGGCTACTACGATCGCCCTGCCGCACGCTGGGTACGCGCAGCAAGGGCGCATGCGACGGGTCGGCATCCTCTGGGATGGGATGAAAACAATCCAATAACAAAACTCCTTGTTAAAGTCCACACAGCGGCTTCGCAACTTGGGTTGGACAGAAGAAAACAACATCCGGCTGGACGTTCGTGTGGCCGCGGGAAATGTTGACCGGATGCAACTCTTGTCGAAAGAGCTGGTTGAACTGAGACCCGACCTGATCGTCGCATCCACGACCCCAGCAACCGCTGCGCTCCACCGGGAGACACGGACGCTTCCGATTGTATTTGTAACAGTGTCTCTACCCGATAGGGGCCGGGTTCGTCGCGAGCCTTTCCCGCCCTGGCGCGAATATCACCGGCTTCATCAACCGTAGAACCGACGATGGGCGGCAAGTGGCTGGAACTGCTCAAGGAGATCGCGCCCGCGTTATGCGGGTCGGGATGATGTTCAATCCAGACACGGCACCCTCAGGCGGATCATATTTCCTTCCTTCGTTCGAAGCTGCTGCGCGGTCTGTTGGCGTCTCGGCAATCACAGCATCCGTGCGTAGTGAGGCGGACATTGAAACGGCGATTGCGAAGTTTGGACGGGAGCCAGGCGGAGGTCTCGTCGTCCAATCGGATGGATTTATGGTTGTCCATCGTGCAATGGTCATATCGCTGGCGACGCAACACCATGTTCCTGCGGTTTCAGATCGAACACTTCCTACCGAACAGGGCGGGCTACTCTCGTATGGTCCTGTAGACGAGGACCTGTTTGTTGGGGCCGCCCTCTACGTCGATCGCATCCTCCGCGGTGCAAACCCCGCAGAGCTTCCGGTTCAGGTGCCGACTAGGTTCGATCTGAGATTAAATCTCAAGACTGCCAAATGCTCGGCCTTGCTATCCCGCCGTCAATCCTTAGCCGCGCCGACGATGTGATTGAATGATGCTGCGCTGCATGGGCCCGGATGTGGCACTTTTCGGAAATGCCGAAATGTCCGACTTGAGTTCGGAATGCGCACCAAAGCGGACGTCAGCCGACGACGCTGATTCTATGGGTTCACGGCTTAATCGAAGAAACGATAATAGGGAGAAGACCAATGCCCGTTGCGGTTTTGTCGTTCGCGCCACCGTGTCTGACGCTTCCAGGCGGCAGGCGTTCGATGCCTGGTATTCCCGCGAGCATCTGCCGGATGCCGTGAAGTCGTTCGGAGCGGAGAAGGCGTGGCGGTACTGGAGTTTCAGTGAACCTTCCCTGCATCAGGCGATGTATCAGTTTTCCGACAAGGCCGCGCTCGAGCGCGCGATCAACAGCGAAGACATGAAACGGCTGATCGCCGATTTCAACCGCGATTGGCCCGACGTCACGCGCACGCAGCGCGCCCGCACAATTGTCGGCGTATCCGTCAACTCAAAAAAAGCGCTTCGCGATGCCGATGGATTGACGCCGAAACAAATGTTGCACGCGTCACCAACCTGAATGCGCGGTTCAGCGAGCATTCATCTCGTTACGACAAAACTCTCTTGGCATCACTCGCCACCCAGGAAGAGGGAAGATGTCATGGAACGCCGTGATTTTCTCAAAATCGCGTTAGGCGTTGTTGCGGGCGCTGCCGCGATGGCCGCCAGCGCCCGAGCGGCGCCGCTCGCACCGCAACGGCTGGCCCCGGATGGCCGGCTGCCCGCCGATCAGGATGCCCATCCCGCCGTCACGTCAGGCGATGAAGTCGATCGTCTCAAACCTGAAGAAGTGCGTTGGGGCCACGGCCATCATCGCGGCTGGGGCCATGGCCGTCATCACGGCTGGGGTCACCGTCACTGGGGTTGGCGCCGCCGTCATTGGGGCTGGCGCCGCCGTCACTGGGGTTGGCGCCGCAGGCATTGGGGCTGGCATCGCCGCCGCTACTGGCGCCGTCGTTACTGGCGTCGCCGCTACTGGTGAGGCGTGCCTTTGCCCGAACGGCGATCCCGTCCGCCCGCCGTAGAGATGATCGCTGCGGTGACTATCCATGCCGGAATAAAATGGCGGAATAAAAAAAGCCCCGCGCGAGCGGGGCTTTTGCCGGATCTGGCAGCGTTAAAATCTGGCAGGTCTCAAAACGTCAGATGACGCGGCAGCGTCCATAGCGCCAGATGGTGCCGTAGGGGCAAACGCGCGGGCCGGGACGCACCACGACGACCGGGGCCGGCCGCTCAACCACGACGACGCCGCCGCGATTGGGTTGGCATCCGCCGTAGGGCCCGCGATGCCAGCCGGGGCCGCATCCGCCCGCCGCGTTCGCGGCGCTGAAGCTGGCGAACGAGCCGGCGACCAAAACTGCTGCGAAAAGGTACTTCATGTTTTCTCCCGTTTTTTGGCCGCAAGGCGGCACCGTCTGGAACCTAATAACGGAGACCTGAATGGAGAATGAATGTTGTGATTCGTCAGCGAGAGGCAAGGAACCCCAGCACCAGTTCGTTGTATTTCGCCGGCGCCTCCAGGAAGACCAGATGCCCGGTATCCGGAATCACCTCGGCGCGTCCGTTCGCCATTTTGGCCGCGAGGGCTTTGGCAAGTTCGGCATTCTGCCCCATTTTAGGCCGCAACGCTTCGGGCGCATTCGCTCGACCCGGCGCGTTGTGATCGTCCGCGCCCATCACGAACAGCGTCGGCTGCGTGATCAGCGGAATTTCGTGCGCGACCGGTTCGCGGTAAATCAGTTGCGCCGAATTGACGAACGCGCGCAGCCAGCGCGGGTACTCGGCGCTGCCCTTGATGTTGAAGCGCGCGTCGATGAACGGCGTCACCTGATCGGGCGGCAGCTTGAGGGAATAGTTCGTTTCGAGCTGCTTGCGATAGCCGTCCGCGGTGAGCTTGTCCTCGTTCTCCATGATCTTTTCGGTGGGTGTCGGCGGCACGTAGAGCCGATAGTCCTCCAGGCCGATCGGAGCGGTCAGCACCAGATGCGCGATCCGGTCGGGATAGGCGCGTGCGATGCGGACGCCGAGCATGCCGCCGAGAGAATGCGCGACGATGTCGGCCTTGGCGATTTGCAGGTGATCGAGCAGCGCGACGGTGTTGCGCGCCAGCGTATCGAAATGCAAGTCGGCCGCAGGCTTGGAGGATTTGCCGAAGCCGATCTGGTCCGGCACCACCACGCGGTAACCGGCGTCATTCAATGTCTTGATGACAGGCGCCCAGTAGCTCGACGGAAAATTCCGGCCGTGCAGCAACACCACGGTTCTTCCGTTCGGCTGCGCCGGCGCTACGTCCATATAGGCCATCCGCACCGGGTCGCCGTCATTGACCAGCGGCAGCATGTGGACGGGGTAGGGATAGGCGAAACCTTCGAGGCCGATGCCATAAGGTTCCCTTTGCGCGGGTTCACGTTCGGCGGCGCCGGCCGGCGCGACTGGCAAGGCGAGCAGGGCGCCGAACAGCAATGCAGGTAGCGAACGGACGGGTCATCGAAAGCTCCGGAAGCAAGCGTCGGCCTGTCGTCAAGGCCGGTCACGACGATGAATTAAAAGGCTCGGGATTGAAAGGCTCGGGATTAAACGCCCGGGATTGAAAACGCGCGCTGTTATTCGCCGTTCCCGAACAGCGCTGCAAACCGCTTCTCGCCATTTCGCGAAAAATTGACCACGCGGCTGCCCGGCGTGGCATCGCGTGCGGCCCAGTTCAGTTCGGTGAAGCGGCTCATCACGGCAGCCCCCAGCGTGCCGGCGAGGTGATGACGCCGCTCGCTCCAGTCGAGGCAGGCCTTGCACACCGGCCGGCGCGGATGGGCCAGCGTCTCGGCATCGATCTGCAGTTCCTTCGCCATGAAGCGCCTGCCTTCGCCGGTGAGTTCGATCGTCTGCTTGGTTTGCCGCACCAGCCGTTGTTTTTTCAGGCTGTCGAGCATCTGCACGCCGAGATCGCCGGCGAGATGATCGTAGCAAATTCGCGCGCGGCGCAGCGCCGGATCCTTCGGGCCGGTGCGTACCCGCATATGGCCGGCGCGGGCGGCGAGACCCGCAAGGCCTTCGAGCACGCCGGCAACGTCGGGGCCGGTGAGGCGATAATAGCGGTGACGGCCCTGTTTTTCCGGCTCGATCAGGCCGCCGGCCTCGAGCTTGGCCAGATGCGAACTCGCGGTCTGCGGCGTGATGCCGGCCTGATGCGCCAGTTCGCTCGCGGTCAGCGCGCGCCCGGTCATCAGCGCGGTGAGCATGTTGGCGCGCGCGGGATCGCCGACCAGAGAGGCGACCATGGCGATGTCGGGACCAGCTTTCATAGTTCGATGCTAGCCGAAGCATCATCGACGATCAAGGGTCTAGATTGCCGTCGAATTCGACGAAGCAATCCGATGCCACCATGCGATGCAACGGAGTGTTTCGCTTGCGCCGGGCGATGACCGCCGGCGAACAACCACCGGAGTTTCCCATGGCCATTACCGTCTTCATCCGTTACCAGATCGATCCGTTCAAGCGGGCGATGTTCGAGGAATATTCGAAAAACTGGCTCACCATCATTCCGAAATGCGGCGGCGATCTCATCGGCTACTGGATGCCGCATGAAGGCACCAACAATATCGCCTTCGCGCTGATCTCGTTCGACAGCCTGGCGGCCTATGAAGCCTACCGGGCCCGCTTGCGTGCCGACAAGGACGGCATCGCCAACTTCAACTTCGCCGAAGAGAACAAGTTCATTCTCGCCGAAGAGCGGACATTTCTGCGCAAGGTCACAGCCTGAACGCGGCTGGCGCGAGGCGCAACGCGCAGCTATCTTCGCAGTCGAGACAGAACTCAGGGAGAGAAACCATGCCAGCCACGACCGCGGACAAGCGCGCCGCATTCCGCACGCTGCACCAGTCAGGGTGCTTCATCATTCCAAATCCCTTCGATGTCGGCAGCGCCCGCGCGCTGCAGCATCTGGGCTTCAAGGCGTTGGCCTCCACCAGCGCGGGCTTTGCATGGACTATCGCCAAGGCCGATAACCGCGTCACCCTCGATGAGGTCTGCGATCACCTGACCGCGCTGTGCGCGGCGGTCGATCTGCCGGTCAACGCCGATTTCGAAGGCGGCTTTGCGCACGAGGCCGACAAGGTCGGGGTCAACGTCGCGCGCGGCGTGAAGACCGGCGTCGCGGGCCTGTCGATCGAGGATTCCACCGGCGATACCGCCAATCCCTTGTATGAATTCGGATTGGCCGTCGAGCGGATCAAGGCGGCGCGCAAGGCGATCGATGCCGACAACAGCGGTGTGCTGTTGACCGGCCGCTGCGAAGCCTATCTGGTCGGCCAGCCGAATCTCGCGCTGGTGATCGACCGCTTGAAGGCTTACTCGGACGCTGGCGCCGATTGCCTGTATGCGCCGGGTATCAAGACGAGGGAAGACATCGCGGCGATCGTGAAGGCGGTCGCTCCGAAGCCGGTCAACCTCCTGATCGGCGCGTCCGGCCTTTCGTTGCAGGAGGCAACCGACCTCGGCGTCCGCCGCATCAGCGTCGGCGGTTCGCTGGCGCGCTCGGCATGGGCCGGCTTCATGAAGGCCGCGCGCGAGATGGCGGACAAGGGGACGTTCACCGAACTCGCCGGCGGTTATCCCGGCGGCGAACTCAACAAAATGTTCGACTAAATCTGCAAAAGAAAACGCTGCGGGCAGATGTCGCCCGCAGCGCGATGGTCGGATCAAGCAACACTCAGCCGTTATTTGCCGGCCGGCGCGTTGTCAGCCGGCGGATTGGCCGTCTTGTTCATATCAGTGCTCGGCGAAGGCGGAGGCGCCGGGCGCGGCGGCGCAGCGCCTGTGGTCGTGCCGGGCCCGCTATTGGTGCGGGGCGTCACGTCACGCATGCCCGGAGGCGCTGTGGGATTCGCGGGCTGCGGGTTCGTCGTCTGCGCTGTCTGGCTGGGCGGCGAGGTGCCCGCCTGGTTAACGCTGGTGTTGTTCAAGCCATAGAACAGTGCGCCCATCACCACCGCGATGGCGATGGCAAACATCGCGATCTTGGCGCCGTTGGCGGGGCCCTCGGCGAGTTCCGGATCGGGCTGCAACTCATTGTCGAGGCTGTTGAGACGCGCCTGATGGCGCATTTCCTCCTCGCTCATGCCGGCACGATAGGGATCGTTCGGATTGAATTGAGTAGCCATGGATGGTTTCCTCCGTTAGGCCCGAAGACAATCGCTGGCGCCCGGGGAGGTTCCGGATATTCTTGCAATCTCGTCATGTGGAACCCGCGCTCGCGGTTCCAAACCCCGTGCCATGAGGTTGCCATGCTGACCCTGCCTTCGAGCGATGTCGTCTTGCCCGTGCTGTCTCTGGTGGCGCTTGCGGCGCAGGCGATGACGGCGGCATTGGCCGCGGGAAGGCGCAGCATGGACTGGGCCGGCGTGTGCATGCTCGGGTGCATCACGGCGCTCGGCGGCAGCACGATACGCGACGTCCTGCTCGGGCACTATCCGCTGGTCTGGGTGCAACACCCGATCTATCTCGGGCTGACCGCGGTCGCCGCTTTTCTGACCATCCTGATGGCGCGCCTGGTGCATCGGCTCAACCTCGCGTTTCTCGTGCTCGACGCGATCGGTCTCGTGGTTTTCACCATGGCCGGCTGCGACGTCGCATGGCAGATGAACGCGTCCTTGCCGATCGTGATCGTGGCGGGAATGATCACGGGATGCGCGGGCGGCGTGCTCCGCGATATCCTCTGCAACGACGTGCCGCTGCTGTTTCGCTCGGAACTCTACGCCAGCGTCTCCGTCGTCACCGGCCTGTTTTACGCCACCACCTTTGGGCTCAGCCTGCACGACGAGCTCTGGACGGCGCTGACCTTCGCGCTCGGCCTGACACTGCGCCTGCTGGCGATCCGCTACCGATGGGAAATGCCGAAATTCGTCTTCAGCGGCGATCAGCGGTAGGAGCGGGGGCGTGAGCGGTCAGCGCCGCGCCTTCGCGACTTGCTCAGGCGTGACCAGCGGCGCGGCATTGCCCCAGGCATTGCGGATGTAGTTCGTGACGTCGGCAATCTGCTGGTCCGACATTTTCGCCGCATAGGCCGGCATCGATCCCTTGTTGGGCGCGCGCGGGGTCGTCACGGTTTCTGCGCCGCCGAGGATGACGCGCAGCGTGCTGGAGGGATCGGCGGACTGCAGATTGGCGTTGCCGGGCAGGGGCGGATAAATCCGCGGCGCGCCCGAGCCATCGGCTTCATGACAGGCGATACAAGCGCTCCTGTAGAGCTTTTCGCCATCGGTCATCTGGGCTGGCGGCGGCGGGTTGACCTTCGGCTCCGGTTCGCCCGCCGGCAAATCCTTGAGGTAAACGGCGATGGCGCGGATATCCGCATCGCTCATCTTTGAGGTCGAATTGACCACGACCTCCGACATCACTTCGCCGGCATGGCTGCGGCCGTTGCGTCCGCTTTGCAGATATTCGGTGATGTCTTCCACGCTCCACGACTTCAGGCCGCTACGCTCGGCGGCATCCAGCCGTGGCGCGAACATGCCCTTCACGAGGCCGCCGCCATAGGCCTGCCCGCGTTTGTCGGCGCCAAAGATGTTCTTTGGCGTATGGCAGGCGCCGCAATGGCCGGCGCCTTCGACCAAATAGCGGCCGCGATTCCATTCCGCGCTCTTTTGCTGGTCGGGCTGCAGAAAGCCCGGCTTGAAGAACAGCCAGTTCCAGCCGCGCATGACGACGCGGTAATTGAAGGGCCAGCGCAGGTCCAGCGGCGGCGGCGTGTTGCTGACCGGCGGTCAGCGTCGCCAGATAAGTCCTGATGGCGAGAATGTCCTGCCGGGTGAGTTTCGTGAAATGCGGATAGGGAAAGGCCGGGTAATAGCGTGAACCGTTCGGCGCCACGCCGAAGCGCAGCGCGCGGTGGAAGTCGTCCTCGCTCCACCCACCGATGCCGGTATCGCGATCCGGCGTCAGGTTCGGCGAATAGATGCCGCCGAGCGGCGTGTCGATGCGTTTGCCTCCGGCGAACGGTTTTGCGGGATCGGCGGTATGGCAGCTCGCGCAATCGCCTGCTTCGGTCAGCGCCTTGCCGCGGGCGATGTCGTCGGCGGTCGGCTCGGCGAGGGCCTCGCCTGAGACGAACGCAGTGCAGCACAACAGCAATCCCAAGAGAAACCCCAAGGGAAGCCTCAAGAGAATCGTCCGCATTGTCCGACGTCGTCCCTGCACCGATTGGCCTCCTGCAGCGTTATAGCGCGAAAGCGGGCGAATGTGGGCGTTACGCCATTTCGCGCCGGGGCTTTCGGACGACACAAATCGAAAAGGGACGCCGTTATTCCCGGCACGAAATTGCGAACTTCGGCAGCGTGGCGCCTTGGCCCAGATTTGTAGTGCGTCGGGCAGAAAATCCGACATAGACTGGTTCTAACGAGTTCAGATGACTAGCTAAAAATAGCCGTCCACGATGAGAGCTCAAGAGGGTGGCAAAGAGGGCATAATGGGAATCAATCAGGGTCCGATCAGTCTCGATCAGAAATACACCCAAGGCTCCGGCCACGTCTTCCTGACCGGGATCCAGGCGCTGGTCCGCCTGCCGATGGCCCAGATCCGCAGGGACCGCGCCGCAGGCCTGAACACCGCGGGCTTTATCAGCGGATATCGCGGCTCGCCGCTCGGCGGTTACGACCAGCAACTTTTCGCCGCGCGAAAGCATCTCGAGCAGTACAACATCAAGTTCCAGCCCGGTGTGAACGAGGACCTCGCGGCCACCGCGATCTGGGGCTCGCAACAGCTCAATCTGTCGCCCGGCGCCAACCATGATGGCGTGGTCGGCATCTGGTACGGCAAGGGCCCCGGCGTCGACCGCTGCGGCGACGTCTTCCGGCACGGCAATGCGGCGGGTTCGGCGAAAAACGGCGGCGTGCTGTGCCTCGCCGGCGACGACCACGGCGCCAAATCCTCCACCGTGCCGCATCAGTCGGACCACGCCTTCATCTCCGCGCTGATGCCCTATCTCTATCCCTCCAGCATCCACGAAATGATCGAGATGGGACTGCTGGGGATCGCGATGTCGCGGTATTCCGGCTGCTGGGTCGGCATGAAGGTGATCACCGAAACGGTGGAGACCACCGCGGAGATCGATCTCGCCGACGAGATGAAGCCCTTCATTATTCCGGCCGATTTCGAGATGCCGCCAGGCGGCCTCAATTTGCGCTGGCCCGATGACCGCTACGACCAGGACCGCCGGCTGCAGGACTACAAGGGCTTTGCCGCGATCGCCTTTGCCCGTGCCAACAAGGTCAACCGCATCACCATGGACTCGCCGAATGCCCGTTTCGGCATCATGGCGTCCGGCAAGAGCTATGAGGACATCCGGCAGGCGCTGCGCGAGCTCGGCATCACGCCGGAAGTCGCCGCCAAGATCGGGCTTCGGCTTTACAAGATCGGCATGCCCTGGCCGCTGGAGCCGCAGGGCGTCCGTGAATTCGCGGTCGGACTCGAGGAAATCTTCATCATCGAAGAGCGCCGCGAGATCGTCGAAAATCAAGTGAAGCAGGAGCTGTTCAACTGGCGCGACGATGTCCGCCCGCGCATCATCGGCAAGATGGACGACCACGACAAGCGCTTCCTGCCGTTTGCCGAAGAGCTCAGTGTGGCGTCGCTCGCAAGTTCGCTGACCGAGCGGCTGCTTCGACTTAACCTCAATCCCGAAATCGCGGCGATGCTGCGCGCCAAGGCCGACTGGTTCAACGGCCGTCAGGCGACCCAGATGCAGGCGGTGGCGCCGATCACCCGCACGCCGTATTTCTGCTCGGGCTGTCCGCACAACACCTCGACGAAAGTGCCGGAAGGCAGCCGCGCGTTCGCCGGCATCGGCTGCCATTTCATGGCGCTGTGGATGGACCGCTCGACCGAGACCTTTACCCATATGGGCGGCGAGGGCGTGCCGTGGGTCGGCGTCGCACCCTTCACCAAGGAAGAGCACGTCTTCGCCAATCTCGGCGACGGCACGTATTTCCACTCCGGCAGCCTTGCGATCCGCCAGGCGGTCGCCTCCGGCGCCAACATCACCTACAAAATTCTCTATAACGACGCGACCGCGATGACCGGCGGCCAGCACGTCGACGGCGAATTGTCGCCGCAGCAGATCACCTTCCAGCTCCACTCCGAAGGCATCCGCGACATCTATCTGGTTTCGGAAAATCCCGACGCCTATCCCGCCAACGAGATTGCGCCCGGCACCAGGACCGCGCATCGCGACGAACTCGACGCGGTGCAGAAGACGCTGCGCAAGGTGAAGGGCGCATCCGCCATCGTGTTCGTGCAGACCTGCGCCGCCGAAAAGCGCCGCCGCCGCAAACGCGGCACGATGGAGGATCCGGCGCGCCGCGTGATGATCAATCCGGCCGTGTGCGAAGGCTGCGGCGATTGTTCGGTGCAATCGAACTGCATTTCGGTCGAACCGCTGGAAACCGAGATGGGGCGCAAGCGCACCATCAACCAGTCGACCTGCAACAAGGACTATTCCTGCCTGAAGGGCTTTTGCCCGTCCTTCGTCACTATCGACGGCGGCAAGCTGCGCAAGCCGCGCGCCGGCGGGTCGTCGGCGATATCGGCGATCTGCCCGAACCCGCATCGCGGCCCTCGCTGGAGCGCCCCTATAACGTCGCGGTCGGCGGCGTCGGCGGCACCGGCGTGCTCACGATCGGCGCGCTGCTCGGCATGGCCGCGCATATCGAGGGCAAGGCCAGCATGATCCTCGACATGTCCGGCCTCGCGCAAAAGGGCGGCGCGGTGTTGAGCCATGTACGGCTGTCGGAACATACCGCCGACGTCACCTGTTCGCGCATCGTCACCGGCACGGCCGATCTCGTGCTCGCCGCCGACGAGGTGGTGGCCGCCGCCAAGGAAACCATCACGCTCTGCGAATCCAGCCGCACCGTCGGCGTCATCAACACCCACCTCATTCCGATCGCCGATTTCATCCTCAATCGCGATTTCAATTTCCAGGGCACGCAAGGTCAACGGCGTGCTGGAAACCGCGCTGCGCAAGGATTCCTCGTTCTTCGATTTCACCAAGCCGGCCGAAATGCTGCTCGGCGATTCCATCGCCACCAACATGATGATGATGGGTTATGCCTATCAGAAGGGCCTGCTGCCGCTGTCGGCCAAGGCCATCGAGCAGGCGATCGAGGTCAACGGTGTCGCCATCAAGCTGAACATGCAGGCATTCCAGCTCGGACGCCTGGCCGCTCACGACCCGGCGAAGCTGATCGCGATGATGAAGGATCAGGACGAGACGGTCGCGCCCAAGACGCTGGATGCGATGTCGCTTGATGAGATCATCGCCCACCGCAGCGCGCTGCTGACCGATTATCAGAACGCAAAACTTGCCGAGCGCTATCGTGCGCTGGTGAAGCAGGTGCGCGATGCCGCAACAAGCGGCGGCTATGGCGAAGCGTTGCCGCGCGCGGTGGCGATCAACTACGCCAAATTGCTCGCCTACAAGGACGAGTACGAAGTGGCGCGGCTTTACACCGATGGCCGGTTCGAAAAACAACTGCGCGACCAGTTCGAGGGCGACTTCAAGTTCAGCTTCAACCTCGCGCCGCCGATATTGGGTGGCGGCAAGGATGCGCTGGGCCGTCCGCGCAAGCGCGCGTTCGGCGCATGGATGATTGCCTCTGTTCCGGTTGCTGGCGAACATGCGGGGCCTGCGCGGCACCGCGTTCGATATCTTCGGGCACAGCGCCGACCGCAGGCTGGAACGCGATCTGATTGCGGGTTACGAGAAGGACGTCGCCACCGTGCTCGGCCTGTTGTCACCGGTCACGCATGATACTGCGGTCGAAATTCTCTCGCTGCCGGACCGCATCCGCGGCTACGGCCCGGTGAAGGAGAAAGCGGTGCAGGACGCCAAGGCGCGCTACGCGCAGCTCGCCGCCGACCTCGTCAACCCGCCACCCGCGCCACGGCAAATCGCGGCGGAGTAAATTCCAGTCCCTCATGGTGAGGAGCCGCGTGAGCGGCGTCTCGAACCATGAGGCCCGATCCCGCCCGCGGCCATCCTCCGAGACGACCGCTTCGCGGTCTCCTCAGGATAGGTGCGTAGCTGTGGCGGTTGTGGTGTAGCGCGTAGGGTGGGCAAAGGCGCACTGGCGCCGTGCCCGCCGTTTCTCAAGCGCCATTGTCCTGAATGGTGGGCACGCTTCTCGTTGCCCACCCTACAGAGCTACAACTGATTGCCTGTCGGGCAAATCAGTTCGATTTCGTGAAGCGTTGCACTGTTTGCCGGCGTTCAAAGGATCGAGCCAATCGCGTTGCGCGCGGAAACCAATTTCACAAGTCAATTCAACGTGATTTGGGTCGTCCAGATCGAACGCAAAAATAATCCGCTTTTGTTTTTCCGTAATTGATGTCCTCTTCGCGCCATCCCGCCTCATGCAGAGGGGCGTACGCGTCGTCACGATACGTGGAGTGCGGGATGCGGTGGACGCGACAGCGTCGTGCGCGCGTGAGCAATTGCAGGGCGGCCATAACTTTGTCTTGTGCTGTGAGCGATTGTTTCCTGCGCCGGACGAGCGAAGTTGTTGCGTACGGCAAAACCGTGTGGTCCTGGCGCCCGTTGCTGGCGTCAAGCTTTGCGAAGGCGAGGGTGCCCGACCGGGTTCAACCTTCGCTGCCAATTCGCGAAGTGACGGAGGCAAGACGAATTCGTCTCCGAGGAGAGCGCGGCATAAGCCGTCAAACCATTGTGCAGGGAAGGCCGGGATGTCCCGGCTACGCCTGTGGTTATTCCTCCTGTGCATTTTGTGCAATTTGTGCCGCACAGGGGGCCATGGGTGCCGGCCGGCACCCGGTCTTCCCTGCGCCCTCTCACGATGGAAGAGGGACGAACGATCATGCGCAACTCGGGCGTGCCACGCTGCGAGCGTGCGCTGTTGTGGCCGTCTCGCCTGACGGAATATTTCCGCGCTTGCCAAGGCCGCCCTTACAGGCCAGAAAAACCGCTGGAAATAAGAAACGCCAGCGGAGAACGATTTGACCATCAAGGGCAAAGCCTACATTGCCGGGATCTACGAACATCCAACCCGGCACGCACCCGATAAATCCACCGCACAGCTTCACGCCGAGGTCGCCAAGGGCGCGATCGAGGACGCGGGGCTGACCAAGGCCGATATCGACGGCTATTTCTGCGCCGGCGACGCCCCGGGCGGCGTGATGAACATGGTCGATTATCTCGGCCTCAAGGTCCGTCATCTCAATTCCACCGATACCGGCGGCTGTTCCTATCTGATCCATCTCGGCCATGCGGCAGAGGCGATCGCGGCCGGCAAGTGCTCGATTGCGCTGATCACGCTGGCCGGCAAGCCGCGGACCGGCCCGATGCCGCCGCGCGCTTCGGGTGCCGAGGGCGATTTCGAGGCCGCCTACGGGGCGACCACTCACAATGCCTACGGCATGTGTGCCATGCGCCACATGCACGACTACGGCACCACCAGCGAACAGCTCGCCTGGATCAAGGTCGCGGCCTCGCATCACGCGCAGTACAATCCGCATGCGATGCTCAAGGAAGTCGTCACCGTCGAGGACGTGCTCAACTCGCCGATGATCTCCGATCCCCTGCATCGGATGGATTGCTGCGTCGTGACCGATGGTGGCGGCGCGCTGATCGTGACCACGCCCGAAATCGCCAAGAGCCTGAAGAAGCCGCTGGTGCGCCTGATCGGTCACGGCGAGTCCACGAAAGGCCCGCGCGGCGGCAAGGATCTCGATCTGACGCACTCCGCCGGCCTTTGGTCCGGCCCGCGCGCATTCGAAGAAGCGGGCGTGACGCCAAAGGACATCAAATACGCCTCGATCTATGACAGCTTCACCATCACGGTGCTGATGCAGATCGAGGACCTCGGTTTCTGCAAGAAAGGCGAGGGCGGCAAGTTCGTCGCCGACGGCAATCTGATTTCAGGTGTCGGCAAATTGCCGTTCAACACCGATGGCGGCGGTCTCTGCAGCAATCATCCCGTCAACCGCGGCGGCATGACCAAGATCATCGAGGCCGTGCGGCAGTTGCGCGGCGAAGCGCATCCGAAGGTGCAGGTGCCGAATTGCGACCTTGCAATCGCCCATGGCACCGGTGGACTTCTCGGCGTGCGCCACGCCGCCTCAACCTGCATTCTGGAGCGTGCGTGATGGCTGAGCAGAAGAAATACCCGACGCCGCAAGGCAATCCCGAAACCGCGCCGTTCTGGGAAGCTGCCAAGCAGGGCAAGTTCATGATCAAGCGCTGCACCGCCTGCGGCGAGCCGCATTATTTCCCGCGCTCGATCTGTCCGTTCTGTTTTTCCGACAAGACCGTGTGGGAGGAAAGTTCGGGCGAGGCGACGATCTACACCTTCAGCCTGATGCGCAAATCCGCCACCGGACCTTACGCGATCGCTTACGTCACCTTGAAGGAAGGTCCGTCGCTGCAGACCAACATCGTCGATTGCGACATGGACAAGCTCAAGATCGGCCAGAAGGTGAAAGTGGTGTTCAAGCCGACCGACGGCGCCCCGCTGCCGTTCTTCACGCCGGCGTAAATAGTACCTTCTCCCCTTGTGGGAGAAGGTGGCAGCCGAAGGCTGCCGGATGAGGGGTATCGCTCCGCGCACGAGATGTATTTGCGGAGGCAACCCCTCACCCAAGCGAGTTTATGGCTGGCGCCGGTGTTGCCCTCTCCCACAAGGGGAGAGGGCGCAGCAACTGGCAGCGCTAGAAAGAAGAATTTCGGGAGGAGCCGTGAAAAATGCCGATCAAGTACGACGAGCTGATGGCCCTGAAAAATCTCGGCCAGAAATACGCCTACACCGATCGCGAGGTGATGCTCTATGCCTACGGGATCGGGATGGGCGCGGACCCGATGGACGAGAAGGAACTGGCCTTCGTCAACGAAGCCGTCGCCACGCCGCGCGCGTTGAAGGTGGTGCCGACCTTTGCTTCCGTCGCGGCATGGGGCGCCGGGCCCGGCGAGATGAATCTCAACCGCGTGATGGTGGTCGATGGCGAGCGCGACATCACCTTCCACAAGCCGTTCGCCACGGCCGCTCACATCACGGCTGACTCCACCGTCCTCGACGTCTTCGACAAGGGCAAGGACAAGGGAGCGGTCATTCGCCACCAGACGGTGCTGAAGGACGACAAGGGCGAAAAACTCGCGACGCTGGTCGCCTCGCGCTTCGCCCGCGGCGACGGTGGCTTTGGCGGGCCTTCGGAAGGCCAGCCCGAACCGCACAAGGTGCCGACGCGCGCACCCGACCAGACCGTCGATATCTCCACGCGCCCGGACCAGGCGCTGGTCTACCGGCTCTGCGGCGACCGCAATCCGCTGCACAGCGATCCCGGATTTGCCAGCAAGGCAGGCTTCCCGAAACCGATCCTGCATGGCATGTGCACCTACGGCATCACCTGCCGCGGCGTGCTGCAGACCTATGCCGATTACGATCCGGCCGCCTTCAGGCAGCACTCTGCGCGGTTCTCCTCGCCGGTCTATCCCGGCGAGACCGTGACGATGGAGCTGTGGAAGGACGGCAACGTCATTTCATTCGAAGCCAAAGTGAAGGCGCGGGGCGTCACCGTCATCAAGAGCGGCAAGACGGTGCTGGGTTAATTTGTCCGTCATTCCGGGGCGGTGCGATCATCGAATCCGGGATCTCGAGATTCAGGGTCTGGTCCTTCGGACCATCCCGAATGACGGTGACCAATCAGGGAGAAACCACCATGGGATTACTCGACGGCAAGGTTGCGATCATCACCGGCGCGGGTGGCGGGCTCGGTGAAGCCTATGCCAAGCTGTTCGCGCGCGAGGGCGCGGCGATCGTGGTCAACGACCTCGGCGGTCCCCGCGACGGCTCCGGCGGCGACCAGTCGATGGCGCAGAAGGTAGTTGCGGCGATCAAGGAAGAGGGCGGCCGCGCGGTCGCCAACGGCGCCGACATCTCGACCATCGCCGGAGGGCAGTCGGTATTCGACGACGCCATCAAGAATTTCGGCCGCGCCGACATCCTCGTGAACAACGCCGGCATCCTGCTCGACGAGACCTTCGCCAAGGCGAAAGAGTCCAATTGGGACAAGGTTATCAGGGTGCATCTCAAAGGCACCTTCTGCTGCACCCAGCCGGTGTTCAAATGGATGCGCGAGAACGGCGGCGGCGTCATCGTCAACACGTCCTCGACCTCCGGCCTGATCGGCAATTTCGGCCAGACCAATTATGGCGCGGCCAAGGGCGGTATCTGGGGACTGTCGAACGTGCTGGCGATCGAGGGACGCAAGTACAACATCCGGATATGGACGCTGGCCCCGGGCGCGTTGACCCGCATGACCGCAGACCTGCCACGCTACAAGGAAAACCCCGGAGCCGCCTTGGGCCCGGACGGCATCGCGCCGGCCGTGTTATACATGGTCAGCGATTTGTCGGGCGATCAGACCGGCAAGACGCTCGGCGTTTCCGGCCCGCGTGGCGTCCGCGAGATGCGGATGATGGAAATGGAAGGCTGGACGCCGCCGTTTACGGGGTGGAAGGCTGAGGATATCGTTACCCACGCCAAGGAAATCTTCTTCTCCGAGGAGGAGATCAAGAAATCGGCGCGGCGTTTCAAGTGAATGTCCTTCCGGGATGTCCGAAGGACCAGACCTCAGGTGCGCAATTGCGCACCGGGGAATTTCGAGATTCTCAGATGTGCAATTGCACATTGTAGTTCGATGCTTTGCATCGCCCCGGAATGACGAAAGAAGACAGAGGCATACATGACAAAGCTCACCGCCCAGGCCGCAGGCACCTTCGCGATCGCGCCGACGCCGTTTCACGATGACGGCCGGATCGACGAAAAATCCATCGACAGGCTGACCGATTTTTACGCCGAAGTCGGCTGCGACGGCGTCACGGTGCTCGGCATTTTGGGCGAAGCCCCAAAGCTCGACGCAGCGGAAGCGGAGCAGGTGGCAATCCGCTTTGTGAAGCGCGCCAAGAACATGCAGATCATCGTCGGCGTCTCGGCGCCCGGATTTGCCACCATGCGCTCGCTGGCCAAGGCGTCGATGGATGCGGGCGCCGCCGGCGTCATGATCGCGCCGCCGCCTCATTTGCGCACCGACGACCAGATCATCGGCTATTTCAAGCAGGCGCAGGAAGCGATCGGCGACGACATTCCCTGGGTGCTGCAGGACTACCCGCTGACGCTGACGGTGGTGTTCACGCCGGCAGTGATCCGCAAGATCGTGATGGATAGCCCGTCCTGCGTGATGCTCAAGCATGAGGACTGGCCGGGCTTGGAAAAGATTTCCACGCTGCGCGGCTTCCAGAAGGACGGTTCGCTGAAGCCGATGTCGATCCTGGTCGGCAATGGCGGGCTGTTCCTCGATTTCGAAATGGAGCGCGGCGCCGACGGCGCCATGACCGGCTACGCTTTCCCGGAACTCCTGATCGACATCGTGAAACTATCGAAAGCCGGCAAGCGCGATGCCGCGCATGATCTGTTCGACGCGCATCTGCCGCTGATCCGCTATGAGCAGCAGCCCGGGGCGGGTCTCGCGGTGCGCAAATATGTGCTGCAGAAGCGCGGCGTGATCGCCTCCAGCGCCCAGCGCAAGCCAGGAGCTACGATTACGGCGACGGCCAAGGCCGAGGTCGATTATCTGCTGTCGCGGGTAGCCCGCGTCGACCGGCGCGCGAACCTGCAACCGCAATCAAGCGCTGCGGGCTGACCGGATGGCCGAGACCGTCGCCCCGCGTCCTGCGTCCACCATCCTGTTGTTGCGGGATGCCGAGGCCCTGCGCGAAATCGAAGTCTTCATGATGGTCCGCCATTATGAGATCGACTTCAATTCCGGCGCGCTGGTGTTTCCCGGCGGCAGCGTCGACAAGGGTGACAAGGAGATCATCGCCAATCCCGCGCTGTATTCCGGCGGCGAGGGGCTCGATGAGGCGGCGCTGAGTTTCCGCATCGCCGCGATCCGCGAAACCTTCGAGGAAAGCGGCATCCTGCTGGCGCGGCCGAAGGGATCGACGGCATTGGTCGATGGCAAACGGGCCGGCGAGATCGAGACCGCCAGTCGCGCCGCGCTGTGCGACGGCAAGACGACGTTCCTGCAGGTTCTGACCGACAATGGCATGGTGCTGGCGCTCGACGAACTCGTGCCCTATGCGCACTGGATCACGCCGGAAGGCATGCCAAAACGCTTCGACACCTGGTTCTTCCTGGCGGCTGCGCCGCCCGAACAGGTCGGCGCCCATGACGGCAAGGAATCCACCAACTCGATCTGGGTGTCGCCGCGCGAGGCGCTGGAAGGCGGCGAAACCGGGCGCTTCAAACTGCCGTTCCCGACCACGCGCAACCTGATCAAGCTCGGCAAGCAGGCGAGCGTGAAGGCGGCGCTGGATGACAGCCGGGGCAAGTCCGTCGTGACAGTGACGCCGGTCATGACCAAAACCAACAACGGCCGTCAGCTCCGCATTCCGCTCGAGGCCGGTTACGACGGCGACGTGTTCGAGGTCGGCTCGGTCGGTTAGCACACTTCGACACGTGACGAAGTATTTTGGGCCTGCCGCCATGTAGGTTCCGGCTCGATTCAAATAGAGACCGGAATGCCCAACATGGAAGACGCCCAGCCACGCCATCCCAACATGGCCTTCGAACTCGCGCTGCTGTTCGTGCTCGCGACGCTGTGGGGGGCGTCCTACTCCTTCATCAAGGTCGGCGTGGCGACCATTCCGCCGATTACCCTGATCGCGGGGCGCACGCTGATTGCCGGATTGCTGCTGGTCGTCGTGATGCGATGGCGCGGCATGAGTTTGCCGACGGATGCCGCGACATGGCGGCGATTCCTGTTCCAGGCCTGTCTCAACAGCGTGATCCCCTGGACGATGATCGCCTGGGGCGAGCGTTCGCTGGACGCCGGCCTTGCCACCATTCTCAATTCCACCTCGCCGATCTTCACGTTTTTCCTGACGCTCGCCGTCACCCGGCACGAGGCGCTCAGCTTCAGAAAATTGATCGGCGTCGTCGCCGGAATGGCCGGTATCTGCCTGATCGTCGGGGTGCAGGCGCTGTCCGGGTTGGGGGAGCAATTGGTCGCGCAGATCGTCACTGTCCTCGCCGCAATCTGCTATGCCGGCGCGGCCATCTTCAGCCGGGGCTTCAAAGGCCTCGATCCGATGGCGCCGGCGGCGGGCTCGCTGCTGTCAGGCGCGGCGATCCTGATTCCAATCAGCCTTGTGGTGGAGCAGCCCTGGACGCTGGCGCCCTCAACGAGTTCGTTGCTGGCGCTGCTCGGCCTCGCGGTGTTCTCGACCGCCTTCGCCTTCGTGATCTATTTCCGCCTGATCCAGACGCTGGGATCGGTCGGCACGACCGCGCAGGCATATTTGCGCGTGCCGATCGGCGTTGCGCTCGGCGTGCTGTTCCTCGGCGAGCGGCTGAGTACGACGGCGTGGATCGGACTTGGCTGTGTCGTGATCGGCGTGGCCGCGATGACGATCCCGGCGAGGAAAGCGGCAGATAGCCCATTGCGAAAGGCAGGCGAGCCGTATCGCGTGATGAAACCTGCGACCTTGCTGCGGTCGGGGATTGGCGGCATCCTGCACGTCGAACGTGGCGCTTTCGGCGTCGCGTGCCAACGACCAGGGCAGGGAATGCAGCATGAAATTTCCGCGCATCGATTTGGTCATCAGCGCGTGGCTCGTGTTTCTCGCCGCGCCAAATTCGGCGCAGGCGCAGGAGAATTTCCCGAGCCGGCCGATCCGGATCGTTATTCCCTATTCGCCGGGCAGCGTCGCCGATGTGTTTGCGCGCATCGTCGGCCAGAACATGCAGGAGCAGTGGAAGGGGTCGATCGTCGTCGAATCCAAATCCGGCGCCAACGGCTCGATCGCCGCCGAGGAAGTCGCGCGCGCGGCGCCTGACGGCTACACGTGGCTGCTGGTGACGACGTTCTTTGTCGCGAGCCCGTCGCTGACCACCTCGCTGCGCTGGGATCCGGTTCGGGATTTCGTCCCCGTCGGCCAGCTGTGCCGCGCGCCGAACTTCTTCATCGTGCCGGCGACGCTGCCGGTGAAGAATGTCGCCGAATATGTCGCGCTCGCCAAGGAAAAGCCGGGCACACTGAACTATAGCCATCCCGGCAAGGGCTCGACCGGGCATCTCGGCTTCGAACTGTTCAAGCGGCTGGCCGGCATCGACGTCACCGGCATCGGCTATCGCGGCTATCCGCAGATGGTGCCGGATATTGCCAGCGGCCTGATCACCTCCACCTTCCTGTCCGCCAACCAGGCGCTGGCGCAAGTGCAGACCGGCTCGATCCGGATCATCGGCGCGATCAGCGACGGCCGCTCGAAATACTTCCCTGACGTACCGACCATGGCGGAGCAGGGCTTTGCCGAGGCGCAGGTGACGCCGTGGTTCGGCGTCGTGGTTCCCACTGGCACGCCACAGCCGATCGTCGAGCGCATCAGCAAGGCCTTGGAGGCGGCGCTGGCCACGCCGGACGTCCAGCAAAAGCTCGACGTGGCCGGCTGCGAGGCCAGGAGCGCGCCGCTACAGGCCTTCGCCGACATCATCAAGGCCGACGTCGCGCTGTGGGCCAAGGTCGTCAAGGAGGCCGGCATCACCGCGGACTGAGCCGCCGGCGGTTAATGTCAGAGCATCGGGTTCCAATACCGGTGGACCGGGCAGCGGGTGCCCCAAAAATGCCGAAGACGACGCCGATGCCGTCCAATCCGGCAATTTCGCCGGTTTCTCCATCATTTTCAGTATGTTCCCCATGGTCCGAAATACATCGTATATTACGACCGTTTGGAGCCTGGCCTCAGTAACATGACCTCTGAATCGCCGCCGAATTCGCCAATGACACGATCGTTCTCGCTGTCGATCGGTCAGCTGACATTCGGCAGTTTCCTGCTGGTGCTGGCGGTGATCATCATCACCTCCACCGCCAGCGTGATTGCCATCCGCCATATCGATTCAACATTTGCCGAACTGCAGCGGCTGCAGAGCGTCGGCGACCTCGCCGAGGACATCGACCGTCGCATGAACGAATTGCGGCTGGCGGCGCGCGATTTCGTCACCGAGCCCGGGACCCAATCGGGCCAGGTCGGGGAGGCCGCGGCCTCGCTCAGCGAGGTGCTGAAGAAGACCCGCCTGGAACTCGCCCCCGAACAGCAGGACATGATCGACGGCGTCACCGAGCGGCTGTCGACCTACCGCAATGGGATCGAGCGCATATCCGCCCTGATCAACCGCCGCGCCGAAATGATCGTCGCGCTGCCGCCGCTGCGCGAGAAATTCGACAGTGCGGTGGCCGAGAGCGCCGACCCGGCGGTCGCCTCGACGCTGTCGCAGACGCAAAGCCGCATCGCTTCGGCGTTGCTTGCGCAAAATCCCTCCGCTGCCGAACAGGCGGCGCAGAGCATGCGGTCGATGACGATTTCAGATCCGAGACTCCGCACGGCCGTCGACGGCTATGCCGAGGCGATCATCGGCATATCGATCCGGGAGCGTCAGATCTCCGATATCGACAAGGAGGTGCTCGGTGCGGAAGGGCGCCTGATCCAGCGCGTTACCGAACTGTTGCGCGAAGTGAGCGCCCGCCGCGGTCACATTCTCTCCCGCGATTTCGCCAGGACGCTGACGGAAGCGAAGTGGCAGAGCATCGTGCTCGGCACGGCCGGCGTCCTGATCGGCCTTTTCGCCGCAGCGTTGGTGGTTCGCCGCACGGTGCGTCCGCTGGCATCGATCGCAACCTCGATCCGTGCGGTGGCGGGCGGGGAGACAAACGCCTCGATCCCGGCGACCGATGTGGACAACGAGATCGGCGATATCGCCCGCGCCGCCGAAATATTCCGCCAGACTCTGGTCGATGCGGATACCGCGCGCGAGGCGGCGGTCCGGGCACTGGCCGAACAGCGCCTCGCCGAGGAAAGCTATCGCAAGCTGTTCGAATCTTCGGTGGATGGAATTTACGTTACGACGCCGGGCGGCGCGCTGCTGAACGCAAATCCGGCGCTGGCGCGGATGATGGGCTACGCCGCGCCGCAGGACCTGATCAACGGCATCGGCGACGTCACCGATACCGTCTATGTCGATCCGCGGGCGCGGGCGGAATACGAGCGGCTGATGCGGCGCGACGGCATGGTCCGCGAGTACGAATACCAGGTTCGCGCCCGCGACGGCGCGGTGCTCTGGCTGTCCGACAGTGCCAGTGCCGTGCGCAACGAGGCCGGCGAGATCGTCCGTTACGAAGGAACGGTGCGCGACATCACTGACGAAAAGCGCGCCGAGGATGCGATCGCCGAAGGCCGGCGTTTGCTGCAAATGGTGATCGATACCGTGCCGGCGGTGATCAACGTCAAGGACAAGCAGCTTCGTTATGTGCTGATGAATCGCTACATGGCAGGCATTTTCGGCATCGAGCCTGCGGATGCGATCGGCCGCACCACGTCCGATTTGATGTCGCGCTATGGCGCCGAGAAGACCGACGAAAACGACAAGCGGGTGCTGGCGGTCGGCAGGGAGCTTGGCTTCTACGAGGAGGAATACAAGGACTCCTTGGGCATTATGCGGCAATGGCTGGTCAACAAGCTGCCTATTCTGGACACCGCGGGCGAGATCGAAAACATCGTCACCGTCGCGCTCGATATCGGCGAGCGCAAGCGCGTCGAATTCGAGATGCGCAAGGCCAAGGACGCCGCCGAAGCGGCGTTGCGCAATTTGCGGGAGACGCAGAACTCGCTGATCGAGGCGGAGAAGCTCGCCGCTCTGGGACGGCTGGTGGCGGGCGTCGCGCATGAGGTCAACAACCCCGTCGGCATCAGCCTGACGGTCGCCTCCGCACTCGAACGCAAGACGGCGAACTTCACGGCCGAGGTCGCGCGCGGTGAGCTGCGGCGCTCCAGCTTGCACGATTTCCTCGAAACCAGCCGCGATGCCTCTTCGCAGCTCGTCGCCAATCTCAACCGCGCCGCCGAACTGATCCAGTCGTTCAAGCAAGTCGCCGCCGATCGCAACTATTCGGACCAGCGCAGCTTCGACCTCGGCGATCTCACCGAGCAGGTGGTGATGAGCCTGCGGCCCGGCCTGCGCAAACACAATCTGACGCTCAACGTCGATTGCCAGCCCAACCTGATGATGAACAGTTACCCCGGTCCCTACGGACAGGTGCTCACCAATCTGTTCCTCAATTCGGTCGCGCACGCTTTTCCGGACGGCAAGCCCGGCACGGTCGATATCCAGGTACGCGAGTCCGGCAAAGACAATGTCGAGATCATCTTTTCCGACAATGGATGCGGCATGAGCCTCGACGTTCGCCGCCGCGCGTTCGATCCGTTTTTCACCACAAGGCGCGATCAGGGCGGGACGGGGCTTGGCCTGCACATCGTCTACAGCATCGTAACCAATCGCCTCGGCGGGCGACTAGACCTTGATTCCGAGCCGGGCGCGGGCACGCGCATCCAGATTATCCTGCCGCGCGTCGCGCCGCTCGAGCAGGCGGCGGAATAGCAAGCCTGGTCCCGCAATTGGATAGCGGCGTAAGAGGAGAGCCGGTTCGCGGGAAGAGTTAGTTCGTGTCGGCCAGCCTGCGCAGCGTCGCGCCAAAAATCTGGCTGGCTTTGCCCACGAGCGCAGTCCCGTTCATGGTGGCCCGCGTATCGGTGAACGTGCCCGACACGCCGATGCCGACCGGGGTCGGCCCGCCGAATAACGGGTTGGAATCGGGGCTGGAAGTGTGACGCTGCACCAGCACCTCGCCCTTGAAGGTGTCACCCTTCACGGTATAGCTGCCGGTATAAAACAGATAGGCATCGCCGCCGAGGATTTGGCCATCCCGGAACAGAATCACGCCGCTCCCCTTGCCGACGCGCCCGTCCAGCAGGGTGACGTGGATCGAATACAAACCGTTCTTCATGGCGTCCCGATGCCGATCCCGCGCCCGCGGATGCCGGTAGTCCATTTATGCCAAAGCACGGAACCGCGCGCAACGTGGCAGGTGGACCGAAGACATTCCTGTCCGGGAACAAAGTTCCATTGGTTTATGACGCAGGGATGAAAACGAAATGACGCGAATCAAATTGGCCCGCGAAATGCATGGTTCTGCTTGGCACCGGCCGGTGGGTGCAGGAGCAAGAGAGACAGGTGAGCAACTGGATCAAATCCGGCGGCCGCGTGCCGCACCCATGCACTGGAAACAACATCCGTGACATCACGGGCCGTAATCATACGGGCCGCTATCGTGGAGGCCGATTGAAAGCATCGCTGGCGGTCGGTTTTGCGCTGCTGATATTGCCGCTCGTTTCCCATCACGGCCATGCCCGCGATCCCGATGGCCGCTACGCCAACTCGCCGCTGAAGCAATGGTTTGACGGCCTCAGAAGCGGCAAGGGCCCGTGCTGTTCGGACGCCGACGGCTCAGCGGTCAGCGACGTCGATTGGGAGTCGAAGGCAGGGCATTATCGCGTGCGGCTGGAAGGCGAGTGGCTCGACGTGCCGGAGGACGCCGTCATCACCGAGCCCAATCGTGTCGGCCGAACCATGGTGTGGCCGATACGCGGATATGGCGGATTGACCATCCGTTGCTTCATGCCGGGCAGCATGAGCTAGCCGCAGCGATTATTCGCGTTCCGCCTCACGCATATTTCTTGTCGCGTTCCAGAAGCTCGATCGAGATACCCTGCGGTCCGCGGATGAAGCAGATGCGTACGCCAGGCCGAATGGTGGTTGGCTCACGCGTGAACTCGACGCCCTTGGCCTTGATCTCGGCGGCGACCGCGTCGATGTCCTTTACGGCCAGTCCGAAATGATCGAGACCTTGATAGGGCGTCACCGGCGGGGTGTTAACGCCGTCGCCTGCGGTGACCGGTGCGATGAACACATTTGCGCCGCCAAGCTTGACGTCGATGCGCCCGGGGCCGCGGACGATCTCGCCGCCCAGAATATCGTGCAGCCAGGCGGCAGTCGCTTCGGGATCGGGGCTGCGCAAATGGACATGGTCCCAGGTTACGGTCGGCATCTTCTTCTCCCCAAAATCACCGTTGAGATTATCGTTGTTGCGGCTGCGAATGCAGTGGCCGCGGCAATCTAGCGGCCGGCGATCGGCAATTCCATCCCCTCGGGCGCAGTTGTACCGCCGCAATATTGTCGAGCTTGTGTGAAACCATTCCGCCTCTCAGTGATTGATGCGTAAGCGGCGGACCCGTACAGCGGCAGTCGTGACAGAAGCCGTACGGTGTGACGCCCGTAGGGCTTTTTTCATGCGCGGCGGGATACCCCCTTTCGCCGCCGGTTGAGGGCGCGGTCATGAGGATCACCGGATGGTCGTTCGGAAGCTCCCAAGCTCGGCTCCAAGTTCGGCTCCTTGTGTTGCCTGCCATCGCGATCGCCGGGTGCACGGCATGGATGCTGCTCCCCGGACCAAGCGACGCCGAGAGCCAGTCCGCGGCAACGGAATCCGCGGTCATCTACGCGCAGAATGCGTCCTTGACGGATGAGGCCGTCACACCCACCCGGACGACTCTGACGAGCCCCGCACAACCCGCCGCGCCTGCGGAGGCGACCGCGCCGTCTCCGGAAACACCCTCTCTGGAAACAGCGGTAGCCGAAAAACCACCCGTCGATGGCCTGAGGATCTCTTCGCAGTCCTGGCGGAGAGGCGGGCTAGGCTCGAAAGCCCTGGTCACGTTGACGCTTCGCAATACCAATGACTACGCCGTCAAGGATATCGAGATCGCCTGCGCTTTCGCCCGCCGTGACGGCAGCCATCTGACGGATCGCAAACGCGTGATCAACGATACCGTCAACATGAAGAGCAGGAAGACCTATGCCGGTATGCTGGTGGGCTTCGTCAACGTTAATGCGAATAAGGCGAAGTGTTCGCTTGTGACAGCCAGCCGGACCTAGTTCCTGCGAATCCGAAAAAATGACCACCTTCGTTGAACCTCCAGGGCGAACCAGGAACTAATGGCTATATCGCCCGTTAGGCGATGCACCGCGCATTTGCGCGGGGGGAGCGATGCTCATGCCAGTAGCGCGTTATTTCCTGTTCGTCGGCGGAGTGCTGCTTGCTCTGCTGTTTGGGCTCAATGTGTTCTCGCCTGAGCAGGCCGTGGTGGCGAGCAATGCCGTCCCCTCGGTCGACAAGACCGACAAGACCATCGTGCGCATCCGTTCCGACCAGAAATTGCCCGAACGGGTCGTGTACGATACCAGCCTGACCACCATCGTTCCGCCAAAGGCCGCGACGGTCGAGGCCGCAGTGATGCCGCCGCGCCGGCCACCAATGTCACAGCGCAAGCCCACCTCCGCGACACGCTTGCCCAGCTCGTTCCTGCTGCGGAACCCAGGAAGCCCGAACCGCAGGTTCAGCGCAAACGCAAGATTGCGAAGATCAGGCCGGCCCCTACGGTGCGCTTTGCACAGCAGCCGCAGCAGCAGTTCGGCTTTTTTGGTGGCCCGCCATCTGGCGCAGCGCCTGGTAGGGAGCGCCGCCTGAGCCAGCAAGCTAGCTAACAACCCGTCTGCACGGTGTTGCGGCGCCAAGGCAACGCGGCGTCACAATTAGCGCGGCAGCTTCGGAATCTTGTCGGCAAAGCCGTTATAGCAGGTCAGCCGCTCGTCTTCTTCCTTCAGAAAACGGCAGTCGTTGACGCCCTTCGCGGCGGCCGGCTTCGGCTTTGGCTGCGGCACGAAGATGGCGTCATAGCAAGTCAGCCGTTCCTTGGTCGCGTCGTCGATATCCTGACATGCCTGCAGCTTCTGCGCGACGGATTGGGCTTTGCGGGCGCTTCAGACTTCTTCTTTCCGGCTGCGGCTTCTTCGAGCCGACGACGACCAGTGGCTTGCCGCCGACCGTCGGTGTTTCGCCGGCCGGAGCTGCCGGGGTGGTTGTTCCCTGAGCAAACGCTGCGGCCGGATACAGGATCGCCAGCGCCAGGATCATCTTTCTCATGTCAATTAGCTCTCGAATGCGTGGTTTCGCCGGTCGGCGGTACACCGAAAGGGTGCGCTCGGAGAGCTTCGAACTCTCGACCTTCGAAATCGAAATCAAAAGCGATATCAATAACTTCGGTCACTTGACTAATCCGTGGTGTAACCGTGGTGTAAGCGAGCGTCCGATTGTATCACAGCCGATGTTTGTTGGTCGATCATGTTCGAACCGGCAGCAGGCCGTCTTGCACAGCTTCGGCGGCGCGCGGATCGGCGCGATGTGAAGATCGTTGGGCCTGAGGAGCCATAGGCCGGCACCGTCGGGCCGTTTCTTGGTTCCAGTGTTACAAATCTAACCGAAGGGGCGAATTCACGTGGTCGGCTCGCGTGCCAGAGACGGAATCTGGCGCAAGTAACACCAAGTGGGTAATCCCAAGTTGCCTCGGTGGCCATCCCTGATCGGCGTAGATTTATCTCGTCGGAGTAGTTGTTGTGTCTTTTTGGGGAGCAGGAAAAGAAATGCCGGCGGCGGTTTGATCGTCGTGAATTTGATGGAATTGAAGCAGGCCCCTGTCGTCCAATTTCAGAAGGACCGGGCCGCAGCAGAAAAGGTCGAGATATTCACCGCGCCGACGCCCACCAGGCGTTGGGTGTGGGTTTGACTGTCCGACCGCGGGGACAAAGGATGAGGAGACCTCCCAATGTGGTTGCCGCCGCGATAGCCGTCGCGGCGTTGCTTATCGCTGCGCCGTCCTCATCGCTGATCGGCATGTATCTTCGCGCCCCGATCGCCGCCGATGAACTGGCGGCGGCACAGTGGAACGTCGAGACCCGGGTGGTGCAATCGAACAAAACCGCGACCGACGCGGCGCAACTCAAGGCCGCTTTATCCGCAGCCTTCTCGGAACTGCAACGGGAGCGCGGGCGAGTAGAAACGCTGGCCAGCGAGCTAGCAAAGGCGCGGCGAGAGGCCGACGCAGCAGCGGCGGCGTCGAGCCAAAAAGACGATGAAGCCGTACAGCAGAAGCAGAAGGCGGAGGACGCCGTTGCGGATTTGCGACAATTGCTCCGGCATGAGCAAAAGAAGACCGCGGCCCTCACCCAGGAGGTTGGCGACGCGCACCAGGCGATGACGGCGAATGCCGAGCAACAACGCCGCGCGCTCGATGAGGCACAGGCGCGTGCAACGGCACTCGCCAGTGAACTTGCCGGAACGCGCCGCGCGACCGAGACCCAAGCTACGCAGTCGCGCAAGGCAGTTGATGAAGCCGTGCAGCAGAAGCGGACGGCGGAGGGCGCCGTCGCGGATTTGCAACAATTACTGCAGCAGGAGCAAAAGAAGACCGCGGCCCTCACCCAGGAGGTCGGCGCCGCGCGCCACGCGATGACGGCGAATGCCGAGCAACAACGCCGCGCGCTCGACGAGGCACAGGCGCGTGCGGCGGCACTCGCCAGTGAACTTGCCGGAACGCGCGGCGAGATCGAGACCCAGGCTACGCAGTCGCGCAAGGCAGTCGATGAAGCCGTGCAGCAGAAGCGGACGGCGGAGGGCGCCGTCGCGGATCTGCAACAATTGCTGCAGCAGGAGCAAAAGAAGACCGCCGCCCTCACCCAGGAGGTCGGCGCCGCGCGCCAGGCGATGACGGCGAATGCCGAGCAACAACGCCGCGCGCTCGACGAGGCACAGGCGCGTGCGGCGGCACTCGCCAGTGAACTTGCCGGAACGCGCCGCGAGACCGAGACCCAGGCGACGCAGTCGCGCAAGGCAGTTGATGAAGCCGTGCAGCAGAAGCAGACGGCGGAGGGCGCCGTCGCGGATCTGCAACAATTGCTGGAGCAGGAGCAAAAGAAGACCGCCGCGCTCACTCAGGAGGTCGGCGCCGCGCGCCAGGCGATGACGGCGAATGCCGAGCAACAACGCCGCGCGCTCGACGAGGCACAGGCGCGTGCCGCGGCACTCGCGAGTGAACTTGCCGGAACGCGCCGCGAGACCGAGACCCAGGCGACGCAGTCCACAAGGCAGTTGATGAAGCCGTGCAGCAGAAGCAGACGGCGGAGGGCGCCGTCGCGGATTTGCAACAATTGCTGCAGCAGGAGCAAAAGAAGACCGCCGCCCTCACCCAGGAGGTCGGCGCCGCGCGCCAGGCGATGACGGCGAATGCCGAGCAACAACGCCGCGCGCTCGACGAGGCACAGGCGCGTGCAACGGCACTGGCGAGTGAACTTGCCGGAACGCGCCGCGAGACCGAGACCCAGGCGACGCAGTCGCACAAGGCCGTTGATGAAGCCGTGCGGCAGAAGCAGGCGGCGGAGGGCGCCGTCGCGGATTTGAAACAATTGCTGCAGCGGGAGCAAAAGAAGACCGCCGCCCTCACTCAGGAGGTCGGCGCCGCGCGCCAGGCGATGACGGCGAATGCCGAGCAACAACGCCGCGCGCTCGACGAGGCACAGGCGCGTGCGACGGCACTCGCGAGTGAACTTGCCGGAACGCGCCGCGCGATCGAGACCCAGGCCACGCAGTCGCACAAGGCGGTTGATGAAGCCGTGTGGCAGAAGCAGACGGCGAAGGGCGCCGTCGCGGATCTACAACAATTGCTGCAGCAGGACGGCGACAGGATCGAGGCCATGGCATGGGATTTCGCATCCGTGCCGCGCAAGACGGACGGACGCGTTGCGGCTGGGCGCCCGGCGGACAGCATCGTCCATGTGGCACAAGTCGTGAAAACGGTCGTGACCAAACGTCGTGACCGAACCGCTGAAAGCTGCAGAAGTGCGAGGCAGTGCGGAATCGGCCAAATTGGTAGCGCGCGCCAGAGTGCTGCTCAGTCAAGGCAACATCGGTGCGGCACGGATCGTGCTCGAGCGCGCCGCCGAGAGCGGCAACGCACAGGCAAGTTTCATGCTTGCGGAGACGTATGATCGCGTCATTTTGCTTGCATGGGGAACCTATGGAACGCGCGGCGACGCGGCGAAAGCACGCGAGCACTACGCGAAGGCAGACGCTGGCGGCATTAGCGAGGCAAAGGACCGACTCGACGCGTTGCGCCAGTGACGCGCTTCTTTTCACATATCGTTGACGCTGGCTGAAAGGCTGCGGTTGACGGTCAAGAGGGGGTAGAGATGAACGGCATGCCAAAACCACGCTTGTTGCTGCTGCTCGCCGCGCTGGCGCCCATTACTCTGATGCTTCTATCGGCTGATGTGTACGCGCAGCCCGCCAAAGGCCAGGCCTCACTCGTTCGCCGCGCCTTACCGCAAGACGAAAAGGAAAAGTTCAACGCCTGGACTGTCGGCCTTGCCGCCGGACTGCTTGAAGGTGCGCCCCTCCGTCTCGGGGCGGAGATGGCCCGTGTCGTCGACGACGGGCCGAATTTGCATATCCTGCCGATCGTCACCAGGGGCGCCGTAGATAATCTGAACTCGCTGCTCTATCTGCGCGGCGTCGATACGGCGATCATTAATTCCGATGCGCTCGAAGAGTACAAGGTTCAGGTCCCGGAGATCCAGCGCCGGATCACGTACCTGCTCAATCTCTTCCCATCGGAGTTGCATATCTTTGTTCGGCCCGAGATCGAGAGCCTGCAGGATCTCGCCGGCAAGAAGGTGAATTTCAACACCCAGGGGACGGCTGCGGCATATTCGGGGCCGCTGATCTTCAGCCGCCTCGGCATCGATGTAGAAAAGACTTTCATTCCGCATCAGGTCGCTCTGGAACAGATGCGCAAAGGCGAGATGGCGGCCGTCGTCTTCATCACGTCGAAGCCGGTTGACGCCTTCGTCAAGGGACGCTGGGAGCCTGGCTTCAAGTTCCTTCCGGTAAAATACGACAGCAAATTCGAGGATTACTATCTTCCCGCGGTGCTGGAGGCGGCCGAATACCCCGGTCTGATCAAGCAAGGCGAGCGTGTGTCGACGATTGCGGTGCCGACTGCTCTGGTCGCGTTCAATTGGCCCGCAAAAACGAACCGCTATCAGCGCGTCGCCCGCTTTGTCGATATTCTGTTTTCACGTATCGACAGGCTGCAGGAGCAGGGCTTTGACCCGAAATGGAAATCGATCAATCTTGCCGCGACAGTCCCAGGCATCGATCGCTTTGCAGCGGCGCAGGAATGGCTGGATCGTCAGTCACGCCGAGCGCGGGTTTCGCAATGAAGAGCCCAGCGATCCCGTTATCGGTAGCATTCGGGGTCGCAAGTGCGGTGGCCTTCGCACAAACGAACGATCCGGTGGCGCAACTTCGCGCCTGCTCCGTGATGGAACGTGCGGAGCGGCTGAAATGCCTTGATAATCTGTCGCGTAACATCGACCCGGCAGTTGGCCCGGCCCAGGCCAGCAACTGGATTGTCAGCGAAACGACCTCGCCGGTGGATTATACGCCGCTCGTTGCTGCCAGCACTTCTTCCCGCGGCCCGGACAGCGCTTCAATGCAACTGTCCATTTTCTGCCGGAACGGCCGCACCGAAATGGTGGTCACAGGATCAACGCTTTCGGGCAGAGGCGGGGATTACGCCGGTGCTGTTCGCGGTAACGTCCTGCCGGCCTGCCCGTGTGGGAACCCTTTGAGGCCGCCGGACCACCGACCGGCCTTTTCCGCTATCAACTAAATCCGCCGCTTTTTACGCTGGCGATTGAACTCTACTTTTATGCCATCGCCCCGTGGGTCGTGAGTAACGCATGGCGCGCGATGATCTTCGCAGGTGTGGGAACTGCCTATCATCTGTTTCTTCATTTCTCACACCTCGCTAGCCTTGGCTTGAGCTATCACTTCTTTCCGGCCTCATGGTTTTACTTTGGCGCTGGCGCGCTGGCCTTCTACTGCTCGATCTCAAGCGGTCGGCGATTGTCAGCCCTTTACGGGGCTCTCATTGTAATGAGCGTGGCGGCTTTGTCGTTCGAAACTGTGCCATTGCGCCTCGTATTCCCCGTCCTTGTTTTTGGATTGCCCGCCATGGCGCAGATTTCCTCAGCGGTTGCCCTCGATAAGATCGCTGGAGATTTCTCTTACCTGACCTACCTCGTCCACTACCCTGTCATCATAATTCTGATGCAGAAATTCGGACTTGCAGGCAATCGACTATTCTTCAGCAGCGTAGCACTATCGCTGATCGCCGCGGCAATACTGCACCTCACTGTCGAGCGACGGATCGACCGAATTAGATCATCGATCCGGCAGACTAAGCGCGGCCTGGCTCGCGCTTCCCTTGAAGGTGCTGAATTGGAGCACCAGCCCGCTGCGAGATGAACCGGTTCCGACCAGAAACATCTAATTTGACGGAGATGGTTTGTGGATCAGAATGAAGATACCCGGGAACCAGCACGCAAGATCGAACGAGCGAGCCGGATCGCTTCCTCGAACAGGGGTGCGAAGCCCTTGGCGTCGGAAGATGCCTCGTGGATCGACACACAGATGTAGAGATCGGTTTTCTCGGTTGACGTCATGATTCCTCCGACTGTTGGCGCGATGGTGACACCGTTACCCAGGAGGGCACGGACTCCAGCATCCGTTTACCACACGGAATATGCCGCATGACGGACCTGCTTCGGAGGGAGCCGCGACTACCGGTACCGCAGGCAAATCATGCGCGTTGAGATTCCGTGACGAACTAGGCCAAGCAATTGATCATAGTTACCCGACGCGCAGCCGAAAGACTTTGCCGGAGGCTTGCGCATTCCTCGATTTTGTTTCCAGATTCGCTTGATGGGGCTGCAACCAGGTCGGTTCGGGGGGCGCTGGTTGTCTGGCAAACGTGTGCAGATCGACCAAATCACGACGGGCGATAGGCGGGTTTTTGCGTTCTCACATCGAAATCAATGGCGCGCTCGGAGAGATTTCGAACTCCCGACCCTCGGAATCGAAATCCGATGCTCTATCCAGCTGAGCTACGAGCGCCTGTGTCCCGCCGATTATCAGACTTGGCGGGGCAGGGCTAGCCGACGTCAGCAGCAGGGGACGTCAGAAGCAGGGGCAGGTCAGAAGCAAGGGTGCCGCTGGCGGTCCTGGCCGATATAGGCGGCTGACCCCTGATAGCAGTGATTGGTCGAGGGGCCGTCGTAATAGGCAAAGGAGCCGGCTACGGGACCGGGCCCGTAATTGTGGAGGTAACTGATCTCGTAGGGCAGCGGCCAGTGATAGCGGTGGTGGTGCCGGTAATGGCGCGCGTCGGCCAGGCTCGGCGCCAGGGCTGCGGTCAGGAGGGCGGCGGCAGCTAAAAACCTTGCTTTGGTCATCTCGATTCTCCGCAAAATCGCGCCAAGGATTGTCAAGGATAGCCAATTTCGGCCGATCCGGGGGCTATTTTACGCCAAATCGGGTGAAAAGCTGCGGGAAATCAGCCACAGGGCGTCAATTTTTAGCCTTTCGGGATGCTTAACCAAATCCCAACACAGTCCGGCCAGAGTTCTGCGGTCTGGTCCGGCTGCGGGATCGGACCCTCCCGCGTATTGACGAGGCTAGCCGGTTCCCGATCGATCCATGCGCATCACGCCCCTTGCCCTGCTGTCTCTCTCGGTCATGGTCGCGACGCCCGCGCGCGCCGATCTGCACATCACGCGCGACCATGGCGGCTATGTCGAGGAATACAAGGCCAAGTACCAGCGCATCCGCGACCGCAAGGAACGCGTGATCATCGACGGCATCTGCAATTCGGCCTGTACGCTGGTGTTCGGCATCGTGCCGATGAACAAGATCTGCGTGACGCCGAAGGCCAGCCTCGGCTTCCATCAGGCCTATTACGATAAGGCCTTTACCTTCGGCATCAAGGTCACGAGTTCGGCGGGGACGTCGGATCTGATGTCCTATTATCCGGACACCGTGAAGGACTGGATCCGCCGCAATGGCGGGCTCACCACCGAGATGAAGAAGATCAAGAACGGCGACGAGCTCTGGAAGATCGTCGATCCCTGTCCGGAAGAGTGGTAATCGCCGATCGTCCGGGCATCACGCTCACGCCAAATCGATCGTTCCCGACATGACCGGCATGCAGCGGCCGCCGATATAGGTCGCGATCACGCTGCCGTCTTTCTTTTCGGCCTCCGCCAGCAGCATGCTCGGCCGACCCATCTCCACGCCCTGCGCGATGGTTTTGGAAAGATGCAAATCCTGCTCCGGACGCAGCTTCGCGAGCAAGCCGATCAGTGCGACATTGGCGCTGCCGGTGGCGGGATCCTCGGGAATGCCGCGATGCGGCGCGAACATGCGCGCGCGGACATGGATGTCACCTTCGTCAACCTGCGTGTAGATCAGCGTGCTGGTCGCCGGATATTTCGAAACTTCCTGCGCGAAAACCTCAGCGCGCCCGCTGGCGCGCGCCAGGGCATCACGGCTTCCAAGTTCGGCCAGGATGAACGGTGCGCCGCAGGATGCGATGCAGGGGCGGTGGTTTGTCATCAGGATATCATCCGGTGACAGCGAGCAGGCGCGCGCCACGAGGTCGGCTGGGACTTCGTCCATAACCGACAGCAATTGCGGCGAAGCCAGTCGCGCGCCGGAAATTGTCGCGCCATCCTTTAGCAGCGAGATAGGTACCAGGCCTGCTTTCTCCTCGAAGATCACGCTGTCCCCGTTCACCGGGCGACCATAGCTCTTGCCTTCACGCGCAAGCGCAAAGGCGGTGCCGACATTGGGGTGACCGGCGAACGGCATTTCATGGCGCGGCGTGAAGATGCGCACCTCGGCGGTATGCGCAGGGTCTTTCGGGGGCAGTACGAATGTCGTTTCCGCCAGATTGAATTCAGCGGCGATGGTCTGCATCTGTTCTGACGACAAGCCCTCGGCATTGAGGACAACGCCGAGCGGATTGCCCGCGAACTGCGTTGTGGTGAAGACATCGACGGTGACGAAGTTCAGGCGCATGAGTTTTTCCGATTGTGCTTTTGTCTTGCCTTGCAGAAACTATCACCGGGTGTGCATGCGCGCGACCGGTCCGCGGGCCATGACGGTGGAAAAAACTCGGAGCAATCCGGCCTAAAACGTCACCACGCCCCGGATCGATTCCCCGCGCTTCATCAGCTCAAACGCGTTGTTGATCTCGTTGAGCGGCATCACATGCGTGATCATCGGGTCGATCTGGATCTTGCCCTGCATGTACCAGTCGACGATCTTCGGCACGTCGGTACGTCCCCTGGCGCCGCCAAACGCCGTTCCTTTCCAGACCCGGCCGGTGACGAGTTGAAACGGCCGTGTCGAAATTTCCGCGCCCGCCGGCGCCACGCCGATGACGATCGACTGGCCCCAGCCGCGATGGCAGGCTTCCAGCGCCTGCCGCATCACCGTGACATTGCCGGTGCAGTCGAAGGTGTAGTCGGCGCCGCCGATCTGGTCAGCGCCTGACTTCGTCATGTTGACGAGGTGAGGGACGAGATCTTTGCCCAAGTCCTTGCCGAAGTCTTTGGGGTTGACGAAGTGCGTCATGCCGAAACGCTCGCCCCATGCCTTGCGGTCATTGTTGATATCGACGCCGATGATCATGTCGGCGCCGGCGAGCCGAAGGCCCTGCAGCACGTTGAGCCCGATGCCGCCAAGACCGAACACGATGGCCTTGGCGCCTTGCTCGACTTTGGCGGTGTTGATGACCGCGCCGATCCCGGTGGTGACGCCGCAGCCGATGTAACAGACCTTGTCGAAGGGCGCGTCCTCGCGAATTTTTGCAACGGCGATCTCCGGCAGCACGGTGTAATTCGCAAACGTCGACGTGCCCATGTAGTGGTGAATGGGTTTGCCGCCGAGCGAAAAGCGGGAGGTGCCGTCGGGCATCAGGCCCTGGCCCTGGGTCGTGCGGATCGCGGTGCAGAGATTGGTCTTGCGCGACAGGCAGGACGGACACTGCCGGCATTCCGGCGTATATAGCGGAATGACGTGATCGCCTTTCTTGACGCTGGTGACGCCGCGGCCGACATCGACCACCACGCCGGCGCCTTCGTGGCCGAGGATCGCCGGAAACAGCCCTTCGGGATCGGCGCCAGACAGCGTGAATTCGTCGGTGTGGCATACGCCGGTGGCCTTGATCTCGATCATCACCTCGCCCTCGCGCGGTCCTTCGAGCTGGACGGTGGTTATTTCCAGCGGTTTTCCGGCAGCGGTGGCGACGGCGGCGCGAACATCCATGGCGTTCCTCTTGTCGTTCTGTCTTGTTTCGTTTTTGGCTTGTTTCGTTTTGGTTTTGGTTCTTCGTTATGTGTATCGCGCGAGGGGCCCCGCGCGATCAGTCCTTGCCGCATAGCATATGATCGGGCACCAGTGCCGCTGACTTGAAGTTCCTACTCGATTTGCCGCGAGCGCGCACCGGGAATTTCAAATCGAAAAGCGGCACTGGAATCCCTGGCATTGCTTGTGCCCCTTTATTTCCGAAGTTCGCGTCGGTGGGGCCGCAATGGATCGCGACTTCGGAAAACGGGGCACGAGTGGCACCAAATAAATCGGTTTGAAATGAATCGCGACTTCAAATAAATCGTGACTATGAACATGTCGCCGCGCGCGCGGCGCCGGCGATTTTCGTCGTGCTCTGGAGCACCGGTTTTATCGGCACCCGTTATGTGCTGAACAACGCCGAGCCGCTCACCTATCTCGCCATCCGCATGGCCTTCGTGGTCGGATTGATGGCGATCATCGTTGCGGTCGCACGCCCGAAATGGCCGGATCGAACAGGCATCGGCCATAGCATCGTCGCGGGTCTTCTGGTGCACGGCTTCTATCTCGCCGGCACGGCGGTCGCGATCGCGCATTCGATTCCGGCCGGGCTCTCCGCGCTGATTCCGGGCCTGCAACCGATCCTGACCTCGACCCTGGCCAATCGCTGGCTCGGCGAACGCGTCACGCCGTTGCAATGGACGGGGTTGCTGCTCGGGCTCGCCGGCGTCGTGCTGATCCTGCATGACCGGCCGATGAGCGGCGAGGCGGGCTGGGGCTGGCTCGCGTCCGGCGTATCGCTGGTCAGCATCACCTTGGGCACCCTCTACCAGAGACGCTATTGCAACGCGATCGACTGGCGCGCCGGTAATCTCGTGCAATACATCGCGGTCGCGATTTTCTTCGGCCTTGGCGCCTGGCTGTTCGAGACCAATGTGGTGCACTGGACCACCGAGTTCATGCTGGCGTTGGTCTGGCTTGCGGTGGTGCTGTCGATCGGATCGATCGGGCTGTTGTACTGGCTGATCCGGCGCTCGGCCGCGACTTCGGTGGCGAGCCTGTTCTATTTGGTGCCGGCGGTGACCTCGCTGATGGCCTATGTCCTGTTCGGCGAGCGGCTGGATGCGATTGCGATCGGCGGCATGGCGGCCTGCGCCGCGGCGGTGTTTCTGGTCAACCGCCGCGCCGTCTGAAGCAGGCTCGATGGCCTCAAATGCAGCTTTAGGAGATCCCGGGTTGGTGCGCGCGCACCATCCCGGGATGGTCGCTTTGCTTGCAAGCGCGAACCGTCACTTCGGCTGCGGCACGATCCGGATATACGGCTTCGGCGATTTCCAGCCCTGCGGATAGATCGTCTTGGCCTCGTCGTCGGTGACGGAGCCGGCGATGATGACGTCCTCGCCTTGTTTCCAGTCGGCGGGTGTCGCGACGCGATGCTTCGCGGTCATCTGCAGCGAGTCGATCGAGCGCAGGATTTCCTGGAAGTTACGGCCGGTCGTCATCGGATAGACCATCACCAGCTTGATCTTTTTGTCCGGCCCGATGACGAAGACGTTGCGGACGGTCTGGTTGTCGGCGGCCGTACGCGTCGCCGGATCGCCGGAGGTCGAGGCGGGCAGCATGTCGTAGAGTTTTGACACGTTGAAATCGGTGTCGCCGATCATCGGATAATTCGGCGCCGCACCCTGGGTCTCCTTGATGTCCTCGGACCATTTCGCGTGCTTGTCGACGGGGTCGACGCTGAGCCCCATCAGCTTGACGCCGCGCTTGTCGAATTCCGGCTTCAACTTTGCGAGAGCGCCGAGTTCGGTGGTGCAAACCGGCGTGAAATCCTTGGGATGCGAGAATAATAGCGCCCAGTTACTGCCGATCCAGTCGTGGAATTTGATCTTGCCCTCGGTGGTCTGGGCTTCGAAGTCCGGGGCGATCGCGCCAATCTGGAGTGCCATGTTTCGACCTCATGTTATTCTAGTTACAGGAGAATTTCAGTTCTGGACTATACGAATTAGCAGGGCTAAGTGAACAGCTGGCCGCAAAAGGTGAAATCCTTCTCCGCGGGCATGGAACTCCTAGCATCTTCTCGCCGCCAGCGCCCCCTGCGGAGAAAAATCTACAGCGGGAATTAAGTAGGTCCCAGTGCCCCGATATTGCCTTTTATGCACCGCATCACGGCCCGGCCCGGATTGCCAAGCCATCGACCGTGACTGGCTTGAACCGTGACTGATGTCACAGCGACCAATTGGCAACCATCTAAAAATCAGGGAATGCGAGTTTCGAATCGTTAACCACTCGTTTACGCCCGCATGGAAATGCTGGATCAGAAAAGAAATTGAGAAGTGCACACCTATGTCCGCCCTTAGTACCAAGGCCGCTGAAGCCGGCGTCCTCCAGCCATCCTGCCGCAAGACCGCAGCCCATGCTCTCACCATTGTCCGCGATGGCGTGATCACCGGCGAAGGCCCGACCACAAGGGGCCGCATCCATTTTTCCCGCGCGCTCGATGCCGATGATGCCGCCTGGTGCGCCCGCATCCTGACCGCGACCGCCGTCGAGCATCAGCCGGTGAGCCGCGCCGAAGCCGAGGCGCTGTTTGAAATCAGCGACGCTGCCGCCGAGCGCAGCGACGACGGCCGTTTCGACGATCTCCTGGCCAAGGCGGTTGCCCATCATGCGGCGTCCGAGTCGGGCCTGCCGGTGCCGCCGCGCACGGTGGCGCTGTCGCCGGACACCGACATCAAGAGTTGGGCGCCGACGCAAGCCGTCAACATCGATACAAAGGTGCTGGAATGGATCGCCAGCCAGATGCGCGGCAAGCGCCGCAGCAACCACACCCTGGCGGCGATGGTCGCGACGCTGCTCGGTGTCGCCGCGCTGCCGCTGGCTCAGCTGCCGAAGGTGCTTGATTTGGGGATCATGTAAGATCATCCAATCCGATATGGATTGTCAGAGACGGCGGGGCGCTTCCCCGCCGTTTTTATTTGGCGCCGCTGCCTTGCAGGTTTCCTTGCAGTTTCCTTGCAGTTTACGCGTGCTGCGTCGGGGTTATTTTCTCGCGCTTTTTTGTTTGCCGCCGTCCGCATCGAGCCCAAGCGTACGGCCGGGGAATCCCGCGGTGTCGAAATAGCGCTGGGTCTCGACGCGCTGAAAATTCAGCACGGTGCGCAGGCCGTTCGCCGACGGTTTTGACTTTACGCTGCCGGCATAGGCCCGCGGCGTCGCGCCGTTGGGCATTGCCTCGGTCATGACGCGGCCGATCAGATTACCCCTGGGCTTTTGCGAAAGCCCCATGATCTTCGCCGCAGTGGCGCCGACATCGGCATTGCTGACGGGCAGGGCGTCGACATAACCCGACTTGAAGTCCGGCCCGATCGCCGCGGTGAAGTTCAAGGTATCGCCGCGGCTGAAGCTGCCATGCATGCCCTGGCCCTGGCGCAGCACGGTGTCCGCGATCTCGACGGAACAATTGGCGGGCTCCTCGCACCCGGATGACCAGGAGCGGAAATTGACGACGATCGATGGATGCGGTGTCACGGCCTTGCCGCGCAGGCTGAGCAGCGAAAGCGGCAGCGTGCCGGGGAAACGTCCGAGGTCGTCGTCGACGAAGATGCCGCTGACATAGTCTTGCTCCAGCAGCGCCCTGACGGTGCGTCCCGCCAGTTTCCGATCGGTGCCGGGAATGTAGATCAGGTCCGATCCGCCATTGGTCGCAACGACCAGATCGGGTTTTTTCGGATCCGGCCCGAGCAAACCATTGCCGGCCTTGGGGTGGGCGTTGTCGGCGACTCGGGCATTGTTGTCGTTCGGATCGAACAGCGGCAGGTTCAATTCTTTCGCGAGATCGATGGCGAGGAATCCCATCGGCAGGAAATCCTTCGGCGTGTCCTCGTAGGAAATCTTGGCCGACGGACTGGTCTTGCTTTCCTTCGAAATCGTCGAGAAGCCGTGATCGGAAGAGACGATGATGTTGGTCGAACTGGCGAGGCCGAGGTCGTCCAGCGCCTTGCGCAGTTGCGCCAAATTGTTGTCGGCGTTCTTGATGCCCGCCATCGAAGTCGGCCCGTTGATCCCCGGCGTGATGGTGTTGAGGCTGTCGCCGGTATTGTGCTGGCTGCCGTCGGGATCGCGGGACCAGAACACCAGCACGAACGGCTTGTTGCGCGCCTTGAACATCGGCAGCACGACCTTGGTGGCGGCGTCGGCCATATACGCTTGCTGGGGAACATTCGCTGCCGTCGTTCCCGGCGTCTTGGCGTCGCCGGCCTTGCCATTGTCGCCACGGCCGGGCGTCGTCAGCGGCAGATTGGCCTTGGTCAGTGCGTCCTTTATTTCTTCAGACAGCGGAACGCCGTTCTTGCTGCCGGTGGCATCGTCGATCACGATCGAATGCAGACCCGCTTCGCCGATCTTGTCGGTATGGTCGAAGATCAGGGTAGGGCCGAGCTTGCCGATGGAAGCGGTGCTGTATCCCTTCTCGCGCGCCATCTTCAGAATGGTTTCTTCGTTCAGATAGTCGCCGCCAAAATGCTCATCCACATCGATGATGACCGGATTGACTTCAAGAAACGGCGTGACGGTATTGTTGGCGTGGGCAACGGGGTAACCGGTGTAAATCGTGTTGCTGAAGTCACCGGTATCGCCGAGATAATGGCCGGTCGCCATCGCCGAAGCGTTGGCGGTGGTGAAGGTCGGAAACAGCGAGTGCGAGTTCTTGAAATTGACGCCTTTGTCGCGGACCTCCGCCATCGCGGGAGCGGTCTGCGGCGTCACGATCTGCCCGCGCAAGCCGTCCGGCACGAACAGGATCAGGTTACGCGGCGTGGCGTTTTGCGCCGACGCAGCGCCGGCGGTCAATGTGATCAAGCTCGCGGACAGCAACACCATTGTGCGGCGCATCAGGTTTTTCCCCAAGAATCAGATTGCTGATCAGTTTTTTCAAGAAGAAGCAATTTCGGCGATCCGCCGCTGCCTCGGTTTAGTTTTGCTCTGCGACAGGATTGTTACATTGGCGGGCACCGGCCTCAAGAGCGGCGAACCGAATTGCGCAGGGCTGCCGGTCGAAAAGTCGATCCTGTGGTCAAATCGAGGGGAAATCATCGCGACCTCGCGCCGTTCTTATCGGCAGGAGGCCGGGCTGTTTTTACCGTGAACCGTATCCCGTCCAAAGGCGAACAAGCCGCTCCACCAAGGCTCCTATCGCAAGGCCGGCCACGACGTCGCTGGCCCAATGCGCAAGCAGGATAATCCGCGTGGCAACCAGCGCCGCGCCGACAGACCAGATCAGGTTGCGTTTCGCGGGAGGGAGCACGGTAGCGGCGGAGGCGAATGCGCCCACATGCATGGCATGGCCGGACGGAAAGGCATCGAGGCGCTTTCCGGAGAACGGCACGCCGTGAAGGTGCCCGCGGACGGTCAGCCGATCGGGGCGTTCCTGATCGAAGACGGTTTTGAGCAGATGCGGCAGAAGGGTAACCGCCACGGTGGTCAACAGGAGATGGTCGCTGTTGCGACGATCGCGTGCGCTTTTGGTTCGGCAGTAGAGCCACCAGCCCGCGACGAGAGCGCAAAGCACATGTTCGTCCGCGCCCCACGTGAGGACCTCGGCAACTTCTTCGGTTTTCGGCCCCGTATATTCCGAAACGGCGTTTGCGATTTCGATGTCGGCCTGAGTGGGCCTTACCCGGAAAAGCGCCATCGTCCGCCTTTGTCTCGAGGATACCAATAAAAAATCGCCCCGCTGCCCCGGTAAGGGGAATCCGCCGTGGCTTTGGTTTCGGCGTCGCGGGGGAGGCGCCGGTATAAGAACCTCAGTCGTGCCGGATCGTTCCGATGGCGGATGGTGCAGGCTGATCGTCCTCTCTGATCGTCACTCCTGGGAATGATATCGCCGCCGCCTCCGCCAGCGACGCAGTGCCACGATCGACCAGATCGCCTCGATCAGTCCGAACGGCCAGGCGCCCTGCAGGAAGTCGTAAGCCGAACCAAACGCGCAGGCGGCAGCGAACGCCAGAATGAACTCCGGACTCCGGTCCTCAATATCGCCGCGCTGGTTTCCACTTGCAATTCGACCTGCGCCGGCGGCGTCGCCACCGATTGCAGCATTTTTGAAGACCTTAACCGCGACGCGCCGATCAGCCGCATGGCGTGGTAGTGTGTTGGCAGTGCTCTTGCGCTATTGGAATTGCACGATTGGGCCGGAATGATTTTTGTGGCTGGAAAAAACATGAAACGTTTGCTGACACTTCTCGCGAGCCTCGTATTTCTCGGCAGCGCGTTCGCGCAGGAGCGCTCGATCACCGTTGCATCGACGACATCGACGGAACAGTCGGGGCTGTTCGGCTATCTGCTGCCGCGCTTCACCTCGGCGACCGGGATCGGCGTCAAGGTCGTTGCCGTCGGCACCGGGCAGGCGCTCGACATTGGACGGCGCGGCGATGCCGATGTGGTATTCGTGCACGACAAGGTGGCGGAAGAGAAGTTTCTCGCAGAGGGATTCGGCGTGAAGCGACATGACGTCATGTACAACGATTTTGTGGTGATCGGGCCGAAGGCCGATCCGGCGCACATTGCCGGGGGCAAGGACGTTGCCGAAGCCTTGCGAAAGATTGCCGCGGCGAAGGCCGACTTTGTCTCGCGCGGCGATCGCTCCGGCACGCATGAGGCGGAGCTGCGGCTGTGGAAGGAGGCGGGCGTCGACCTCGCCTCCTCAAAGGGCGACTGGTATCGCGAGATCGGGCAGGGCATGGGCGCAGCGCTGAACATGGCGTCGTCGTCCAACGCCTATCTGCTTTCGGACCGCGGCACCTGGCTGTCGTTCAAGAACCGCGGCGATCTTGCGGTTCTGACGGAGGGAGACCGGCGGCTGTTCAATCAGTATGGCGTCATGCTGGTCAATCCGGCCAAACATGCCAACGTGAAGACGACAGACGGACAGGCCTTCATCGACTGGCTGATCTCGCCCGACGGGCAGAAGACGATCGCCGGCTACAAGGTCGGCGGCGAACAGCTATTTTTCCCCAACGCGTCCCACTAGCAGGAACGCCATTGTACTGACGGTCACGCTCAGCAACACCAGGATCAGTCCGAGTCCGAGCGCGAGCGATAGGTCGCCCTTGCTGGTTTCCAGCACGATCGTGGTGGTCATCGTGCGCGTATAGCCGCGAATATTGCCGCCCACGATGATGATTGCGCCGACTTCGGCAATGGCGCGCCCAAAGGCGGCGAGGAAGGCGGTCAAAAGTGAAGCGCGCCCAAGCGAGAACAGCAAGATCATGCTGCGCAGATGCGAAAGTCCGTCCGTCCGGGCGAGATCCGAATATTCGGCCCACAGCAATGTCGCCGGGCGGTGCACCAGCGCTACGACAATTGGCGTGGTGAGGGTCACCTGCGCGATGATCATCGCGCCGGGCGTGAACAACAGTCCGGCAAAGCCGAGCGGCCCCGACCGGGACAGCAGGAGATAGATCGCAAGCCCCGCCACGACGGGTGGCAGACCGAGCAGGGCATTGGCCAGTATGATGAGAACCTGGCGTCCGCGAAACCGGCTGATCGCAAGCCACACGCCGATTGGGCCGCCGATCGCCAGGGCGATCAGGCTTGCCGACAGGCTGACGCGCAGCGACAGCCAGACGATGCCGACAAGCTCGGAATCGAAGCGGCCGATCAGCGCAAGCGCCGCCGCGATTGATTGGGTGAAGTCGTTCATCCAGCTTTAGGTCGGAGCCTCGCGAGAAACCATTCGTGCCCGCAAATTGGTGTCGCAAGCAAGACTTTGGCGCGAACAAATGGCTTCTGATCAACAAATACCCGTCGGGTCACGGGGGGCTGCCTGCGCAGGTCGTGAGCTTGCGAGCCGCCGCAAATAGTCGCGCGCGAGGTATCGACGTAAGCAAATGTTTAGTTGCAGTCTATAAAATGTCCGTGATCAATTTCTGTATTAACCCCCGGTTAATCATGCGCTTGCTGCCGATGAAGGAGCCTGACAGGTCCTGGCGTTCGACCAAGGCCCAATGGAAAAAGGACGCTGAAAGCGTCGGTGAGGACTTTTCCACTTTTTCGATGGGAAGTTTCACGGCCTTCGACGCCCTGACCAGGGAGGGCGACAACCACACACTGTACTGCCTTTCCGACGGTGAGCGGATTCACGCGGCCTGCCAGGTCAGCCGCTTGATGATGAGCAAATTTCCCACGCCCATCCTGCGGGCGCGCCTGGTCGTCGTGTCGCCGGTTTATGAACTGGGGCTGGCGGACGCCGGACAATACGCCCAGATACTGGTCGCGCTTTTCTCCGGTATCGTATGGCTGTCGAAGGACGCGCTGTCCGCTGGCCACATCCGCTTCTTCCTGAAAAGCCCGGGCGATGCACAATTTTTCGCGGCGCTGCAAGTCTCGACGCCGCTGTCGCCGTTTTCAAAATTCACGATCGAGGGCGCCTTGATCGAGTGCAGTTTGAAGGAAGCGGCGGAGGCGGAAACCGCCTGAAACTTCGCCGATCGTTTTAACATTGCGATAACTCACTTTGCTAACGGCCTCTTGGGTTGTGCCCGCGTAGAAGAAGCACCCGTGGGGCAAGGAAAAATGCAGGGCAGTCCGTCGGAAAGCGTCATCGCGGGAAGCGTGCGGCGATCGATCGCCGACGCGCTGGCCCGGTTGCGATTGGGCGCGATCCAGTGGCTCATTCTGTCCGCCGCGGGCCTCGTGATCGCGATCATGCTCGGCACCGGTTATTTCGCCCTGCAATTCCGCGAGCGCACGCTTGAGGTCGCCGAGCGCGAACTCAACAACAGCGCGTTGCTGCTGTCGCGGCATTTCGACCAGCAATTGAGCGATCTCCAGCATGTTCACGACGATGTCGTCAGCTATATGCGGGCGGATATGGTCGAAAGCGCCGACGAATTTGAAAAGAAGATGTCGACATTGAGCGCGCACGAGATGCTGCGCGTCAAGCTCGCGGCGCTGCCGCATGTCGGCGGTCTGAACCTGTTCAACGCCAAGGGCTGGCTGATCAATTCTTCGGAGATGTGGCCGGTGCCGGACGTGAGCGTTGCGGACCGGCGCTATTTCAAGGAGTTCACCTCCGGAATGCCGACGCCCGAAGTGATCGTCGAACCGGTCGTGAGCAAGGTCACGAAAATCTGGACCACCGTCTTCGCGCGCAAGATCGTCGACCGCAACGGCCAGATCATCGGCTTTGCGAGCCGGGGCGTGGAGCCCAGCCATTTCGAGGCCTTCGTCGGGTCGCTGGCGCTGAGCAACGGCACCGCGATCTCGATGATTCACCACGACGGCACCATCATCGCCCGCTACCCCAGGGACGACAAGGTCGCCGGCCAAAACGTCGCCCGTTCGCCCTCGTTTCAGCGGGCCCTGGCCGTGAACGGCAATATCTCCGGGCGTTTCAAGAGCGCGTTGCAGGGGGAGGACAGGGTCGGCGCAGTCAGGTCGCTGACGCATTTTCCGATCATGATCGTCGCGACCACCAAGACGGAAACCGCACTCGCCGACTGGCGCGCGCAGACCAAGCTGCAGTTCTGCGCCGCGGCGCTGGCGATCGTCGTCGTCGTTTTCATGATCTATCTGATCGTGCGCCAGTTGCGGCGCCAGCACGCCACCGCGCAGCACAAGCTGCAGGAGAAAACCCAGCACCTCGACGCCGCCATCACCAACATGACCCAGGGGTTGCTGCTGTTCGATTCCTCCGGTCACCTCGTCATCTGCAACCAGCAATATATCGATATGTTCGACGTTTCACCCGACATCGTCAAACCCGGCTGCCACCTGCGCGACCTCATCCTGCATCGCCAGCAACTCGGCTCCTTTGTCGGTGATGTCGATAGTTATTGTGCGAAGTTTCTCGATCCGACAAGCAGCGGCGTTCAAGACACTGTCATAACGACGCCGGACGGGCGCATGATCCGGCTGATCTACAAGCGATCGGCCGACGGCGGCTGGGCGACGACGCTGGAAGACGTGACCGAGCGGCGCCGTGTCGAAGCCAGGATCGAACATCTCGCGCATTACGACGCGCTGACCAATTTGCCCAACCGGACGCTGTTCCAGCGGCACGCGGAGACATTGCTGGCGCAACCCGCCGATATTCGGTTCGCGATCCTCTATATCGATATCGACGAGTTCAAGCAGATCAACGATTCACTCGGGCATCTGATCGGCGACGAGTTCCTGAAGGGCGTCTCGGAGCGGCTGCGCCAGTCGGTCGGGCCCGATGACTTCATTGCCCGACTCGGCGGCGACGAGTTCGCCATCGTGCAACACGACGTCACCTGCGATGACGATGTCAGCGCACTTCTCACCCGGATTTACCGGGAGCTGCGAACGCCATTCGACTGCAACGGGCACCGTCTCTCCAGCGACGCCAGCATCGGCGTTGCGATCGCCCCGCGCCATGGCTCCGATCTCTTCGGGCTGTTGAAGAGCGCTGATCTTGCGATGTATGCGGCCAAGGCCGCGGGCCGCCGGACGTTTCGGTTCTTCGAACCGGCGATGGAAAGGCAGGCCAACCTTCGCCGCGAGCTCGAGAGCGATATGCGAGCGGCGCTGGTCGAGGGCGGATTTGAAATCCATTACCAGCCGCTGGTCGACTTGCGCAGCGACGAGGTCACCGGCTGCGAGGCGTTGCTGCGCTGGCGGCATCCGGTGCGCGGCATGATTTCGCCGGCCGATTTTATTCCGGTTGCCGAGGAAACCGGCCTGATCGAGGAGATCGGGCAGTGGGTGTTGCGGACCGCCTGCACGGAGGCGGCCGCATGGCCGGCCGACGTGCGTATCGCCGTCAACGTCTCGCCTATCCAGTTCAAGTCGCAAACCCTGTCGCTGAAGGTCGCCGCCGCGCTTGCCGAGGCCGGGCTTGACCCGCGCCGGCTGGAGCTTGAGATCACGGAAGCCGTGCTGATCGCAGACGACGACGCCGCGCTCGTGGCGCTGAACCAGCTCCGCGCGCTCGGGATCCACATCGCATTGGACGATTTCGGGACCGGCTATTCCTCGCTGCAATATCTGCAGCGATTCCCGTTCGACAAGATCAAGATCGACCGCAGCTTCGTGAAGGAAGTCACCCGAAATTCCTCATCGGCATCGATCATCAGGGCGGTGGTGAGCATCGCCGCCGACCGCAACATGATCACGACCGCGGAAGGGGTCGAGAACTTGCAGCAGCGCGAAACCGTACAGAATCTCGGCTGCACGCAGATGCAGGGATATCTGTTCAGCGCGGCGCGTCCGGCGCACGAAATCCGCTCCCTGCTGGCATCGCGTCCGGCGGAAGCCGCGGCGTAACGGCTGCGAAGGCCCGGAACTCTCTCGATAGCGGCGCGTTCTCCTGCGGGGCTCGACCGATGCAGGCGACCTATGAGAGTTGCAAGGATTGGGCGGCGCTGCTGCTGCTGGGCTGCTCCGCTGCAAATGCGGAATCCGGAAAAGCTTCCTATTATCCAGGCATCGGCAAGGGCAGTGAGATGACGTGCGCCCACCGCACCAGGCCGTTCGGAAGCATCGTCAAGGTCTCCTATCGCAGCCGGACGATCCACTGCCGCGTCAATGATCGGGGGCCGTTCATTCGCGGCCGGATCATCGACGTCTCGACCAGTGCCGCGCGTGCGCTCGGAATGATGAGTGCAGGCGTGGTCGTGGTCTTGATCGAATGAGCGTGCCTGGAGCCGGATCGGTTCTGATCCGCTTCGCCCGAATACGCCTTACTGTCCCGACACCACCGACCTGTGCTCGGAAATGGCTTTCCTGAGAATGCGCGACAGCAACTCCACCGAATAGGGTTTTTGAATCAGCTCGAAGCCGCGATGTGCGTTTTCAGCCAGCACGTTGCTGTAGCCGCTGGCGAGCACGACGGGCAGGCCGGGATAGCGCTCGCGAATGGTGCCTGCCAGTTCGACGCCGTTCATCCCGGGCATGATGACATCGGAAAATACCAGATCGGCGGAAAATTCGTCCTCGGTGAGGATGGCGAGGGCGGCATCGGCATTGGCGACGCGGCGGACCGTATATCCCAAATCTTCCAGTAACTCGGTGGTGAACTGCCCGACATCGTCATTGTCTTCGACGACCAGGACGCGATAGCCGCGCCCGCGGGCGGTCGGCTCGCTGCCGGCGGCCGTGGCTTCCGCCGCATCGGCCGGCATCGCCGCTTGCGGCAGATAGATGGTGAAAGTCGCGCCCTCGCCGGGCGCGCTCGTGACCTCGATGTCGCCGCCGGATTGCTTGGCAAAGCCGAACGCCTGGCTGAGGCCGAGGCCGGTTCCTTTGCCGACTTCCTTGGTCGTGAAGAACGGCTCGAAGATCGCGTCGATATGATCGGGCGCAATGCCGGTGCCGGTGTCCGCGATAGCGACAGCAACGAAGTCGCCGCTGCGCGCGGGCTGGGCGCGCAGGGCAGGGATGGCATGGACTTTCTTGACGGTGATGGCCAGCCGGCCTTCCTCTTCCATGGCATCGCGGCCGTTCACGGCGAGATTGATCAGCGCGGTCTCGAATTGCGCGATATCGGCGATCGCGAAGCAATTGACGTCGGTGACGTCGACCTCGATCCTGATCCGGCTGCCCACCAGCGGACGAATAAGCCGCGCCACGCTTTCGACCTGGGCGCCGACATTGAATACCTGCGGTTTCAGCGGCTGCCGCCGGGCAAACGCCAGCAATTGCGCGGTCAGCTTCGATGCCCGTTCCACCGTTTCCGAGATCGCATCGATGTAACGGCGGCGGCGGTCTTCCGGCAGATCGCGGCGGCGAAGGAAGTCGGTCGCGGACCGGATGATGGTCAGGAGATTGTTGAAGTCGTGCGCCACGCCGCCGGTGAGTTGACCCACGGCCTCCATCTTCTGCGACTGGCGCAGCGCTTCCTCGCCCTGGCGGCGTTCGGTGATATCGACGGCCTCGGGAACGGCGCCGATCACTTCACCATGCTGGTTGCGCAGCGGACGCATCGCGAAATCGAAATAACGCTCACCGACCGGCAGATGGAGCCGCATCTCGATCTGGACTTCTTCTCCCTTCATGACGGCGATGAAGGCGTCGTGAACGGCGTCGCGCATGCCTTCGGTGCTGCTGAACCAGGGGGTTTCCCAGAACGGTTTGCCGATCACGTCGGCGGCGTCGGCGTGAATTCCCGACAGGGCCGTCTTGTTCGCATACAGCAGGTCGCCCTGCGGGTTGAGCAGTCCCTGGTATTGATGGCTGGTCTCGAAGATCGCGCGCATCTGGGCTTCGTTGGATTCCAGTTGCGCGGTTCGCTCGCTGATCCGCTGTTCGAGGATTTCGTTCAGCCGGCGCAGATCGTGCTCGGCCTGCTTGGCGGCGGTGATGTCGTGGGCGACGCCGATGAAGCCGATATGCTTGCCGGTCGGGTCCCAGCGCGCCTGGGATTCCGACCGCAGCCACCGCCACTCTCCGTCGGCGCGTTTGTAGCGGGCCTCCAGCACAAACGGCTTGAGCGAGGATTCTCCCGCAATCTGCTCCTGCAAGATGCGCGGCAGGTCCTCCGGATGCAGCGCCTTGCGCCAGTCGAACACGATGGCCTCGTCGAACGGCAATCCGAGGAAATCGAGATAGGCCTGGTTGGCGAAGGAACGCGTGCGGTCGAGCTTGGTGACCCAGATCGGCACCGGCGCGCTGTCGGCGATCAGGCGAAAGCGCTCCTCGCTCTCCCGCAGGATTTCCTGGGCCAGCATCCGGTCGGTGACGTCGATATGCGCGCCGACCAGGCGGAGCGCGCGACCGTCCTTGTCGCGCTCGATTTTCGCGATGACGTCGATCCATCGCGTTTGCCCGTCGCTTGGCCGCACGATCCGGTAGGTAGCCTGATAGTCTTCGCTGCGGCCGGCTAACCCGCCGAGGAAATGCTTGACCGTCTGCTCGCGATCATCGGGATGGATCCGGTTGACCCAATCCTCGTGCGTCTCATTGGCCGCATCCGGTGGCAGACCATGAATGATGAGGTATTCCGGTGAACGGCGGTTTTTGAAGCCGTCGCGAAAGTCGACCTCGACGCCGCCGACACGGCCGATGCGCTGGATCCGGGCGAGTTCCGCTTCGCGTTCCTGCAGCGCGCGATGCGCCTTGTCGCGCTCGTGCGCGATTTCCTCCAGATGCTGCCGCAACCGTTCGGCCGCAGCAGCTTCGGGCAGGACGTTTGAAGTATCGGAAGGGGTCATACGCGCCGGCAACCTCTTGCGGCACTTTCACACAAGAGCCGGCAGCTTTGCCAGCCTCATTTGCTCCTGGTGTTCATTTGCCCTTGCTGAGAGACCGGCAATTATAGGCTTTGCGGAACCCGGCGCCCTGTGCGTCTTCTTCGGAGCAAAACCAGCGATCCGGTTTGGTCAGTGCGGGGTAACTGCGGCAGGTCTGCAGATGATAGATGCCGACATTGCCGGTAACACGGGCGCGGACGGCATACTTGCCCTTGATGTTGCAGCCGGGTGGCATGGCGAGATCGTCGGGGAACAACGCCTCGCGAATTTCGCGGTCCCGGTCGGTCCGGCATGATCCGCCGAGCAGGGCGCCGTCCTTGCGCCCAACGCGGAACTCGGCCGGCGCGACGAAGCAGCCTTTCCAGAGCCCCTGGCGATCGTCTTTGGCCCGGGCCTCGTCCGCCTTGAAGCGGCCCGTGGCTGAAGCTTCGACATTCAGCGCAAAACCCTGGCGTACCAGCAACTGGCTCAAGCTGGTGCTTTCGCCCTCTACCTTGCAAACGCCGAGGTGCCGTTTCTTGTAGGAGGGATCGACGCCCAGATCGTCGCAGCGGACCGTGCGGCCACCGATCAATTTGGTCAGTTGATCGCGCGCCTCGATACCGCAGGTCCAGCTATCGGCGTGATCGTCGATGCAGAGTTGATCGAACGCCGGTGCGTCGATGCCGTCGAGCCGGTAAGTCACATTGCCCAGTTGAAGCGTGCCGCCGTCCCTGACGGTGGCATTGGCAGCCCAACCTTGGCCCGTCGAGAGAACCGTCAGCAACAGGGCCGCAACCAGGGAAACGCGTGACTGCATTTTGTTTCACTTCAAAATTTATTTCGCACCCGCGTGCGCTTTCTAGAGGTGCGCGCGGAAAATTACAAAACGGCAGTTGACTTGATGAGAACAAAATAGGAACATATGCCGTTCACGCCCGCTATGAAATCCCCGCGTAAATCGATAAATCCCCGGTATGGAATCCCGCTGATGTCCTCTCCTGCACAGCCGAGCACAGAACTGGGGGCAGAACAGCCGGACGGGCTGGAAGCCGCGGTAGACCAGGCCATCTCCGCTTGCGGCGGCGATCTGCGATCGACTATCCGCGCGCTGATCGTTGCCAATGAATACCTGGAGCAGGAGGTCACCGAACTGATGAAGGCGGTCTCCCGCGCCTATGCGCGGGGCCGGTTTCGCAGTTATTCCGGCTGAACCGCGCTTCCTGAACCGCCTTGGCCGTCCGCCGTCCGGCGCAGTTGACGGGTACGGGACCGTTGCCTCCCTCGATTTTTGCTGTACGACGGGTTTGTTACCCGCGTCGGCACATGCCACATTGCGGGTGAGGATTCCTGCCCAAAGCTCAAGCAAGAAGAACATGTTCAAACGAATTCTGATCGCAAATCGCGGCGAGATCGCCTGCCGGGTCATCAAGACTGCGCGCCGTATGGGGATCGAGACGGTAGCTGTTTATTCCGAGGCCGACCGCGATGCGCTGCATGTCGAAATGGCCGATGACGCGGTGCTGATCGGCCCGCCGGCGGCTTCCGAGAGCTATCTGTTGATCGACAAGATCGTCGATGCCTGCCGCAGGACCGGCGCGCAGGCGGTCCATCCCGGCTATGGCTTTTTGTCCGAGCGCGAAGCCTTTCCGCGCGCGCTTGAGGCTGCTGGCATCGTCTTCATCGGACCCAACCCCGGCGCGATCGCCGCCATGGGCGACAAGATCGAATCGAAAAAGGCCGCCGCGAAAGCCAACGTCTCGACGGTGCCGGGGCACCTCGGCGTCATCGAGGATGAAAAGCATGCGGTGAAGATCGCCGACGAGATCGGTTATCCCGTGATGATCAAGGCTTCGGCCGGCGGCGGCGGCAAGGGCATGCGGATCGCGCATTCGAAATCCGAAGTCGCCGAAGGTTTCAATCTCGCCAAGGCCGAAGCCAAATCCTCGTTCGGCGACGACCGCGTCTTCATCGAAAAATTCATCGTCGACCCCCGTCACATCGAAATCCAGGTGCTCGGCGACAAGCATGGCAATGTGATCTATCTCGGCGAGCGCGAATGTTCGATCCAGCGCCGCAACCAGAAGGTCATCGAGGAGGCGCCGTCGCCGCTGCTGGACGAGACCACCCGCCGCAAGATGGGTGAGCAGGCGGTGTCACTGGCCAAGGCCGTGAATTACGATTCCGCCGGCACGGTCGAATTCGTCGCCGGTCAGGACAAGAGTTTTTACTTCCTGGAGATGAACACTCGGCTTCAGGTCGAGCATCCCGTCACGGAATTGATCACCGGCGTCGATTTGGTCGAGCAGATGATCCGCGTCGCCGCCGGTGAAAAGCTTTCGCTGGCGCAGAAAGACGTCACGCTGACCGGGTGGGCGGTGGAATCGCGCGTCTATGCCGAGGATCCGTTCCGCAATTTCCTGCCGTCGATCGGCCGGCTGGTGAAATACCGCCCGCCCGCGGAAGCGAGCCGTGACGGCATTACCGTCCGCAACGACACCGGCGTGCAGGAGGGTGGCGAAATCTCGATCCATTACGATCCGATGATTGCAAAGCTCGTGACGCATGCGCCGTCGCGAGCGGCTGCGATCGAGGCGCAGTCGGCGGCGCTCGATTCGTTTTATGTCGACGGTATCAGGCACAACATTCCCTTCTTGTCGGCGTTGATGAACCATCCGCGCTGGCGCGAAGGCAAGCTTTCGACCGGCTTCATCGCCGAGGAGTTTCCGAAGGGTTTTGCGGCACGCCCGCCGGAAGGCGAGATCGCGCGACGGCTGGCCGCCGTTGGCGCCGCGATCGACCATGTGCTCGGCGAACGCAAGCGGCAGATTTCCGGCCAGATGAACGGCCGCCTGGTGTTGCGCGAACGCCGCCGCGCCGTATGGCTCGATCGCGAGGAAATCGCGCTCGATGTGGCACGCGAGGCTAACGGCGTCGCAGTACGCTTCATCGGCGCGGACGGCTTGCCCGGCAATCCGCATCATCTCGTCTCGAACTGGACGCCCGGCGAGCCGGTCTGGCAGGGCACCATCGACGGCCATTTCATCGCGATGCAGGTGCGCGCGATTCCGAACGGCATCCGGCTCGCGCATCAGGGGTTTGAAGTACCGGTCAACGTCTTCACCGAAAGCGAGGCCACGGCCGCGCGGCTGATGCCGGTGACATCGGTGGCCGATACCGGCAAGAAGCTGTTGTGCCCGATGCCGGGGCTCGTGGTGTCGATTGCCGTGGGCGAAGGGCAGGAGGTCAAGGCGGGCGAAACGCTCGCCGTGATCGAGGCGATGAAGATGCAGAACGTGTTGCGCGCCGAGCGCGACGGCACGGTGAAGAAGATCCACGCCGCCGCCGGCGCGACGCTCGCGGTCGATGCGTTGATACTCGAGTTCGCTTAGCGTCATTGCGGGCGCGAGCAAAGCAATCCAGAGCCAGCGGAGCTGGAACTGGATTGCTTCGTCGCTCTGCTCCTCGCAATGACGAAAAATATAAAATTGGGAGATAATCGATGGCTTTCGGAAAGCGGCGCGAAGCGCTGCGTTCGGTCCTCAAGGGATTAACCTGCGTCCGCCCGGGATCGGTCTATGACGCAACCTCGATCCGCATCGCCGAAGACCTCGGTTTCGAGGTCGGCATGTTTGGCGGCTCGGTGGCGTCGCTGGCGGTGCTGGGCGATCCCGACATTGCACTGATCACGCTGACCGAGCTTGCCGAGCAGATGCGGCGGATGTCGCGCGCTGCGAGTTTGCCGGTGCTGGTCGATGCCGATCACGGCTATGGCAATGCGCTCAATGTCCGCCGCACCGTGCAGGAACTGGAAGCTGCGGGCGCCGCCGGCCTCACGATCGAGGATACGTTGCTGCCGCAGGCCTTCGGGCAAGCGAAGACGCAGCTGATTTCACTCGACGAGGGCGTCGGCAAGATGAAGGCCGCGCTCGATGGCCGCAGCGATCCCTCGCTCGTCATCATCGGCCGCACCGGGGCGATCTCGATCAGCGGTCTCGACGATGCTATCGCGCGCGCGAAGGCCTATGAGGCCACAGGCGTCGATGCGCTGTTTTTCACGGGCATCAGAAGCCGCAGCGAACTGGAAGCGATTTCCGCTGCTACAAGGTTGCCGATCGTGCTCGGCGGCGCGCCGGAGGACATGACCGCGCCCGACTATCTCGCCGCCCAGCGCGTCCGGATCGCGTTGCAGGGCCACGCGCCGTTCGCTGCCGCGACGCAAGCCGTCTACGAGACGTTGAAGGCGTTGCGCGAAGGGACATCGCCGAAGAACCTCAAGGGCCTGGCTTCATCGGAACTGACCGGCCGGGCCATGCGTGAAGCCGATGTGAAGGCACGCAGCACGCGAGTTTCTCGGGCTCAGAAAATAGATGAACGCGATCCGCCCTCTCTTGATCCGCCGCCATGTCACGATCCGTGGCCGGGTGCAGGGCGTCGGCTATCGCGCCTGGGTCGAGCACGAGGCGATCACCCGCGATCTCGAAGGTTGGGTGCGCAACCGCAGGGACGGCAGCGTCGAGGCGCTGTTTGCGGGGCCCGCGGACATCGTTTCGGCCATGATCGCGGCATGCCGGCACGGGCCATCAATGGCGAGGGTCGATGCGGTGCAGGAGGAAGAGGGCGGTTCCGACACGCTGAATTTGCGGCGGGTGGGGGAGCGGTTCTCGGTCCTGCCGACGGTTTGAGCCGGATATCCGGCCGGATTCGGCCGTTATAGGACCGATGGAACCAATTCGACGCCATGCGAATTGCCTTGGGTCAGCACAGAGGTGGTCGCGATGACGTTTGGATATGTCCAGCCGTTTTCGTTTCAGATCGGAGGAAAGTCCGAGCCTGAAAATCAGCCTCAGGCTCAGCCCCAGACAGAGCCGCCGTCGAAGCTTGCCAGCGTGCGGCCTGGGGTTACCGAGGTAACGCTGGACGACGGCCGGGTCGTTCGCGCGACGCTGCACGTAAAGGCCGTGACACACGATCCGAAAGATCCGGGGAAGCTCAACGTTTCCTACAACATCGCCGCCGAAATCGTGGCGAAGCCGGAAATGCCGATCCTCAACGCGCACGAAACCATCCAGTGACGCACGCGCTCTCGTCATTCGGCGGCGATGTGTGGATCAGGGCTAGAAAAAGCCCGGGCTCAGATCCAGACCGTAGGTCATCAGCAACACCGACACGAACAGACCCGCGAGAGAAAACAGCAAGAGCTGCTTGACAACCTCGACTTCCGCGGCGGTGGCAAAAGCGCGCGTCAGCGCTCGAGCGATAGCAGTCATTTGCGATCTCCTGCTTCCGGCAACTACTTCGATAGCTCAACCGGCGGAGCGCGTATGTGAAGCGCTTCACGGGCAGAAGAAAATTGTTGGGAAGAAAATTGTTGGAGATGTCCCGGGTGGCGGCGAAGAACCGGGGGTTAGTGCGTTCGATCGCGTTCGTCTGCCGTTGATTGCGGATCGTGCTGGATCGATGCGGTGTCGACAAATTGCAGTTCCAGCGACGAGTAGGTGACGCTGCTATTCCGGCCGAGACGCTTGGCTTCATAGAGCGCGGTGTCGGCCTCTCCGACCAGCGCGGTGTCGCCCAGCGTCGAGCGGGTCCGGGTGGCTACCCCGACGCTGATGGTGACGTATCCGCGACTGGCGGCGGTATTCAGAAGGCCCAACGCCCGCACGGTCAGCCTGATCGCCTCGGCGACCTTCAAGGCGACCTGTTCCGAAGTGTTCGGCAGCACGACGGCGAATTCTTCACCGCCATAGCGTGCCGACAGGCCCGACGTATTGGAGGTCGCATCGCCGATGACTTTCGCGACCGCCTGCAGGCAGCGGTCGCCGGCCTGATGTCCGTAGGTGTCATTGTAGCTCTTGAAGTGGTCGATATCGAACAGCAGCACCGAAATCTGTTCGCAGGCCTCGTACTCGCGCCGCAGGAAGCCATCGAAGGTGCGGCGGTTGGTCAGTCCCGTCAGGCCGTCGGTGGCGGCGAGCTGGGTGAGGCGGCGATTGAGCATCGTCAGTTCGTCCTCCATCCGCTTGCGTTCGGTAACGTCCCTGAGAACGCAGACGAACTCCTTATGTGCAGGATTGTCCGCTGTTAGCTTGAAGTTGATTTCAACCCATACAGTCGATCCGTCGCAGCGGTAGGTTCTGAAAACGACCGAACTTACCGCGCCGGGCCCGTCGAGTCGTGCGGTCGCGGCCCTGACGCTCTCCTGATCCTCCGGATGAACCATTTCGAAGCACGATTTGCCGATCAGATCCTCCGCGCGCAATCCCAACACCGGCTCTACGGATTGGGAAACGAAGCGAAGGATGCTGCGGCTATCGATCAGAAGAATGATGTCGGCGATGTTGTTGGCCAGCAGGCGATAATGGGCCTCGCTGTTGCGCAACGCACGCTCGATCTTCATGCGAAATCGGAGCTGCGACGAGAGTAACGCGGCCAGCAAGATGATCATGCACAGCAGCACGCCGGCCACGAGGGCATCCGTACGCAGTGTCATCCACCAGTTGGAAAGCAGCCAATCCTCGGACATCGCTACGGTGACGACCGTCGGATATCGCGGCGTTTCCTCGTATCCGAAATATTTCACGATGCCGTCGAACGGCGAGAGGATCTTGTAATATCCGACGGAACTCAATCGGAGGTTCTTCAGGAACAGATCCGTCTTCGACAGGTCTTTGGTGTCATCCGAAAACGGCCAGCGGATCAGGACGATACCATCGTTGCGCAACAGGCTGATGCTGCCGCCCGAACCAATCTGGAATGCGCGGTAGAAGCCGCTGAAATAGTCGCTGTCGATTGCTGCGAACAGTACGCCGCCGAAACTGCCATCGAGTCTGCTGATGCGCTTCGAGAGCAGGATCGTGGGTCGCCCGGTCAGACGCGATTGCAACGGCTCGCTGATGCGGAGCGCCTTCCCCGGCGTGTCGCGATGATAGACGAAGTAATTTCGGTCGGAATTGTTGTAACGCGGTGTCTGCACCAGCGACGAGTATTTCCATTCGCCGTCGGCATCGAGCACGCCCATCTCGCGAATCTGCGGCAGCGTGGCGACGGTCTCTGCCAGATATTTGTTGAACCGTTCCGGCAGGGGAGCCTGATATTTTAACAGGTCGACCATGCCGGTCATCGCGATATCGGCCGCTTGAATGGTATGCGAAGCGTGCTCGGCCAGCGAGTGGGCGAGGTTCTGAATATCGGTTCTGCCGCTTTCCAGCGCGGTCGATTTGGCCTGCAGCGCTTTCCAGGCGACGACGCCCAGAACGCAGGCCGTCATCACCAATGCAAAGAAGATGACGACGGCTCCGGGTGTTACCCGCCGCAGCGGCCCGCCAGGGTTTTGGAGGATTCGATCGGACATCTTCCGCCTTGATGGACCGCGTCAGGCTTGTTTGGCCGGCAAGCAGGGTGCGTACCGGAAGTGTAGGGGCCGATAGGTGGCGATGGGGTTAATAAGTTGGACCGGAAAAGAACGGGGAGAGGCGAGTTCGCCGGTTCCATTGGAACCACGCGCCTCGCCGGCCGGAACGAAGCGACGGATTTGAGCGCCTGCACGCCGGTCGCGATCGACACTGGCCCGGCAGGTCGAGATAGTTCAATTACTTCGGCAATTTCGCGATCGCCTCGCTCAACTGATGGATTTCATATGGCTTGCGGAGAATAGGAAAATCGCCGCGCACGTTCAGCGCGGCATCGCTGTAACCGGTCGCCAGCAGAATCGGCAGATTGGGCCGGATGGCCTTCAAATGCCGCGCAAAACTGAGACCGTCCATTTTGCCCGGCATCACGATGTCGGAGAAAACCAGATCGATGCCGTCGTGCTCGATTTCGCGCAACGCCGCTTCGGCGTTCTCCACCCTGCGGACGGTGTAGCCGAGTTGTTCGAGCAGGCTGGTGCTGACGTTCGCGACGTCCGGATTGTCTTCGACCAGCAGCACAAGACCGCTTCCTCCGGATCGCGGTGGCATCGATACCGTCAACTTCCGGACGGGCATCTTTCCGCGGCAGCAGGATTGAGATCGTCGTTCCCTTGCCGAGTTCGCTGGCTACCTTGATGGTCCCTCCGGCCTGATGCGCAAAGCCGTGCACTTGTGAAAGACCCAATCCGGTGCCCTTGCCGATCGGCTTGGTCGTGAAGAAGGGGTCGAATATCTTGCCCAGCACATCCGGAGCGATGCCGGTGCCGGTATCGTTTACGGAGATGGCGACGTATTCACCGGCATTGGCTTCCTCGCTGAGCGTCGTGTTATTCGTCGCAATCGTAATCGTGCCGCCATTGGGCATGGCGTCGCGCGCGTTGATGACGAGATTGACCAGCGCGGTCTCGAACTCGGCGACATCGACCATGACCGGCCAGACGGCGCGATCGACATCGAATTGCAGCGTCACCGCGCCGCCGACGCCGGTGTCGAGGACCGCGCGCACGGCATTGATCCGCTCGGTGACATCGATCGCTTGCGGATTGAGGCTCTGCCGCCGCGCGAATGTCAGCAACTGGCTGGTCAGCGCCGCGCCGCGCTTGGAAGCCGCCTCGATCGCCGATAATGCCCGCTGCAGTCTGGGGTCGTCGTTGATGCCCTTCCTCAGTGTGTGAAGACTGCCGCTGATGATCATGAGAAGATTGTTGAAATCGTGGGCCACGCCGCCGGTCAATTGGCCGAGCGCATCGAGCTTCTGCGATTGCGCCAATTGCTGTTGCATCTGCTCGAGCTTGAGCTGGGCTTCGCGGCGTTCGGTGATGTCGCGGGTGATCTTGGCAAAGCCGACCAGCCTGCCTTCCTCGTGGATGGGGTCGATGATGACGCTGGCCCAGAAGAACGTGCCGTCCTTGCGGACGCGCCAGCCTTCCTCTTCGTACCGGCCCTGTTCCTCGGCAATGCGCAGGGCGCGAAGCGGCTTGCCGTTGGCGCGGTCTGCATCGGTGTAGAAGCGGGAGAAGTGCTGGCCGAGGATCTCCTCGGGCGAATAGCCCTTGATCCGCTGACCGCCGATATTCCAGCTGGTCACGAGGCCGGTTGGGTCCAGCATGTAAAGCGCATAGTCAGCAACGCCTTCGACAAGAAGACGGAAACTACGTTCGCTTTCGAACAGATCTCTCTGTTGCTGCTTGTCTTTTTTGAACATCCGGGCCCCGATCCAGTGGCCGAAACGTGCGACGTGCGGTTTTGTTCCGCCGGCTGGCGGCTTTTCAACCAAAGTAGTGCGCCCGGCCGGCCCGGGTTGCGGCTCCAAAGGAGCCGCTATCCTGCTGCGACGGTACTCCGGAACGTCGCGGCCAAGGTCCGCAGCGCCGCCAGTTTCGAGGGGTCGCTGACCTTCGAGTGCAGCATCACCTTTGAGGCCCCAAGCCGCGGCAGCTTTTGCGCCGGTCCGATATCGACCAGTCCTGCCGGCGCGATCCGCCGGGCCAGCGGCGCGACCGCGAGCCCGGCCAGGGCGGCCGCAGCCACCGCGGTGACGCCGCCGCCGACAAAGCGCCTCGCTCCAGGCGATCCCGGCCTTGTCGAGCGCGCGAACCGCGATCGCCCGCACGCCGCAGGGCGGGGCCAGTGTCGCGAGCGGCAGTGCGTCGCCCCGCGGCCAAACGAAGCGTTTTGCGGCGAACCAGCCGAACTCATCCTCGGTGAGTTTCTCGCCGCCGCGGCGGCTGCCTTCCTGCCGCACCACGACGGCGTCGAGTTCGCCGGCATCGTAGGCATCCAGCATCTCGCGTGAAAAGCCGATCGTCACGGCCAGCGAAAGTTGCGACGACATCGCATGCAGCCGTTCGAGCAGCGGCACCAGTTCCGGTCCCGCCGCATGGTCGCTGATCCCGAGCGACAATTGCTGCCGCGCCGGGCGCTTCTCCCGATAGCGCGCGGTCATGCGCCTCGATCAGCGCGCGGGCGTGCGGCAGGAATGCCGAGCCGCTCGGCGGTCAGTCCCACCGCGCGCGGCGAGCGCTCGACCAGCCGCTTGCCGACCACGGCCTCCAGCCGCTGCAGCTTCATGCTGACGGCGGCCTGCGTGGTGCCCAGCGCTTCGGCGGCACGGGTAAAGCTTTGCAGTTCGGCGACCAGCAGGAAGGCCTGCACGGTATCGATATCGAGCGTGCTCATGTCATCATCATGATCGTTATCACTGTTATGAACAGAGATAAGATACCAAAATGATGGCTGGCAGGTCTAGTTACGAGGGGCGCGGTGAAACGCGCATGCCTTCAAGGAGAACGACCATGCCGCTCATTACCGTCACCTATTCGAGCTTCCGGAAAGCGCCCTCGCTGAAAGCCGAAATTGCCTCCGCCGTCAGCGAACTCACCGCCCGAATCCTGCACAAGGATCCCAAGGTCACCGCCGTCATCGTGAAATCCGTCGATGCCGCGGACTGGTTCGCCGGCGGCAAGTCGCTGGCCGAACAGAGCCTCGCCAGCTTCTGGCTCGACGTTCACGTCAGCGAGGGCACCAACACCAAGGACGAGAAGGCGGCCTATCTCGCCGCCATATTCAAGCGCATGGGCGAATTGCTCGGGCCGCTGCACGAGGAGAGCTACGCCCATGTCGACGAGGTCAAGGGCGATGCCTACGGCTTCGGCGGCCTGTCGCAGGAGCGCCGCTACATCGCCGGCAAGCTCGAGGTCGCGCCGCAGAAGCATGCGGCGTGACGCTCGAGTCTGCGGTCCGGACTTCGGTACGCGTGATCCGGCAGGCGCGCGTTGGTTGCACCGAACACTTCCGCAAAAGCCTGCCGCAGCGCGACGTCGACATCTTCCATGGTTACGGGAAGGCCGAGATCGACCAGCGAGGTGACGCCATAGCGCGGGTCCACTACCCCGCAGGGCACGATCGCCGAGAAATGCGAGAGCTCCGGTTCGACATTGATGGCGATGCCGTGGAACGACACCCAGCGCCGCAAGCGCACGCCGATCGCGGCGATCTTGTCCTCGTGGCCCGCGCCCTTGTCGGGCCGCTTGACCCAGACGCCGACGCGATCCTCGCGCCGTTCGCCGCGCACATTGAAGGCGGCGAGGGTGCGGATGATCCATTCCTCCAGACCGGCGACGTAGGCGCGCACGTCCGGCCGCCGCCGCTTCAGGTCGAGCATCACATAGGCCACGCGCTGGCCGGGGCCGTGATAGGTGAGCTGGCCGCCGCGTCCGGTGGCAAACATCGGAAAGCGGGGGTCGAGCAGGTCGCCTTCCTTGCCGCTGGTGCCGGAGGTGTAGAGCGGCGGGTGCTCCAGCAGCCAGACCAGTTCGGCCGCCTTGTTGCGCGGCGATGTCGGCGACCCGCGCCTCCATCTCGGCCACGGCTTGGGGATAGGGCACCGGCCGGGGCGCAATCCGCCATTCGACATCGCCGCCGCCCGAGGGCAGCGCGAACGTCGTCAAATCAAGGCTTTGTCGATCATTAACCATTGGCTAACCATAACGTGGTCAGGTGGAACCACATCCTCAATTTAGTCCCGGTTTGGCGGTTTCGAAGTGGCCACCCTCGATAAAGTCAGCGTCGATCTCATGGTGGTGCTCGGCACCACCACCATGCCCATCCATCAGGTGATGCGGCTTTCCCGCGGCGCCATCATCGAACTGGACGCCACCGAGGCGGACGAGGTCAAGATCCTCGCCAATAACCTTCCGGTCGCCAGCGGCGTGGTGCTGGTCGATCGCAACCGGATCGCGGTCGAAGTCAAGCAAATGCTGCCGAAATTGCCCGGCGTCAGGTAGCTAATTCGGTCGTAAAACCGCCTTGTCCCTCCATCCCCGATTTGTTACATCGGCGCCGTTGATCCGGCGGGCCGCTCCTTCCAGCCGGTATCCCAAGCGCTCGTGGCGGAATTGGTAGACGCGCTGCCTTGAGGTGGCAGTGAGTAAAATCGTGGGGGTTCGAGTCCCTCCGAGCGCACCACCTCAAAAAAACAGCTTTGTTATTGTTGGGTTTTCGCGCTACGGCCCGCACCTTGTCATTAGGTGCGGAATGGATGTTTCCGTTTCGTCCTCGACAGCTTGTTCACCGTACCCGCCGACAGCGCGCGACGTTTACCGAGCGTACCTGGCCGCCCGCCCAGCCGAAAATGGCTTCCAGTTCGGCCACAGCCGCTCCGCGTGCGCAGGTAGGAAGCTGCTTCACTTGAAGTGGGATATTTTTCGTTGGTCATGCAGTTTTACAAAGAAAAAACCCGCGCGTCAGATGCTGGCGGGCGGGTGAGAACGGTGGCGAAGGCTATCGACAAGACCGCTCTGGCGCAGGCGTCTGCCGGATTTTGCGATTTTACAGCCAGCTAGCAGTCCAGCGGCGCTAAGTGTCCCAGTGTTCCATGAGACTGTTTCACTATTTTTTTGAGGTGACTCAGGCAACCGTTGTGCAGAACGGTGTCACCTACCACGCAACCCGCAATCCGGCCTTACCGGCGTACATCTGGCTGACATTGGAGAATTCGCCGACAAAGCTGCTGAACAGCCACGCATTTTTCCCAATCGTTAATTTGCCACCGACATCGATGCGGGCGAAATTGCGCGCGGCATGTGCGCCATCAACGGTAAAGGCGGCGAGCGGAAGCGTTACAAAGGTCGCCGCATCTGCGCGTACTGGGTCGAACTCATGCACCCACGAAACCCGTGCATAAGGCGCCCAGACCATGCCGTTGACAAGGTTCAGCCGCGTATCGAGTTGTGCGCCCAAGAAAGTCGGCAGCGAATCAACCGTCTTCGATCGATAGGTCAGGCCGATCAGGCCGCCCGTGCTGGTCTCGGTAAAGGTCGGCTGCCAGATCTCCGAAAACTGCAATGCGGCAAATGGCGTAACGGTGAACCTGCCAAAACGCTGCACGAAGCCGGTCTCGACCCGTCCGCCAAGCAGGTAGCTATCGAACCTCCCGAACTCGATCCCGGTGGGCCCGACGCCGACAACTGTTCGGCTGGTTTGGTTGTTGAACGCGCCGAAAGTGAATGCGGCGGCCGCGTACGTCTGTTGGAAGCGGCTTACGCCATAAGCGCCGAGATGTGCGCCGTCGATGTTGCCGCTTGTAAACCGGTCGGCCACCGAGAAGCGTGAAAAGCTGCCGCCAGCCGTCGCGCCCAGCAGCAGGTTCGGATTGACCTGGTAGTCGATGCCGGCCGCGCCGCCTGCCGTGTTGTGGTTCAAGTTGGCGCTCCCGACGGTGGGATCGCCGCCGAGCTTAAAGGATCCGTCAAAACCCGCAAACCACCCGCGCCACCGGGGCAAGTCGATCGGCGGCGGCGCTTTCATCGGCATCGCCTTGCCAGGCATGGCCGCGTAGGCCGAAGCCGCCGGATAACTCACTCCGTTGGGGTCGATGACATCGCCGCTGCGCCAGAACTGTCCCTGATCCATCATCACGGACAGGAACATATTGCTGGCACCGAACGTCGTCTCCTGCGTGCCCGTGACACCCTCACCCGACAGCACGTTCAACGCGCCCGGAATCTGGCTCGGTGTCAGGCCGAGCAACCCCGCAAGGGTGCCGCCACCATTGTTGAAGGAGAAATCAAGCGCATTGGCGACCGCGTGCTGGTTCTGAATCAGCGCGGGAAGGTTGGCGATGCCCGAATTGAGACGCAGATCGACATCGGTCGGCGTATAGAGAAGGCTTGCCGTCACGAACGCCGGTAATCCCAATGTCGAGATCGTATCGAACGCGCCGGTCCGTCCGCCGGCGGCCGACAGAACCACGTAGTTGTTGGTCGGCGCACCGCCAAGGAAGCCGGCAACGAAGTTGCCGGCAAGCGTCGCGCTCCCCGTTACGTTGGTCCGGTCGGATGCGTTGCCTTGGACCATCACGACGTAGTTTGAGCCGGTGCTGAACACCAGATTGCCGTTGACCGTAAGCGTCGAGGGATCGCCGGGCGCGAGCGTCCCACCGGCCAGGATCGTGGTCGGCCCGACAGTGCCGCTGCCGCCAAGCGCACCGCCCGCATTCACAGTCACCGGCGAGGTGATCGAGCCCGTCACGCGCAGAATGCCGCTGAAGACGTTGGTCGGGCCGGTAAAGGTGCTGTTTCCGCTCAGCACCACCTCACCTGAACCGATCTGGGCGATTTGGCCGGGCCCCGTAATCGAGCCGCCAAACGTGAAGATGTCGGAACGATCGAAGGAGAGCGCCTTGTTGGTCCCGGTATTGCAATTCGGGTCGGCGGCGTTGGAACAGAACGTCACGTTCCCGAGGATGCTACCGCCAGCCCCGCCATTGCCAAGTTGCAGGATTTCGTTCTCAATCGTCGTGCCGCCGGTGTAGGTGGCGTTCCCTGCAATCGTTAGCTGGCCGGTTCCGTATTTGATCAACGGACGGCCACCCGTCGTGCCGTCGGTCAGGAAGGAGGCGTCCGGCATGGAGCCATTGTTAGCCAGACCGAATTGCAGCACCGTTGCCTGCGCGAAATAGCTCGTGACGTCATAGAGCCCAAACACGCCGCGGCCGAAGGTAGAGACAGCCATGGCGTCAATGGTTGGATTGTAGACAAGCTGCGAGATGGTCGAATTCGGCAGCCCTGTGCCGAAGAGCCGCCAGTTCGAAAGGTTGCCGAGGGCGTCGCTGTCGGCAACCGCGATCGGAGACTGCGCGTTGGCGGCGTTACTCTGTCCGCCGACCAGGAGCGCATTGACGCCGTTATTGGAGATGAACTCGACGTGCCGAAGGTGTCACCAGCGTAGCCGGCAAATTGCCGGTGAGAGTTGAGAAGCTCGTTCCCTGGTTCTGAGTGCCGTAGACGTTGCTAAAATCTACCGCGTAGAACCGGTTCTGCGATCGCGGATCAAATACGATCGAGGTCGGCGCCGCGCCGCCATAGGCCGCTATTGGATGGAGCGACGCTGCGGCCGCCGTCGTCGAGAGCCACAGAGCCGACGCGCCATTTGATCCCGCAACAAGAACGTTGTGATTGTCGTTCGTCCCATACGCGACTGCCGTAACGAATCCAGAGGAGCCGAGATCGGTCAGGTTGAGCGTGATCGCGGCGGCATTGACGCTGTTGGCGCCGGTCAGCGCGTCCTGCGTGACATAAACGTCGGTGCCGGTCACCGCGATGCGCGTCGGGTCGGCCTTGTTAAGTACGAACAGGCTGAAGAAATCGGCTCCAGCTACGCCGGTATTGAAGCCGACCGGAATTCCCGCATGGATCCGGTCCGGGGCTGACGGCCTTTCCACTGCTATCGACGATCAGACGGCTCAAATTGCCGAGGAATTGCACCGACGAGTAGACCGCACTTTGACCATTCAACGTACGATCGTTGACGACCGCGTTGATTCCGTCACCGCTAAGAAGTTGCCGGTAAGCGCCGCTTCCAGGCGCTGTTTGAATTGCAACGCCGTTGTCCTGCGCGGCAACAACCATGAGTTTGCTGTTGGCGTCGAGCGCCACTGCATAGGGCTGCGAGAGCGACAGGTTGCCGTTGAGGCTCGTCCATGCGCCCGCTGTGGTCTGCGGGTTGCTGCGGGCATAGATGCCGCCGTCGGTTGAAAGCAGCAAGCGGCCGGAGGCGTCGAAGGCGATGACGCGGGAATCGGGATGGGTCGTCGATCCGTTGGAAGTGTTCGTCGGGACGCCATTGTCGTCCCCGAGACTCGTTGTGGTCAGCAGTTGCGTGTCGATGCGCACGGCTGCCACCGCGTTGATGCCGCCGTTGCTGTTAAAGTTGTTATCGCCAGACACATACACAAACTTGTTATTGTTCGGGTCGATCGCGACGGCGAGATTCACCGGCGCTTGGCTTCCGCCGTTAACGTTCGGGACCGGAAGCGGTGTCCAGGATGTGCCGGAATTGTTCGAATAGAAGAGGCCGGTTAGCTGACTGCCGCCAAGATTAGCGACTGCTGCCACCAGCGTGCCGCCCGGACCGGTCGCGATTTTGACTGCGGTCTGGGTGGTGTTGTTGATCGTGCCTCCCGATTGTCCAGCAGTAAAAATTGCACTCCAGGTGGCGCCGCCATCACTGCTCGCATAGACAGCCGTCGAACCCAGGCCGGCGGCGTTGTTCGCCAGGCTCGGAGCCGCAACGGCGGCATAGATGTGGTTGGGATTGGCCGGATCGGTCACCAGTGATGTGATGGGTCCGCCGGGCAGTCCGGTTCCTGCGGCACCGGAAATCTGCGTGAAGCCCGCGCCTCCGTTCGTGCTTCTGTAAAGCGCTCCGACGGTGCGCGGGGTCGGGTTCGCGGCAAAGTCTGGCTCAAACGTGCCGGCGAGGATTGTGCTGCCATGGACCGTGACCGCGTCCACGCTTTGGCCGCCAAATATTCCTGCGCCGACCGAGGTCCAGCTCGCGCCGCCATTAGAGCTGAACAGCAGACCCGTGCGCAGGCCACCAGTGCCGGTGAAGAAGCAATTGCCGCCATCCCGGCAGACCGTCCCATTGGACGTAAGCCCGGTACCGGCAACCAGGGTGCTGGCGTTGGTGGGATCAATGGCCAGGCTCGCAATCGACAACGAGGCTTGATTGTCGGTCAGCGGTGTCCAGGTTGCGCCGGCGTTGCGGGTCACCCAGACGCCGCCGCCCGGACTGCCGATATAATAGGTGTTCGGATCCGTTGGGCTTGTGACGATAGACTGCACCGCGCCCGTGGCGGTGCCGTTCGGCGGGTTGTCGCCGCTTGCAACAAGTCGGCGGGGCCGGTAGATGGGCTCGGACCCACCGAAGTGAAGGTTTGATTGACCTGGACCTGTGCCAGTGCCGGAGAGGCCAATGTGAGCGCCGCGAAGACGACCAGCTTTCTTCCCAGTATGCCCACAGTATGCCCACGTTCACTCCACGTTGTGCGGTCAGCCGCGTGAGCTAGGTGTCGTTTGGCGGTAGAGTCAATGACCGGCCATCGAATTTGCGCGAATGTGGCCATTGCAACACAGACGTGTGCTGAGTTTGAATATCTCGGTATAGTCGAGCGTGTCTGTTCCTCGGGCAGAACTGTCATTTTGAAGCTCAAGCCCTTGGCTTGAACAAACACCGACACCGCTCCTGGATGGTCTTAAATCCCCGCTCGGTTCGCCTGTGCAGATAGCCGGTCGACGGGCCCCTCCGGCCCACGGGGATGACGTTTGCCATCTGGTCGACGGGCCCGTCCGGCCCTCGGGATGACATTTCCAGCGAAATCTGGCCAAATTTTCGGCCCGTTGTGACCAGATTTGAAAGAGAGATTGTTGCGGTAGAGTTGATCTTTTCGTTGAACCTCGCATGTAATCGTCGCTGCATGAGGTGCCAATGACGAAGCAATTTCGATCAGTCGCTTTCGGCGCGTGTATTGCTACCCTCTTGCCAATTGACGCGCCCGCTGCGCAGGCAAAGCAATGCAGCGTCGCATTGCCATCAAATCCGAAGGCGCATTGGACCTATCGGATTATCGATGGACGAAAATGCTGGTACGAGGGCAACAACATGCTTCCGAAATCGCTGTTGCGGTGGCCCGCGCGGGCTCCAGCACAGTGTATTGGCGGTCTTCCGATGCCGCGCCAATAACCGTCCTCACGGTGAAGCCTAACAACCCCCTGGATTCGCAAGCGTGGGCGCCCGACGACTCCGATAGTTTCGAAGCACGGTGGCGCGCGATATTGAACTAGACGCGATAAATTGGACGGCCAAAAATTGGACGGCCAATGGATGACCAAGGCGATGGCCGGCGTCGAGCATCATGATGCCTTCAATTGATCGCCGATCACCGACAACCGTTCGACCACTTCCGGTTCGATCTCGCGCACGCCGCCCTCCGGGAGGTCTCCGAGGAGGTTCGATATCTCAACCGCAAGCTTTCGCAGCCGGGCATTCTCCTCCAGCAACAAAAGAAGCTCCCTGCTTTCCTGATGCGGCGATTCGTGTCCTTGAGGTTCGCCGGCCTCCTGGAGCATCGGCGATAGAACGTCGAAGAATTCGTTACTCTCAAATTCGTCGCCCCCAAATTCTTCACTCCCAAATTCTTCGCTCCGATGTGTCGATTCAACCCCTTGAAGCAAGGCGTGCTCTTCTTGAAGCAAGCCATTCTCTTCATCGGTGCGGTGTTGGTTATTGTACGGCGGATATCCGATGCCCATGGCAAATCCCAATCAGGACGTGCCCCCAGTCGCCATTTCCGGGCACAACGTCGGTTGAGTTGCGGGCGATTTTGAGTCCGAAAAGGGGCCGAGACTTGCAGCGGTGGCCAATGATTGCGACGCCATCGACATTGCGAATAATCCACACAGGCGATATCAGACCCCCGGGCGGGGCGGACCGGAACGTCTTTCGGGTTCGAAAGGCTGTATTTGGCCCGCATCTTTCGGTAAGGCGTGGATTTCTGATGAGACAACCTCCGAGCGCACCCGAAAATCATGCAGTGTGGGCGTAACCCGGTCGATTCGGTGCGATGAGTGCGCTTGTACGCAACGGCGCGGGGACGATTTCCGGGCGAGCGGAACCGTTCGATGGCTGGCTGTTACACCTTTCGCGTAAACCTAGAGATGCAGGGCTGATCGGCCGGCTAGCCCGGCGTGATGACCGCAGTTCGGCGTTTCCAAGATCACCCGGAGCACATGCATGACGTTCCTGAGCTACGCCTATCGATTTGTCTCCAATTTTGTGTTCCTGGCGCTGGTCTATTTCAGCCTGAACTTCATGGAAAAATACGAGCACCGCGTGGTCGTTGCGGTTCTGGTGCTGGTCTATGCCGGCATGCATGCGGCATCGGCGCTGCGTTCGTTCTATTTCTTCCAGCGCATCGAACGGCTGGAACTGGAGGCGCGCCGTCTGGTCGCGGCGGCCGGGGAAGGGCCGAATTCGGCCTCCTCACGCAAGCAGATCATCGTCGATGTGAGTGTGCTCCGCCACGCAGGCGAGATGAAATCCTATATCGATCTGCTGTTTCTCGCCCTCGTCATCCTGCTGTGCATCGCCAAGATCGTGACGAACTGAGCGAACCGGCGATCCGGCCTTAGCGCTTCTTCAGGCCGGCGACGCGGACGGAACGTGCGTTCTTTTTGCCCTGCACCGCGTGTTTGGGCGCGCCCGGGCTGGCATGAGCCGCGTCGGTTGTCTGTCGGGATCGGCGCTGCCTCGGTACGCGCATGGGGCACGTTGGCTGCGCGGGCGTGCCGGCGCAGTTTACCGGCGCGGGCGGGCACTGGCTGCGGCGAGGGCTCCGGTTGCATGTGCCATCTGGGCCGTCTGCTGCCGATGTCGTGCGGTCGAGGCGGCCAGCATCGTGACACGCGTCGATTCCGGGATTTTGAAAATGCTCGCGGCCGGGGCGGGCAACGCCACGGCAAAACCTGGCTGCGACAAAACCATTTGCTGCGGCCAAAGCGGCACACCACGGATTCCCCGTTTTGACGGCGCCGTCGGGCGCCAATCCAGATTCGACAGCGCAGGGGCGGGAAGCGTCGCGGTTCCGGCAAAAACGAAATTGGGAATTTTCGGCCAGCGTGAAATCGCCACCGTCTCCGACGCCGGATGCAACTGCCATTGCTGCGGCTCGGTCGGCGTCGCCGGCCGGTCTGGCGTCGCCGGTACCACATGAACGATGCGATAGCCGCGGGCCTTGAGTGTCTGCAAAATCCGGGGCAGGGCCGCGACCGTGCGCGGCTGAATGTCGTGCAGCAGCAGAATGCCTTTCCCCTTGGCCTCCAGCCGCTGGATCGCGAGATCGTAGACGCGCTGTGGCGACACATGCCGCCAGTCGTCGGCCGGAAAATCGGCGCTCCAGACCTGGATGCCCTTTGAGGCCGCATATGCCTCCATCGCGTCGGCGCGGGAGAGACCCGGAATCCGGAAGAACGGTGCCGGGGCGGTGCCGTCGCCAAGCGCCGCAGTGACGGACGCAATGCCGTCATCCATCTCCTTCTCGGCGCGCGCGATCGGCAGCCGTTGCATGCCCGTCGGATGGTTCTGGGTGTGGGTCGCCACGGTGTGACCGGCATCGCGCACCTTGCGTACGCCTTGCGGATTGGCGTTGGCCTGACGTCCGACCAGAAAGAAGGTCGCCTTGGCGCAGTGCGCGGCGAGAATGTCCAGAATCTGGTTGCTGTATTTCGGCAGCGGCCCATCGTCGAAAGTCAGCACCACCTCGTGGTCTTCCAGCGGCAGCGTTTTGGCATATTGCATGGTGCCGATGAGGGGGTGTTCCCTGGGATCGACGACCAGCGTGCGCGACGTCCCGATGGCGTCGGGGTGGCCGGGGCAATCGGCAGCCGTCGCGCGCTGCGTCAAGACGCAGGCCAGCACGCCCAAGGCTAAAGCGGTCCAGGACAGCTTCCAGGACTGCTTCCAAGACAGCTTCCAAAGTCCAGCAATTACGCTAGCGATCATCGAATCCCGGCTTCATTTCAATCAGGCGAAAAATCTTTGCCCTTAGGCGTCATGAATGACGCCTTAATCGCTGGAATTCCAGCGTTATTTCTCAGGCTGCGCGTGCACGGCAACGGGGCCGGGTGCCGCCGGAACCAGATGGACCACATGATATCCATTGTTACGGAGGTAACGGAGGAAGGCCGGCATCATGGCCGCAGTTTGCGCCCGCGCATCGTGGAACAGGATGATGCCCTTGCGGGCGATTTTCAGCCGGTCGATCACCAGCTTTAGTTCGTGCTTTGGGGTCATCGTCAGCCAGTCGCTCGCCCAGAGGTCGGCGCCGAAGACGACGATGCCGCGCCGTTCCAGGAAATCGAGCGTGGCCTGTGTGCTCTCGAAGCCGGGAAAGCGGAAAAACGGCGTGCTTGGGGTAGTGGTTGCGACCCCATGCAGCGCCTTTTCGACCGCGGAAATCCCGAGGTTGATTTCGTCGTCGGTTTCGCCTGGATTGATCCGGCTCAGGCTGCGATGGCTCCAGGTATGGTGCCCGACCGTGTGGCCGAGGGCCGCGATCCGCCGCACCAGATCCGGGCGCTCGGAAGCAGGCTTGCCGATCAGGAAGAATGTGGCGAGCACGCATTCACGCGCCAGCGCCGACAGCACCTTCGGCGTGGTGGTGGCCCGTGGCCCGTCATCGAAGGTGAGCACGACCTCGTGATCCCTGAGCGGCAGCGTCTGCGGAAAATTCTTCAGGCCCACGCGCGGTGAGGTAGCGGCATCGACCGTGAGAACGCGGGAGGTGCCGAGCGTATCCTTGCGGGGGCATTCGGCGGCCTGCGCCCCCGCAATCAAGGCGAGCGAAGCAACGAGGATGGTGCCCTGCGCCTTCATGAATTTCCCGATCATCTGCACCCGTACATAATTAGCATTGCGCTGGCCGCTGCCGATTGGGTAATGCGTGCAGCGATAACTCAGACGAGTTCTTTCATTCTGTCAAACCGGCGAGGCGCGGCATGGCCGAGGATATCGACGTTGCCCATGCCGCCGATACGCGACCTGCAGAGCCTTCTGCGCTCGACCGCCTCCAGATGCGGGATGAAACAGGACAAATCCGCCACGAATTTGTCGAAGAGATTACGCGCGCCATCCAGGCGGTCGACCGGCCGCTGCTTTGTGAGGTCGTCGCGGAACTTCACGAGGCCGATCTCGGCGACCTGATCGGCGCTCTCGAGCCCGACGACCGCGTCAAGCTTGTCGAACTGACGGGCACCGATTTCGACTTCTCGGCGCTCAACGAGGTCGACGACGCCGTCCGAGAGGAAATCCTCGAGGAACTCGAGCCGGAGACGGTCGCGGAGGGCGTGCGCGAACTGGAATCCGACGATGCGGTCGAACTGCTCGAAGGCCTCGACGAGGAGGACCAGGAAGAAATCCTTGAAAAGCTGCCGCCGTCCGAGCGCGACGCGCTGGAGCGCAGCCTGCTTTATCCGGAAAACTCCGCCGGCCGCCGGATGCAGTCCGAATTCATCGCGGTGCCGCCGGATTGGACGGTCGGGCAGGCGATCGACTACATGCGCGACACCCCCGATCTGCCCGACCGGTTCTATGAAATCTACGTTGTCGATTCCGAAAAGCGCTGGCAGGGCGCGATTTCGCTCGACGCGCTGCTGCGCGCGCGGCGGCCGGTGCCGATCGGCGAGTTGATCGATGAAGACCGCCGCCGCGTTTCGGTGCTGGACGACCAGGAAGAAGTCGCGCGGATGTTCGGCAAGTATAATCTGGTCGCCGCCCCCGTGGTCGATACGACCGACCGGCTGGTCGGTGTCATCACCATCGACGACGTCGTCGACGTCATCGAGGAAGAGGCCGACGAGGATCTTAAGGCGTTGGGCGGCGTCACCAGCGACGAAGAATTGTCCGACAGTGTCTGGACCATCGCGCGGGCGCGGTTCAACTGGCTGCTGGTCAATCTCGCGACGGCCTTTCTCGCTTCCTCCGTGCTCGGCCTGTTCGAGGGACAGCTCGAGAAAATGGTGGCGCTGGCGGTGCTGGCGCCGATCGTGGCGAGCCAGGGTGGTAACGCCGCGACCCAGACCATGACGGTGGCGGTGCGGGCGCTTGCGACCCGCGAACTCGGTTCCAACAACGCGCTCCGCGTGGTGATGCGCGAGGCCATGGTCGGCCTCGTCAACGGGCTTGCTTTTGCCGTGATCACGGGCGTTGCCGCGGTGGCCTGGTTCAGGATTCCGGGACTAGGCATTGTGATCGGGCTCGCCATCATCTGCAATCTGGTCGCCGGCGCGCTCGGCGGGATTCTGATCCCGATGGTGCTGGAACGGGTGCGCGCCGATCCGGCGGTGGCGTCCGGTACCTTCGTCACGACCATCACCGACGTGGTCGGCTTCTTCTCGTTTCTCGGCATCGCCACCCTGTGGTTCGGCCTGAAATAGGGTGAGGAAGGCGCAGCCGGTATCGTTAATCGAACCTTAACGGGCTTGTCGGATGATTCTTGTTCAGGAGCTGGGTTCAGGAATTGCACATGCAGCGCCTACGGCTGAAAGCAGACGGACGGATCGTCGAATTGCGGGACGGGCAGGAGTTCCCGTTGGCGCCGGCAATGCCCGTTGTTGCCGCCGCTGAAACCGCGCCCGTTCCGGGCGTGCGCGACCTGCGCCGCCGCGCACGGTTGACCCAGCTTGAATTCGCCGCACGGCTTGGCGTGCCTGTAGAGACGATCCGCAACTGGGAGCAGGGCAAGCGCGCGCCGCGTGGACCGGCGCGCGCGTTACTCGCCGTAATCGCGCATTCGCCGGAGACCGTCTTCGCCGCGCTCGCGACTGAATCACAGCCGGCCTAGTTGTTCTGGTTGAGGCGCTTTCGACCGCAGATAAGTCTACGCAATCTGCGTGAACTTGATTGCCAGGCGAACCGGATTTCATTTCGCTCGAAAACGATATGTGTTGGTATTGCACTCGGTTGGCACCGTATTCGTGGCGGCCCATAATGGGCCGCGATATCGAGTATTTCTGATGAACTTCGTCGAGGCCAATGGCGCCAAAATTCCAGCGATCGGGCTGGGCACCTGGGAATTGCGCGGACGCACCTGCGCGCGTCTGGTCGAACAGGCGCTGCGGCTTGGCTATCGCCATATCGATACCGCGCAGGTTTACGAGAACGAGCGCGAAGTCGGCGAGGCCGTGCGCGCCTCCGGCGTGAAGCGCGACGAGATATTCCTGACCACCAAGGTCTGGACCACGCATTTCAAGCCAAACGATCTCGAACGATCCGCCAAGGAGAGCCTGGCGCGGCTGCGCCTGACCGAGATCGACCTGCTGCTGCTGCACTGGCCGAATCCGCAGGTGCCCTTGGCGGAGACGCTGGGCGCGCTGGCACGCGTCAAGCAGCTCGGGCTCGCCCGGCATATCGGCGTGTCCAATTTCACCGTGGCCCTGATCGCGGAGGCGGTGGCGGCATGCCCGGAACCGCTGGTGTGCGACCAGGTCGAATACCATCCCTATCTCGACCAGACCAAGGTGAGAGACGCCTGCGCGCACCACGGCATGGCGGTTGTTGCCTATAGTCCGGTCGCAAAGGGCCGCATCAAGAACGACCGGGCGCTGTTGCGGATCGGCGACCGCTACCGCAAGACGGCGGCCCAGGTCTGCCTGCGCTGGCTGGTGCAACAAAATGTTGCGGCGATCCCGCGGACGTCGAAACTCGAGCGGCTCTCGGAGAACATCGAGATTTTTGACTTCGAACTGTCCGAAGACGACATGAATCAGATTTCGGACATGGGAAGCGCCAACAGCCGGCTCACCGACTACGGTTTCGCGCCAAAATGGGATTGAGCACCGCCCGCACCGGACGCTATGCTGGCCCGAGGGGAAATACGTTGACCGGGCACGATGAACCTGCGGCAGGCCATACCCTCGGACATGACGGCATCGGCGATCGCTCATCTCTTGCTGCTGGCGCTGGTGTTTGTGTTTTCCGAGGTGCATCCGTTCGGCTCGGTGACCGCTGAGCCGATCGCGGTCGATATCGTTACGCCCAAAGAGATCATCGAAGAGAAACCGGAACCGGTTCCAACGCCGACGCCTCCAACACCGACGCCCGAGCTTGATTTCTCCATGCTGGAAAAGCCCGCCGAGGCCAGCGCCAGTGCCAGCGCCCGGCTCCCGCGGCTCAACAACCGGCTCCCGCGCGGCCGCAGAAGCAGGCGGGGTTGGCGCCTTCGCATCCCCAGCAGCAGCCGGCGGCCAGTGAGCCGCAACAGCAGGCAGCAGCGTCGTCCGTACCGGCCTACAAACCGCCCGAGCCTGATCTGTCGATCAAATATCACGTGATGCTCGGCCTGCCGCCGGATATCTCCATGACCCTGCCTCCGGCGCCGTCGCGATCCGGTGAAAAGCCCGGCGACAATTTCGATGCACCGGCGAACAAGGCCGCCGATGTGGCTTCCAATGTCGTCGCGGAATTCCGGCGTCACTTGCGGACATGTTCGAAGCTTCCGGCTTCGCTGACGTCCTCGGACGATGTCAAGGTCAAGCTGCGCGTGTTGATGAAACAGGACGGCCGGCTTGCGGCGGAGCCCATCCTGATCGAGGCCAGCGCCTCCATGAAGGGACCGCTATTGATGCAGAGCGCGATCCAGGCGCTGGAGGCGTGCCAGCCCTATGCCATGTTGCCGCTCGATCGCTACGGCGAATGGAAGGTACTTGATCTCAGCTTTACGCCGCAGGATTTTCCAAACTCCTAAAGTCTCTTCGCGCAGCGCATTATGGCAAGATAGCAAACCCAACAGGAATTCCCTTGAATGTTGAAACTGGTCATCGGCAACAAGAACTATTCGTCATGGTCGATGCGGCCGTGGCTGGCGCTGCGCGCCAACAATATCGCCTTCGATGAGGTGTTCATCCCGCTCTATACGGACAACAAGGCCGACAAGGACCGGATTCTGAGTTTTACGCATTCCGGCAAGGTGCCGGCCCTGATCGATGGCGACGTCACGGTCTGGGATTCGCTTGCGATCATCGAATACGTCGCCGAAAAATTCCCGCAAGCGAAGCTGTGGCCGGAGGACCGCGGCCGCCGCGCCCATGCGCGTTCGATTTCGGCGGAGATGCATTCGGGCTTCATGCCCTTGCGCAACGAATGTGGGATGAATCTGCACCGGCCGGTCGGCGCCGTTGCGCTGTCGGACGACGCGCGCGCCAACGTCGCGCGGATCCAGGAGATCTGGGCCGATTGCTACCGGCGTTACGGAAAAGAGGGGCCGTTTCTGTTCGGTGCCTTTGGAGGGGCCGACGCGATGTTCGCTCCTGTCGTACATCGCTTTCACAGTTATGCGATCGAGGTGAAAGACGATGCACGGCACTATGTCGACGCGATGAAGTCGCTGCCGGCGTTCCAGCAATGGACCCGCGACGGTCTTGCCGAAACGCTTGTCATCGAAAAATTCGAAACAGTCTGACGTGCGAGCGGGCGTCACAACGCAACGGCGTCATAAAGAATTGTGACAGCAGGAATGTGACAACAGGAATTGTCACGGCGCAGCGGATCTTCGCGGCTTGACGGATCGGCGGTAAAGCAGTCTCAATCCGTCAAACGGCATTCGCCGATACACGAAAGGGCCATTGCCATGGGAATCCTCGACTCACTGGAAAATTCTCCCGCGCTCAAGGGCATGCTTGGTCAGCTCGAAGCCGCGGTCGTTCCGGTGGTGCTGGGCGAGGTGCTCGGCAATGGCGGGCAGGGTGGATTATCGGCGATCGTGGCCAAGCTGCAGCAGTCCGGCTTCGGCGATCAGGTCAAATCCTGGATCGGCAATGGCCAGAACCTGCCGATCACGGCCGAGCAATTGCAGGCGGTGCTGGGGAGCGACACCATCAAACAATTGGCTGCGAGGTTCAACATTCCGGTCGATCAGCTCGGCCCGGTACTGGCGCATCTGCTGCCGACCGCCGTCGACCATGCCAGCCCGGCCGGCAAGCTTCCGCATACCGCCTGACAGCCGACGCCGCAGTATGCGGCAATGGCTCAACTTCCCTTAGGCAAATCCAACCATTTCCGTATTATCGCACTGAAAAACCTGCAAAATTTGCGTGCTTGCCATGTCCGGATGTACTGGCTTAAGGGGCCACCGGTGTGCTACCTTGACACAGGGTTCTCAAGTCAGGCCGACGCTAGCGGGACCGTGAGCGCGGCCGACCATTCTGTGTAATGGAGAGGGCGTTGAAGCATAAGTACTCCGTTGGAGAGACTGTATATTTTACTGCCAGCAACGTTGCCCGCCCGGCCGCCAGTGGCACCTATGAGGTGATCCGCCTGCTTCCGACCGATGGCGACGATTGTCAGTATCGTATCAAAAGCTCGACCGAAGCTTTCGAACGGGTCGCCAAGGAAAGTCAGCTCGCGATTTCCTGAAAGAGTTGTGCGCAAGCAGCCGGTTGACACGCTTCCAGCTGTTCGCATCTGGTTCGCCGTCAAAAGGCCCCGTTCGCAGAACCATTCTGCGGAAAATTGAATGCAGCGAAGAACTTATTCAACTTCGCTGCGTGCAACTTCGCTCGTCGTGTTTTATGCTGCGTTGAGGGACATCGCGCATGAACTGGGCTTGGGCTTCCTCGCTGGATCAGATCTGGAACTCGCCGACCTTCCCGGTGTGGCTGACGCTGGCCGCGGCGGGATTCTTCGGGATCATCGTTCTGATCACGCTGTTGCGTGCGGAGAAATCCGTGGCCAACGGCGCGCTGACGGTCATGACGTTGCTTGCCGTCGGCGTCGCGGCGGCCGCGACCGTCCGCGGCTCCGGGCCGGATGGCCAGACTGCATCTGCGGAATCCCGATCAGCCTCGCCGCCGGTGACCGCGGCGCTGCCGCAGCTCGCCTGCATCGATGACCTCGCCGGCGACACCGTCCTGAACGCGTGCGAGAAGACGCTGTTCGGCTCCGCCGAATCGGCGGCCGCAGCCGTTGCCTATGCGGGGTCGCAGATTACCCGTCTGACCTCATTCGGCGATGCCGCCAGCGCCGATCGGAAGACCTCGCCGGAACTGCAGGCGCTTCGCCGCGCGGTTGAGCGCGACCGCTACGGGCTGATGGCCTATGTGATGATGGCGCGCGACCATTGCAGGCCGGCTTCCTGCGCGACGTTCCGCTCGCTGGCCGACAGTCGTCAGGTCGCGGCCAACATGGAGGAGCGCGTCTACGAAAACCTGATCACGCGCTACGCGCCATTGTGGAACGCGCCGCCGCAGGCGCCGGCAGGAGCGGGGCTGCTGGCGGGGCTGCCGCCGTCAGCTCCCACGGGCAAGCCCACCAATGCCGAATTCCCGAGCGCGTCGTCGACCCCGCCGGTCAACATCATGACGCCTGAACCCGGGCCCGCTCCCGCGGCCAAGCCGCCGGCTGCTGCCGTAGCAGCGCCGGCGCCGGCCCCACGCCCGGCGACGGCGATATCACCGGCGGTGGCGGCCGCCAAGAAGCAACCGGCAGCACCGAAACGTGCGCCGGCTGCGCCGCGCACCGGTTCAAATCGCACCGGCCCCTGCCACCGCTGCCGCACCCGCGGCGTCGAATGAATGATGGTTTTCAAAGTCCTTTCGGATCGCTAAACCCTCAATCATGCCGCTTCATCTCATCAAGCTCGCCGTCGGTTGCGAGTCCGTCAAAGAGCTCAAAGGCCGGATTGCCGAACGCATGGCAACCGCCAAGAAAAAGGGCCTGCCGCTTCGCCATATCCACATCACCCGGATGACGCCCAAACGCGAAGAGGAACTCCTCGCCGGCGGCTCGCTCTACTGGGTGATCAAGGGTGAAATCGCCGCGCGCGAAAAGCTCATCGCGATCGAGCCGTTCCGCGACAAGGACGGCATCGGACGATGCCGCCTCGTCATGCAGCCCAAGGTGATATCGGTCTTGCCGCGGCCGATGCGGCCGTTCCAGGGCTGGCGCTATCTCACCGTGGATGCCGCGCCGGCCGACCTGACCAGGTCTGCGGCCGCCAGCGTGGCCGCGATGCCCGAGCCGATGCGCCGGGAATTGCGTGACCTTGGGCTGCTTTAGGCGCGGGCTGCTCCAAGGCTGCACATTACCAAGTGCTGCGCATGACCAAGGGCTGCGCATTACAGCGACGTCGCCGTGACGATCCGCAGCCGGACCATTCGGATGGCAGCAGTTCGGTATGACGGCGAATTCCTGTCGACGATGTCGAGCAGCCGAGCGGCCTAAACCCCGATGTTGTCGATCAGCCGCGTCTTGCCAAGCTTTGCCGCGACCAGGATTCGCACCGGTCCGTCTTTCGCCGATTTGATCGGCGCCAGCGTCTCGGCGTGCCGGGCCTCGAAATAATCCAGCTCAAAGCCGGCGCGGGTAATCAATTCGCGGCCGCCGGCCATCGAGGCTTCCGCGTCCTCGCCGGCCTTGAGCCGCCTGGCGCTCTCCTTCATGGCGCGATACAGCGTCGTCGCCGTCACGCGCTCCTCCGCCGAGAGGTAGACGTTGCGCGACGACATCGCCAAGCCGTCGCGTTCCCGCACGGTGCGGGAGCCGATCACCCTGACGCCGAGGTCGAGATCGCGGGCCATCTGGGTCACGACCCGCAATTGCTGGAAATCCTTTTCGCCGAAAATCGCGAGGTCAGGGCGGACCTGGGTGAACAACTTGCCGACCACGGTGGCGACGCCGCCGAAGAAATGCGGCCGGAACCGATCCTCCAGACCGGCGACAGCCGGGCCCTCCGGCACGATCCGGGTTGCGAAACCCTCCGGGTACATCGCCTTGACGTCCGGATTCCAGATCAGGTCGACCTTTTCGGCGGCGAGTTGTGCGACGTCGGCCTTCCAGGTGCGCGGATATGAGCTGAAGTCTTCGGTGGGCGCGAATTGGGTGGGATTGACGAAGATCGAGACCACGACTTTTTGCGCACGGCGCTTGGCGAGCCGCACCAGCGACACATGGCCGTCATGGAGCGCGCCCATGGTTGGCACCAGCGCGATGGTGGCCTTTCTGGCGCGCAGGCCATCGACGGCGCGGCGCAATGCGGGAACGGTACGGACGACGAGCGGACTTCGCGACATCTGGACTCGGTTCCCTGCAGCATCTGTTGGACGAAAGGAGCGGCGCTCCCGGAACTCTCGATGGCAGGAACCTTATAAGGCCGAACCACTGCCGCCAAGAACCACGCCGCCAAACCGTCGGCAAGCAATCAGGGAAGGCAGCCGAACGGCGCCTGACACTTCCCGTTGCCCTCTCGGTGAGAGCCGGGAAGGCCGGCTGCGACCGGCGCCGCTCTCTCTCCCGTCGATTCATCTTTAAGGTGACAGTCAGTGCGGTTTGAAAACATTACCGCGTATTTCGCTTGACCGCAGCCGCGCGTGATTTGAAGATACGCCGGGGACCAAATCATGTTGCTTCAGGCTAGTCAGAGTCATTCCGGCTCGGCACATGTCGTTGTGCTGGGCAACGAGAAGGGCGGATCGGGAAAATCAACCACCGCCCTGCATGTCGCCGTCGCGCTGATGAAGGCCGGTCAGCGCGTCGCCACCATCGATCTCGACTGCCGCCAGCAGAGTTTTAGCCGCTACATCGCGAATCGCGCCGCATGGGCCCGGCGCACCTCGCTCGATCTCGAGATCCCCGTGCATTATTGCATCAAGCTCGGCGAGACGATGCAGATTGCCGACAACGAGAACTCCGAATTCCAGCAATTCGCGGAAGCGGTGAGCGCGGTCGAGCGCGCTTTCGATTTCATCGTCATCGACACGCCGGGGTCGGATTCCTACCTGATGCGCCTGGCGCATTCGATGGCCGACACGCTGGTGACGCCGATCAACGACAGCTTCCTCGATTTCGACGTACTGGGCACGGTCGATCCCGCCACCTATTCCGTGACCGGCGAGAGCCATTACGCGGAGATGGTGCGCGACGTCAGGCGCAAGCGCCGCCAGCTCGACGGCGCCTCGACCGACTGGATCGTGGTGCGTAACCGCCTGTCGATGATCGGCTCCCGCAACAAGCAGCTCGTCGCCGACAGCCTGAAAGATTTGTCACTGCGGCTTGGCTTCCGTTCGATCGACGGCTTTGCCGAGCGGGTGGTCTATCGGGAGTTCTTCCCGCGCGGCCTTACCGCGCTCGACGATATCGACGAAGCAACGCTCGGTACGCGGCCGAACCTCGGCCATGTGACGGCGCGGGAGGAAGTGACGAGCCTGCTGCGGCAGTTGAAGCTGCCACTCGACGAGCGCGGCCGCCGCCGTGCCGCCAACCGCGCGGAATGGTTCACCCAGGTCGACAAGCCGCTCGAACTCCACGACATCATCGGGGCTTGACCGCGCGCCGCTCCCTGAAGTTGTCCCCGAGCCATCCAAAAAGGGCTGGAACATTTCCTTGGCAGCGCCGGTACGGGGATGCTGTCACGGTACAGTGATAACGGGCGTTGTGGAACAAGCCGCCCGAATGACCGTTATTTAATTATCCGCTTTTATTGCACGGCCGAAAAGGAAGTATAATTGCCTCAATTGCAGGCAAAAGGAGGCCGGGTCGCCTCGGACTGAGCGGATGCACAATTGATTAAGTGCACCGCACAACGATCAGGCGGTCAATTCACAACATTTGGACTTTATGTCACGCCACCGTGACATATATCATCAAAAAGGGACCGCAGAGTCCCGAAGCAGAATAGCCCCGGAGGCGGGCACCCGAGGACGAATATGAAACGTGGAATTGCCATTCTGCTTTCACTCTCCGTGCTGATCACTGTCGCGTATTTCACCGCGAGCAAGTGGGCGATCAAGCACGAGACGATTTCGTTCCATGATCCGGACCGCGACAACCGTCTCGTCGCGGTCGATGTCGCTGTCCGCCGCGACAAGGAAATGCAGGCCGATGCCGGTATGATCAAATTGCCGGTTGCGATCATCAACCACGGCAACACCGTCAAGCACACCGAGTATTCGTTCCTCGCCAACGTCTTCGCCTTCCGCGGCTACCTTGTCGTCAGCCCGCAGCATGATCTGCCGACCGATCCGCCGATGGTGACCAAGGTTGGTGAGATCTATGTCGGCCGCCTGCCGCAAATTCAGCGTGGCGTCGCCAACATCCATTTTGCCATCGCGCAGATGAAGAAGCTCCAGCCTAACGCCGACTACAACAAGGTGACGATGGTCGGACATTCGATGGGCGGCGACATCTCGATGTACTTTGCCAAGCAATATCCCGACGAGATCAAGAAGGTCGTGACGCTGGATAATCTGCGCGTGCCGTTCCTGACCGACGGCAAGTTCAAGATCCTGTCGTTCCGCTCGAAGGATACCCAGTTCAAGCCTGACCCGGGCGTGGTTCCCGACGGGGAAGAGTGCGAGAAGGCCGGTATCACGGTCGTGAACACCACGTTCCAGCATAACGACATGCGCGACACCGGTCCCGACGTGGCAAAGTCGTCGATCGAGACGATGCTCGACAAATTCCTGGAAGACAGCGACAACAGTGCGCTGACCCCGGTGCCGACCAAAGTGCCCGACGTTTTGACGGCCAGCCCCGGCCCGGTGCCGCTGGCGAGCAATCCGGTAGCGGCTGGTCGAGCCAAGTCGGTGACCAACTGACCAACTGACGGATGGTGGTCGCGTGATCCTTCATGATCCTTTTGACCCTGCCGGATCATGTCGGGCGCATTGACCGATCTCCATTCCCGTCCCACATAGAGCTTGCTGCAAATTGCGAGCGCTCATGGCCGGCGAACCCATCAAACCGAAATCCGAGAACGACGTCGCGTCGGCGCAATCGCAATCGCGCAACGCTGGCCCGTTGCCGGAGGCGAGGCCGTCGGCTGCCGAGGACATCGCCGCCTTTGTCGCCAGGGCCCGGGCCATGTCGCCGCACCGGACCGGCGCCAAGGGCAGGCTGGTGTTTGCGCTCGACGCCACCATGAGCCGGCAGCCGACCTGGGATATGGCCTGCGCGCTGCAGGCAGACATGTTTCGCGAGGCGGCGCTGTCGGGCAGCCTCGATATCCGCCTGGTTTATTACCGCGGCTTCAATGAGTGCCGTGCAACGGGGTGGATTTCCGACTCCACGCAGCTTGCGAAATTGATGAGCAAGATCGATTGCCAGGGCGGCAATACCCAGATCGGCAAAGTACTGTCGGAAGCGCGCCGCGAGGCAGTCGCGTCGGCCGTGCGCGCGGTCGTGTTCGTCGGTGACGCCATGGAGGAAGCGGTCGATGACCTCTGCGCCAAGGCTGGCGAACTTGGCTTGCTCAAGGTGCCGGTGTTCATGTTCCAGGAAGGCCACGATCCCGTGGCCGAGCAGGCGTTCCGCGAGATCGCGCGGCTCACGGGCGGCGCGTGGTGCAGGTTCGATCCCGGCGCCGCGGCGCAATTGCGCGAACTCTTGCGCGCCGCCGCGGCCTATGCCGCGGGCGGGCGTGAAGCGATGCTGCGGCTGTCGAAAACCGCAAGCGCCGCGGCCACGCTGATCGGCCAGATGAAGTGATCGTCAGGCGGCTTGCAGCGGTGCTTGAGCCGCCGGCGGCAGCAAGCGGCCCTGCGGCTGGAACGATCGGCGATTGAAGCTGATCGTCATGGGTTCACCCGTTATTGCGCTAAATATTACATGGACGAAGTGGCCGCTTGCGCTACCGCATGAAGGGCGGCGGACATCCTGCCGATCGCTGTTTCGATTTCGCCGACGAGCCCGTGGCGCTGTGCGAGCCAAGCGGGGTCATTGTAGGAAAGCCAGGTGACGCCGGATGCATCTTCCCAGACCAGCGCCTTGAGCGGCAGGTCGATGCCGATGGACTGGACTGCCTCCATGAGCGGCGTGCCGGCTTTGGCGTTGCCAAAGATCAAAAGATCGGTCGGCCGCAGCGAAAGTCCGGCACCGGCGGCGCCGGCGGCGTGATCGATGCGGGCAAAGACCGTCATGCCGCGGGCCTTCACCTCGGCAGTCGAGCCGCTTCATGGTGTCGTTCGGGCCGTAGCTGCTTCGAAGCGTGGTCAGTCCATCCGCCTGCCATTCGCGCGCTCCACCGGCGTGCCGCTGTCAAAGGCAGATTACAAAATCACAGAGGACACCGACAAGGCCGGTCTCGACGGAGCCGCTTGGCTTTGTCACGCCTGGGTGAACGAACGATCCATGCATTTTGCCGCCAATGCGATTATATTGGAACGATGCCAACCCTGATTGCCGGCGTCGTCGCCGTTGTCGTTCTCTATTCCCTGCTGCAGATGTTTCGTGCGGCCAACCCCGTTGTGCTTGCGCGCGTGATCAAGATCGTCGGCGGCGTTGTCGCGCTGGCGGTCGCAGCTTTTACCGGCCTCCGGGGCGAGCTGGCGGTGGCGATCCCGCTTGGCATTTTTGGCGCGGGGTTGCTCGGCTGGTCGCCGTTCGGGACGGGCGGTTTCGGCAATATCGGCGCGATCTTCGGCGTCGGGACGCAGCGTTCGCCGGGACAGGCCTCACGCGTACGCTCGCAATATCTCGACATGACCCTCGATCACGACAGCGGCGCGCTGTCGGGCCAGATCGTCGACGGACCGAATGCCGGCCGCCCGCTCGACGCGTTCGACCTGCCGCAATTGCTGGCGATGATTCCCGGCTTCGACGCCGAGAGCGTCGCCTTACTTGAAAGCTATCTGGACCGCCGGTTTCCCGCCTGGCGTCAGAACGCGCAGGGTGACGCGGCAGGGGGGCAGCGCCGCGCGGCGGCGACCGGAAAAATGACGGACGAGGAGGCCTATCAGATCCTTGGCCTGCAGCCGGGAGCGACGCGTGACGACATCGGCCGGGCGCACCGCGCCCTCATGAAGAAACTGCATCCCGATCAGGGGGGGTCGACGTACCTCGCCGCCCGTGTAAACGAGGCCAAGGATACTCTGCTTCGCGCGCATCTCAGCTAACTCCGGCTACGCTACCAAACGCAACAAACCGCGAGCTGCTTCTGCTTTGTCTCTGGGTGACGTCCCGTATCGCCCGCCGTTGCCCGGCGTGGCGGATCGTTCATTGCAGGAAACTTAACCCTAAATTCTTGACGAGAAGTTTTCGACGGGAGGGATTGCCCGCTTCCGCTGCTCGACGATCCCGACTGTGTGCCAAAAGCAACAAGGCCGGCAGCAACAAAGCAGGCGCTTGGGGCGCCGGCCTTGCGATTTCAGATCAATCGACGGATCAGTTGCGAACGGTGATGCAGGAGATGTCGGCGCGCTTCAAAGTGCGGCAGACCGCTTCGGCCTGGTCCCGCTCGAGGCCGGCGAAGCGGGCGCGGAACAGTTTTCGGTTGTCCTTGGCAACGACGGGCTCGGTGAAGGGATCGGCCTTGCTGAGCAAGCCGCTGGCCTTGTTACGGGCGAGCTCGATGCGCTGCTTGGCTTCGCCTTCGCTCTCCAGCGCGCCGACCTGAATGATCCAGCCGGTGTGGCTGCTAGCAGCCGTACCGGGCTTGATCGCGCCGGTCTGTTGGGCACGGGCGGCCGGGTCCGCATAGGCCAAATTTTGCGAAGAATTGGATTGCGATGAACTGGGCTGTGCGGGCGCAGACGCCACGCTTGAAGCGGGCAATACGCCAAGGACGCCTTGTCCTTTGCCGAAATTGGCCGGCTGCGGCGGCATTTCAACCCGGGCCGGCTCGGCCGCCTTCGCCACCACGGCGCTGGAGGTCTCTGCGACTTCGGCACGGGCCGGGATCGCGCTGGTGATCGGGGGCGCCGGCTGCGAGGGTCCTGCGGAAGCGAGCTTCATCGGTCCGGCCTTGACCTGTACCGTCTTGACCTTGACCGGTTTCATCGGCTCGGCGGAGCCCGGGATCGCCGCGATCGCCTGGGTCTGGATGACGCCGCTGGTCAACGGTGCGGGTTCGGGCTTGGCCTGTTGCTCAACAGCCCGGGCCTGTTCAGGCTTGGCCTGCGGCGGCGGCAGCGCAGCAGCGGCAGCCGCCATCAGCGAGGGCTTGGCGGGCGCGACCGAGCGGGTCGCCGGAAGGGCTGCCAGCGCCGGTTCGGCGGAAGCGAGGGCGCTGTTGACCTGCACCGTCTCGGTCGGCCGGGAAGCGGCGTCGGCTTCGGCCATGTCGGAATTGGCGTCGGCGGGATTGCGTTCGGTGATCGCGGCAACGGTGCGCTTGGTCGCACCCTTTTCGAGGTTTTCGGCCAGCAGATTGCGCATGATGGCGTCGCGCGAGCCGCCGCTGCGGCCGCCCATTACCACGCCGACCAGATGGCGGTTGCCGCGGCGCATCGAGGTCACGAGATTGAAGCCGGAGGCGCGGGTATAGCCGGTCTTGATGCCGTCAACGCCCTCGACGCTGCCGAGCAGGCGATTGTGGTTACGGATCGAGTGGCCGCGATAGTTGAACGCGGTGGTCGCAAAGTAGCGGTAATAGCGCGGAAAGCGATCCTGGATCGCGCGGCCCAGCGTCGATTGATCGCGCGCCGTGGTCACCTGGTCGTCATCGGGCAGGCCCGAAGCGTTGCGATAGACCGTCTTGGTCATGCCGAGCGAGCGCGCCTTGCGCGTCATCAGCTTGGCGAAATCGGCTTCGTCGCCGGCAATGGCTTCGGCGATCACGACGGCGGCGTCGTTGGCGGAGCGCGTCACCAGACCCTTGATGGCGTCTTCGACCTTGATGGTCTGGCCAGGACGCAGGCCAAGCTTGGTTGGGGCCTGCTCGGAAGCGTGTTCGGACACTTCCATTTCGGTATCCAGCTTCATCTGGCCGGCGTCGAGGCGCTCGAACAGCAGATAAAGCGTCATGATCTTGGTGAGCGAGGCGGGGTGGCGGCTGCCGTCGGGATTGTTCGCCGTCAACGTCGCGCCGGAATTGCCGTCGACGATGATCGAGGAGAATTGCGGACTGTAGCTCTCCCGCGCAGACTCGCTGTTGTGGTGGCGAGCATAGTGGCGATGGCGGGAGCGGCGCGCGTCGGCGCTGTCGGTGGTGCAGATGATCGCAGCGGTGAAGGTGACCAGCCCGAGAATGCAAACCCGCAACGTGCGCGAGGAAGCCAAGGTTGTGCGAAGCATTTACTTCCCCGTCCCAATTTCTATCTTGATCACCGGTTCGTGAGGCGAAATTGTGCCGAACGGTCCCGGGATGTTTCCTGTTCGAAGTCTCGATCCGGGCTGAGCGAGCGGCCCGGCTGGCCGATCAGGTCGCTATTCTAGCTAAGGTGCTGTTCACAAACGGCTTTCATGCCGTCTGTCGGAAGGTGAACAAGTCCGGGAATCAGGTTAGGCGGAGCGAGTTTCCAAAAGATTAAGCAACCGTTGCGTAAACCCCCGGGGTTGTCTGCAAATCCCATATATTTGTGCGTCGCACAATACTTCCTTGACTTCATTGTGCGGTGCACTATACAAGGATGATGTCAGGGAGCCGGGACCTCCCGGCAATTGATTTGCACATTCAGCCTGGGAAAAGGACTCCATGATGGTCAAGGTCGAAGACATTCAGAACTACGGGAAAGAGCATCTCGAAACGGTTGCTGCTTCGGCGAGCAATCTGCAGAGCGGTGTTCAGGCGATCGCAACGGCCTATGGCGACTATGCCAAGAAGTCGTTCGAAGACACGAAGTCGTTTGTGGAAAAGCTCTCCGGCGTGAAGTCGCTGGACAAGGCGCTCGAAGCGCAGACCGAATACGCGCGTTCGGCCTACGAGACCTTTGTTGCGGAATCGCAGAAGATCGCGGGTCTCTACACCGATCTCGCCAAGCAGACCGTCAAGCCCTATGAAGGCCTGGTCGCGAAGTTCGTCCCGGCGACGCACTAAGAAATCCACCGGCACCAGTTATCAGCTATCGGTAAAAAAAGAGCCCGGCCGTAATGGCCGGGCTCTTTCGTTTTCCGCCGCCGGCGGATTATTTCGAGACGCGCAGCTTGGAGATTTGCGTCAGGACGTTCTTGAACGCATCCGACGTCTGCGTGGAACTCGTGATCATCTGGAAATTGCCGGCGGTCGCGCAATCCTGCAGCACCTGGGATTTCGGGTCCGCGTTGGCGATGTTGACCTGAATGGTGAACACCATGACCGGGTTGGTCTTGTCGGCCTTGATGTTCTGGCAGAGCAGCTCCTGACGGGCGTCAATGACCGACTGGGTCGTGCTCCAGCGGTTCTGGGTGTTCAGACCGTCGGACAGCAGGACGATGTAGTCCCGATAGACGGAGTTGGCGTCCTTCGCCGGCGCTGCGATCGGCGCATTGGTCGTGCTCAGCGACTGCCAGCCCCATGCCAGTCCCACCGCCTGGTTGGTGTTGCCGCTGGGGGTCATGGCGTTGATCTGATCCTTGAGGGTTTGCCACTGATTGCTCATCGGCGTCACCGTGGCGGGAAGGCAGCCCGACCACTGTTCGGCATAGAACTGCTTCGACGGGGTGGCGCTGCTTGATCCCGGGTCGACGTTCGTCGTGTCATAGCTCTGATCGCGATCGTTGATGCAGCCGGTCCAGGTGCTGTGCGCAGGGGCTGCGGCGGCGGTGGCCGGAGTCCCGTCGCCACGCCAAAGGTGACAGATCGTTGCTCGAGCCGGTGCCCGTGCAGGTGCAAGCCGTGTTGGATCCGCAGGTGGCGCTTGAGCCGGTGACGGTCGTGTAACATCCGTTGTAGTAAATGGCGGTTTGGCCGGGCAATTTATTGGCCGCTGTCGACGCTGGGGCAGATGTAACCCGCATACGTGCCGCTGTTGGGGATGGTGCTGACGCTCGTTGCCCCACTCATCGTTGCGGGCCGGTCCATACAGGTAAAGCCTTGATTAGCGTTGGTGAAGGGGCAGTTCGATCCCGCTACGGCGTTCTTGAAGCTGTTGGATTTGTTGTGCACGAGGAAGGGAGGCTCAGCTTCCCAATTCGTCCAGTTGATCCAGGACGCGCCGACGTTCGCGGTACCGACGTTGACGTCTTTTGCGAATGGAACGATTGAAATGTAGACGTCGCCGTCCGTCTTGTTGAAGGCGGACAGCGTGTCGATCATGTCGCTCGCGGCTTTTTGCAGAGCCGCCATCTTGCCGTTACTGGCCATCGATCCGGTGTTATCGAGCACCATCGCCACGCGCATCCGCGTGTTACCCCAGGTCGAGGTCGAACTGGTGTTGAAGTTGATGCTCGGGAAGCCGGCAATACGCAGGAAGTCGGTGTCCACAGTGCCGGAACCGCTGAGCACGATGTTCGAACCGGCGCCGGTGTTCTGGGTATAGCTGGCGGTGACTCCAACCTGCTTGGCATCGGTATTGGTGTAAAGAGCCAGGAAATAGTCCTGGGCCTTCTGAGTAATCTGCGAGGTCGTGATGGTGTTGTCCGACAGGTCTTTCGCCAGCATCAGGGCGGTGGAGTCCAGCGCCCCCTGCATCGCCGTACGGGCGCTGTTGGCCCTGGTATAGTCGATCGCGGCGCCGACGAAGGTGAGCACCGGCACTGCCGCGATGGCGAAGAGCACCGCGATATTGCCTTGATTAGCGCCGGTAAAACGGCCGGCGGCCGTACGAATGCGACTGAAAATGGCTGTGTCGAGCATGGCTTTTCACCGAAATGATGGTTTCTGCAGCCATTTCCGCTCACGCGGCTAAACAGGTGGTAAACTGGTTCCGATAAAAACGGGTCAAAGCCCATGCAATAGCGAATCGGCCGCCAAAAGCGCCCGCTATTGTCAATGGCCGCTAAACGGGCAGGGGTCGTCCTTTGTCAAATTCGCTAGAAACGATTAACCTTAGGCCGGTTGCCGAACCGGGAATCGGGCCAGTCACGGATCGCGCCAAGGCAGCGTTTATGCGCTTGCGGCGGTCGGAGACCGGACCCATATTCAATTTGTCGATCCGTCAGTCGGGTCGGACCGGGAGCGGCGATCTGGAAAGCGTTGCTGGGTACTTTTGTGATGGCCAATGGGCCGGTCGCAAGGAGGCCACGGTACATTGTCCGGTTTCCCCTGGGAATTTCGAACGCCTGAGCCATGTTGCAGTTAACTTTCAAAGCTTATTCGTCCGCGCCGGTGACTTGCGCCGCTTCTGCTCCCCGAATGAGCAATGACGAGAACCGCAATACAGGGACGGGCGGCCCGTCGACGTCGGTCATCACAAAGGTCAAGCCGAAGACCAAGCGCCCGAACCTTTACCGCGTCCTGATCCTGAACGACGACTACACGCCGATGGAGTTCGTCGTCCACGTGCTGGAGAAGTTCTTCCAGAAGGACGTCGAAGCGGCCACGAAGATCATGCTCCACGTCCATCATCACGGGATCGGGGAGTGCGGCGTGTTCACCTATGAAATCGCCGAGACCAAAGTCACGCAGGTGATGGATTTTGCACGCAAGCACCAGCATCCCCTGCAATGCGTGATGGAAAAGAAATAGCCGCGCACAACCCTCGGCCCGCCAAAAAACGGAACGGGTCTTGCATTATTTGTCCTGACGGAAATCGTCTTGACGGAAGCGGACGGCGTCCCCGTGGTTTGCCGGGGCGGTTGCGTGACGCCGGCTCGCGTGAATTTAGAGGAAAACCATTGTTCCCGGAACCAGTCTTTCGCCACGATCGTGCGTAACTATATGAAGGGGAATGACGAAGGTTATTGTTGCCTGACCGGGTAATGGCGATCATGATGACCGGGGGCCATAGAGGACGAGAATGCCAACTTTTTCCCAAAGCCTTGAACAATCCCTGCATCGTGCATTGGCGATTGCAAACGAGCGTCATCATCAATACGCGACGCTCGAACACCTGCTGCTGTCGCTGATCGATGACTCGGATGCGGCGGCGGTGATGCGTGCCTGCAGCGTCGATCTCGACAAGCTGCGCACCAGTCTCGTCAATTATCTCGAGACCGAATTCGAAAATCTGGTGACGGATGGCGCCGACGACGCCAAGCCGACCGCGGGCTTCCAGCGCGTGATCCAGCGCGCGGTGATCCACGTGCAGTCGTCAGGTCGCGAAGAAGTGACCGGCGCCAATGTGCTGATCGCGATCTTCGCCGAGCGCGAGAGCCATGCCGCCTATTTCCTGCAGGAGCAGGACATGACGCGCTACGACGCGGTCAATTACATCAGCCACGGCATTGCCAAGCGGCCCGGCGTCTCCGAGGCGCGGCCGGTGCGCGGCGTCGACGAGGAAACCGAGACCAAAGGCAACGAGGATTCCAAGAAGAAGGGTGAGGCGCTCGAGACCTATTGCGTCAACCTCAACAAGAAGGCGCGCGACGGCAAGATCGATCCGGTGATCGGGCGCAATTCCGAAATCAACCGCGCGATCCAGGTGCTGTGCCGCCGGCAAAAGAACAACCCGCTGTTCGTCGGCGAGGCCGGCGTCGGCAAGACCGCGATCGCGGAAGGACTGGCAAAACGCATCGTCGACAGCGAAGTGCCGGAAGTGCTGGCAGCCGCCACCGTGTTCTCGCTCGACATGGGAACGCTGCTTGCGGGCACGCGCTACCGCGGCGATTTCGAGGAGCGGCTGAAACAGGTGCTGAAGGAACTGGAGGCGCATCCGAACGCCATCCTGTTCATCGATGAAATCCATACCGTGATCGGCGCCGGCGCGACCTCCGGCGGCGCGATGGACGCATCCAACCTGCTCAAGCCGGCGCTGGCCTCGGGCACGATCCGCTGCATGGGTTCGACGACATATAAAGAGTACCGCCAGCATTTCGAAAAGGACCGCGCACTGGTGCGCCGGTTCCAGAAGATCGACGTCAACGAGCCGACGGTGGAAGACGCGATCGCGATCCTGAAGGGCCTGAAACCCTATTTCGAGGATTATCATCGGCTGAAATACACCAATGAGGCGATCGAAGCTGCGGTGCAACTATCGTCGCGCTACATCCACGACCGCAAGCTGCCGGACAAGGCGATCGACGTGATCGACGAGTTGGGCGCGGCGCAGATGCTGGTGGCCGAGAACAAGCGCAAGAAGACGATCGGCATCAAGGAGATCGAGACCACGATCGCCTCGATGGCGCGGATTCCGCCAAAGAGCGTATCGAAGGACGATGCCGAGGTGCTCAAGCATCTTGAGCAGACCCTTAAGCGCGTGGTGTTCGGCCAGGACAAGGCGATCGAGGCGCTGTCGGCGTCGATCAAGCTGGCGCGCGCCGGCTTGCGCGAGCCGGAGAAGCCGATCGGCTCCTATCTGTTTTCCGGCCCGACCGGCGTCGGCAAGACCGAAGTGGCAAAGCAGCTCGCGGCCTCTCTCGGCGTCGAACTGATCCGCTTCGACATGTCCGAATATATGGAACGGCATACGGTGTCGCGGCTGATCGGCGCGCCTCCCGGCTATGTCGGCTTCGACCAGGGCGGCCTGCTCACCGATGGCGTGGACCAGCATCCGCATTGCGTGGTGCTGCTCGACGAAATCGAGAAGGCGCATCCGGATCTCTACAATGTGCTGCTGCAGATCATGGACCATGGCCGGCTCACCGACCACAACGGCAAGCAGGTCAATTTCCGCAACGTGATCCTGATCATGACCACGAATGCGGGCGCCGCCGACCTGGCGCGTCAGGCCTTCGGCTTCACGCGCAACAAGCGGGAAGGCGACGACCACGAGGCGATCAACCGCCAGTTCGCGCCGGAGTTCCGCAACCGGCTGGACGCGATCGTCTCGTTCGCGCATCTCAATGCCGATGTGATCGGCATGGTGGTCGAAAAATTCGTGCTGCAGCTTGAGGCCCAGTTGGCCGACCGCGACGTCACGATCGAGCTGTCGGAACCGGCCAAGGCCTGGCTGATCGAGCATGGTTACGATGAGCAGATGGGCGCGCGGCCGATGGCTCGCGTGATTCAGGAGCACATCAAGAAGCCGCTGGCGGACGAGGTGCTGTTCGGCCAGCTCAAGGGCGGCGGCCATGTCCGCGTCGTGCTCGTCAAGGACGAGGCGAGCACTGATGCCAAGGACGAGGCCAAGGACAAGATCGGCTTCGAGTTCGTCGAAGGGCCGGTCACGCCGAAGCCGGAAAAGCTGCCGGGCGCGCGCAAGCGCACCGCGCCGCGGAAGCCGAAATCCGGCGGTCCGGGCGGTGGCGGTGGCTCCAAGGGACCGGCTTCTCGCGGACCACTGGTCAAGGTCTGAAACGGATCGATCGAAATGCGAAAAGGCCGGCTTACCAGCCGGCCTTTTTCTTTAGTGATTTTTTTCGGGTGGTTTTGCGGGTTTCCCGGCCGATGACAGGCGAGGGTCTCAGCGCTCGCCCAGCAGCTCCTTGATACGCCGCTGAAGCTGGCGTTTCTTGATCTCGCTCTTGCGCAGCCGCTCTTCGAGATCGGAGACGGGCTCGCGCCGGAGTGTCGGTAAAGGCAACGCCGACAAAATTGTCGCGCCACCAGATCACCTTGGCGAGGAAGGAGCGGCCCTTGCGCGCGATGCGCAGCGACAGCTGTTCCCGGGGAAGCTTGACGATGTTGCTGAATTCGATGCTGGCGCCTTTGTCGGAAATATTGCGGACGACACAGTCACGGGCCGCGCCATCGTCGCCGATCTCCGCGACGCCGCCATATATCACCTTGTCGCGCGCGCTCTGGCGTCGGTCCAACATCGGTCCATCTCCCAATTATGAGGGAGACTTTTACGCTGCTTTGCCGCGTTCGAAAGGCCGCCACGGGCAAAATGCGGCGTTAACGTAAATTTACGGGGGCCGCGATGGCGCGAACTTCGGGGCCAATTGGGGCTCGAAATGGCCTACTGCCGGCGTGAGGCGGCCCTGGTTACCGGCGCCGCGTTCGGGCAATCTCAAAAACGCTCTATCGGACTGCCGCGGGCACTGCGGCGACGAGCGCCGCCCGGGTTGGGCATTGCGGCCGCTCACGTCGCTGCCTGTCTTGCGCCCCCACATGCACGCCATCATTCTCGCGCATGGCTGGACAACCGCATTTCGGTGTCGAGCGCGGACGATCGGAAATCAGGCTGCAATGCGAACAGGTCGGGTTCTTCGCGTTGGGTTGTGGATGGTGGCGATGTCGTCGTCGCTCGCGCCGGCAATGGCCGACGACACCGCAATGGCCGACGTTGCCCGGCCGAGCGTCGAAGAACTCGCTATCCCCTTGCCGAAGCCAGCCGATGTCGGCGCGCGAGAGCGAGGCGCGCGAAGCGATGTGCCTGATGATTGAATCGGCGGCGCGGGCTTCGAGCCTGCCGCTGGAATTTTTTGCACGCGTGATCTGGCAGGAGAGCCGCTTTCAGGCCGGTGCGGTCGGGCCGGTGACGCGCAGTGGCCAGCGCGCGCAGGGCATCGCGCAGTTCATGCCGGGAACCGCCAGCGAGCGGCGGCTGCTCGATCCCTTCGATCCGGTGCAGGCGTTGCCAAAATCCGCCGAGTTTTTGGATGAGTTGCGCAACCAGTTCGGCAATCTCGGGCTGGCGGCGGCGGCCTACAATGCCGGCCCGCGGCGGGTGCAGGAATGGCTGTCCGGCACCGGTTACATGCCGCAGGAAACCCGCAACTATGTCGTCGCCATCACCGGCTCGACGGTCGAGGAATGGGCTACCGCAGGACGAAACGGCAAGATGCCGGCGCGCGCGCCGACGACCAGTTGCCGCGAACTGATGGCCTTGCTCAAGCGCGCGCCCAATCCCTTCGTTGCAGGACTCGAACAGCATATAACGCTCGCTGCCGCCAAACTCTGGGGCGTGCAACTCGCCGCAGGTTTTGATCGCGACAAGGCGCTGGCGATGTATGCCCGTGCGATGAAGCGTCTCAGCGCGGTGATCGGCGATCAGGATCCGAGCCTGCTCAGCGCCGTGATGCGCAACCGGGGCACCCGTGCATTCTACCAGGTGCGGATCGGCGCCGACACGCGCGTTGCCGCCGACGACCTCTGCAATCGCATCCGCCGCGCCGGCGGGGCGTGCTTTGTGCTGCGAAACATGGGGGTCCGAGGCTAAACAGGGGCGGAGGCTAATCTGCCTGATGCATAGCGGCCCCGAGGCTGCGCTTGCTTGACGCCGTCTGCTTTCGCCAGCCCTATGCCGGCGACGATTCAACCATCATCCGGCACCCCGTGGCACTCCCTCCGCTCGATTCGCCAAAATGGCAAAGCTCCTTTCGCGCCTTCGGATGGGGCATGCGGTGCACCGGCTCGACGGTGCTCTCGCTGGTGTTGTTCGTCACCTATATCGGCATCGGCGCGCTGGCCCATGATAGCCATTTCAGCCTGGCCTGGGCCTTGATTGCCACGCTCCTGGTGTGGGCGGGGCCGGCGCAGATCATCCTGATCTCGACGCTCGGTTCCGGCGCGACCATCGTGCAGGCCGCACTCGCGGTGACCGTGAGCGCAATCCGGCTGTTTCCGATGGTGGTATCGGTCTTGCCGATGACGCGCACGCCCCACACCAAGCGGCGTCATCTCATTCTCGTCGCGCATTTCATCGCGGTCACGATGTGGGTGGAATGTTATCGCTTCCTGCCGCAGGTGCCGCGCGAACGGCGCATCGCCTTCGTCCACGGGCTCGGCACCGGTCTGGTGTCCGTCGGCCTGACGGCGACCACGATCGGCTATCTGCTGGCGGCCAATCTGTCGGAGCTGTTTGCCGCCGCCATCCTCTTGCTGACGCCGCTGGCGTTTTTGTTCTCGACCGCCCGCAACTCGCGGGAAATCGCCGACGTCGTCGCGCTGGTGCTCGGGCTTTTGCTGTATCCGGTTGCATCGATGATGAACAGCGGCCTCGATATCCTCGTCAGCGGGGTGGTCGCGGGCACCATCGCCTATGGCGTTCACCGATGGCGGGCGCGCGACATGAGCGATGCCTTCCGTCAATTCCTGGGCGATTGGCATGCGTTATTGGTCTTGCTGGTCGCAGGCGTCATTCCCAACCAGATATGGCGCATGCTCGGCCTTTGGCTCGGCGGCGGCCTCGATGAGGGCTCGGAATTTTTGGTGTGGGTGAGGGCGGTGGCGACCGCGGTTCTCGCCGGCGTCATCGCACAAATCGTGGTGCAGCCACCCGGCGCGCTGGCGAGCGTCCCGGACTGGCTGCGCTACAGCGCCGTGGTCGCCGGTTTTGCAGCTTTCATGCTGGCGCGAAAGTCGATTTTCGTCGGCGTCGTGGCCGGCGAAGTCGTCATGCTGGCCGGGAAATGGTGGCTCGGTTGATTGCAGCCGGCGCATAATCCGATACTGTCTCGAGAAAGCAGGGAACGCAGGGGAGGCGGCATGAATTGGCTGAAGCTATCGGCCGTGCTTGGCGGCCTCGTTCTGGCCGCGTCGCAGGGCCAGGCGGCGGAATATCCGACGCGCCCGATCAAGCTGGTCGTTCCCTATGCGGCGGGAGGTCCGACCGACGTGCTCGGTCGGCTGGTCGGCGACTATCTCGGCCGCGATCTGAAGCAGCCGGTGGTGGTCGAGAACAAGGCCGGGGCGCAAGGTGCGATCGGCGCCGAGGCTGCGGCTCGTTCCGAACCCGATGGCTACACGCTGTTCTTCACGGCGGCGTCGATCTTCGTGCTCAATCCGCTGCTTTACAAAAAGCTGCCCTATGATCCCGTGAGGGATTTTCGGATGCTGGCTGTCATCACCGATCTGCCTGTGATCATGGAGGTCAATCCTTCCGTACCCGCCAGGACGGTCGCGGAGTTTGTGGCCTATGCCAAGCAAAACCCCGGCAAGTTGAATTTCGGATCGGCCGGCACCGGAGGGACCATTCATCTGGCCGGCGAGATGTTCAAGCAGATGGCCGGCGTCGACATGGTTCATGTCGCCTACAAGGGCGCGGGCCCCGCGCTGACCGATCTGCTCTCGGGCAATATCCAGCTGATGTTCGATACGCTCGGCACGGCGCTGCCGCCGGTCAAATCCGGATTGCTGCGGCCCTTAGCGGTGAGTTCGTCGCAACGGATTCCCGATCTGCCGGATGTTCCGACCATGGCCGAGAGCGGCTACCCGGATTATGCCGTCAGCGTGTGGTATGGCGTGTCCGCGCCGTCAAAACTGCCAGATGACGTCGCGCAAAAACTAACGGCCAGTCTCGACCGCGCCCTGAGCGACGACGCGTTTCGCGCTTCGCTGGAGAAGGTGGGCTTTCCGCCGCTTCGTCCGAAGAGCCAGGCCGAGATCGATAAATTCGTTGCCACCGATCGGGCGCGCTGGGCCGGCGTGATCAAGGCACTCAACATCTCACTGGATTAGGAAATGGTTCGCGAAAGTGAAATCCGTGACGGCGAACTGGCCGTCGATATGCCAAACCCGCGCGACGCGGGCCTCGTCTTCATCGGTCGCATTCGCACGCCCTGGACCTCGCGCCTGATGACGCCGCGGCAGGGACGCCACGACGGCCCGGTTTGCCGGCTCGAGATATTCGAACCCTGGGTGCCCGCGATCAAGGGCGTCGACTTCTATTCGAATCTCGAAGTGATCTACTGGCTGCATCAATCGCGCCGCGACCTGGTGCTGCAGAGCCCGAAGAACAACAAAAACACCCGCGGCACGTTTTCGCTGCGCTCGCCCGTGCGCCCCAATCCGATCGGCACCTCGATCGTCAAGCTGGTCGGCGTCGAAGGCAACGTCGTGCTGGTGCGCGGCCTCGACTGTCTCGACGAGACGCCGCTGCTCGATCTCAAACCCGACCGCTGCGAATTCACGCCACTGGCCCCGCCGCAGCCCGGTGATTTCGAGACGGAGTGACACTTCGCTGTCCGGACTACGATGACTGAAGGGGGTTGACGATGTCATTCGCCGCCGATCGTCGCAATCTGCTGAAGTTTCTCGCTGCCAGCCCGCTGTTGACGCAGAGCGCGTTGGCGGAGGGATTGCGGTGGCCGGATCCGATGGATTGGGCGCCGCACGACCCCGGCAAGCTGATTGCCGATCCGACGCAAGCCCTTGACGTCTTCGAGTTCGAGCCGGTCATGAAAGTGAACGTGCCGCCGGCGCATTTCGGCTACATGGCGACCGGCGTGGACGACGAAATGACCTTGCGTGCCAATCGTGAGGGTTTTCAGAAATTCGAACTGCGGCCGCGGCGGCTGGTCGACGTCAGCAAGATCGACATGAGCGTCGAGATTTTCGGCGCAGAAGTTCGACAGCCCGATCGTGATCGCGCCGACGGGCAGTAATCGCGCCTTTCACCCGGACGCCGAAATTGCCGTTGCCAAGGCCGCCAGGGCCGGCAACCACCTGCAAATTCTTTCAACCGTCGCGACGACCTCCATCGAGGATGCGATGACCGCGCGCGGCGCGCCGGTCTGGTTTCAGCTCTACACGACGCAAAACCCGGATATCGGCGAAGCGCTGGTGAAGCGGGCGGAAACTGCGGGCGCTCCCGCGATTGCGGTGACGCTCGATGTGAGATCGCCGGCGAAATGGGAGACCTTCACCCGGCTGCGCCGCACCGATACGCGCCAATGTGGAAGCTGCCATGGCGGGAGCGACTATCTGTCCCGCAAGCCGAATTTTTCCCGCATCGAACTCGGCGGTGTCAGCAGCACGGTCGTCACCAATCTGACCTGGGACGCGATCAGGCGCTTGCGCGATACGGTCAAGGTCAAGCTTGTGCTGAAGGGCATTCTGACCGCCGAAGATGCGAAGCTCGCTGCGGGAGCCGGTATCGATGCGATCGTCGTCTCGAACCATGGCGGACGGGTTGAAGACGGCGTCGGCGCCACCATCACCGTGCTGCCCGAAATCGTCGAAGCCGTCGGCGGCCGTATCCCGATCCTCGTCGACAGCGGATTCCGCCGCGGCAGCGATATCGTCAAGGCGCTGGCGATCGGCGCGCGGGCGGTGTGTATTGGCCGGCCCTATTTGTGGGGGCTCGGCGCCTTCGGACAGCCCGGTGTCGAGCGCGTGCTCGGCATTCTGCGCAACGAGACTCGCACCGCCATGCAGCAGCTCGGCGCCCCGACGCTGAAGGACCTGACGCCGGCGATGGTCCGGCGGGTTTGAGCGGTATGGGACCGATAGGAGACGTCGACACGCGTCGGCCGGTTGCGCGCTTGCCCCTGCCGCGCGGATCGGTCAGATTGGCGAGTGACTCGATAGCTATCTAGGGAATGTCGGCATCCGAGAGGGCAAGAGTTATGATCGAATATCTCGTTGTGTGGCTGGTCGTCCTGCTGATTGGTGCCGTCGCCGGCTGGCTCGCAGGCAAAATCACAAAAGGCTACGGTTTCGGGCTGATCGGCAACATCGTGGTTGGCATCGTCGGTGCGATGCTCGCCGGTTGGCTGTTGCCGTTGATCGGGTTGCATATCGGGGGCGGTATCGTTGCAGCCATCATCAACGCGGTGATCGGAGCGGTGGTTCTTCTGCTCGTCATCGGGTTTTTCAGGAAATAGCCATTTTTCAGGAAGTTGCCATGCGTTACGCGCCCCTCAACGCCGCTATCAGCTTGGTGGCGTTGTCTTCCAGCACCTTGACGTCTTCCTTGCGGCTCGCCGGCGGCAGCAGGGCGACGCCGTCGTGGCGCGGCATCACATGCACGTGCAGATGGAATACGACTTGCCCGCCGGCGGGTTCGTTGAATTGCTGCACGGTGATGCCGTCGGCCTTGAAGGCTTTCATGGCGGCGGCGGCGATCTTGTGGGCGCCGCGCGCGACATGGGCGTAATCATCGGGCGTGATATCGAGGATGTTGCGGGCAGGGGCTTTCGGGATCACCAGCGTATGGCCCGGCGAGCGCGGCATGATGTCGAGAAATGCCAGCACGTGGTCGTCCTCATAGACCTTGTGACAGGGAAACTCGCCGCGCAGGATCTTTGCAAAGGGGTTGTTGGGGTCATAGGCGGGCATAGCGGCGGCTCCTCACGTCACGTCCTGATTTCTTCGTCGTAGCAGAAACCTCAGGCCTCGTCGCCGCTCTTGCGGAACGGTCCGGCCCCGGTCAGTTCGCGGCCGACTTCGGCCACATAAGCGCGTTCGCGCTTCAGATAGTCCGAGATCGCCCGGCGCAGATCGGGATCGGCGATGTAGTGCGCCGAATAAGTCGTTTGCGGCAAATATCCGCGCGCCAGCTTGTGCTCGCCTTGCGCGCCGGCTTCGACGACCTTCAGGCCGCGCTGGATCGCAAAATCGATGGCCTGATAATAGCAGACCTCGAAATGCAGGAACGGGTGATGCTCGACGGCGCCCCAGTTGCGGCCGAACAGCGTATCCGATCCGATGAAATTGATCGCGCCGGCGATCCAGCGGCCGTTGCGCCTGGCCATCACCAGCAGCACGTCCTTGCTCATGCTCTCGCCGATCAGCGAGAAGAACTTTCGGGTGAGATAGGGCCGGCCCCATTTGCGTGAGCCGGTCTCCATGTAGAACGCAAAGAACGCGTCCCAGGCATCCTCGGTGATGTCGCTGCCGGTCAATTGGTGAATCGTGATGTCGGCGGCTATGGCCTCGCGCCGTTCGCGCTTGATCGCCTTGCGGTGGCGCGAATTGAGCGAGGTGAGGAAATCCTCGAAGCTTTTGTAGCCGTCATTGTGCCAGTGAAACTGCTGGTCGTTGCGCTGCAGGTATCCGTGCTCGCCGAGAAATTTTGCTTCGGCTTCGCGCGCAAACGTCACGTGCACGGAGGAAGCGTTGGTCGCGTTGCACAGCGCCATCAGCCCGCTCGCCAGCGCCGACCCGATCCGCTCGCGATCGACGTCGCCTCGGATCAACAGCCGTGGCCCGGTGGCCGGCGTAAACGGCACCGAGGCCTGCAGCTTCGGATAATAACGTCCGCCCGCGCGCTCATAGGCGTCCGCCCAGCCGCGATCGAAGACGTATTCGCCCTGGGAATGCGACTTGAGATAGCAGGGCACGATGCCGGCGATCGAACCATCAAGCCTTGCCAGGAGATGCCGCGGTCCCCAGCCGGTGCGGGCGCAGGCCGATCCGGAAGCTTCCGCGGCTGCAAAAAATGCATGAGAAACAAAGGGGTTATAGGCCAATCCTGAATTGGCGCAGGAGCCGCCTGCCGAGGCGCCTGAAGCCAGCGTGTCGAGATTATCGAGGCTGTTCGGATCAGCTTTGGGATTGGCGCAGGCGTCCCATTCCGCAGCGGGGATGTCGCTGACGGAGGGGACGGCTTCGAGGGTGATTTCGGATGACGCCATCGAAGGTCTGGACAGGTCCCAATTTGCGATCCGCGATCGCGCGTGGCGAGCAACACCCGTGAAAGATCGTGCATCGCAGCGACGAGTTCAAGGTGGCCTTGCGCGGGTCAGGTTCCCGGCAGGAAACTTTCAAAGACCATCTGGTCGGTGTAGCGCGCGGCCCGTTCGCGCTGCTCCGGCGTGCGCACGGTCCAGCCCAGCAGCGGCAGGCCGAAAATGTTGCGGGCGATCCAGGGCGCGGCTGCCGGCAGGTCATTCAGCCGATAGTTGACAAAATGCGGTCGGGTGCGGAAGGCGTGGCGCAGATGCGTCATGTCCCGCCGTTGTTCGGGTGAGGCTTCCGGCCAGTCGGTAGCCGTATATTCGCGCTCGGCAACGATACCGCGGGCGAGTTTTGGCATTATTTCGCGCAGCGCCAGCACCTGGTCCGGGTCGAACGACATGCCGACCGCCGGGCCGGAATAGGAGGCGAGAACCTCCGCCATCCGCTTTACCAGCTTGCGGTCGCCGTCGAAATGGCTTTTCACCTCGATCACCAGCGGCACGCGGCCGGCGACGAGCGCGCAGAGATCGCCGAGCGTCATCATCCGCTCCGGCGTGTTGTGGAACTTGACAGCCTTCAGTTCGGCGGCGGTCTTGCCGCGTAGCGCGCCTGATCCCTCGGTGAGGCGGCCGAGCACATCGTCATGATGCACCATCGCCTCGCCATCTGACGTCAGCTGGATGTCGCATTCGATGGAGAAATTGCCGTCGACCGCCGCCTGGGCCGCCGCCGGCATGTTCTCGATGATGCCGCGCGCGGCATCATGCAGGCCGCGATGGGCGACCGGCCGCGCCGTCAACCAATCCGGAGCACGCATTGCGATTGCTCCGCTCAGGATACTTCGAAGATTCCTTCGACCTCGACCGCGGCATCGGCGGGAAGCGAGGCGACACCGACGGTGGTGCGGGCGTGGCGGCCCTTGTCGCCGAAGGCCGCAACCATCAGGTCGGACGCGCCGTTCAGCACCTTGGGTCCGTCGAGGAAGTCGGGCGCGGAATTCACGAAGCCGCCGAGCCGCACCACGCGCACCACTTTATCGAGGTCGCCGAGCGCGGCCTTGACCTGCGTCAGCAGATTGACGGCGCAGCCCTGCGCGGCGGCGTAGCCTTGTTCGGTGGTGACGCCGGCGCCGAGCTTGCCCTTGGCGATCAGCTTGCCTTCGGCATTGGCGCACACCTGTCCCGAAACGAACAACAGGTTTCCGGTGCGTACGAAGCCGACGTAGTTCGCCATGGCGGTGCGGGGCTCGGGCAAGACCACGCCTTGTGCTGCCAGTTTCTGCTCGACCGTACCCGCCATGTTTCGTCCCCGTTTGATTTGCCTAACGCCTGAATCTTGATCAGGAGCGCATTGTTTCGCGCATCGCGCCCGCAGTTGCAAGCGAGGGCGGATCGTTCGCGGGGCAGGCCATCTATGCAAATCTTGGGGAATGCTGCTGAAAAACAGGTCATTCCGGCCCCAAATTCCCTCGCTTTCGTGAAGCCGCCCTAGTTGCGACGCAATAGGACGCTCACTAATGTAGCAAATCTCCAACGAGGAAAAGACAATCGCATGGCTGGCTCGATTCCGTTCCGTGCCTTGGTATTCCGTGCCTTGGTATTCTCTGTCGCCGCTACCGCTTTCGGATCAGGCTTTGCGAGCGGACCGGCGGCAGCCGCTGCAAGCGGGCCGTTCCTTTCCCATCAGGCGCTCTACGAACTCAGCCTGGTCAAGTCGCGCGGCTCCAACGCCATCAGCGGCGCGCGCGGACGTATCCTCTACAATTTCTCCGGCAGCGCCTGTGAGGGCTACACCAGCGAATTCCGCCAGGTGTCCGAACTGGACAGCGGCGAGGGCAAACTCACGCTGAGCGATTTGCGCTCGTCTTCCTGGGAGGACGGCTCAGGCAAGAGCTACCGCTTCAAGATCGATGCGCGGATGAACGATGCCGACTCCACGCCGGTCGACGGCGCCGCCGAGCGGGTCGGCGACCACATCACCGTCAAGCTGAAGCAGCCGGTGTCGAAGACGTTCAACCTCGACGGCAGCACCGTGTTCCCGACCGAGCAGATCCAGCGCATCATCGCGGCCGCGCGTGAGGGCAAATCGGTGCTGGAGCTCACCGTCTATGACGGATCCGACAATGGCGAAAAGGTCTACAACACGCTGTCGGTGATCGGGCAACCGATCCCCGGCACCAAGACCATTGCTTCGCCCGACCCCTCGACTGCCAACGACCAGATGAAATCGCTGACGCGCTGGCCGGTCACGGTGAGCTATTACGACCGCGACGCCAAGGCCAAGGACGGCGAGCAGACGCCGGTCTATGCGATGTCGTTCGAGCTGTTCGAAAACGGTGTCTCCCGCGCGCTGGTGCTGGATTACAATGATTTTGTGATTTCAGGCGCGATGGGCAAGTTCGACGTCAAGGATTCGAAGCCGTGTAAGTGAGGGGGCTCATCCTCCCGGCCATCTCTCGGAGCATGTTGCGGTTACAAGTCGGGCCCCAGGACGCGCCGAGCATCCTGCGAGGACCAGTCTGGTCGAGCGCGTCGGACCCGGATACGCTTCGGCCCAATCGTGCACCTCGGGGAGAGCAGACATGAGCAAGCTCGAACATCTTCGGCCAAGCGGACTTCACCACAATCCAGCTTACTCCCACGTCGTCGTCGCTTCGGGCGCGCGCACGATCTATATCGCGGGACAGGTGTCCGTCGACGAGGAGGGACGGGTGGTCGGCGAGGGTGATCTAGCCGCGCAGACGACGCAAGTGATGCACAATATTGGCCTGGCTCTGAAAGCCGCCGGTGCGAGTTATGCGAATATCGTGAAGATCACCACCTTCGTCGTCGGCTATAAGCCGGAGCTCCGTCCCATCATCGGCAAGGCGCGTTCGGCGTTCTTTGAAGGCATGGAGCCGCCGGCGAGCACGCTCGTCGGTGTAACGGCGCTTGCGGCCCCTGAATGGCTGATCGAGATTGAGGCAGTGGCCGTCGTCGATTGACGTCTCTGCGCGTAGCTGCAGGAGGGGTGGGCGCGGTCTACTCCTCCTCCTCATCCTCTTCCTTCGCCGGGCCCTTGTACGCGATGCCCCTGATGACGGCGGCATTGCCGAACTTCTTCCTCAAATCGTCCATCGCGCGTTCGGCGTGGGCGGAGCGGCGGTCCAGCATATCGGTGTCGTCGGCCTGCGAGCCCTCGCGCAGCGCGCTGACGCCGGTGCCCATCAGGCGAAACGCCGTGCCGTCGATTTCCTTGGCCAGCATTTCGCGGGACACCGCAAAAATCTTGGTGGCGAGCTGCGTCGGCGCTGGAATCGATTGCGAGCGGGTGCGCTGCCGGAAATCGGCAGTCTTGAGTTTAAGCGTGATGGTGTGGCCGGCGAGATTGCCGTTCTTCAGCCGGGACGACACTTTCTCCGATAGCCGCCACAGCAGTTTTTCCAGCGTGACGAAATCGCGGATGTCCTTCTCGAACGTGGTCTCGCTGGAGATGGTCTTGGCGCCGCGATCGGGGACGACCTGGCGATCGTCGATGCCGCGCGCCAGCCGCCACAGCCGGCGGCCCTCGGTCGAAAACTGCTTCATCAATTCGACTTCATCGGCGCGCTGCAGATCGGCAATGGTGCGAAAACCGCGTTGGATCAGCCGTTCCTGGGTAGCGGGCCCGACGCCATAGATGAATCCGACCGGCTTGTCCGCCAGCATCGCGCGCGCCTCGTCCTGGTCGAGGGCTGCAAAGCCGCGGGGCTTGTCGAGGTCGGAGGCGATCTTGGCCAAAAACTTGTTGCAGGACAGGCCGACCGAAACCGTGATGCCGATATCGCGTTCGACATCGCGGGCAAACCGCGCCAGCACCTTGGCCGGGATCATGCCGTGGACGCGTTGGGTGCCGGAAAGATCCAGAAACGCCTCGTCGATCGACAATGGCTCGACCAGCGGCGTCAGCGTCTGCATGGCGTGGCGCACCTCGCGGCCGACCCGGACGTATTTCGCGATGTCGGGCGGGATCACAATGGCGGTGGGGCAGAGCGCGAGCGCCTTGAACATCGGCATCGCCGAACGCACGCCATAGGTCCGCGAGATATAGCAGGCGGCCGAAACCACGCCGCGCTTGCCGCCGCCGATGATGACCGGCTTGTCGGCGATGTCAGGGTTATCGCGCTTCTCCACGGTTGCGTAGAACGCGTCGCAATCGATATGCGCGAGCGCTAGCGAAGGCAAAGCGTGGTGACGGACGAGGCGGGGAGAGCCGCATTCGCTGCATCGCTTCGCCTTGACGTCGAGGTCGCCGAGGCAATCCCGGCAAAAGCAGCGCGGCCCGTCAAACGCCGGCGCGGAGGCGCTCACGGCACGTCGCGCTCCCAATGCGGGTCGCCCAGCACCTGGCGGGCGGCGGCGATGTTGGTCGGGTGGAGTTCCGAGGCGGTCGCAAACGCCTTCACGGTCGCGTCATCGCGCATGACGAAATCGAGCACCGAGGCCAGAAATTGCGGGTCGGCGGCCGCCGTCCGCAGCGTCTCCGGCCCGATTCCGCTTTCGGCCAGGAACAGGCCCAGCCGCTCGGGGTCGGCGGCGATGAAGGACAGCGCTTGAACCGCAACGATTTCAGCCACTTCCCGGGGGTTGTGAACAGGCTTTTTCAACTGACCGGTTTGCCTTTCCGTTAACTTATGGTCTCTAATCAGGAACCATCATGCCCGAGTCTGCCGAAACTGTTCAAGCAAGCGGAAACCACGCTGCATAAAGATGGATCTCGGGTTTAACGGGTTAGAGCGAATCTGACGCTAGTTTGAATTCATATTTCGACACGCCCGGCGATGCCTGATGCATCGCATCCGGGTCTGTCTCCTCAAAGGATTGGGAGGGACGGGATGGCCAAAACCGTCCTGATCGTGGAGGACAACGAGCTCAACATGAAGCTCTTTCGCGACCTGTTGGAAGCTCATGGCTATCAGACCTCCGGCACCAGCAATGGTTTCGAGGCGCTCGACCTTGTCCGCAAGCTGCGTCCCGATCTGATCCTGATGGATATCCAGCTTCCGCAGGTCTCCGGTCTCGAAGTCACGCGCTGGATCAAGGACGATCCGGAGTTGCGCGCAATTCCCGTCGTCGCAGTCACCGCCTTTGCGATGAAGGGCGACGAAGAACGCATCCGCGAAGGCGGCTGCGAGGCATATTTGTCCAAACCAATTTCAGTCGGCAAGTTTATTGAAACAGTACGGCGTTTTATCGGGTAGGAGTAAGTTTCGATGTCTGCGCGTATCCTGGTCGTCGATGACGTTCCCGCCAACGTCAAGCTGCTGGAAGCCCGCCTGTCGGCCGAATATTTCGACGTGCTGACCGCGACCAACGGCGCCGAGGCGCTGGATATCTGCTCCCGCGCAGAATGCGACATCATCCTGCTCGACGTGATGATGCCCGACATAGACGGCTTCGAAGTCTGCCGTCGGCTGAAATCCAATCCGGCCACCCATTTCATTCCGGTCGTGATCATCACGGCGCTCGACAGTCCGGCCGACCGCGTGCGCGGGCTCGAGGCCGGCGCCGATGATTTCCTGACCAAGCCGGTCTCCGACGTCGTGCTGATCGCGCGCGTGCGGTCGCTGACGCGGCTGAAGATGATGACCGATGAGCTGCGCATGCGCGCCATCACCTCGCTCGAAATGGGCATGGAAGCGCCGGAGCGCAGCGCGGTCGCCGACAAGGGTGAGGGCGGGCGCATCCTTCTCGTCGACGACCGTCCGTCGTCCTACGAGCGGCTGGCGCCGATCCTCTCCGCCGAGCACACCGTCGACGTCGAAACCAATCCGGCGGAAGCGCTGTTCCACGCCGCCGAAGGCAATTACGATTTGCTGATCGTCTCGCTCAGCCTGGAAAACTACGACGGCCTGCGGCTCTGCAGCCAGGCGCGCTCGCTGGAACGCACGCGGCAGGTGCCGATCCTCGCGATTTCCGACGCCGACAACAATGCGCGGCTGCTCCGCGGGCTCGAGATCGGCGTCAACGACTATTTGCTGCGCCCGGTCGACAAGAACGAACTGCTGGCGCGAGCGCGAACGCAAATTCGCCGCCGGCGCTATACCGATCATCTGCGCGACAACGTGCAGAACTCCATCGAAATGGCGATCACCGACGCGCTGACGGGCTTGCACAACCGCCGCTATATGGAAAGCCATCTGGCGACGCTGGCCGAGCAGGCTTCCAGCCGCGGCAAGCCGTTGGCGCTGATGATCCTCGACATCGATTTCTTCAAGTCGATCAACGACAATTACGGTCACGACGCCGGCGACGACGTGCTGCGCGAGTTCGCGGTGCGGATGCGCAAATCGATCCGCGGCATCGATCTCGCCTGCCGCTATGGCGGCGAGGAATTCGTCATCGTCATGCCGGAAACCGATCTGCACGTCGCCGGAATGGTAGCCGAGCGCCTGCGCCGCTCGATCGTGGGCGAAACCTTCGCCGTCAACAAGGGCGCCAAGCGCATCGAGGTTACGGTTTCGATCGGGCTCTCGACACTGGAGCGGAAGGGCGAGGCCGTCGCCGATGTCCTCAAGCGCGCCGACACCGCGCTCTATCGCGCCAAGCATGACGGACGGAACAGGGTGGTATCGGCGGCAGCTTGATGCGTCGTCGCTGTGACCTGACTTGCGAGGTCAATCGAAACTGTCGTCCCTGTCTCACCGCGCTGGCTTTACAGCCTCATACGCCAGCCGCTTGAACTCGAACGAGAACGGATGAACGAACGACATTTGCCGCTGCGCCATCATCACGCCGGCCATGTTCTTCTTCGGCGAGATCCACCATTGCGTGCCCGCAACGCCGCCCCAATAGAGTTCGCCTGAAGCGTCGGGGTGATCGAACGCCGAAGGCTTCAGGATCAATCCGCCCGCCAGCGTGTGCGCTTTGCCGGGCTGTTCTCCCATCAAGGCAAAGCGGATCCACTGTCCGTCAGGCAATTGGTTGGTCATCATCAACGCAATCGTCTCCGGCTTGAGCAGGGTCGGCCCGCCCGGCAACAGGCTTCGGATTAACGCGACCATATCCGGCAGCGTTGAAACCAGGCCGCCGCCGCCATTGAGCCGTGCGATGGGACGCAGATAAGCGCCGGGAAAGGGCGCGTTGTCGGTTCGGGTGAGGCCGGGCTTCATGGGCTGCATCAGGTCCGCGCCGGCGTAATACGCGACGAGCCGGTTCTGATTGTTCTCCGGCACGACGAAGCCGGTGTCCACCATCCCGAGCGGATCGAGAATGCGCGCCTGAATGAATTTGTCGAAGGTCTGGCCGCTGATGACTTCGACCAGCCGCGCCACCACGTCGATGGCAAGCGAATATTCCCACGACGTTCCCGGTTGATAGATCAGCGGCAGCCCGGCCAGCACGTCCACCATCTGTGCCAGGGTCGTCATGGGATTGTGCACGCCACGCTCGTTGAGGGCCTTGAAGATCGCCGTGCCGGGATCGAAAAAGCCGTAGCTCAGCCCGGAACTATGGCTGAGCAGGTGACGGATGGTGATCGAGCTTTTGGCAGGCTCGGTCTCGTCGAGCGAGGCCGCGCCGGGGCGCAACACTTTCCGATTTCCAAGCTGCGGAATGAACTTCTCGATCGGATCGTCCAGCCTGAAATCGCCCCTCTTCGAACAGCAGCAGCGCCGCGCAGGAGGTCACCAGTTTGGTGTTGGAGAAGACCCGAAAGATGTGATCGGCCCGCAAGGCAATCTGCGCTTCCTTGTCGGCCCAGCCGGCGTAGTTCACGTCGACCAAATCCCGGCCGACGAGGACCGCGGACGAAACCCCGGACAGGATGTTGCCGTCCACATAGCGCTGCATGGCGGCGTGCGCCGGCCCAAAGTCGTAACCATTGGCGGTTACTTTCATGTCTTCCATTATCGCTTCCCCGATTGCCGTCGTCTTTGTCGCGACCCGGCTTCGTGCCGCCGTCAATCCCGCAAGTACGCAGGGACGATCTCGGAGGCTTCTGGATTTCAGCCGGCTCGCTTGTTTCGCGCCGGGCGCGGTGTCTGTGCGCGGACTGCTCCCGCCGACTGGCAATTCCGGCATTGGCCAGCAACACCTTGGCGGCTTCCTTTGCGGCCCGCGCCATCGCGGGGTCGTTGCGGACGAGATCCTGCGCGATCGAGCCGTCGACGAGCAATGCGAGCTGTGTCGCAAGGCCGTCCGCGTCGGTGACGCCGAGCTGCACCAGGTGATCGCGAAACCAGAGGCGGCGGCTTTCCTTGAATTCGACCGCGATCTTGCGCACCGACCGATCTTCGCTGCCGAGTTCGGCGACCGCATTGACGAAGGGGCAGCCGCGAAAGTCCTTGCTGGCAAAACGCCGCTCCAGCGAATCGAAGATGACCGAGAATTTGTTCGACCGGCGATTTGTCCGATGGACGCGGCTGCACGAAGCGGCGCTCCAGATAAGCCGATATCAGCGCGTCTTTCGACGGGAAGTGGTTGTAGAGCGTGCGCTTGCTGATGCCGATTTCGGCCGCGATCGTATCGACGCCGACCGCGCGAATTCCCTGCAGATAGAACAGCCTATCCGCGGTTTCGAGAATCCGGTCCTTCATGGAAGGTTTGGCGGGCAGGGTGGCCATGCGAATACGCAATATCCTTTTGCCTTGACAGCGAGCAGCCCCTTATAGCCTAGTTACACAGGTCTGTGTACCTATGTTCAGACGTCAATTGCAGGACGCGGCTTTCGCATCGCGGCCGATCGGGAGAACAAGAACAATGCCCCTGTTGCAAATCCTGCGCCCGACGCTTCCCATTTTGATCGGCGCATCCATCATGCTGACGCTGAGCATGGGGCTGCGGCAGTCGCTCGGCATCTTCATGCAGCCGTTGACGCATGGCATCGGCATATCGGTTTCCGACTTCACGCTCGCGATTGCCGTGCAAAACCTCGCCTGGGGTTTCCTGCAGCCGCTCGCCGGCGCGCTGACGGTGCGTTACGGCTTTCGTTCGATCATGGTGATCGGGTCGGTGTTCTACATCGCAGGCCTGTCGCTGATGGCGAGCGCGCAGGGATTTCTCAGCATCATGATCGGCGGCGGTTTCTTGATCGGCATGTCGCTGGCCTGCACGGCGGCGGCGATTGCCATGTCGGTTGCAGCGCGGGCGGTGCCTGCGACCGTGCGCAGCACGGTGATGGGGCTGGTTTCAGGGGCGGGATCGCTCGGCGCGCTGCTGTCGGCTCCGCTCGGACAACTTCTCAATGAGGGCTATGGCTGGCGAATGGGCGTGGCCGGCTTTGTGGTGCTGGCGCTGGCGATGATTCCCGCGGCCTGGTTTGCCGGCCGCGTCGACAAGATCCCGCTGCCAAAACCATCGTCCGATGACATCGGCAATACCTCGGCCGGCGTCGCGATAAAGGTGGCGTTCGGCAACGCCTCGTTCGTGGTGATGACCTGCGCCTATTTCGTCTGCGGCATGCAGCTCGTCTTCCTGACCACGCATCTGCCGTCCTATCTCGCGATCTGCGGCATGGACCCGATGCTGAGCGCGCAGACGCTCGGCATGATCGGCGGCTTCAACGTGCTCGGCAGCATATTCTTCGGCTGGGCCGGCCAGCGCTGCGAACAAGCTGGCGCTGCTCGGCGGCATCTACATTTTCCGCTCCATCGCGCTTGCATGGTACTTCACGTTGCCGCCGACGCCGGCGACCACGCTGCTGTTCGGCGCGATCATGGGTTTCCTGTGGATGGGCGTCGGACCGCTGGTCGCGGGTGCGGTGGCCGAAATGTTCGGCCTGAAATGGCAGGCGATGATCCAGGGCCTCGCCTTCATGAGCCATCAGCTCGGCAGCTTCCTCGGTGCGTTCGGCGGCGGGGTGCTCTATGACGCGCTCGGCTCCTACACCATGGCCTGGCGGATCGGCGTCGCGCTGGGCCTGGCCGGCGGCATCATCCAGGTCGCGTTCGCGCTGATCCGGCCGTCGCAGCCGCCGCAATTGCAGACGGCATCAACCGCCTGAAAATCAAATCGAGTGAGAATCAAAACCGGTGAGAATCAAAACGGGGCCGAAGGGCCCCGTCGAACTCCGCCAGCAGGTTGCTCGCAAAATTACTTGATCTTCGATTCCTTGAACTCGACGTGCTTGCGCGCGACCGGGTCGTACTTCTTCTTGACCAGCTTGTCGGTCATGGTGCGCGAATTCTTCTTGGCGACGTAGTAGAAGCCGGTATCCGCCGAGGAAACGAGCTTGACCTTGATGGTGACCGCTTTGGCCATGTTCAGAACCTCAAATATGTGGGTATCGGGCGCCGGCCAAATCGGCCTGCATTTGCCGCGCAACCTAGCTTCTGATCGCCCAAAGTCAAGGTTTGGGAGGCAAAAACCGGCCTAATTCGAGCGGATTAACCCTCGAAGAAGCGGTTTTTCGGCCGCGGCAGCCCTAAATTCTCCCGCAACGTCTTCCCTTCATACTCCTTGCGGAAAATCCCGCGCTTCTGCAGTTCCGGCACCACCTTGTCGACGAAATCGTCGAGGCCCGCGGGCACGAACGGGAACATGATGTTGAAGCCGTCGCTGCCGCGGCTGGTCAGCCATTCCTCCATCTGGTCCGCGATCGCTTTGGAGGTGCCGACAAAGGAGAGCCCGCCATAGCCGCCGACGCGCTGCGCGAGCTGGCGCACGGTCAGCTTGTCGCGGGCGGCGACATCGACCAGCCGTTGGCGGCCGCTCTTGGAGGCGTTGGTTTCCGGGATCGGCGGCAATTGCCCGTCGGGATCGAAGCCGGAGGCGTCGGTGCCAAGCTGGACCGAAAGCGAGGCGATGGCGCTGTCGTAATGCACCATGCTGTCGAGTTTGGCGCGCTTTTCTTTGGCCTCTTCGATGCTGTCGCCGACTACGACGAAAGCGCCGGGCAGGATCTTCAGATGCTCGGGATCGCGGCCGACCTTCTCCATGCGGCCCTTGATGTCGGCATAGAGCTTTTGCCCGTCGGCGAGGCTGCCGCCTCCGGTGAATACGGCTTCCGCGGTTTCCGCCGCCAGTTGCCTGCCGTCTTCAGATGCACCGGCCTGTACGATCAAGGGCCAGCCCTGAACGGGGCGGGCGATGTTGAGCGGGCCGCGCACGGACAGGTACTTTCCCTTGTGGTTGAGTACGTGCATTTTGGCGGGATCGAAATACAGCCCTTGCTCGACATCGCGCACAAAGGCGTCGTCGGCGAAGGAATCCCAGAGGCCGGTGACCACGTCATAGAATTCTCGCGCACGCTTGTAGCGCTCGGCGTGCTCCATGTGGTCGTCGAGCCCGAAATTCAGCGCGGCGTCGGGATTCGAGGTGGTGACGATATTCCACCCCGCGCGTCCGCCGCTGATGTGGTCGAGCGAGGCGAAACGGCGGGCGACGTGATAGGGCTCGTCAAATGTGGTCGAGCCGGTCGCGATCAGCCCGATATGTTCGGTAGCGCCGGCCAGCGCCGACAGCAGCGTGAACGGCTCGAACGAGGTGACGGTGTGGCTGCGCTTGAGCGCATTGACCGGCATGTTCAGCACGGCCAGATGGTCGGCCATGAAGAAGGCGTCGAATTTGCCGGCCTCCAGTTTCTGGATCAGCTTCCTGATATGCGGAAAATTGAAATTGGCGTCGGGCCAGGCCCCGGGATAGCGCCACGCGCCGGTGTGGATGGAAACCGGCCGCATGAAAGCGCCGAGCTTGAGTTGCCGTTGTGCCATTGCCCCATTCCGTCATGCTGTCGTTGCGGAAGAGATAGGGGTTCCCGAGCACAAAGCCATCAGGACCGGTGAGAAGAATTTTGCAATTTGAACGGGGCGGATAGGATAATTGCGCGGCGTCGGCCCGGGATTCGAATTCGGATCGTAGATGAACAGGGAAACCATCCATCGCCTGGCGGACCTCGGCGATGCCAAGCGGCTTTTTGAAGTGCGGCGCGAGTCTGATCATTGCATTGGCGCCGCGCGGTGGAATGCCGGTGCCGGAAGCCGAACTATGGGCCGCAAGCCTGACTGCCATTGGTATGAAGCGAAGGCTTCATGAATGGGAAGTGTGGGTCGTCGAGTTGGATGACGTGGTCGTTGGATGGGGTGCTATTCGCGGCGATTGCCTGGAGGCACTCTATGTCGCCCCCGAATTTGCCTGCCATGGGGATCGGAAGCGCGCTGCTCGATCGGCTCGAAGCGCTGATGCAGGAACGTCGGCATCGCCGCCGTCTGTGCTGAAGCGAGTTCAAACGCCAAGGCGTTTTATCTTCGGCGCGGTTACCAGACGGCCGGTCTGCAAACACCTGATCGGGCGTGGCCGGTTACGAAACAGCTTTCGTAACGGCTTCCGATCATGAGCCCGCTCGTGCAGGGTGTCATGGGCGTCGCGTTCGGCTACGCCCCCAGCACGTCCTTTTGCATCTTGCCGCCGTAGAAATGAAAGAACGGCACCGGCGCGTCGTGCTTCAAGGGACCGGTGGCGAGGCGGCGGTCGAGTTCGGCGAGCACATTCTTGGTCATGGCGTGCGCGTCGGCGAGCGGTTTTGAGCCGATCTCGACCCAGACCAGTTCCACCAGTTCGGCATCGGCGTGGATCACGCCTTCGACGCGGTGGGCGATGGCGGAGGCGTCGGCGGTGAAGAAGCGCGTGTCGAAACGGCGGACGCGGCCGGGCGGGGTAATCGCGCGTGCGATCAGGAACAGGCTGGACGGATCGGGCAACAGGTTCGCTTCCGAGAACGGCTTCCAGGCGCCGTCGAGGTTGACCGGCTTCTCGACCTTGCGGCCGAGGCAGAGACCGGTTTCCTCGCATGCTTCACGAATGGCGGCGACCGCAAGCGCGCGTGCGCGCGAGGATACGATCTTCGGGCTGCCCTTGAGCAGGTTGGCCTCGAGTTCCCTGCTGATGGGAGCGGCGACGGGAATGCGGTTGTCGGATTTGTCGACGCGCCCGCCGGGGAAAACATATTTTCCGGGCATGAACACCACGTTGTCGTGGCGCTTGCCGACCAGCACTTTCGGCTTGTCGCCGGAGCGATCGATCAGGATCAGCGTCGCCGCATCCTTGGGCCGAAAATAAGGGTGATGATCGGCCTCTTTTTCTTCCTTTGCGGCGGTCGCGGCTTCGGTCATTCCATCTCCACTGGTTTTTTCTTTTTCCGGTTTAGCTAGACGGGAGGAATGTCGCTAGGGGCATTTTCGTCAAAGCCATGCATGCGCAACGCCCATTGCGTGCCGACCACGGCGCCCTTTACCGGTTGCAGCAACAATAGCGATGCAATCAGCGTAACAGGCAGATAGATCACGAGTTGCAGCCAGACCGCCGGGGCATAATCGGTTTCGATCCACAGGATCAGCGGCACGATGATGTGGCCGACAATGACGATCACGAGATAGGCCGGCAAATCATCGGCGCGGTGCGGCGTGTAATCGAGGCCGCAGACCGAGCAATGGTTGTCGACTTTCAGGAAGGCGCGAAACAGCTTGCCTTCGCCGCAGCGAGGACAACGGGAGCGGAAGCCGCGCTTCATCGCGGTCCAGAGGTCGCGCTTTTCGGTCTTCGCGGAATCCTGGGTCCAGACTGTCGTCGCGGGGTTCACCGTTTCCATGACTTGCCTCTCTTCGATTTGCCGGACTTACCTTTTTCCAGACTTACCTTTTTCCAGACTTGCCTTTTCCAGGCTTGCCTTTTCCAGATTTGCCTTTTCCCGGCTTGCGTATCTTGTCGCGCGGGCTGCGGCCCGGATGGGCCCTTGAGTGTTTGACTTGCGCTCTCGAACTGTCCGGTCTGCCATCGCGTTTTCTGCCGCGCGGAATGACCTGGCCTTCCGACAACAATTCGAACCGCAGCGCGCCGGCCACTGGCGCTGCTTCTACCAGACGCACATCGACAACGTCACCCAGCCGGTGCATGGCACCGCTGCGTGAACCGACCAGCGCGTGGCGCGTCTCGTCGTAATTGAAATATTCCGTGCCGAGCGTGCGGATCGGAATGAGCCCGTCGGCGCCGGTATCACTGAGTTTGACGAACAGACCGGCGCGGGTGACGCCGGAGATGCGGCCTTGAAACGTGGCGCCGATGCGATCGGCGAGGAAATGCGCGATCAGCCGGTCGGATGTCTCGCGCTCCGCCTTCATGGCGCGACGTTCTGTCACGGAAATCTGCGCGGCGACTTCGCTCAGCGATTCCAGCGTTTCGGTTTCGGGCAGTGCGCCTTCGCCAAGACCAAGCGCACGGATCAATGCGCGGTGGACGATCAGGTCTGCGTATCGCCTGATAGGTGAGGTGAAATGCGCATATCGCCGGAGGTTTAGGCCGAAATGGCCGTAATTCTCCGCCGAATATTCCGCCTGGGCTTGCGAGCGCAACACCACTTCATTCACCAGCGGTTCCGAATCGTGACCCCTGACCTGCGTCAGCACGCGATTGAACAGTGCTGGGCGCAATGCTCCCGTTTTCGCGAACGGCAGGTCGAGCGTCTTCAAGAATTCCTGGAGGTTATGAACCTTCTCCTGCGAGGGTTCATCGTGCACCCGATAGATAAGCGGCAGCGCCTTCTTTTCAAGCATTTCGGCCGCGGCGACGTTGGCCAAAATCATGAATTCCTCGATCAGCCGGTGCGCGTCGAGACGCTCGGGCACGATGACGCGATCGACGGTGCCGTCCGGCTTGAGCAGGATTTTTCGCTCGGGCAAGTCCAGATCGAGCGGATCGCGTTCGTCGCGCGCGAGCTTTACAAGCGTGTAGGCCGCATAGAGCGGTTTCAGGATCGGCTCGAGCAGGGGACCGGTGGTGTCGTCGGGCCGTCCGTCAATGGCAGCCTGCGCCTGCGCGTAGTTCAGTTTCGCAGCCGAGCGCATCAGCACGCGATGGAAGCTGTGCGAACGTTTGCGGCCGTCGCTGCCGATCACCATGCGCACGGCGAGCGCGCCGCGCGGCTCGCCCGGTACCAGCGAGCAGAGATCGTTGGAGATGCGCTCGGGCAGCATCGGCACCACGCGATCGGGGAAATACACCGAATTGCCGCGCGTCAGCGCGTCGCGATCGAGCGCCGAGCCCGGCCGCACATAGAAGGCGACGTCGGCAATCGCAACATTGACGATGTAGCCGCCCTTGTTGTTCGGATCGGGATCGGGCGCGGCATGCACCGCGTCGTCATGATCCTTGGCGTCGGGCGGATCGATGGTGACCAGCGGCAATTCGCGCCAGTCCTCGCGGCCTTTCAGCGTGGCGGGTCTTGCCTCTTCGGCTTCGCGCAACGCAGACGGCGAGAATGCCTGCGGAATTTCGTGGGCGTGGATCGCGATCAGGCTGACCGCCTTCTCGGTCGCAAGCGATCCCAGCCGCTCCTTCACCTTGCCCGACGCCAGGCCGTAGCCGCGCGTACGCACCAGATCGACGCTGACGAGATCGCCATCCTCGGCGCCGCCGGTATCCGATGGCGCGATGTTCAATTCGCGGCCGGCCTGCTTCTTGTCGACGGGAACGAGCCTTCCGCCGCCGCCGGGGGCTTGGCGGAAAATGCCAAGCAGGCGGGTGCGGGCGTGATCGACGACCTTGATGACGCGGCCACGATAGAGCGTGCCTTCGCTTTCGTCGGTTTTCTCGACGCGCAGCAGCGCGCGGTCGCCGACACCGGCCGCGGTGCCCGGCTGCGGGCGGCGCGGGACATGGATACGGATTTTCGGCGCGGCGCCGCTTTCCTCCTCATCCCATTCGGTAGGGACGGCAAGCAATTCACCGTCGGTATCGCGGCCGGTGATGTCGGCCATCACGGTCGGGGGCAGGGCCGCGGGCTCGTGGATTTTCTTGCCGCGCTTGGCGATGGTGCCTTCGTCGGCGAGTTCACGCAGGATACGCTTCAGTTCGACGCGGTCGGCGTTCTTCAGGCCGAATTCGCGTGCGATCTCGCGCGTGCCGATCTTGCCTGGATTCGCGCGGATGAAGGCGACGATGGCGTCCCGGGCCGGAAAGCCATTGTCGTGTTTTCTCTTCACTTATCCCCGGGCCTTGCCCGCGCTCTTTTTCGCAGGCGTTTTGGAGGCGGGCGCGGGCTTTGCCACCGATGTCTTGGCCGCAGGCGCGACCGGCGCGCGCGCCTTGCTCACGGCTTCCGTTTTCGGCTTTGCGGCGGCTTTCTTCACCGCTGCCTTCTTGGCCGGCTTCGGCGCATCGGGATCGGTGGCTTTGGCAGCCGCCTTTTTCGGCGCAGCCTTCTTCGCCCCGCGCTTCGGCTTGCCGCCGCCTTTTGCGGCGCGTTCGTCGATCAGCGCGATCGCTTCCGCAAGCGTAATGGTCTCCGGTGTCTTGTCGCTGGGAATGGTAGCGTTGACGCCGCCGGCCGTGACATAGGCGCCGTAGCGGCCGTTCTTCACGGCAACGCCGCCCAGGCTCGGATGTTCGCCAAGCGGCTTGCCGGGATCGGCGCCAAAGCGGCGGCCGCTCGGACCTTTTGCCACTTTTTCGGCAATCAGCGTCACCGCGCGGTTGAGGCCGATGTCGAACACTTCATCGCCGGCTTCCAGGCTGGCGTAGGTTTTTTCGTGACGCACGAACGGGCCGAAGCGGCCGATGCCGGCCGTGATCGGCTCGCCGGTTTCCGGATGCCTGCCGATCTCGCGCGGCAGCGACAGCAGTTTCAGCGCAAGCTCCAACTCCATATCGCCGGGCGACATGTTCTTCGGGATGCCGGCGCGCCGGGGCTTTTCGCCCTCGGCATAGTCCTTTTGCTCGCCGAGCTGGATGTAGGGGCCGAAACGTCCGGCCTTCACCGTCACGTCGAGATCGGTCTGCGGATCCTTGCCGAGGATGCGGTCGGCGCTGGCTTCGCCGTCGGCGGCGAGCGGACGGGTGTAACGGCATTCCGGGTAATTCGAGCAGCCGACAAAGGCGCCGAACTTTCCGGCCTTGAGATTGAGTTTGCCGGTGCCGCAGGTCGGGCACTGCCTGACATCACCGCCATCCGCGCGCGGCGGATAGATATGCGGACCGAGCATGTCGTCGAGCACGTCCAGCACCTCGGAGACGCGGAGGTCCTTGATGTCGCTGACGGCACCCGCGAAGCCGACCCAGAATTCCTTCAGCACCTGCTGCCAGGAAATCTCGTTGTTGGAGATGCGGTCGAGCTGCTCTTCCAGGTTGGCCGTGAAGTCGTACTCGACATAGCGCGCGAAGAAATTTTCCAGGAACGCGACGACGACGCGGCCCTTGTCCTCGCCATGCAGCCGCTTCTTGTCGAGCTTGACGTAGCCGCGGTCCTTCAGCACCTGCAGGATCGAGGCATAGGTCGAAGGACGGCCAATGCCGAGCTCTTCCATCCGCTTCACCAGCGAGGCTTCGGAAAAGCGCGGCGGCGGTTCGGTGAAATGCTGGGTGACGGCAAGGCTCTGCCGCTTCAGCGCTTCGCCGGCGCTCATCGCGGGGAGGCGGCGCGAATCCTCGTCATCGGCGTCGTCGTCGCGGCCTTCCTGATAGAGCGCGAGAAAACCGTCGAATTTGACGACCTGGCCGCTGGCGCGAAGGTCCAGCATGCGGGAGCCGGCCTTGGCGGCGATATCGACGGTGGTGCGTTCGAGTTCGGCCGATTCCATCTGGCTGGCAATGGTGCGGATCCAGATCAGTTCATAGAGCTTGGCCTGGTCGGTATCGAGGCGCCGGCGCATCTCGGCGGGCCGTCGCGACAGATCGGTCGGGCGGATGGCTTCGTGCGCTTCCTGCGCGTTCTTGGCCTTGCTGACATACTGACGCGGCGCCTCAGGCACATAGGCGTTGCCGTAATCCTCGCCGATCACCTTGCGGGCCTGCGTGATCGCCGAGCCGTCGATCTGCACGCCGTCGGTTCGCATATAGGTAATGAGGCCGGTGGTCTCGCCGCCGATATCGATACCTTCATAAAGCCGCTGCGCGATCCGCATCGTATGGGCGGGCGCAAAGCCGAGCTTGCGGCTGGCTTCCTGCTGCAGCGTCGAAGTGGTGAAGGGCGCCTGCGGATTGCGGCGCGCGGGTTTTGCCTCGACCGTCGAGACCGTGAAATTGGCGGCTTCGATCGCCTTCTTGAGCTCTTCGGCTTCCGCGCCGGAGCCGATATCGAGCCGCTGGATTTTCTTGCCGTCGGCGCCGATCAGCCGGGCCTCGAAGGCATCGCCGCGCGGCGTCGTCAGGGTTGCGACCAGCGACCAATATTCGCGCGCGACGAACTTCTCGATCTCGAGTTCGCGGTCGCAGACCAGCCGGAGTGCGACCGACTGCACGCGTCCCGCCGAGCGCGCGCCCGGCAGCTTGCGCCACAACACCGGCGAGAGCGTGAAGCCGACCAGATAGTCCAGCGCGCGACGCGCCATATAGGCATCGACCAGCGCGCCATCGATCTGGCGCGGCGCCTTCATCGCATCGGTCACGGCCTGCTTGGTGATGGCGTTGAACACCACGCGCTCGATCTTCTGATCCTTCAGCGCGCGTTTTTCCTTCAGCACTTCGAGCACGTGCCAGGAGATCGCTTCGCCCTCGCGATCAGGGTCGGTTGCGAGAATCAGGCGGTCGGCCCCCTTCAGCGCCTTGGCGATATCGTTGAGCCGGCCGGCCGCCTTGGGGTCGATTTCCCAGATCATCTGAAAATTGGCTTCCGGATCGACCGATCCGTTCTTGGCCGGGAGGTCACGGACGTGCCCGAAAGAGGCCAGAACCTCGTAGGAGGCGCCCAGATATTTGTTGATTGTCTTGGCTTTCGCCGGCGACTCAACAATGACGATATTCATGTAATTCCAATGGCTTACGGGAAAAGATCAAGGCCGGTTCCGCGAGAACTCGCAGGCCGCCGTTTGGACCCGAACATGGGTGGTGAGGCGGCCCCTGTCAAATCGACAGATTTTGAGGAGGGGCCTGTGGACTTTGAGGCTATATCTGAAAAGTTGCGAAATACGTCCTAGAGTTGCGCAACCAAAGGGGTTATTTCTTAAAGATACCGTCGGATTGGATGCAAATTTTTTGAGCAAGGCAGGGGGCGGCCGGAAGCGCAAGACTTCGGGCAGGGATCGGCGATCGCCAACCGATGAACAGCGTGGGGAGGGCGGCCCGGACGAGGCCGTGGCCTTCATCGCGGAGACTGTTGTCGAATTGATCAAGCTCGCCCGGCGGCACGAGCTCGAGATCCTCAGCCATCTGCTCGGCATGGCCCATCTCGAGGCGGAAGAACGCTTGCGGCTGCGGAGCAAGCGCAGGCTGTCGTGAGCCGGCTTAGCTGGAAGCGCGGGTCTTGGCTGAAGCGGTCTTGGCTGAAGCGCGGGTCTTGGTGAAGCATCCTTGGCGGCGCCGTTCGCTGCCGGCCGCGGCTTCAGCGCCGTGTCGGCTGCGGTCAACAGCCGCCCGTCTTGGGAATACAGTTCGAGCTTGCGAACCGGGCGGCCCTTTTCCTTGTCGACCAGGATGGTGGCGATCTCGTCAGGCTTGCCGTCGAATTCCTCGCTCCACTGCCGCAGGGCGACCAGGATCGGGAACGCCCCGCGCCCCTTCGGCGTCAGCAGATATTCCTGATAGGCGCTGCCGTCGGACGCAGGCGCCAGCTTCAGGATGCCCTGATCGACCAGCGCGCGCAGCCGCACCGTGAGGATGTTCCTGGCGAGCCCGAGCTTTTTCTGGAATTCGCCGAAGCGGCGGTTTCCGAACAGCGCCTCGCGAATGATCAGGATCGACCACCAGTCGCCGATCGCATCCAGCGATCGCGCGATCGGGCAGTCGTCGTTCTCAAAACTTGTCCGTTTCACCATGGCCATCTCTTGTGTTTGACGCGTTCGCGAGCCGGAAGCTGTCCCGGCTTCGTTCGAAAGCGCGGTAGTCGATCACAGTCTTGTGTAGTTGCAATATTAAACCAGATGCTCTAGCTAGGCAATCTAGTTTAATATTGCAACTACTGGAGGCTGCCATGAGACTGGCGAACAAGACGGCTTTGATTACCGGGGGCAACAGCGGCATTGGGCTCGCAACGGCAAAACTCTTCGCGGCCGAGGGCGCACGGGTCGTCATAACCGGGCGAAACAAGGAGACGCTGGAAGCGGCCGCGAAGGAACTCGGACCCAACGCGCTGGCGATTGTGGCCGACGCCACCGACCTTGCCGCGACCGAAGCCGCGATCAAACAGGCAGTGGCAAAATTCGGCAAACTCGACATCGTGTTTGCCAATGCCGGCATCGCCGGCGGTACGCCGCTCGGCGGCACCACGCTTGAAGCCTTCGAGAAGGTCATCACGACCAACATCACCGCCGTGTTTTTCACCGTGCAGGCCGCGGTCCCGCATCTGAATGACGGCGCCTCCATCATCCTGAACGGTTCGGTGATTTCCGTGCTCGGCAATCCCGGCTATTCGGCCTATGCCGCGAGCAAGGCCGGGGTGCGCGCGATGGCGCGGGTGATGGCATCGGAACTGTCGCCGCGTAACATTCGCGTCAACGTGGTCTCGCCCGGCGCGATCCGAACGCCGATCTGGGGGGCTGCGCTGGCGACGCCGGAAGCCGAGAAGGCGTTCGAAAACCGCATCGGACGGACAACGCCGCTCGGCCGCATTGGTGAACCCGATCACATTTCGAAGACGGTGCTGTTCCTCGCCTCCGAGGATTCCGCGCACGTCCAAGGGCAGGAATTGTTTGTCGATGGCGGCTCCACGGCGTCGCCCGCGGGTGCGCCGATCTATCGGTGATGAGCTTTCGACGAGAATCCGGCCCAGCGCACCCAGATCGATCCTCTCACATCGGTTGCGCTGGCCGGTTCTCTCGTCCTGTAGACGAATTTTGAGGGAGCCAGGCTTTTCATTGAACCTTCGTCGTAGCTGACAAGACATTTAGAGGGCCGGGATTTTTGACTACCGAACTTATTGGAGAGCAGACATGCCGAAAGCCGTCCGCATTTCGCCATCGGTACCCGTAACGTCAGAGTCAGCTCATTCAGATAGCGTTCAATTTGTTTCAATCGCATTGTTTTCCGGTATCGGGCTTTTGATCTCACTCGTTGCTGTGCTGGCGGGCGTCCAGGGCGTCTGGTTCTGAGCCGGCAGACATGCGCGCAGCGCCAGCATCGCATCTTCTGGCGCTTGCAGGGCGCGGGCATGGTTCGACAAAAAACGAAGACCTGGTCGATACCGCTAATTCAACGACAGCAGTCCGCCGCCGTGGCGCTCCAGCCGTCCGGCGAGTTCGAGTTCGAGCAGCACCGCGCGCACGATCGCGGGCGAGGCGCCCGACATCCGGATCAGATCGTCGAGACTGATCGGGCTCGGCCCCAGCAAATCGATGATCCCTGTGCGCGTCGCTCGTGCCTGCGTCGAAATCCAATGGCTCGCCATCGGGCTCGCGCACGCCGAACACGGCCGGCCGCTCCATGATCGGCGCGACCGCGTTGATGACGTCGCTGGCTTCCGTGGTCAGCGTCGCACCCTGCTTGATCAAATCATTGGTGCCGGCGGCGCGCGGATCGAGCGGTGAGCCCGGCACCGAAAAAACCTCGCGGCCCTGTTCGGCCGCCATCCGCGCGGTGATCAGCGAACCCGACCGATGGGCGGCTTCCACCACGACGACGCCGAGCGCCGCGCCCGAGATCAGCCGGTTGCGCCGAGGGAAGTCCCGTGCGCGCGGCACGTGGCCGAGCGGCATTTCGGAGATCGCGCCGCCTTGCTCGAGCAGCGCGGCCAGCAAATCTTCATGCTCGGGCGGATAAATCTTGTCATGACCGCCGGCCAGCACCGCGACGGTGCCGCTCTGGATCGTCGCGCGATGCGCGGCCTGATCGATGCCGCGCGCCAACCCGGATATGACGACAAAGCCGGCATCGCCGAGATCGCGCGCCAGCTTGGCGGCAAATTTCAGCCCGGCGCCGGACGCATTGCGCGAGCCGACGATCGCAATCATCGGCCGCATCAGCGTCTCCGGCGCGCCACGTACGCCAAGCACAGGGGGCGCGTCATCCAGCGTCGCCAGTCGCGGCGGATAGCCGGCTTCATTGGGTGCGAGCAGACAGACGCCGATCTTCCGGGCTGCCGCCAGTTCAGCCAGCGCATCCTCCTCGCTGCAGATGCGACCGGAACGCGAAGCGCCGCCACGCCGGGCCAGATCGGGCAGTTGCTTCAATGCCGACCGCGCGTCGCCGAAATGGCGGAGGAGGGAGGCGAAGGTTCGCGGGCCGATATTGTCGGAACGAATCAGCCGCAACCGGTCAATCCGCTCGGAATCGGTGAGGTGGGGTGTGGGGGGTGTTCGGTCGTGCATGCGGACGCAGCTTTGCCCAACCGGAGGGTGTGATCAACCTGTTTCGCTTCGATCGTCGCTTGCCCCATCCCGAACCGCTCCGTAAAACCTGGCCGGTCTGCCGCCCGCAGGAAATATCGCCCAGGAAATATCGCTCATGATCTCTCTCGCCGAACTTCAACGCCGCATCGATGCCGGCGATCTTTCCGCCGATGCGGCGATCGCACAGTCATTGGAAGCGATCGGCGCGCAGGACAAAACCATCGGCGCCTTCGTCTGCCATGGCGACAAAGTCCGCGCCGCGACTGCCGGGTCGCTCCGCGGGATCGCCGTCGGCATCAAGGACATCATGGATACCGACGGACTTTCCGACCGAGATGGGCTCGTCGATCTACAGGGGTTGGCGGCCGCGCGGCGATGCGGCGGTCGTCATGATGCTGAAGGCGGCGGGCGCGACCATCATCGGCAAGACCACGACGACGGCGTTTGCCTCATCGGATCCGACCGCGACGGTCAATCCGCACAATCATGGCCATACGCCGGGGGGATCGTCGTCGGGCTCTGCGGCGGCGGTCGCGGCCGGCATGATTCCGCTGGCGCTGGGAACGCAGACCGGCGGCTCGGTGATCCGCCCAGCCTCGTTCTGCGGCGTCGCCGCGATCAAGCCGTCGTACCGGATGCTGCCGACGGTCGGCGTGAAGTGCTATTCCTGGACGCTGGATACTGTCGGGCTGTTCGCGGCCGGCGTCAAAGACGTAGCCCATGGGCTTTCGGCGATGACCGGCCGGCCGGAATTGCTGCCGCAGGCAACGATACCGACGCCCCGCATCGGCGTCGTGACGCAGGATTTTGCCGGTGCGCCGGAAGCCGAGGGCGCCGAAGCGCTACGGATCGCTGCCAAGGCGGCGGAGCGCGCCGGAGCGACCGTTCGTGAACTGGCGCTGCCCGAAATCATCGCCGAGGCATGGCGCGAGCAGCCCGTTGTGCAGGAATTCGAGGCGCACCAGGCGCTGGCCTGGGAATACCGCGTGCATTACGACGCCATGGCGCCGTTCTTGCGCGGGAGGCTCGACGAAAGCCGGGGCATGACGCCGGCCGCTTACGACGGGGCGATCAGGGTCGCAAGCCAGGCGCGGCACGCATTGGCTGATGTATTTGGGGATGTCGATGTGCTGCTGACATTGTCAGCGCCCGGCGCTGCACCGAAGGGATTGGGCTCGACCGGCGATGCCCGTTACAACCGGCTGTGGACGCTGATGGGTGTCCCCTGCGTCAACATTCCCGCTCACGTCGCCGACGGCGGATTGCCGGTGGGCGTGCAGGTGATTGCGCGATATGGCAACGATGCCGGCGCGCTGGCGGCGGCGCGGTTTGTCGAGGATGCGCTGGCGCGGCGATGACGAAAGCGACGACGAGCGGCCGGGCGGTCGCTGCTCGCTACTTCTCGCCGATCTTCCCTTCAGTCCCCGCCTGCAGCCGCTTGATGTTTTCGCGATGGCTGTAGAACAGCAGCACGGTCAGCACGACGAACAGCGACGCCAGCGCCGGCGTGGCCGAACCACCACAGAAACAGCGGCGTGATAAAGGCCGCGATCAGGGCTGAGAGCGACGAATAGCGCGTGGTGAAGGCTGTCGCGATCCACATCACGCAAAACACCACGGCCGCCGGCCAGAACAGGCCGATCAGCACGCCGATATAGGTCGCAACGCCTTTGCCGCCCCGAAATTTGAGCCATACCGGGAAGAGGTGGCCGAGAAAGGCGCCGAGTGCGGCCAGCATTGCCGCATCCGGCCCGCCGAAATAGCCGGCGATGACGACCGCGACCGTGCCCTTGAGCGCATCGCAGATCAGCGTCGCCGCGGCGAGGCCCTTGCGGCCCGTACGCAGCACGTTGGTGGCGCCGATATTGCCGGAACCGATGGAGCGCAGATCTTGCGGTGCCCGCGAGCTTTGTCAGCACCAGCCCGAACGGGATCGAGCCGAGCAGATAGCCGAGGGCGAATGCGACGACGAGGAAGGCGTCAGTTGACATCGCCGCAACTCCCGTGCCGGCAAATTTCGCGCGCATGAGGATCTCTATTTGGCGCGTTACCCACTTCGCTTGAAAACGCTTTAGACATGCTCATACACCGTCCGTCCGCCGACAATAGTACGCACGACGCGGCCCGAAAAGCGGGCGTCATCGAACGGCGTGTTCTTGCACTGCGATTTGAGATCGGCCGGATCGAGCACCCAAGGCGTATCGGGATCGATGACGATGACATCCGCGGGGGAACCCGCGCGCAGCGTGCCGCCGGGAAGGCCCAGAAGTTCCGCCGGACGCGTCGACATCGCGCGGATCAGCGTCCTGAAATCCATCTCGCCGTTGTGAATGAGCCGCAGCGCCGCCGGCAGCATGGTCTGCAGGCCGACCGCGCCGGAGGCCGCTTCCGCAAACGGCAGCCGTTTCACCTCGACGTCCTGCGGATTGTGATCGGACATCACGACGTCGATCAGGCCGGTGGCCAGCGCCGCGACCAGCGCCTGGCGGTCCTCCTCGGTGCGCAGCGGCGGCGACAGTTTCAGGAACGTGCGATAGGGACCGATATCGTTTTCGTTCAGCGTGACATGGTTGATCGAAACCGAGGCCGAGACCGCAAGTCCCGCATCGCGCGCGCGCTTGAGGATTTCCAGCGATTCGATCGACGACAGCGACGCTGCGTGATAGCGGCCATCGGTCAGTGCCACCAACCGCATGTCGCGCTCGAGCATGACAGCTTCGGCGGCGTTGGGGATGCCGATGAGGCCGAGACGCGTGGCGAATTCGCCTTCGTTCATCACGCCTTCGCCGACCAGATCGGGGTCCTCGGTGTGGTGTACGATCAGGGCGTCGAAATCGCGCGCGTAGGTCAGCGCCCGGCGCATCACCTGCGCATTGGTGACGCTGCGGTCGCCATCGGTGAAGGCGACCGCGCCGGCGGCTTTCAGCAGCCCGATCTCGGTCATCTCCTCGCCGCGCATCCCCTTGGTCAGCGCCGCCATCGGGTGGATGTTGACGATCGCGGTGTCGCGCGCCCGGCGCAGCACGAAATCGACCGTGGCCGAATTGTCGATTACCGGCGAGGTGTCCGGCTGGCAGATGATGGTGGTGATGCCGCCGGCGGCCGCGGCCTGGCTCGCGGAAGCAAAGGTTTCGCGGTGGCTGGCGCCGGGTTCGCCGACGAAGGCGCGCATGTCGATCAGCCCGGGGGCGACGATCTTGCCGGCGCAATTGATGATGTCGGTACCCTCGGGCACGCCGGCGGCGCCGATGCCGCGCTTGCTGTCACGGATCATGCCATCGGCAATCAGGACGTCGCCGGGGCCGTCGAAATCCCTGGAGGGATCGACGACGCGGGCGTTGGCGAGCAGGATCGGGCGGCGTTCGGTCAGCATGATTTAAGCGTTCGGCAGGTTGCGGGCGAGCGCTTCGAGCACCGCCATCCGCACCGCCACTCCCATTTCCACCTGTTCGCGGATCAGCGATTGCGCGCCATCCGCCACGATCGAGTCGATCTCGACGCCCCGGTTCATCGGCCCCGGATGCATCACCAGCGCATCGGGTTTTGCATAGGCAAGCTTCTTCTGGTCGAGGCCGAAATAATGAAAATATTCGCCCGAGGACGGCACGAAGGAACCGTTCATGCGCTCGCGCTGCAGCCGCAGCATCATCACGATATCGGCGCCGTTGAGCCCCTCGCGCATGTCGCGGGCCACCTCGACGCCCATCCGCTCGATCCCGCGCGGCAGCAGGGTGGAAGGCGCCACCACGCGGACGCGGGCGCCCATGGTGTTGAGCAGCAGGATATTGGAGCGCGCCACCCGCGAATGCATCACGTCGCCGCAGATCGCGATCACGAGTCCTTCGAGCCGGCCCTTGTTGCGGCGGATGGTCAGCGCGTCCAGCAGCGCCTGGGTCGGATGTTCGTGGCTGCCGTCGCCGGCATTGATCACGGAACCGTCAACCTTGCGCGCGAGCAGTTCCACCGCGCCGGAGGCGTGGTGCCGCACCACCAGGATGTCCGGGTGCATGGCGTTGAGCGTCACCGCCGTGTCCATCAGCGTCTCGCCCTTGCGGATCGAGGACGAGGACACCGACATGTTCATCACGTCGGCGCCGAGCCGTTTTCCCGCCAGCTCGAACGAGGATTGGGTGCGGGTCGAGGCCTCGAAGAACAGGTTCACCTGGGTGCGACCGCGCAAACTCGTGCGCTTCTTGTCCACCTGGCGGTTGAGCTCGACATATTCCTCGGAAAGGTCGAGCAGGCCGGTAATATCGGCAGCGGAAAGCCCCTCGATTCCCAGCAGATGCCGGTGCCCGAGGACGAAGGTCGATTTCGATGCAGGGGTCATTAAAGCGAGAGCTATAGGCAGAGATGCACCACGGGGCAAGTGCGAATAGGGGGCTTGCGAGTTATCCCCCGGTCTGTCGCAGTGCAGGGTAAACGGGGTTGCCGCAATGTGGCCGCGTTCGGCGCGCGGGAAGGGGTTCGATGCAGAAAAGGCGGCTGATTTTAGCGATCGCATTTACCGGCCTCACGCTGGCCTGTGCCACGGTGGCCGCGGGCGCGCAACGCCTGCCGGGCGGTTTCGTCTATCTGCGCGACATCGATCCGACCATCATCCAGGACATCCGCTACGCCGGCCCGAACAATTTTGTCGGCCATCCGCTCGCCGGCTATGCGGCGGCCGAATGCGTTGTGAAGCGAGAGGTCGCCGTGGCGCTGCGACGCATCCAGGATTTGCTCGTGCCGCAAAAGCTGTCGCTGAAAATGTTCGACTGTTACCGGCCGCGACGCGCGGTCGCCGACATGGTGGCGTGGTCCAGGGATGGCAGGGAAACCGCCGCCGGGCGGCGCTACAATCCGGCCTTTCGCAAACAGGATTTGTTCCGGCTCGGCTACATCGCCGAACGTTCCGGGCATTCCACCGGCGCCGCCCTCGATCTGACACTGGTGGATCTGAAGGCCGACAATTCGGCAGCGTTCGATCCGAACAAGGCCTACGCCGACTGCACGGCGCCTGCGGAGGCGCGGGCGCCGGAAGCCAGCGTCGATATGGGTACCGGCTACGACTGTTCCGATCTGAAGGCGCACACCGCCGCACCCTCGATCACGCCCGCGCAGCGGCGGTGGCGGAATACGCTCGTCGCCGCCATGGCGAGGCAGGGTTTCGCAAATTATTCAAAGGAGTGGTGGCACTTTTCGCTGCCGGGTGCGGGCGGGCAGGCCTATGATTTCCCGATCACGCCGCGCAATTGATTCCGGGATCAGTCATGACGCAGGCATCCTTCGCCACCCACGAGGTCTTCAACCAGTCGCCGCCGTTCGAGGACGTCGATTTGTTTGCGCTGGACCGGCCGTTGGCGGAAGCGGTCGCCGCCAATGGCGGCGGGTCCGCGCAAGCCGAGCTGTCCGAATTCGGCAAGCATTGGGGTTCGGCGGCGATGGCGGCGCGGGGCCGGCTCGCCAACGAGAACACGCCGAAACTGCGCATTTTCGATTCCCGTGGGTACCGCCGCGACGAAGTCGAGTTTCACCCGGCCTATCACGAATTGATGGCGCACAGTGCGCATGCCGGTGTGCATAATTCGACCTGGAACGCGCAAGGCAAGCCGGCCGGTGGCGCGGCGGAAGTGGTGCGCGCCGCCAAATTCTACATGGCCTCGCAGGTCGAGACCGGGCATCTCTGCCCGATCACCATGACACGCGCCTCCGTGGCGGCGCTGGCCGAACAGCCGGATCTGCTGGCGAAGGTGATGCCCGTCCTTGCGAGCCGCGCCTACGATCCAGGCTTTGCGCCGTGGCCGACGAAACGCGGCATGACGGTCGGCATGGGCATGACCGAGAAGCAGGGCGGCACCGACGTCCGCGCCAACATGACGCGGGCGGAGCGCGACGGCGGCGCCTACCGCATCACCGGCCATAAATGGTTCATGTCTGCGCCGATGTGCGACGCCTTTCTGGTGCTGGCGCAGGCCGATGACGGCCTGAGCTGTTTCTTCATGCCGCGCTTTGCACCCGATGGTTCCGTGAATGCGATCCGGTTTCAGCGGCTGAAGGACAAGCTCGGCAACCGCTCCAATGCGTCTTCCGAAGTAGAGTTCGCCGGCGCTTACGCCGAACGTATCGGCGACGAAGGCAAGGGCATCCGCACCATCATCCAGATGGTGCAGTTGACGCGGCAGGACTGCGCGATTGCATCCGCCGGCCTGATGCGCTCGGGGCTCGCGCATGCGCTGCATCACGCGCGGCATCGCAGCGTATTCCAGAAACATCTCGCCGATCAGCCGCTGATGCAGGCGGTGCTGTCGGACATGGCGCTGCATGTCGAAGCCTCGATCGCGCTCGTCATGCGGCTGTGCCGTTCGTTCGATCGCGCGCCGGCCGACGCGAGGGAGGCCGCCTATATGCGGCTTCTGACACCGGCGATCAAATACTGGGTCTGCAAGAGCGCGCCGGGATTTCTGTACGAGGCGATGGAGTGCCTCGGCGGCAATGGCTATGTCGAGGAGGGCATTCTGGCGCGGCATTACCGGGAGGCGCCGGTCAACGCGATCTGGGAAGGCTCCGGCAACGTGATGTGCCTCGATGTGCTCCGGGCGCTGTCGCGTGAAGCCGACGCGGCATTGTCGGTGCTGGGTGATCTCAGCGCTGAAACGCAGGGCTTGCCGGGCGCCGGCGAGGCGGTCGCTTTCATTGGCAAGGCGTTTCGGCGGCCCGACAGCGAACGCGTGGCGCGGCTGGCGGTCGAGAAACTGGCGCTGCTCGCAGCCGTCGCGGCGCTCAATGCGGTGCGGCCACGTCATGCCGAACTGTTCGCGGCGACGCGCCTTGCCGGGAACCACGCCAGCATGTACGGCGCAGTCGATCTCGCCCCCGGCGACATCCGCGCTTTGCTGGAACGGGCGCTGCCGTAAATGTTCTGTTAACCGTCATGGCCGGGCTCTTCCCGGCCATCCACGTCCTTAACTTTCTTGCGGGACAAAGGCGGTGTGTGCCGCGCAAAGGCCGGCGTGGCGGCGACCGGATGAAGTCAGTCAATCGAAAGCCTGCTGATGGATGCTCTCACTCCCGAAAATCCGCCCGTGACGCTCATGCCCGCCCAACTCCCACCGCGCGTCTGGAAGTTCTGGGGTACCGCGCTGTGGGGACTGTTCATCTTCGCCGGCATGTTTGTAGGCCAGGCTGCTGTCATCGCCTTTTTGGTGTTGAAACAGGGCGGGCCGTTCGACATGGCAACTGCGATCCATGTGGTCGCCGGCGGGCTGACGATATCGCTGTCGGTCATCATGGGATTACCCGCCGTGCTGGCGGCGGCCTGGATCGCGATCCGTCCGACGCGCACGCCATTTGCGGATTACCTCGCGCTGCGCTGGACCTCGTGGAGCAACCTCCTCATCGGGATCGTCTCGCTGGCGCTGTTGGTGGGCGGCTGGGATATGGTCTCGCGCGCGCTTGGGCGCGAGGTGACGCCGGGCTTTATGGGCGAGGTGCTGAAATCGGCGCAGGCCGACGGCGCGTTGTGGCTGTTGGTGGTCGCGTTCTGCATTGCCGCGCCGCTGTCGGAAGAGATTCTCTCGCGCGGGTTTCTCTATCGTGGCTGGTCGGAATCCCGCCTCGGGGTCGTCGGCGCCATCGTCCTGTCGTCGCTGGCATGGACGTCGCTGCACCTGCAGTATGACTGGTTCTTTTTCGGCGAGATATTTTCGATCGGCCTGTTGCTCGGCTATTTGCGCTATCGCAGCAACTCGACCTGGCTGACGATCGTCCTGCACGGCCTCAACAATTTCGCCGCGACCGCGCAGACCTTCTGGCTTGCCGGCTCAAGCTAGCACATCGCTTCCTAGCACATCGCCGCCAGCGCAATCGCGATCGGCATGGTGATGGCCGCAAGAATGGTCTGCAGCGTGATGATCTGCGCGAGCAGCGGCGCATCGCCGCCCATCTGCCGGGCCAGCACATAGGCGCTCGAGGAGGCCGGTACCGCCGCGCAGGCGGTCACGATCGCCAGATTGGAATCGGCGAGGCCGAACAGCAGCGCCAACGCAACCGCGATCACGGGCATCAGGACCAGCTTGAGGAACACGGCGACCGAAGCAGCACAGCTCGGACGAAACATGCCTTCCAGATGCAGCCCGGCGCCGGTCACGAGCAGGCCGATGGCGAGCGACGAACGGCCGAGCGCGTCGGCGACCTCGTGCCATAGTTTGGGGAGCGGGATATGGGCGACGTTGAGCAAAAGCCCGATCAAGCAGGCCCAGATCAGGGGATTGCGCACCACGGTCATCGCGATCGAGCCGGCCGATCGTTTTCCCGGCGAAACATAATGCGCGAGCACGGCTACGCTGAACACGTTCACCAGCGGGATGATCGCGACCATCGCCACCGACGCCAGCGCCAGTCCGGCTTCGCCGAACAGATTGCTGGAGACGGCGAACGCGACATAGGTCTGCCAACGGGTCGCGCCCTGGAAGATCGAGGTGAAGGCCGGCCCATCGACGCCCCAGCGGGCGAGCAGGGGCCGTATCGCCAGGCACAAGAGCGACATCAGCAGCGCCGAGAGCAGCAGCGCACCGCCGACGCCGGCAACCGGCACTTTGGTCAGGTCGGCTTTGACCAGCGTCTGGATCAGCAACGCCGGCAGCAGCACGTAATAGGTCAGCCGTTCCAGCCCATGCCATTGCGTCTCCAGCCGCATCAGCGTCCGCTTCAGGATGAAGCCCAGTACGATCAGCAGGAACACCGGCAGCAGGGCCGCAATCACCACCGCCATTCTCAGCGGTCCCCGCGCAGCTTTGCCAGCCGGTCCAGTGCGCCCTGCAGGATGAAGATAGCGGCGTGCTCGTCGATCACCTCGGCGCGGCGGGCGCGGCTGACGTCCATTCCGATCAGCTCGCGCTCGACGGCGGCGGTCGAGAGCCGTTCGTCCCAGAAACCGATCGCGAGATCGGTCAGTTTTGAAAAATTCCGCGCAAACGCCCGTGTCGATTGCGCGCGCGGGCCCTCGCTGCCGTCCATGTTGATGGGCAGGCCGAGCACGAAACCGACCGCGCTGCGTTCGCCCGCAAGCGCAAGCAGCCGCGCCGCGTCGGCCTTGAACGCCTTGCGCTGGATGGTCTCGACGCCGGTCGCCAGCCTTCGATCGGCATTGGACACGGCAACGCCGATGGTCTTGGTACCGAGATCGAGGCCGATCAGTGCGCCGCGTTCTGGCCAGTGGGTTGCGGCTTCGATCAGGGTAAGGATGGGGGCGGGCATGCGAGCGGCATAACACGCGCGCCAGCGGTCACGCAAAGCCCGATGATAGCGTGCCTTTACTACCGGGATCTGCGCCACTCCTCGCGCGTGATTTCCCAGATTTCGCTGGCAAGCCGGCCCGATACATAATCCAGATCCTCGATCCCGATCAGCCGCATGCCGCTACTCTCGGAAATTCGGCGCGAAGGCAGGTTGGCGGCGGCCTTTGGCGCGCGAAGGACGGGCCGTCCAAGAGTTTCGAACCAGTAATCGGTCACTGCCGAACATGCCTCGGTCATTAGCCCTTGAACTCGCCATTCCGGGTCGAGCCAGAAACCTCTGTTTTCGCCGGTTGGTCCATCAGGCTGATGACGCCGATTAGTTGTCCGGGTTCGGGTTTGGGCCGGATTGACCAGTGCCAGGCGGTTCCCGATCGCATCGCTGGAAGCGCGGTGTCGCGAAGGAATGTCAGGGCACCGTCAGCCGGATAGGGCCAGGGAATCCGATAATTCAGGAACTGTACGATTTCCCATTGAGGGAAAACGGCTTGCACCGCATCGGCGTCGGCGAGGTCCAGCGGGCGAAGGATCAGGCGAAGTGTGGTGATCGTTGGAATTGGGATGCACATAGGTGGCTCGCGCAGCAAATGAAATCGGTGCGGGTCAGCGCGGACGATCAGGCCGCGATGACCTTATCGCTTTTCTCCAGAGAAAGACCAATCCCTGCAACGCGCTGTACCGATGCGCGCTGCGGCGCTGGATGAAGAGGGTGTCGACCTGCGACTGCGCGGCCTTCAGCGTGTGAATGCTGACGGTGTCATTTCGCCCGAGCACCGCGCGGGGCAACATCGTCACGCCCATGTCGGCAGCGACGCAGCCGATCATGCCGTCGAGCGTGCCGAGTTCAAACCGCGTGGCGGACGGCCAGCCGAATTCCGAAAACACCTGTTCAAGCCGCTGCCGGTAGGTGCAGCCGGTGCGGAACACCAGTGCGGTGGGGCCGGACTCCGGCGTGCCCGCGCGCAACTCGGCGAGACTTTTCCAGCGGCGCGCGGCGACGAGCACCAGTTCTTCCCTGAAGGCGATCACTGAGGTGAGTTCGGCATGATCGATTGGGCCGGCGACGAAGGCGCCGTCAAATGTGCCGTCGAGCACGCCGGCCACCAGGTCCGCCGTCGTCGACGTGCGCAGCGTCAGCCGCACCGCGGGGAAACGACGATGAAACTCGGCGAGCAGCGCAGGCAGGCGCACCGCGGCCGTGGTCTCCATCGAGCCGATCGAGAGCGGTCCCTTTGGCTCGCCGTCGTCGCGCGCGGCCAGCACGGCTTCGCGCGTCAGCGCCGCCATTCGTTGGGCATAGGGGAGCAGGCGGCGGCCGGCGCCGGTCAGCGTCATGCCGCGGCTGTGCCGCTCGAACAAGGCGGTGCCGATCTCGGCCTCCAACGCTTTGACCCGCTGCGTGACGTTGGACTGCACGGTGTTGAGTTCGTCAGCGGCGCGGGTGATGCCACCGAGCCGGGCGACTGTCGAAAAAGTCAGGAGATCGCTCAATTCCATGGCAAACTCTCCATGGCAAACTCCGTTTCAATTTAGAGATGGCTGCGTTCTTCAGTATTCATTTCTAGAGAATGGTAGTTCGACCTAGAATGCCTGTCCAGATTGGAAAGCCGGACATGTCGATCAGCATGCCATTGATCTCCCAGGCGCAGAATAAAGACATGGCGCCGCAGGCGCTGGATGCCGGCATCGACATGGCGGACGGCGCAACTCCTCCGCAGCACCGAGAGCCTGATCCGCGTCAGTCGTCCAATTCATAGGAGTGAGCAGAACCATGTGGCCAGATCGCCGACTTCTCGACCTCTTCAAGACCGAATTTCCGATCCTGCTCGCGCCGATGGCGGGCGTGATGGATCAGGAACTGGCGATCGCGGTAGCGCAGGGCGGGGCGCTGCCCTCGCTTCCATGCGCGATGATCCCGGTGGAGAAGGCGCGCGAGCAGGTGAACATCCTGCGCCAGCGCGTGCCAGTACCGGTCAACCTGAACTTCTTTTGCCACAAGCCGGTCGCCGCCGATCCTGCGCGCGAGGCCGTGTGGAAGGCGCGGCTGACGCCTTATTACAAGGAACTCGGTCTCGATCCCGCTGCGCCCGTCGCTGCCGCCAACCGCGCCCCGTTCGATGAAGCGATGTGCGCGATGGTGGAGGAGCTGAAGCCGGAAGTCGTCAGCTTCCATTTCGGCCTGCCGGATGCGGCGATGGTGCGGCGGGTCAAGTCGACCGGCGCCATCCTGATGTCGTCGGCGACGACAGTGAAGGAAGCGATCTGGCTCGAGGAGAACGGCGCCGATATCGTCATCGCGCAAGGCGCCGAAGCCGGTGGCCATCGCGGCATGTTCCTGACCGGGAATATTGCCGAGCAGCCCGGCACGTTTGCACTGGTGCCGCAGGTGGTGGACGCCGTGAAGGTGCCGGTCATTGCGGCCGGCGGCATCGCGGACGGGCGCGGCATCGCGGCGGCGTTCGCATTGGGAGCGGCGGGCGTGCAGATCGGCACCGCCTATCTGCGCTGCCCGGAATCCAGAATAATCGCTCCGGCGCGCGTGGCGCTGGCCCAGGCGAGCGATGAATCCACCGTGATCACCAATGTCATGACCGGACGTCCGGCGCGCGGCGTCCCCAACCGCGTGATGCGCGAAATCGGACCGATCTCGCCGGACGCTCCGGCGTTTCCGCACGCCGCAACCGGGCTCGGGCCGCTGAAAGCAGCCGCCGAAAAACTCGGCAAGGTCGATTTCACCAACCTCTGGGCCGGGCAGGCGGTGCGGATGGGCCGCGAGATGCCGGCCGCCGAACTGACCCGGGCGCTCGCAGGCAGTGCACTGGCTCGGCTGCAGGCGCTCGGCGGCTAATTCAGTTCGTGAACCCAGGCCTCGGGGTGAAGCGCGTAGGCGTCGCCGCGCCGCGCCAGCCGCGAGAACGCCGGGAAATGCAGGTGCATTCCGGCGATCAGCACGCCATCGGCGGAGACGCGATCGAACATGCGTTTGCGCGCGGCTGCGGCCGCAGCAAGATCGGTGTCGAAGGCCATGCCGGCTTCGGGAAACGCGGTTTGCACTTCCGGCACATGCACGGTGTCACCCCAGATCATCAATTGATCTTTGCCCGATGCGATCAGGTAGGCGGTGTGGCCCGGCGTATGCCCGAGGCTAGGCACCGCGGTGACGCCGGGGAAAACCTCACCCTGGTTGAATAGCCGCGTGCGCTTCTTGTAGGGCGCGACCTGCTCGCGGCCGGCCTGGAAATAGAGTTTTGCCGATCGCTCGTCGGCCTTCGCCATCGCGCCGTCGTCGAACCAGTGCGCAAGCTCGTTCTCGTGCATCACGAGTTCCGCGTTCGGGAAAAAGAGTTGCCCGTTCGTCATGTCGGTCAGCCCGGCGGAATGGTCCGGGTGCATGTGCGTGAGCAGTACCGTGTCGATCGACTTTGGATCGATGCCGGCGGATGCGAGGTTGCGTTGAACGAAGCCGGCCGTCGGCTGCAGATAATTGCCCGATCCGGTGTCGACGATCGCGGTACGGCCCTTCGAATGGATCAGGAAGGTGTTGACGCTGGTGCGCCGCGCCGGCCGGAATGCATCGCTCAGGATTTGACGCGCCTTTTCGACATCGACATTGCGCATCACCTCGAGATTGCCGTCGAGATAGCCGTCGCTGATGGCCGTGACGACGATATCTCCGATCTTGCGGTGATAGATTCCGGGAATCTGTTGTGCGGGTTGCGGATTCATGGGGAAGACCTTGGTGCAAGGGAGGGGATAAAGGGTGGGATGGTGCGATCAGGCGTCGACCGATTTCAGGAACTCGTCGATGGCAATCCGAGATCAGGTCGGGTGTTTGCACCGCCATGTAGTGCCCGGTGCGGATTTCGACGTAGCGGGCGCCGGGGATGGCTTTGGCCACGCCTTCGGCGAGCGGCGGCGGGCGCACGCGATCAAGGCTGCCGCCGATCACGAGTACCGGACAGCTCAGCAGGCTCAGCTCGCTTTGCATGTCCGCACCCGCCAGCATTCGCCAGATCGCAGCATAGCTTGCGGGGTCGTTGCCGAGCCATCGCGCCCGGAATTGCTCGAAGCGCTTGATGTCGCCGCGAAGTTCCGGGGCGTAGCCGTTCTGCATGGAATCCTCGACCGCGAAGGCCATGCCGTCGGCCTCGATCCGCACAAGCCGCTCGAGTGCCGCGGCGCGGCGCTCCGCGGCGATGCCGGTTGCCGGGCTGCCGACCACGACGGCGCTGCAGCGCCCGCTGTGTCGGGCAGCGAAATGCAGGGCGATCGCACCGCCGACGGCGATACCCACAAGCGCGACCTTGCCTGATATCCCCTGCGTATCGAGCAGCGCCGCGATATCGTCGGCCATGATATCGAGGCTGACCTCGCCGCGGACCTTCTGCGACAATCCGGCCCCGCGGGTGTCATAGCGCAAGACGCGCCGCTTTTCTGCGAATCGTGGCGCGACGTCATCCCAACTTTCGAGCGAGCCGCCCATTTCGTGAACGAGTACCAGCGTCCGCTCACCCTTGCCGCTCAACTCGCAGCGTAGCGCAACGCCGTTTGCTTCAATGAAATCCATTCCGCGCTCCCGGTTTCTCTCCGTTTGATCTTGTTGTTTGTCACTTTTCGAGCGGCTGGCCGATCAGTCCCTGATCCACGATACCGGAGACGGTATGAATCTCAAATTCCCTCATTCAACAATGCGGTGGGCTTTCTTTCGCCGAGCGCGGGGGAGCCGTGAGGCCGAACCGGACCGGATCGCCGGGGCGGTGTCGTGCGGGCCGGTTACACTATTCTTCGGGCACGCCGGCCATGCGCAGGCCGTCACAGAGCCGCACGCGCGAGGCGAGGTATATCGGATTGTCACTCGATCCCCCCGCAAGGAAGCGCTGGATGGTGAAACCTGGAGCGAGCGCCAATCCCGCCTGCGTGGCGGCCTGCGCCTCGTTGGGTTGGCCGAGCTGCGCCAGGACCGCGCCGAGAAGGAAATGCCCGATGGGTTGATTAGGGTTCGCCTCGATGCTCCGGCGCATCCACGAGGCCGCTTCGACGTCGGCATGGCGCTGGAATTTGGCGAGGCCGGCAATCCACATCCAGCGGAAGGCGAAGATATCGCGAGGCGACAGGCGGAGCGCCTCGAGGATATGGGCCTCGGTGTCCATGGCGCGGGCGATAAAATACTTGCCCAGGCCGATCCAGGCGTGCGCGTCCGCCAGATTGCGATCCAGCACCAGCGCGCGTTCGCATTCCGCAATGCCTTGTACCCCGCGGTTGGTGAAGATCTTGATGACGCCTGAAAGCAGGTGGGCCATGGGATGGTTCGGGGCAAGCGAAATCGCCCTTGCCGCGACCGCTTCCGCATTGGCGAGCCGCGCGGCCCGGTCGTCGGAGAGAAAGCCCGGTCCAAACGTCAGGTCGATGATGCCCACGCCGACCAGCGCTTCGATATTTCCGGGATCGAGTTCCAGGGCACGTTCGAAAAACCCGCGCGCTTGCGTCGAATATTCGGGGCTGATTCCCTTGTTCAGGCAGGCTTTGCCCTGAAAGTATAAATCCATCGCGTCGGGGGACGGCGAGCGTTGCGCTCGCTGCGCCTCTGCCTCCATCAGCTGGGCATTCAGCGTGTTGGCTAATCTGGCAAGGATTTCATCCTGCATGTCGAACAGGTCGATGACATCCTTGTCGAACCGCTCGGCCCAAAGATGATTCCCGGTTCCGGCGTCGATCAACTGCACGTTCACCCGCAGCCGCTTGGTGCTACGCTGCACCGAGCCTTCGAGCACGTAACGGACGTTCAAGTCCCGTCCGACCTTGCGCACGTCAGGGGCTTTGCCCTTGTAGGAAAACGCGCTGTTGCGCGCGATCACGAACGAGCCTGCGATCCGCGACAGGTCCGTGGTCAGGCTTTCGGTCATGCCGTCGACGAAATAGTCCTGGCCCGGGTCGTCGCTCATATTCTCGAACGGCAGAACCACGATGGACAGGCGCGGCGGCGGAGGTGCGCCCGGCGCGACGCCGGCAGCAGGAGTCTCCCTGATGTTTTCATGGATCACGGTATAGGTGCGTACCGGGCGGGCGATATTCTTGAGGCTCAGCTCGCCCATATCGGTGAAGCCGACCGCGACCTTGCCGCGGACCTGGTCATAGGCGGAAGCGGAGATGCAGATGCCGCCGGCTTCCGCGATGTTCTCCAGCCTGACTGCGATGTTGACCCCGTCGCCGAGGATGTCATCGCCCTCGATCAGGACGTCGCCGAGATTGATCCCGATCCGGTAAAGCATGCACCGGTCCGGCGGAACGCCCTCGTTGCGCTCGGCCATCGCATTCTGCACCGCGACCGCGCATTCGACCGCGTCCACCACCGAAGGAAATTCGAGCAGCAAGCCGTCGCCGGTGGCCTTGACCAGGCGGCCGCCATGCGCCGCCACCAACGCATCGGAAACGACACGATGTTCGCGTAAGGCCCGCGCGGTTCCGGCTTCGTCGAGCCCCATCAATCGGGAATAGCCGGCGACGTCAGCGGCCACTATCGCCGCCAATCTGCGCTCGATCCGGCCTTGCTGTTGCACCATGGGAAGCAATCTTCCTTCGCGCGACAGCAATTTGTACGGGATTTCAGGTTCCACGCCAACATAAGGTTAGGCGGTCGCCGCCGGGCGAACCAGAGATACCGGTCGCGGTCACTGAGCGGGGCCTGAGCAGGTAGTCCGTGCTGGCCGACCGGCTGGCGACGGCCGAGTTTATGTCGTTTTTTTCGGTCCATGCGCCAGCTCGGCAATCCAATAGGTCGCTTCGGCTCCGGCGCTAATCGGATGACCCGTTAGTGCGCCGGCTCGTCGCGGCTGACGTCCAGATGTTCGACGGCGAGAGAGCGATAATGCGCGGCCATCTCTTTGTAATGCTGCCGCGACACCGGATCGAGCGCGGTTTCGGCGCGGCGTTCGAACATCTCAGCCTTTTGCTGGAGGTCTTTCGCCTTGGACATGGCTTCTCCTCGGCTTGTCAGACCAGGCAGGCGACGTACAGGATCGCGACGCCTAGTACGGTACCGATTGACCAGAGGGCGGGGTCCCAGCCTTCCGATTGGGCTCTGTCGTTTTCCAACGTTGACATGACGCGGCCTCCAAACTCGTTAACGCGCCCCAAATACACCCCTCGACTGTTTCGGGACGACTGCGTCGGCCCCCGAAAACGGTTTCGTCAGGCGGTTTCGCAGTCGCAAGCCCGTGATGTCCAATGCATGTGATATCCAAGCCTGTGACTTCAGTGAAAACGCGCAAGCCCGGCTTTCGATCCGGCATTTCCGTCCCGGTGGCGGATAATCAGGCGCTCGGAATGCTCCGACGGGGGTTCCCACGGTTGCAGCGTAAAAGCGGGCTCTGCTATACGGCGGGTGCGAATTCCCCGTTTGAGGCCTATATTAATGTCCGTTGATGCCGCCACCGTTCGCCGCATCGCGCATCTGGCGCGGATTGCGGTCACCGAGACCGAAGTTCCCCATCTGCAGGGCGAGTTGAACGCCATGCTGGCCTTTGTGGAGCAGCTTTCGGAAGTGAATGTCGACGGCGTCGAACCGATGACCTCGGTGACCCCGATGGAGATGAAGAAGCGGCCGGATGTGGTCAATGACGGCGAGATCGCCGATGAGGTCGTCAGGAACGCGCCTGAAAGCGTGAATCACTTCTTCCTGGTGCCGAAGGTGGTCGAGTAAAACGTGGCGTTTTCGCATGGCAATCAGGTTTACGCAGATTGCGTAGACTTATCTGCGGTAGAAAACGCGTCAAACCAAGAGTTTTTGAGATCGGAAGTCCGATGTGTCTGCTCTGCGACGATGAAAAGGCCTATGCGGCCTATATGAACTATCTCGACGCGATGGAGCGGCAGGGCAAGGCTGCCGATCCCGACAAGGCGATGGACGCCGTCCTCGATCAACTTGAGGCCGCCGACAAGGCGCGTGCCAACGATCCCGCCAACGACAAGACGCTTTCTCCATTTTTCTGCAGCCCGATCAATAAATGACCGATTTCACATCGCTGACGATCGCCGAGGCCCGGCAAGGCCTCGCGAACAAGTCTTTTACCTCGCTTGAGCTGACCGACGCGCATCTGGCCGCGATCGAGGCCGCGCGCGCGCTCAACGCCTTTGTGCTGGAAACGCCGGAGCAGGCCCGCGCCATGGCGCGCGCGGTCGACGCCAAAATCGCAAAGGGCGAGGGCGGTCCGCTCGCCGGCATTCCGCTCGGCATCAAGGACCTGTTCGCGACCAAGGATGTGCGCACCACCGCCTGCTCAAAGATCCTCGGCAATTTCGTGCCGCCTTATGAATCCACCGTCACCTCGCAGCTCTGGCGCGACGGCGCCGTCATGCTGGGCAAGCTCAACAACGACGAATTTGCGATGGGCTCCTCGAACGAGACTTCGTGTTTCGGTCCGGTTGTCAATCCGTGGCGGCGCGAGGGCTCCAACACGATGCTGGTGCCGGGCGGCTCCTCCGGCGGATCGGCGTCGGCGGTAGCCGCGCTGCTCTGCATGGGTGCGACCGCGACCGATACCGGTGGCTCGATCCGTCAGCCCGCGGCGTTCACCGCGACCGTGGGTGTCAAGCCGACCTATGGCCGCTGCTCGCGCTGGGGCATCGTGGCGTTTGCGTCCTCGCTCGATCAGGCCGGACCGATCGCGCGCACCACGCGCGATGCTGCGATCCTGATGCGCTCGATGGCGGGCCACGATCCCAAGGACACCACGTCGGTCAACCGCGTGGTGCCGGACTACGAGGCCGCGATCGGCAAATCCGTGAAGGGCATGAAGATCGGCATCCCCAAGGAGTATCGCCTCGACGGCATGCCGGCCGAGATCGAAAAGCTCTGGAGCGAGGGCGCGGCCTGGCTGAAGGCGGCGGGCGCCGAACTGGTCGAGGTGTCGCTGCCGCACACCAAATACGCGCTGCCGGCCTATTATATCGTGGCGCCCGCGGAAGCCTCGTCGAATCTCGCGCGCTACGACGGCGTGCGCTACGGCCTGCGCGTGCCGGGCCGATCGATCGGCGAAATGTACGAGAATACGCGCGCGAGTGGCTTTGGCGACGAAGTGCGCCGCCGCGTCATGATCGGCACCTATGTGCTCTCGGCCGGTTATTACGACGCCTATTATCTGCGCGCGCAAAAAGTCCGGACCCTGATCAAGAAGGACTTTGAGGACGTTTTCGCCAAGGGCGTGAATGCGATCCTGACGCCTGCGACGCCGTCGGCGGCGTTTGGCGTCGGCGAAAAGGGCGCCGACCCCGTCGAGATGTATCTCAACGACATCTTCACGGTGACGGTGAACATGGCGGGGTTGCCGGGCATCGCGGTGCCGGCCGGCAAGGACTCGCAAGGGCTGCCGCTCGGCTTGCAATTGATCGGACGTCCCTTCGACGAGGAGACGCTGTTTTCGCTCGGCGAGATCGTCGAACAGGCGGCCGGTCGATTTACGCCCGAGCGGTGGTGGTAATCATGGTGGATTTCCGCGCCAGTCTGTCGGACACCGCTCCGGCGTCGGGCCTGGAGCCGCCGCTTGCGGCGTTGTGGTGGGCCGCCAAGGGCCAATGGGACCAGGCGCACAAGATCGTGCAGGACGAAGCGAGCGCTGAGGCTGCCTGGGTGCACGCCTATCTGCACCGCGTCGAAGGCGATCTGGGCAATGCCGGCTATTGGTACCGTCAGGCGGGCCAGCCGGTGGCGAAGGATTCTCTGGAAGCCGAATGGGAGCGGATCGTGTCCGCGCTGCTCGGGAGTGGAAAAGCATGAACGCGACTGTCAGCAAGCTGATCAAGGGCCAAACAGGCGACTGGGAAGTCGTGATCGGCATGGAAATCCACGCCCAGGTCACCTCGAACTCAAAACTGTTCTCCGGCGCCTCGACCGAATTCGGCGGCGAGCCGAACACGCACGTCTCGCTGGTCGATGCGGCGATGCCGGGCATGCTGCCCGTGATCAACGAGCAATGCGTCAGGCAGGCGGTCAGAACCGGATTGGGACTGAACGCACAGATCAATCTGCGCTCGGTGTTCGACCGCAAGAACTATTTTTATCCCGATCTGCCGCAGGGCTACCAGATCAGCCAGTACAAGTCGCCGATCGTGGGCGAGGGCGAGGTTGTGGTCGAACTCGACGGCGGCAGGTCGGTCACGGTGGGCATCGAACGGCTTCATCTGGAACAGGACGCCGGCAAGTCGCTGCACGATCAGTCACCGACCATGTCCTATGTCGATCTCAACCGTTCCGGCGTTGCCCTGATGGAGATCGTCTCCAAGCCGGACATCCGCGACGCCGAGCAGGCAAAAGCCTATGTGACAAAACTGCGCTCGATCCTGCGCTATCTCGGCACTTGCGACGGCGACATGGAGAAGGGCTCGCTGCGCGCCGACGTCAATGTCTCCGTGCGCAAGCCGGGTGGTCCGCTCGGCACCCGCTGCGAGATCAAGAACATGAACTCGATCAACTTCATCGGTCAGGCGATCGAGTACGAAGCGCGGCGTCAGATCGAAATCATCGAGGACGGCGGCGTCATCGACCAGGAGACACGGCTGTTCGACCCCAACAAGGGCGAGACGCGGTCGATGCGCTCCAAGGAAGAGGCACATGACTACCGCTATTTTCCCGATCCCGATCTTTTGCCGCTCGAATTCAGCGAAGCCTATGTAGCCGAACTGAAGGCGGAGCTGCCGGAATTGCCGGATCAGAAGAAGGCACGGTTCATCGACGGCTTCGGATTGTCGCCCTACGACGCCAGCGTACTGGTCGCGGAGCGCGAGAGCGCGGATTTCTACGAAACCGTGCTCGCAAAACTCGCCGACAAGGCCCGCGACGGCAAACTCGCCGCCAACTGGGTGATCAACGAACTGTTCGGACGCCTCAACAAGGAAGGCCGTGACATTACGGGCTCGCCGGTGTCGGCCGAGCAGCTTGGCGCGATCGTCGACTTGATCGGCGAGGGCACGATCTCCGGAAAGATCGCAAAAGATCTGTTCGAGATTGTCTGGACCGAGGGCGGCGATCCCCGCGAACTCGTCGAAGCGCGCGGCATGAAGCAGGTCACGGACCTCGGTGCGATCGAAAAGGTGATCGACGACATCATCTCAGCCAATCCGGACAAGGTCGCGCAGGCGAAAGCCAAGCCGCAACTCGCCGGATGGTTTGTCGGCCAGGTGATGAAGTCGTCCGGCGGTAAAGCCAACCCGCAAGCGGTCAACGATCTCCTGAAGGCGAAGCTCGGCATCTGAAACGTCCCGTAACGGGACGACGCCGGCACTCGATCGATGCGCGAGCGCGCGTTGATCGTTCACGCGATCCGAAATTCATCGTCGCGACTGAAATCGCAGTTGCGAATTGGTTGCGACGATTCGTCCGAAAATTCGGTTTTGGTGAGCGGGGATGAGACGTTGGCGCGTTACCCACGAAAATTTTTTTATTGCCAAAATTTGCGACTCAGAGTCCGCGCAAACGGTTTTTTGACGGCATCATCGCGCAGCGATGACCTCGATCGCACATCGATCGCAGTGTTTGCGAATTGCAGAAACATCGGCAGTACAAGCGTTTCCTTCAATATTGACAAACAGGGACGCGGGTCGTTGCTGCAATTTTGGCGTCAACGCGCGAACGCGCCGTCGTGCCGCCGACCGATGCGCATCGCGCGCTCTCGCAGTGCTGCGTCAACACTTCCTTAAGCGGGACGCTGTTTTTTTGAGTGTGTTGGTGTATTCGGGATGTAGTGCATCTCGATTCCCGAGTGCACGCAGCGACTAAAGCCATCTCACTACATTAGGAGGGCAACATGGCCAAGAAAGCTAAGAAGGCAAAGAAGGCGAAGAGCGCAGTGAAGAAGACTGCGAAGAAGACCCGCAAGGTCGCCAAGAAGAAGAAGTAAGCTCTCGTCTTTGAGAGAATTGCCGGCGGCTTGATGCCGGCACGTCACACGAGCCTTCAGACGATCTGCTAGACGAAGCCAAGCTGCTTCCCGAAGCAAATCTAACTCGGATGGCTCTGGTCGACGAAAGAGGGTGTCGGCGAGACATCAGGTCAAACGGCTGGATCGTATTTCGGGAGAGTTCGCTCTTTCAAAGAGTTCGCTGTTTCAAAATCGGTCCGGCAGAAGAAACGGGTTTTCTTCGTTCGGTGCGGAATATTTGCTCCGCAATTTCACCGGGCCAAAAGCTCACCGTGAAATCTGGTCCTGACGTGTTCGCCGACGCCCTCGTTCCCCCGGGACGCCTCGTTCCCTGGGACGTACTCGTTCCCCCGGGACGCCCTCGGTCCCCTTGGGACGTACTCGTTCTCCTTGGGACGCGCTCGTTCCCGCTGCCGGCGCAATTGGTGCCCGGCGCCTTGATTTCCCAAAATCGTTTTTGATCCCCGGCAGGCACTAATTGCCTCCGCCGCGCGATTCCCCATGCGCCCGTGACAGGCCGCCACGAGTTCTCGTCTCCGGCGAGCCCGATGACGGGTTCCAGCGTGCCACCGCCACGGTGCGCTCTCGCGAACCCATCACCATCCTTCTTGAATACTGGATCAGTGCCGTCACCGGACGGCGCTATCGCCGGAATGCGCGCAGAGCCGCTGGCGCCGAATTCGCGGATGACGCCCAGAGCTTGCGACAATGGTTATCGTTCTACGAAACGGCACGGTAAACCGATCCTCAACGATCGCATCGAAACACCTGCGCCGCAGTCACTTCTGCGATTTTGCGCCGGCGCATGGGGTTCGCGCATTTACACCCCGTTCATCGCGATACTTAAACTGCCTTTCAAATTTGATCGGTCATGATCGTTCCACAAGCCGGTAAACGGCGTTGGGAATAACGGGACGTTTTTCAATCGTGGACAGGGGCCGCGCTCGGTATGGCGGCCAACAATAAAATGGGAGACAGGGATGTTTCAGGGACACATTGACTTCGATGCGGCGACACCGGTGGAAGCGACGGCGATCCCGGATGTACTGTTCGAGCGCGGGCTGTACTGGGCGAGCGGCCGCTCCGGCGTGGTCAATCTCGTCGCGGCCCACAAATGGTTCAATCTGGCAGCCCTGAAGGGACGCACGGATGCGGTCTCCCTGCGCCGCGAGGTCGCCGAGATGATGTCGGATGTCGAGATCGCGACCGCACAGCGCGAAGCGCGGGCCTGGATGACCGCGCACTAAGCTGGCGCGCTACTGCTTCAGGTGAGCACGTGCCTTGCGCTGCTCGGCAAGCGGCTCGCCGGTATTTGATTGCTCACGAAATCAAGGCCCGCCGGTTCATACCCGGCGGGTTTTTCCTTGCGGTGGACTGTCAGACGGACCTAGGTTGCGCCCCTCGATTAAAACAGGGAGCACGGACGTGGCGACAGGCACTGTGAAGTGGTTCAACCCGGCGAAGGGATACGGGTTCATCCAACCCGACGGCGGCGGCAAGGATGTTTTCGTGCACATCTCGGCGGTCGAAAAAGCGGGACTGAGCAGCCTCAATGAGGGTGCCAAGGTGAGCTACGAAGAAATGAGCAACCGGGGCAAGTCGTCCGCGGAAAATCTAAGAGTTGGATAATTCAATTGCGTCGCGCCGCCGACATCTGAAAAAGAAAACGGCCCCAGGTTGCGTATCTGGGGCCGCAAACCGCCAACTTGGAGGTTTTACTTCCAGCGCTCGCAGGGGGGCTGGGAACCGGAAGCTAATAAATGACTCTTGGCGCTAGGTAACGTTCCAACTGCGGCGGCCTTTACTCGTCGATCTCGCGGAGCTTCTGTTCCAGCTCGGCGGCCCTCTCTGCTATCCGCTTCAGAAACGCGGCATCGGTCGTCCGCTGCGAAAGCAACCTGTATCTCATAATTTCCATTTCGAGTTCGACACGCTCGTTACTTGAAGGCATACGCGCATTCCCACGTCCTATTTTCAGACGCGGCAACTGCGGTTTTGTTCAAAACTAACTGGATTGCGGCGTGCGGACAGCACCGGCGAGTGCCCTTTAGAGCTGCGCACTGAGATTACTTTGGCGGCTGTAATTCCAGCGACGAAAGCCATTCCTGCGTATGCGCGGCTGTCTCCGCCTGCCGGGCTCGGCGAATAAGGTTATCGCGCGCAACACCGGGTGGCGTCCCTTGCGCCTCTTTGCGTAGTTGCCGCGCCTGTTCAGTTAAGCGCTGATCTATAGGGGCGGTCGTGAAATGGCGTCGCTGCTGCATGACGCTGCTCCCAATCCGTTAGAGGAAGGCGGGAGCGCGACAGGCGTTCTCATCACCGATGTAAGCCATGGACGGTGCGGTGACCAATCGAGCGTATACCCCTTCGGGTAGGAAGACAGGCCACAAGTGCACATACGCTTGAAATTAGGCCAGGGCGGCCCCTCAGACACTGCGCTTCGAAATCTCGTCTGCCTCGTAAGCCGTGAGCGGAATTCGATTCATCATCTCAGCGGATCGCACGAACACGCGCGAGATGATTTCGCTGCACAGTTTGGCGTCGGGAGAGTTGAGGCCGCGCTCTAGCAATTCCTGATGCAGAGCTTCGCCCATGATGTGCATGGCGTTGTCGGCAGCCCGAGAGTCATCATTTTTGCTTTGTACATTCGCTTGTACGTAGCGAATGGGTACAAAACTAAATATCAATGAAAACAGATGCTTAATATGATTTCTGGCGGAGCCGGAGGGATTCGAACCCTCGATAGGGCTTTACAACCCTATAACGGTTTAGCAAACCGCCGCCTTCAGCCACTCGGCCACAGCTCCGTGAGGGCGGATATGCCCGAGGCGGGCGCGAGCCGCAAGCGGCAGATTCAGGTTACGCCGGGGCCATTTGGTGGCGCAGCCCCCTCAAGCGCAGCTCTCGCGCCAGCCAGCGCGCGGCTGAACTCGTTTCGAGAGCTCATTTCCTGGGCTTTTGACAGGCCTTCTTCGAAGGATTTGCGTTCTCCAGCGTGTCAAAAATAGCAGCCATCGTTCGACGCGATGGGGATTCGACGGGGCCGCGCTCACGATATTTTCAGCGCACGCGCATACGAAATCGAAATGCAGCAGCGCTTTCTGAGGGCGAACCTTCGATTCGGTTCTGCCGGTACGCCCGATTTCGATCAATCCAGAAGGTAGAAGTTCCACATTGCAGTCGGAATGCGTTGCGTTGCCTTGCGCCACGCGAAATCATTTAGATCCCCAAAAACAAGGGCTTTTTGCAATGTTGCGGACCGCTCCATGATACCGGTCATTGCGGTCCCGTTCGAAAAGCGGACGGCGGCAGGGCCGAGAGCCTTTACTATTGTCGCGATCGTGCGGCATGGCGCGGATTAAGCCCGCACGCAGCCTCTGATCCGCCCGTCATGTCAGCTCTGAGTTGCGTGTGTGGCTGCTGAATTGGATTCAGTGGTTTGGTCGCCGATTCGATTCGATGCGAGATCTGGAACGGGAAAACCCGGAGCCGGCGGTTCGCGGCAACAATTCACGCGCCAAACGGAACTATTCAAAAATGAAAACAAAAACAATATCTTAGGAGTAAACTTTGATCACGGTTGCGTGTTATTTGTGCAACACCCGACGGAAAAGGGGCGGTGTCGGGTGCTTCCAAGCGGTTCCTTTGTTGCGTGTGCAGAAGTCCTCGGTAATTGTGATGGCGCGACGGAGGGGGGCATCCCGAGGTCGTCCCGTTTTAGGTGGTTCGCTTAAGTCCCTCGCGTTCATGCGGGAGTGTCCGAAGGCGCGAAGCGACTAAGCGGGTTTCAAGGGACAAGGGAACCAACCTTAGGGTGATTCACCCAGCGGATCCGGAACCTTCCCTACAGAGCAACTTGGAGGTTTAACATGAAGATGGTTAAGAGCCTTATTCTCGGCTCAGCGGCGGGTCTGATCGCCATGAGTGGAGCTCAGGCGGCCGATCTTCCCGTCAAGGCCAAAGCGGTCGAGTACGTGAGGATCTGCTCCCTGTATGGTGCGGGTTTCTTCTATATCCCCGGCACCGACACCTGCATCAAGCTGGGTGGCTACCTGCGCGTCGACACCACGTTCAACGGCTCGATCTACGACGCGCCGGCTTGGTCGGGTGACCTCGGCCAGCACAATCGCTATGCCGATTACTTCGACGCCCGTTCCCGTATGGCGCTGACGGTCGATACCCGTACCGCCACCGAATACGGCGTTGTCCGCACCTTCGGTCAGGCTGACTTCCAGTTCACCACCCAGGGCAACAACACGACCAACCCGGCCAACTTCACCGGCTCGCCGACCGCTGGGCACCAATACCGGCCTGCTGAACCAGCCCGGCGAAGGTTACGTCGCGGTTGAAATGGTGTTCATCCAGTTCGCTGGGTTCACCTTCGGTAAGTCGGCTTCGGCCTACTCGACGCCTTGGCATGGTTATCCCGGGCAACCAGAACACCTCGAACCTGATCGGCGGTAATGACACCGTCACCGGCGTGAACAACATCCAGTACACCGCGCAGTTCGGCAACGGCGTGTCCGGCACCATCGGTCTCGATGATCCGGTCGTCTTCAACCGTACGCCGGTCGTCAACCTGAACCTTGGCCTGAGTGCAACCGGCACCGTCGCGAACACCTATGCCGGCGTGCATGCTCCCGACGTCGTCGGCAACATCCGCGTCGACCAGGCTTGGGGTCTGTTCCAGATTTCGGGCGTCGCGCATGAAGTCTCCGGCTCCTACAACATCCTGAACGCCAGCTCGATCACTCCGCTTGTTAGCGGCGGCTGGCGGCGCTCCCACGTTCGCTACGGCGGCTCCCGCGGGCACTGTTGCTCCTGCTGCCGGTGCACCGAGCGCGCTGTCGGAAATCTCCGGTCACCCCGAGCAACAAGTGGGGCGGTTCGGTGATGGCTGCGTTGCAGATCAAGAACATCCCATGGGGTGCAGGCGACGACATCAAGGTGGATGTCACCTACGCCAAGGGTGACACGAAGAACGTGATCTCCACGGCGGCGGCCTCGCCGGGCTTCACGATGTTCGGCAGCACCAGCCTTCCCGGCGCTTACCAGAGCGTTGGTTTCGGTGCGACCACCGATGCTGTCTTCCTTCCCGTCTTTCAGCGGCGGCGACGGCCGCTGCATCTGACGTCAGCCTACGGTCTCCGTGGTGCATATAACCACAACTGGGATCCGTACTGGTCGTCCAGCCTCTTCGGCGGCATTGGCGTGGTCCTTACGACGGTGTGGCGAAGCTAGAGACCTGCGCCGTCTACAGGGCCGGTCAAGACTGTTTCCGCCGACTTCGCCTGCAACCCGGACTTCAACGCGTCGCAGGTCGGCATCATCACCCGCTGGACTCCTGTCAAGAACCTGACGTTCTCGGCGGAAGTCATGTGGTTCCACCTCGACCAGAAGATGCAGGGCTCTGCCGTTCTCGGTGTGACAGCTCCGAAGCCGACCACTGTGTACGAGTTCAAGGACCAGGATACCGTGTCCTTCAACGTTCGCGCTCAGCGTAACTTCTGATCCTGATCGTCTGACAACTCTCCAAGGAAAACCCCCGGCAGGAAACTGCCGGGGGTTTTTCGTTATATCCGCTGAGATTTCACTAGCGTCTCAAAAGGTCGTACGCGGCACCGGAAGCGGTTGCGTCCTTGGCTGCCGCGCCGGGCTGCTGCTTTGCTATGATTCTCTTGTGATTCCGCGGGAGAGCCAATGAGGCGCTTCTTCAGCGCGCTGCAAAGCGTCACCGATCAATTCGGTTTCGAGATCGTACGTCATCCTCTCGGCGGTCTCGACGACATCGAAGGTGCGGCGGCGGCGAGCCTATAGGATGACGTCGCCGGACTGCACGCCGCGGGGCCTTCCGGGTCGACCGCGCCCTTGCTGCCGGCGACGTCGCCGGCCGGGGCTACTGACAGGCCGAGGCGGGGAGTCCCGCGCTATCCCCTACACGCGCAAGCCCGCCCCGTGCCCGTTCACAGTTCCGACCAATGCTGCAGCAGCTTGTGATAGTGGCCCAGAAACCCCGAGACGGACGGGTGGTCGGGATGTGTTGCCGCCAGCGAACCGATAACTTCGCCCAGGTCGTAGAGCATCGACCGCCGCGTGTCATCGCGGATCAGGCTCTGTATCCAGAAAAAAGAGGACGTGCGGATCCCCCGCGTGACCGGCGTCACCTCGTGCAGGCTCGTGGCGGTGTAGAGGATGGCATGTCCCGCCGGGAGTTTAATGGCCTGGTGGCCATACGTGTCCAGCACACGCAACTCGCCCCCGTCGTATTCCCCGGGTTCAGAGAAGAACACAGTCATCGAGAGGTCCGCGCGCATGCGCAACCCCCCGGAGCCGGGGATGTCCATAATGGCGTTATCAATATGCGCCCCGTAGTGCTCCCCCCCTTCGTACCGGTTGAACTTCGGCGGAAGCACCTTCCACGGCTGCGCGGCAGACAAAAAGGTCCCGTTGGTGGTCAGCGCCTTCACAATCATCTGCCCGATTTCGCGTCCAACGGGGTCGCTCTGGTCGATCTGCCGGTTCCGCTTCACTTGTTTCGCCAGAACACCAGCCGTGGCCGCACCGTCGGTCCATTTCGCCGCGTCGAGCTTTTGCCGCGCGTACGCAACCTGTTGCGGCGTAAGAAGGTTAGGAACCGCAATGAGCATGGTAAAACGAAACCTAAAATTGGAGATTGCCGAAACGCGGAATTCGAGAGGACACAGCTTAGCCGTTCCGGAGTCGTGGCGTCAACGCAGAGGAAACAATAACCCCAGGCCGCTAGGACGCGACGCCGGTTCGACTGCTGACGTTGGCCGACGAAGTGATCGAATAATACACGATGTCGGCTTATGGCCCCATAGGAGACCAAGAGGGCCACGATGGGGCCGGGTGGGCATTCTGGCCCCCGGCCCGTCGAAACGCCATAAAATATAGGAGTTCCGCGCTTGGACCGGGTAGGCCGGGGTAACGTGCGAACTTTCCCTTACCTAAAACTCAATGTCCGCCTCGGTTGGATCGGGCTGCGACCGTAGGCAGGACGTACAGGCGGACCTTGCGGCCACCGATGGTTCGTCGGGCCTGAGTTACCCCGGCCTGTTTCAAGGCAGCACTGACCTCCTTGCGGAAGTCTTGTGGTTCCACCTCGACCAGAAGATGCAGGGCTCTGCCGTTCTCTGTGTGACGGCTCGGAAGCCGACCACTGTGTACGAATTCAAGGACCAGGATACCGTGTCCTTCAACGTTCGCGCTCAGCGTAACTTCTGATCCTGATCGTCTGACAACTCTCTAAGGAAAACCCCCGGCAGGAAACTGCCGGGGGTTTTTCGTTGTCGGGGTTGCGGTGACGCGCGACGGCCGCGCGCATGACACGCGAGGGCCGGCCCAAGCTCGATCTGGCTAACCCCGGCCAGCGCGCCTGCGCGCAACGCAGCCCGCAGGGAAGACGTCGCGCTATTCGACGCCGGCGCCGCGACGCAAATCGGCTTCGATCTGGAGCCGTGTGCCGCCGCCGAATCGCGTCCGGTAGACCTGCAGGTTCTCCATGATCCGCTGCACGTAGTTGCGCGTCTCGGAGAACGGGATCTGTTCGACCCAATCGACCGCGTCGACCTTGGGATCGCGCGGATCGCCATAGCGCTCGATCCATTTCTTGACGCTGCCGCGGCCGGCATTATAGGCGGCGAACGTCAGGATGTAGGAGCCGCGATAGTCTTCGAGCAGCCCGCCGAGTTCGGCGGCGCCGAGCGCGGCGTTATAGACCGGATCGGTCTTCATCCGGCTGAGGTCGAAGCCGACGCCGGCGCGCTTGCAGACATACCGCCCGGCGTCCGGCGTTACCTGCATCAGCCCATAAGCCTGCGCCGGAGACACCACGGCCTGGTTGAAGGCGCTTTCCTGGCGGGCGATGGCGTAGACGATGCTCTGCTCGACCTCCGGCCCAAACTGCTTGAACGACGGAATTCCGTTCACGGGATAAGCGTAGAAATCGAACGGCAGGCCGCGATTGAGCGCGGCCTTGCCGAGCAACAGCATGCCGCGGGCGTCGCTGTAGCGCGAGGTCAGCTCGCCAAGCCCGACCAGGGCGTCGGGATCGCCGTTCTCGCCCATGTCGCCGAAAATCGGAATCGCGATTTCGCGCTCGTCGAGTTCATAGAGCAGTTGCACCGCACGCACGATCTCCAGCCGTTCCGGGCCGCGCCCGCGCGGCACGCCGTTCAGTTCGATCTGCGGCAGTCCGAGTTTTGCGCGCGCCAATTGGCCGTAATAGCTGGTCGATTGTTCGGCGGCGCGGGTGTAGGCGGCGCGGGCCTCCTGGGCGCGCCCCGCAGCTTCCGCCGCGCGGCCCTGCCAATAGCCGGCGCGCGCCAGCGCGGTCGGGTTCACGCTGCCGACGCCGATGCGCGCAAAATGCTGTGCGGCCACCGCCGGATCGTTCAGGAAACGCAGCGCGATCCAGCCTGCCGTGAATTCCTGCTCGGTCTTGTAGATGTCGCGGGAGGGAAGGGCGGCGTCCCTGGCGATCAGATAGGCGCTGCGATGCTCGCCGGCGTCGAGCATCTTGCGCGCCAATAGCCGCCGTTCGATCCACCATTCGTCGAGATTGTGCAGCCGGGCAGGGTCCTTCGGCGCGCCCAGCATGAGCTGGGCGGCCTCGGTGAATTTTTCTTCGCGCCGAAGCAACTGGATCTTGCTGAAGAGATAGCCGGTATCGCCATGCAATTCGTGCGGCACCTGCTCGAGCAGGGCCCGGGTGTTGGAGGCCTTCTTGTTGGCCGCGATGCGCGCTTTCGCCAAAGCGAGGTGACCCGAACCCAGCCGTTTCGCGGCGCGCAGCGCGCCGGCCTCCTGCTCGGTGCCATAGAGGAAGTTGTCCATGCGCGCCTTGTGATCGCCCGCGGTCAGCAACGCGCCGAACAGGTCGAGCGCCACGGTTTCGGTCTCTTCGCTCATGCCGTCGTTGCGCCAGGCGTCGCGGACCAGCCGTTCGGCATTGGCGCGATCGCCGCGTCCGATCATCACCCGCGCCAGCGCGAACTTGCCTTTGGCCGAGATCGGCGATTCGTTTTCGAACCACGACCACACCGTGGCGTCGTCGCGATGGTCGTCCCACAGCGCGGCCTCGATGCGCCGGCGCAGGAATGTCTGTGAGGGCCAACTCGGATTGGCCGCGAGGAAGGCGCGATAGCGCTCGACCGTGGCGCCATTGTCATCGCTGCGCAGGATCAGCCATTCCGCGAGCTTGCGGGCGACCGGATCCGATATCGTCGCCTGCGCCTGCGTCGCATCCGCGGACTTGTGCTTGCGTACCAGTTCGATGACGTTTTCCAGCGCATCCTTGTCGGATTGTGAGGTCGACGACGTCGCGGCCACCGCCGCCGGTGTCACGGCCCTGCGCTGCGGCGGCAAGGCGGCATGCTGGCGCGTAGCGGGAGCCAAGGCTGGTGCAGGTGGGGCCGGGGCCAACGACGGGCGGCGGCAATGGCGGCGGTATTGACCCGCGCCACTTGCGTCGTCTTGGGCGTCGTATTGGGAACGGCCGCCCGCGAAATCGGCCGCGGCTTCGGCAATGGAACTTTCGGATTGGCCCAGGCGTCGACGGACATTGCGGACAGCCCGATCGCCAGCGCCAGACTTGTCGCCAGTGCGGTCGATCGCAATGCAGCTGCGCGGGCGGAAGGTTTCACGGCTTTCCTCTGCGGCGGCGAATCATTCAATCGCTGAAGCCTTAGGTCCATTTGATTGAATATGTGGATAAAATGCTAAAAAACTCGCCGCGGACGCTGTTTGCGCCATCACCGCGGCGAAATCGCGGCTATTGCCTCTCGGGGCGAAGTGGTACCGGTTCGTGTTAAGAAAGCGCGTCAAAACAAAGGACTAGGACCAGACCGGGCGGCCCTTTCGCCTGATCGCCAGACCCGATATGAATTGGGTTCATTATCGGTAGTGCCGTAAACTCGCGCGTTGGAGGAAGTCCATGGCAGCCAAGACAAAATTCCGGGGTTCGTTCACCGCCTTGGTCACGCCATTCAAGAACGGCTCGCTCGACGAGGCCGCTTTCCGTGGCCTGGTGAACTGGCAAATCGCCGAGGGCACCAACGGCTTGGTGCCGGTCGGCACCACCGGCGAAAGCCCGACCGTGAGCCATGACGAGCACAGGCGCGTCGTCGAATGGTGCATCGAGGAGGCCAAGGGCCGGGTGCCCGTGATCGCCGGCGCCGGCTCCAATTCGACCAAGGAGGCCATCGAGCTCGCCGAACATGCGGAGAAGGCGGGGGCGGACGCGGTGCTGGTGGTGACGCCGTATTACAACAAGCCGACGCAAGAAGGCATGTACCAGCACTTCAAGGCGATCAACGACGCCATCAACATTCCGATCATCATCTACAACATTCCGCCGCGTTCGGTGATCGACATGTCGGTCGATACCATGACGCGCCTGTTCGAACTGAAGAACATCGCAGGCGTCAAGGACGCGACCGCCAGCATGGTGCGGGTCTCGCAGCAGCGTGCCGCGATGGGCGAGGACTTCAATCAATTGTCGGGTGAGGATGCCACCATCCTCGGCTACATGGCGCATGGCGGCCATGGCTGCATCTCGGTGACGTCGAATGTCGCGCCCAGGCTATGCGCGGAATTCCACGCGGCCTGGCAAAAGGGCGATGTCGCCACCGCGCTCAAGGTGCACGACAAGCTGATGCCGCTGCACACCAATCTCTTCATCGAGTCCAACCCGGCGCCAATCAAATATGCGATGTCGCTGCTCGGCAAGATGGACGAGAAGCTGCGCCTGCCGATGGTCCCGGTGTCCGAGCCGACGCGCGTTGCCGTGCGCAGCGCCATGGTTCACGCAGGCCTGATTAACTGAGGATCCGGACCGAGGGCCGCGGCTGGCGCAAAGCGGAAACCGGCTTTCCGAAAGCGCATGCGCGACCAGGAGATCAAGACCTTGGCGTTGCCGTCATGAATTCTCCTGTTCGTGAAGCTGAAGAGAAGGGGCTGCAGATGCTCAAGGAATTCCGCGAATTCGCGATGAAGGGCAATGTGGTCGATCTCGCGGTCGGCGTGATCATCGGCGCGGCCTTCGGGGCCATCGTGACTTCGCTGGTCGGCGATATCGTCATGCCGCTGATCGGCGCGATCACCGGCGGTCTCGACTTCTCCAATTATTTCACCGCATTGTCGAAGTCGGTGACGGCAACCAATCTGGCCGACGCCAAGAAGCAGGGCGCGGTGATGGCCTGGGGCAACTTCCTGACCCTAACGCTGAATTTTGTTATCATTGCCTTCGTGCTGTTCATCGTCATACGGTCCATGAACACGCTGAAGCGCAAGGACGAAGCCGCGCCCGCGCCGTCGAAGCCGACGCGCCAGGAAGAATTGCTGACCGAGATCCGCGATCTCCTCAAGAAGGCTTGATGTGGCCGAGAAAAAAGAACGCCCGATCAAAATTGTCGCCGAAAACCGCAAGGCCCGGTTCAACTACGCGATCGAGGACACGATCGAGACCGGCATCGCACTGACCGGCACCGAAGTGAAGTCGATCCGTAACGGCAAGACCACGATTGCGGAATCCTACGCGGATTCCAAGGACGGCGAGATTTGGCTGATCAACGCCAATATTCCGGAATATCTGCAGGCCAACCGCTTCAATCATGAGCCGAAACGGCCGCGCAAACTGCTGCTGCACCGAAAGCAGATCAACAAGCTGATGGGTGCGGTCGATCGCGACGGCATGACCCTGATTCCGCTAAAGCTCTATTTCAACGAGCGCGGCCGCGCCAAGCTGTTGCTCGCGGTGGCGAAGGGCAAGAAGCTGCACGACAAGCGCGAGAGCGAAAAGAAGCGCGATTGGGGCAGGGAGAAGGGCCGCCTGTTGCGGGCGCGGGGGTAAGCTAGTGTCCTGCCTCCTTCCGTCATTGCGAGCAAAGCGAAGCGATCCATCGCGCCGCGAAAAGAAGTATGGATTGCTTCGTCGCTACGCTCCTCGCAATGACGGCCAATGGAGAATTAAACGATGAACCAGAAAAACCTGCTCGAAGTCGACTGGAGCAAGATCCCGGCGCCGACGGACGATGGCGCGGCTGCGCATCTGAAGGGCATGACGATCCCGCCGATCAGCCTGGTGGCCACCGACGACACGTCGGTTGCGCTGTCGGCGCTGCAGGGCCGCACGGTCGTGTTCGCCTATCCCCGCACCGGCGAGCCCGGCAAGATCAGCCTGGTCGATGATTGGGACATGATCCCCGGCGCGCGCGGCTGCACGCCCCAGACCTGCTCGTTCCGCGACCTGTTCAAGGAGCTGAAGGCCGCCGGCGCGAAGCAGGTGTTCGGCCTCTCGACGCAGGACAATGTCTACCAGACCGAAATGGCCTCACGGCTGCACCTGCCGTTTCCGGTTCTGTCCGACGAGAAGCTGGCGCTGACCCGCGCCCTGAAATTGCCGACCATGCAGGTGGCAGGGTTGACGCTGATCAAGCGGCTGGCGCTGATCGTCGATGATGCGGCGCATCACGCATGTGTTCTATCCGGTGTTTCCGCCGGACCGAAATGCAGGTGACGTGCTGGCGTGGCTGAAGGCAAACCCGGTTTAGCCAGCGTCGAAATAATCCGATCCTGAGGGGCGGGGACGCTTACGCTTGGCCTGTCCTTGGCAAACCCCTTGGGCCCACCCCAAAATGCTATTGGTCCAGATCCGCGCGCACTTTCGCAAACACGCTGCGAAACATCTTTGGCGTCAGCACGCCGGTGTTGGTGTTGTAGCGCGAGCAATGGTAGCTGTCGTAGAGCTTGATGGTGCCGGCCATATGCACCGCACCGTGCGCAAAGGGCGCGGCGGCACTACGAAGGCCCACCGCTTTCAGTGTCGATTCATGGGCGATGCGGCCGAGCAGCACGATCGCGCGCAATTTTGGCATGGTGGCAATGGTCGCGGACAGGAATTGCCGGCAGGTGTTGATCTCCACGGGCAACGGTTTGTTCTGCGGCGGCACGCAGCGCACGGCGTTGGAAATCCGGCAATCGACCAGCTTCAACCCGTCGTCGGGCCGCGCCTGATAGACGCCGCTGGCAAAGCCGTATTCAAGCAAGGTCGCGTAGAGCAGGTCGCCGGCATAGTCGCCGGTGAAGGGACGCCCGGTACGGTTGGCGCCCTGCATGCCGGGTGCGAGGCCCACGATCAACAATTGTGCGGAGGGATCGCCGAACGAGGTGACCGGCGAATTGAACCAGTCCGGTTCGCGCGTGCGCGCCTGGGCGCGAAACTCGGCGAGCCGCGGACAAAGCGGACAATTGCGGTCGGGTTCGGCGGGAAGACGGGCGGCCTTGCGGGTCATCGGCGGACCACGGCGTTTTTGACACGAAGCCCACGCGGACCGCGTAGATCTGTCTGCGGTGGAAAAGCCGTCAAAATAAAAAGCCCCGGTTCCGTTTCAATCAGAACCGAGGCCTAGCAGTACGTCACATCATTCTCAATCGTCGAAATCTTCGTCATCGGCCCCTCGCGGCGCCATGGTGGTCGCCCGCTGCAGGAATTGCGGTGCGTGATGACGCGGCTCGCGCGGGGCAGGGCGCTCGGAGGGATCGCGGCCGAGCTTGGATTGCAGTTCGACGAGGTCGGTGAAGACGTCGGCCTGGCGCCGCAGTTCGTCGGCGATCATCGGCGGCTGGCTCGAAATCGTCGAGACCACGGTGACGCGAACGCCGCGCCGCTGGACTGCTTCAACCAGCGAGCGGAAATCGCCATCGCCGGAGAACAGCACCATCTGGTCGACATGTTCGGCGAGTTCCATGGCATCGACCGCGAGTTCGATGTCCATGTTGCCTTTCACCTTGCGGCGGCCGCTGGCGTCGATGAATTCCTTGGTTGCCTTGGTGACGACGGTGTAGCCGTTATAGTCGAGCCAGTCGATCAACGGGCGGATCGACGAATATTCCTGATCTTCGATAATCGCCGTGTAGTAGAACGCGCGCAGCAATGTCCCGCGGCTCTGAAATTCCTTGAGAAGGCGCTTGTAATCGATGTCGAAGCCGAGCGTCTTGGCAGTTGCATAAAGGTTGGCGCCATCGATGAAGAGCGCGATCTTGTTGGAAACGGGTGACATCAAAGGTTTCTCGCGTTGTTGTTAATGTGCTGGCGCAACGGGAATCGACCGCGCGCATTTCCAGTTTTGCTGTCTAAAGTTCGGTGAATCTTCCCCACGACAGTCACCACTGCAATTATGGTGAGGCGAGGGCGAAAAACCTAGTCTTTTGACGACACAATCATAAGATTTGCTTGCCCGGGACGGCACTTGGCAATGTTCCGGGACGTTCCGACCTGCGGGCCCGGGCTGGGGTAGCAGAGCCTATGGGGAAGGCAAATTGCAAATTTGGCCTTGCGAAAGGCCATTTACCGCTATAACTACCCCCCATAACCAACATATTGGCCCCCATATAGCGGAGCGACAGTTCATGGCGCGCGTCACCGTCGAAGATTGCATTGATAAGGTCGACAACCGGTTCGATCTGGTTCTGCTGGCGGCACATCGCGCCCGTATGATTTCGTCCGGCTCACAACTAACGGTAGATCGCGATAACGACAAGAACCCGGTTGTTTCGCTGCGGGAAATCGCCGATTCATCGATCTCCCCGGAAGATCTGCGCGAGGAACTGGTTCATTCCCTGCAAAAATTCGTCGAAGTCGACGAGCCAGAACCCGACACCGTGCCGTTGATCGGTTCCGCCGGGGCCAGCGTCGATGCCGACGACACCGAGGTCGCGGTCGAGCGCATGACCGAGGAAGAGTTGCTGAAGGGTCTTGAGGGCCTGGCGCCGCCGGAAGAGCAGCCCGAAGAGGACGAATAGGCCGTCCCGAACTCCCTGATCTGTCGAAGGCCCGGATATTTGTCCGGGCCTTTGCTTTTGTTGACATTTCTGCCGTTACGATGCGTGCTTGGCGGCGCGGCCGATATCGGCAGGCTCGATTACGGCGCAAGCCGTCCATGGGTTTGGCGTTGCGATGGCCAAAGCCATACGAAATTGATCGTTTCGCGGCCCTATTAAGGTGCGGCCGCGTTCGAAAACGCATTAGATAATCCGAGAGCGGGCCAGTTCGGTCCGCGGATGAAGGCAGTGATTCGATGGCGTATTGGCGCCGTACTCCCCGGCAGATGCAGGCCGCGACCGACCAGGTTGCGGTAGCGCCGGCGTCGCCTGTGGCGGAGAAGCCGGCAAAGCCGCGCTCGCGCATGATGCGGCAATACGATCTCGTCGAGCGCGTCCGGTCGTATAACCCGGACACCAACGAAGACCTGCTCAACCGCGCCTATGTCTATGCCATGAAGGCGCACGGCACGCAGACCCGCGCTTCCGGCGATCCCTATTTCTCGCATCCGCTCGAGGTGGCGGCGATCCTCACCGGCCTCAAGCTCGACGACGCCACCATCGTCGCGGCGCTGCTGCACGATACCATCGAGGACACCGAGGCGACCCGCGCCGAGATCGACCATGTGTTCGGCCATGAGATCGGCGTGCTGGTGGAGGGCCTCACCAAGCTGAAGCGGCTGGAGCTCGTTTCGCGCGAGGCCAAGCAGGCCGAGAATTTGCGCAAGCTGTTGCTGGCGATCGCCGACGATGTCCGCGTGCTGCTGATCAAGCTCGCCGATCGCCTGCATAATATGCGCACGCTGGAATTCGTGCCCCACGCCTCGCGCCGGCGCATCGCCGAGGAGACGCTCGACATCTATGCTCCGCTTGCCGGCCGCATGGGCATGCAGGAGATGCGGGAAGAGCTCGAAGATCTTTCCTTCCACACGCTCGACCCGGAAGCCTATGCGGTGGTGATGCAGCGGCTGGATTCGCTCGCCGATCGCAACCGCAATCTGATCGGCGAGATCGAAAGCCAGCTTTCCAAGAATTTGCAGAAGAACGGCATTACCGCGCGGGTCTATGGCCGCCGCAAGCAGCCGTTTTCGATCTGGACCAAGATGGAGCGCAAGTCGGTCGGCTTCGAACAATTGTCCGACATCTATGGTTTCCGCGTCGTCATGCCGGACATCGAGGCCTGCTACCGCGCGCTCGGTGTCGTGCACACGACCTGGCCGGTGGTGCCCGGGCGCTTCAAGGACTACATCTCGACGCCCAAGCAGAACGACTATCGCTCGATTCACACCACCGTGATCGGTCCCGGCAAGCAGCGCGTCGAACTACAACTCCGCACCGAGGAGATGAACCAGATCGCCGAATTCGGCATCGCCGCGCACGCGTTCTACAAGGACAGTCTGGGTTCGCCGACCGAGCGTCTCAAGCACGAATCCAACGCCTTTGCGTGGCTGCGCCATACCGTCGGCATCCTCTCGGAAAGCGCCAACCCGGAAGAGTTCCTGGAGCACACCAAGCTCGAACTGTTCCACGACCAGGTGTTCTGCTTCACGCCCAAGGGAAAACTGATCGCGCTGCCGCGGCAAGCCAACGTGATCGACTTCGCCTATGCCGTGCACACCGATGTCGGCAACAGCGCGGTCGGCTGCAAGATCAACGGCAAATTCGCGCCATTGTCGTCCGAATTGCAGAACGGCGACGAGGTCGAGGTCCTGACGTCGCAGGCGCAGGCGGCGCCGCCATCGGCCTGGGAATCGCTTGCGGTCACCGGCAAGGCGCGGGCGGCGATCCGCCGCGCGACCCGTACCGCCGTGCGCGATCAGTATGCAGGCCTCGGCCGCCGCATCGTCGACCGCCTGTTTGCCCGCGCCAAGATCGAATATGCCGACGACAAGCTGAAGGGGGCTTTGCCGCGGCTGGCGCGTACCTCGATCGAGGACGTGATGGCGTCCGTCGGGCGCGGCGAATTGAAGGCCTCCGACGTCGCGCGTGCGATGTATCCGGACTACAAGGAAGAGCGGATGGTGCGCTACGGGGCCAAGAAGAGCCTCGCGGTCAAGCTGAAGCTGAAGGCGGCGCCGCCGCACCCCGCGCGCGCCGCCTCGGTGATCCCGGTGCGCGGCATCAATTCCGATTTGCCGGTCAAGTTTGCGCCGAACGGCGGCGCCGTGCCGGGCGATCGCATCGTCGGAATCGTGACGCCGGGCGAGGGGATCACGATCTACCCGATCCAGTCGCCGGCCCTGAAGGATTTCGAGGAAGAGCCGGAGCGCTGGCTCGACGTGCGCTGGGACGTCGACGAGACCATGCCGCAGCGTTTCCCGGCCCGCATCAAGGTCGACAATGTCAACGAGCCCGGAAGCCTTGCCCAGGTCGCCACCGTGATCGCCGAGCATGACGGCAATATCGACAATATCAGCATGTCGCGCCGCTCGCCCGACTTCACGGAATTGACGATTGACCTGGAGGTCTATGACCTGAAGCATCTCAGCGCTATTATCGCCCAGTTGCGCGCGAAGGCTGTCGTCGCACGGGTCGAGCGCGTTAATGGGTAAATTCGCCCGCTAAATCCATGAGTTCGTAATGCCGAAAGCTCCTCCGCTGCGCCTCGGAGTCAATGTCGATCACGTCGCCACCCTTCGCAACGCGCGGGGCGGCGCGCGCCCGGATCCGGTGCGCGCCGCGCTCGCCGCCATTGCAGCCGGCGCCGACGGCATCACCGCGCATTTGCGCGAGGACCGCCGCCATATCCGCGACGACGACATGGCGCGGTTGAAGGCTGAAATCTCCAAACCCCTGAATTTCGAGATGGCCGCAACCGAGGACATGCTGAAAATCTCGCTGGCCACCAGGCCGCATGCGGTGTGCCTGGTGCCCGAGCGCCGCGAAGAGCTTACGACCGAAGGCGGGCTCGACGTGGCCGGCCAGCATAACGCGCTCGCGCCCTTTATCGCGCGTCTCAACGATGCCGGAATCAGGGTGTCGCTGTTCATCGCGGCTGATCCGCAGCAGATCGAAATGGCGGCAAAGCTGCGCGCGCCCGTGATCGAAATCCACACCGGCGGCTGGTGTGACGCCGTCGTCGACGGCCACACGGCGAAGGCCGAGGCCGAATGGCAGCGCATCGTCAAGGGCGCGGCGCTGGCGCGCGCCGCAGGCCTCGAGGTTCATGCCGGCCACGGCCTCGATTACGAGACCGCGGAGACGATCGCCGCGTTGCCCGAGATCGCCGAACTGAACATCGGCTACTTCATGATGGGGGAGGCGCTTTTCGTCGGCCTCGGGCAGACCGTCCGCACCATGCGATCCGCCATGGACCGCGGCCGCCAGGCCATCGCGGGCAAGGGATGATCAAGGCATGATCATCGGTATCGGCTCCGACCTGATCGACATCACCCGCGTCGCCAAGGTGATCGAGCGGCACGGCGAGCGTTTCCTCGACCGCATTTTCACCGATGCCGAACGCGCCAGGGCCGCGCGCCGCGCCAACAGCGAGAAGATGGTGGTGGCGACCTACGCCAAGCGGTTTGCCGCCAAGGAGGCTTGTTCCAAGGCGCTCGGCACCGGAATCCGGCGCGGCGTCTGGTGGCGGGATATGGGGGTCGTGAACCTGCCGGGCGGCCGTCCCACCATGCAATTGACCGGCGGGGCGCTGGCCCGGCTGAAGGAGCTGACGCCGGAGGGATTGGAGGCCCGGATCGATCTTTCGATCACCGATGATTGGCCCCTGGCGCAGGCTTTCGTCATAATTTCGGCGGTCGTTCCCGGCAAAGCATGATGCCAGCGGGCGCTGGGGCCGGAACCTCCGGCAAAAACTAAAAATCGTTGATGTGTCAATGGATTGCGAGGTTTTATCAACAACGGTTGATTGCACGTCCGCGAACAACCGTCTAAAACGCCGCAGTGTCGAAAATCGAGCCAGAATATCGAGCCAAGGCGAATTCGGGTTTGCGCCGGAATTTGCCTTCAACATCATAATCAAGACCATTTTCTTGACGCGAACGGAACGACGATTCGCGTGAGGAAAACGTTCTGCCACCGCGCGGGCGAAAACCTGCGGGAATCGGGAAAGCGATGAGCGTGACATCCGGGACAAAATCTGAAAGCGGCTTGGGTGAAACCATCCGCGTCGTCATCCACGCTCTCCTGATCGCGCTTGTGATCCGCACCTTCCTGTTCCAGCCGTTCAACATCCCGTCCGGATCGATGAAGGCGACGCTGCTGGTCGGCGATTATCTGTTCGTCTCGAAATATTCGTACGGCTACAGCCATTATTCGATACCGCTGTCGCTGCCGCTGTTCTCGGGCCGCATCTTCGGCTCGGAGCCGAACCGCGGCGATATCGTGGTGTTCCGCCTGCCGAAGGACGACTCCACCGACTACATCAAGCGCGTGATCGGCTTGCCCGGCGACCGTATCCAGATGCGGGACGGGTTGCTCTACATCAACGACAAGCCGGTGAAGCGCGAGCGCCTCAGCGACTTCATCGGCGAGGACCCTTGCGGCTCGTCGGAGGCCTTCGGGCGGGTCAAGCGCTGGAAGGAGACGTTGCCGAACGGCGTCACCTATGAATTGCTCGATTGCCAGGACAACGGCTATTACGACAACACCATCGAATATCAGGTTCCCCCGGGCCATTTCTTCATGATGGGCGACAACCGGGACAATTCGACCGATAGCCGCGTGCTCGGGCAGGTCGGCTATGTGCCATTCGAGAATATCGTCGGCCGCGCGCAAATGATCTTCTTCTCCATTGCCGAGGGCGAACACGCCTGGATGTTCTGGCGCTGGCCGACCGCGGTGCGCTGGAATCGCATTTTTTCAATCGTGCGATGAACGACGATACGCCCGTCATCCAGGACCCTTCCGCGTCAGGCGAACCGAGCCCACAGCCTGATGCCGGCAGCAAGGCTGCGCCCAGAAAGAAGCGCAGCAGGGTCAGCGCCAAAGCCGCGACCGCGGCGATCGAGGCGCGCATCGGCCACAAATTCGCCGATCCCTCGCTGCTGACGACCGCGTTCACGCATGTATCCGCGCTCAAACCCGCAACCCGGCATCGCGCCGACAGCTACCAGCGCCTGGAATTCCTCGGCGATCACGTGCTCGGACTGATCGTCTCCGATATGCTGTATCGCGCCTATCCGAGGGCCGACGAGGGCGAATTGTCAAAGCGCCTGGCCGACCTCGTGCGCAAGGAAAGCTGCGCCGACGTCGCAAAGTCGCTCGAACTGCTCGACGACATCAAGCTCGGCGCGGTTGGCGCCGGCGCAGGCGCGCGCCTGCGCAAGTCCGTGCTCGGCGACATCTGCGAAGCCGTGATCGGGGCCATCTATCTCGATGGCGGCTATGCGGCTGCGGCGCAGTTCGTCGAACGCAACTGGCTCGAGCGGATGCGCAAGCCGCGGCGGCCGTTGCGCGACCCCAAGACGGTGTTGCAGGAATGGGCGCAGGGCAAGGGACTGCCGACGCCCGTCTATCGCGAGATCGAGCGCACCGGACCCCATCACGATCCGCAGTTCCGTGTCGCCGTCGATTTGCCGGGGCTGGCGCCGGCCGAAGGCGTCGGCGGCAGCAAGCGCGCGGCCGAAAAGGTCGCCGCCTCCGTAATGATCGAGCGAGAAGGCGTCGGCGGCAGCAATGACAGTTGAATCTTCAGCCGGCACCACACCTCCAGCGACCCGCTGTGGCTTTGTTGCGCTGATCGGCGCGCCCAATGTCGGCAAGTCCACCCTCGTCAACGCGCTGGTCGGCTCCAAGGTCACGATCGTTTCGCGCAAGGTGCAGACGACGCGGGCGTTGATCCGCGGCATCGTCATCGAGGATCAATCGCAGATCATCCTGGTCGATACGCCCGGCATCTTTTCGCCGAAGCGGCGGCTCGACCGCGCGATGGTGTCGACGGCGTGGAGCGGGGCGCATGACGCCGATCTGGTCTGCGTGCTGCTCGATGCCAAGGCGGGCATCGACGAAGAGGCCGAAGCGATCCTCTCGAAGCTTGCCACCGTTCGGCATCCAAAGATCCTCGTACTGAACAAGATCGACCTGATCCCGCGCGAGAGATTGCTGGCGCTGGCGCAAGCCGCCAATGAGCGCATGAAGTTCGAAAGCACCTTCATGATCTCGGCGCTGTCGGGCGACGGTGTCGACGATTTGCGCAAGACGCTCGCTGCCATGGTTCCCGCCGGGCCGTTTCACTACCCCGAAGACCAGATGTCGGATGCGCCGATGCGGCATCTGGCTGCCGAGATCACGCGGGAGAAGATCTACCGCCAGCTGCATCAGGAATTGCCGTATCAATCCACCGTCGAAACCGACAGCTGGACCGAGCGCAAGGATAAATCGATTCGCATCGAGCAGACGATTTTTGTCGAGCGCGAAAGCCAGCGCAAGATCGTGCTCGGCAAGGGCGGCGCCACCATCAAGTCGATCGGCGCGGACTCGCGCAAGGAAATCGCCGAGATTGTCGGGGTGCCCGTGCATCTGTTCCTGTTCGTCAAGGTGCGCGAGAACTGGGGCGACGACCCCGACCGCTACAGGGAAATGGGACTGGAATTCCCCAAGGAATAACCGGAAATAACCAGGAAACAGGGCTAACCGGCGTCTCGATGAAAGTACCCAGGAACGTTTTGTGGTTTGAAGTGCTGCTGTATCTGTCGCTGACGCTGGATGCGCTGTCGGTGGCGTTCCAGGACCGCACGCCCGCGGCCGACATGACCGAGCAGATGATCAATGTAGCGACCGTCATGGCGGCCTGCATGATCCTGCTGCTGGTCTATTTCGTCTGGCTCGCCGCGCAGCGGCGCAAGAATTGGCCGCGCTGGGTGCTGGCAGCGGCGCTGGTCATGTCGGTCATTTCGCTGGTGCAGATGATCGGCGACACTGGCGTGCAGCTCGACAGCGGTATCGAGATCGTCTCCTGCGCGCTGACGGCGGCGGGGCTCTATTTCTCTTTCACCGGCGACGCGCAGGGCTGGTTCAACGCGTGATCGCTTTTCCGCCGTCGATGTGCAATTGCGCATCTGAGGTCCTGGTCCTTCGGACCATCCCGGAATGACAGCGGTTGAATAGCTGCGCCCACCTGCGGAATCCTGTATTCTTCGCCCATGGAATGGACCGACGAAGGCATCGTGCTGGGGGTGCGGCGGCATGGCGAATCCTCGGCCATCGTCGAACTGCTGACGCGCAGCCATGGCCGCCATCTCGGCCTCGTGCGCGGCGGTGCCGGCTCGCGGATGCGGCCGCTGCTGCAGCCCGGCAACAGCGTGACCGCCGTGTGGCGGGCGCGGCTTGACGAGCATCTCGGCACCTATGCGATCGAAGGCACGCGGCTGCGGGCGGCGACCCTGCTGGCGTCGTCGCATGCGGTCTACGGCGTGACGCATCTGGCGGCGCTGGCGCGGCTGTTGCCGGAGCGCGATCCGCACGAAGACATCTATGAGATGCTCGGCCGCACGCTGGACGATTTCGACGATATCGGCGAAGCGGCGGCGCATCTCATCAGGTTCGAACTGGCGATGCTCGCCGAACTCGGTTTCGGCCTCGATCTGGATAATTGCGCCGCGACCGGGGATACGACCGAATTGATCTACGTCTCGCCGAAATCCGGCGGCGCGGTGTCGCGGCGGGCCGGCGAGCCCTTCCGTGACCGGCTGCTGCGGCTGCCGGCATTTTTGCGCGACGGCGAGGGCGGCCAGAACGGCTGGTCCGACCAGGACCTGCAGGACGGCTTTCGGCTGACGGGGCTGTTCCTGCTCCGCCACGTGCTGGAGCCGCGCGGCCAGGGGCATTCCGATGCCCGCGACGGATTTATCAATGCGGTGACCAAATATCGGGCCCGAATCAGTTCGGCGGTTTGACGAAGACCGGTTCCACACGTCGTCCCGGCGAAGGCCGGACCCATCGCCGCAGCCTATCGATAGGAGCCGTGGCCCCAGTCGATTTCTTTCACAAACACCTGTGGTTATGGGTCCCGGCGTTCGCCGGGACGACGCATCAAATGGTGTCGCAGATCGATTTCGCATCTTGCCCGATTCACTGCGAAAGTTTAACCCGTCCCCATGGGAAAACGACAGCTACCGCCGGAAGAACCGGCCGAAATTCATGAGGTAATGCTGCGTGATGCGCTCGAGGAGCGCTATCTCGCTTATGCACTCTCGACCATCATGCACCGCGCGCTGCCGGACGCTCGCGACGGCTTGAAGCCCGTGCACCGGCGCATCCTCTATGGCATGCGGCTGTTGCGGCTCGACCCCGGCACGCCGTTCAAGAAATCCGCCAAGATCGTCGGCGACGTGATGGGCGGGTTCCATCCGCATGGCGACCAGGCGATTTACGACGCGATGGTGCGCCTCGCGCAGGATTTCTCGTCGCGTTATCCGCTGGTCGACGGCCAGGGCAATTTCGGCAATATCGACGGCGATAATGCTGCCGCCTATCGTTACACCGAAGCGCGCATGACCGAGGTCGCGCGGCTGCTGCTCGATGGCATCGACGAGGACGGTGTCGAGTTCCGCCCCAATTATGACGGCCAATCGAAAGAGCCGGTGGTTCTGCCGGGCGGCTTTCCGAACCTGCTCGCCAACGGCGCGCAGGGGATTGCGGTCGGCATGGCGACCTCGATCCCGCCGCACAATGTGGCCGAGCTGTGTGACGCAGCCCTGCATCTGATCGACAAGCCCGACGCCAAGTCGAAGTCGCTGTTGAAATGGGTCAAGGGTCCGGACTTCCCGACCGGCGGCATCATCGTCGATTCCAAGGAGTTGATCGCCGAGGCCTACATGACCGGGCGCGGCTCGTTCCGCACCCGTGCACGATGGACCCAGGAGGAGGGCTCGCGCGGCACCTGGGTCGTGGTCATCACCGAAATTCCCTGGCTGGTGCAGAAGTCGCGCCTGGTCGAGAAAATCGCCGAACTGCTGAACGAGAAGAAGCTGCCGCTGGTCGGCGATGTCAGGGACGAATCCGCCGAAGACATCCGCCTCGTGATCGAACCGAAATCCCGCGCGGTCGATCCCGAACTGATGATGGAATCGCTGTTCCGGCTGACCGAGCTCGAAAGCAAGATTTCGCTGAACCTCAACGTGCTGATCAAGGGCCGCATCCCGAAGGTGGTGGGGCTTGCCGAATGTCTGCGCGAATGGCTCGACCATCTGCGCGACGTGCTGGTGCGCCGCTCCAACTATCGCAAGGCGCAGATCGAGAACCGGCTCGAAGTGCTCGGCGGCTATTTGATCGCCTACCTGAACATCGACAAGGTGATCAAGATCATCCGCACCGAGGACGAGCCGAAGCCGGCGCTGATCAAGGCGTTCAAGCTCACGGAGGTCCAGGCCGACGCCATCCTCAACATGCGGCTGCGCAGTTTGCGCAAGCTCGAGGAAATGGAAATCCGCACCGAGGACAAGAATCTTCGCGGCGAATTAAAAGGCATCAAGGAACTGCTCGGCTCCGAGGCCCAACAATGGTCCAGGGTCGGCGAGCAGGTGCGGAAAGTTCGCGACATTTTTGGGCCGAAGACGCCGCTCGGCAAGCGCCGCACGACGTTTGCGGACGCTCCCGAGCACGATCTCGCCGCGATCGAGGAAGCCTTTGTCGAGCGCGAGCCGGTCACGGTCGTCGTCTCCGAAAAGGGCTGGGTGCGCACGCTGAAGGGCCACGTCGCCGATCTCTCAGGCCTCACCTTCAAGACCGACGACAAGATCGATCAGGCGTTCTTCGCCGAGAGCACGTCAAAACTGCTGCTGTTTGCGACCAACGGAAAATTCTACTCGCTGGACGTCGCAAAACTGCCGGGCGGTCGCGGCCATGGCGAGCCGATCCGCATGTTCATCGACATGGAGCAGGAAACGGCGATCGTCTCGCTGTTCGTCAACAAGGGCGGCCGCAAATTCCTGATCGCAAGCCTGCGAGGGGCAGGGGTTTGTCGTCAACGAGGACGATTGCGTCGGCAATACCCGCAAGGGCAAGCAGGTGCTCAACGTCGATATGCCGAACGAAGCCTGCGCGATCGCGACCGTTGCCGGCGACACCGTTGCCGTGATCGGCACCAACCACAAGATGGTGCTGTTCCCGCTCGATCAGGTGCCCGAGATGGCGCGTGGCCGCGGCGTGCGTCTGCAGAAATACACCAGCGCCGCGCTGTCGGATGTCGCCACCTTCGATTCCAAGACCGGGCTGACCTGGAAGGATTCGTCGGGCCGCGAGCAGAGCCTGAGCGGGAAGGAATTGTCCGACTGGCGCGGCAACCGCGCCGACGCCGGCCGCCTCGCGCATGGCCTGCCGAAGTCGAACAAGTTCAGGCGCGGGGTGGAGTAGGGCGTACCCGCCTTCGTCGTCCCGGCCGGAGTGCGCAATTGCGTCCAGAGCCGGCGACTCGCGATCTTCTTTGACTGCAATCCTCTTCTCGCTGATACTCTGCTGAAATAAGGGGAGGCGACGTTGCACGAAGCAGATGCGACTGCATTACGCCGATTCCTGGTTATCGGTATCGCCCTTGCTCGCGATGCCCGGCGCGCTCAACGCCCAAACCATCCCCGGCGCTCTCCCGGAATCCACCAAAGCCTTATCGCAAGGCGAATGGCCGGCCTACGCCGGCACCTACGCGTCCGCGCGCTATTCGCCGCTGGCGCAGATCGACCGCAGCAACGCGGGGAAGCTGCACATTGCCTGGCGCTGGAAGTCGCCGGACATGGCGATCAAGGAGGCCGACCCTTCCGTCGGTCCCACCATTGCGAATGAATCGACGCCGCTGATGGTCGGGGGCGTCCTCTACACCTCGACGTCGCTGTCGCAGGTTGCGGCTATCGATGCAGCCACCGGCGAGACCAAATGGGTTTACGATCCAAAGATCTACGAAAACGGTCTTGGCATTCCGCCGAACCTTGGCTGGCTGCATCGTGGTGTCGCCTATTGGCGCAACGGGGACAGCGAACGCATCGTGATCCTCACCGCCTTTGCGCAAATGATCACGCTCGACGCCAAGACCGGAAAGCCGGTGCCCGAATTCGGCAAGGACGGGCGGATCGACCTCGTGGAAGGATTGCGCCGGCCCATCGACCGCAATTACTACACCACGAGTTCGCCGCCGGTGATCGTTCGCGGCGTCATCGTCGTCGGCTCGTCCGTCTTTGACTTTTGGGGAAGCCGGCCGTCGCCGCCGGGCGATGTCAGGGGTTTCGACGTCCTGACGGGGCGTCTGCTCTGGACCTTCCATACGGTTCCGCAAGGCGAGGAGCCCGGCGTCGAAACCTGGGAGAAGGAGTCCTGGAAGGAGGCCGGCAACGCCAACGTCTGGGCGCCGATGAGCGCAGACGAGGAACTTGGCTACGTCTATCTGCCGGTGAGTACGCCGACCAATGACTATTATGGCGGGGGCCGCTTGGGCGACGGCCTCTACGGCGAGAGCCTCGTCTGCCTTGACGTTACGACCGGCAAGAAGGTCTGGCATTTCCAGTTCGTGCATCATGGTCTCTGGGATTACGATCCGCCCGCCGCGCCGAACCTGATCGACATCACCGTTGCGGGGAAACCGATCAAGGCGGTAGCGCAAGTCACAAAGCAGGCCTTCGTTTTTGTGTTCGATCGCGTCACGGGCAAACCGGTGTGGCCGATCGAGGAGCAGCCGGTGCCGGCCTCAAGTGTCCCCGGCGAGCAGGCATCGAAGACCCAACCGGTTCCCTCAAAGCCCGCACCGTTCGACATCCAGGGCGCGCGGGACGAAGATTTGGTTGCCTTTACGCCAGCGATACACAAGGAGGCGATCGAGATCGCCTCCGCCTACGATCGCGGCGGGCTGTTCACGCCACCGTCGGAGCGCGGCGCCATCCTGGTGCCCGGCAACGCCGGCGGCGCCAATTGGTCGGGCGCTGCGATCGATCCGGAAACAAGCACGCTCTATGTCGGCACCTACCGCCTGCCGACCCTCGTCCACATTCGCAAGCCGGAGCCGTGGCAAGGTAGTTACGATTTCATCGGCCTGCCCAGTTATTTGCCGGGGCCGCGCGGATTGCCGCTGCTCAAGCCGCCGTTCGGCAGCATCGTCGCCATCGACATGAACAGCGGCGAACACCGCTGGCGCATTCCGGTCGGACGCGGCATTGCGATCCCTTCGGTCCTGAGGCTGAACCTGCGCGAGCAGACGGGATTGCCGTTCCGGAGCTGGGCGTTGCTGACCAAGACGGTGATGATCGTCGTGCAAATGGGATATTATAGTACACCGCGTTCGGTGCCGGGACTTAACATGCCGATCAGGGACTTGTTCAATCTCGATCCGCATCTGTGGGTCTACGACAAGTCGAGCGGCGAGATGCTGGCGGAGATCGAACTGCCGGCCAACGCGACCGGCGCGCCGATGACCTATATGGCCGGCGGCAAGCAGTTCATCGTATTTCCGGTCGGCGGCGGACCGCTGGTCGAAGAACTGATCGCGGTCTCGCTGTAATAGTGTTCGCGATCCGACGCGCTATATAACCGTTATCGAGACCGGTCGAGGCGGCTTCTATCAGCGAAATGGCGCACCAACATCACCATCACTCCCACTCGCACTCCCACGCGCACGATCATGCCGGCCACGGCCATGCGCCCGACAATTTCGGCTGGGCGTTTGCCATCGGCGTGACGATCAATGCGGCGTTCGTCATCGCCGAACTGATCTTCGGCTATGCGGCCAATTCGCTGGCGCTGATTTCCGACGCCGTCCACAATCTCTCCGATACGATTGCGCTGCTGCTGGCATGGGGCGCGGTGTGGCTCGCCGGGAGGCAGCCGACGCAACGGCACACCTATGGCTATCGGCGGGCGTCGATCCTCGCAGCCCTGTTCAATGCCGGCCTTCTGCTGGTCGCGGTCGGCGGCATCGTCGTCGAGGCGATCAACCGCCTGCAGGAGCCCGCAGCGATCGCGAGTTGGACCGTCGTCGTCGGTTGCGGCGTTCGGCATCTTCGTCAACGGCGGCACTGCGCTGCTCTTCATGCGCGGCCGTCATGGCGATCTCAATATTCGCGGCGTCTATCTGCACATGGCGGCGGACGCGGGCGTCTCGCTCGGCGTGGTGCTCGCGGCACTGGCGATCATGTTCACGGGATCGCTGTGGATTGATCCGGCGATCAGCCTTGTCATCGCCGCCGTAGTGTTTTGGAGCGGATGGGGCCTGGCGCGCGACAGCGTCAACCTCGCGCTCGACGGCGTGCCGCGCGGCATCGAACTTTCAACGGTGCGGGACTATCTCGGCGGACTGGAGGGCGTGTCGGAGGTGCATGACCTCCACGTCTGGGCCATGAGCACCCATGAGACCGCGCTGACCGTGCATCTGGTCCGGCCCGGCGGCACCGACGACAAATTTTTGCACCACGTCTGCGAACAGCTTTCGCATCGCTTTGGCATCCACCATGCGACGCTGCAGATCGAGGTCTCCGGCGATGCCTGCAGGCTCGCGCCGGCGGAGCGTGTCTAGGGTCTGGACCCATAAAATGAACGAAAAACTCGGATGACGGCTCCGATCCAGACCTCAATCAGCCGGCCGGTGAATTGTTCACCGCCGATTGCGCCTCGAAGGCACGCTTGTAGGCGGGCCGCGCTTCGCCGCGGGCCACATAGGCGGAGAGGTTCGGATATTCGTCCATCATACCCGACGCTTTCAACCTGAGCAGCACCGACACCATCATCAGGTCGCCCGCGCTAAACGCGCCATCGAGCCAGTCGGCATCGCCAAGGCGACGGGAAAGTTGGCCCAGCCGGTTACGGACGCGATCCTCGACGAGAGGCATGCGTTGCGCGGACCAGGACTTGTCGCCCTCAAGGAGCCTGGCGGTTCCGAGTTCAAGGATCGGCGGCTCCACCGTGCTGAGCGCGGCGAACATCCATGTGATCGCGCGCGCCCGGGCGTTCGCATCGTCTGGCAACAGGCCCGCATGACGCTCCGCGATATGGAACACGATCGCCCCCGTCTCGAACAGGCCGAGACCGCCTTCCTCGTAGGTCGGAATCTGCTCGAAAGGATGCAGCGCCAGATGTGCGGGTTCCTTCATCGCTCTGAACGAAACAAGACGAACCTCGTAAGGTTGGCCCACTTCTTCAAGGGCCCAGCGAACGCGCGTATCACGCGCCAGTCCCTTGCCGCCATCGGGTGACCGTTCAAAGGCGGTAATGGTGATGGTCATCGTGAGACCCCTCCTTGGCGAAATCGTGGGCTCTGGCAAGCTGTCAAGGCAAACTCACCGAGATTGAAGACGATCCCGTTCCGTGTTCGGCTTTCCGCACAGCAGGCGGCGTATCTCAATGCGCTACGACCGCTGCGTCCACACATTCTGCATCGCGGCCCCGTTATCTTTTGGCTCTGTGAATGAGTCCTGACCCTAGCGTTCTAAACCACGCCCGCCAACCGCAGCGCCAGGCCCGCCGCGCACGAGCCCGCCAGCACCCAGAGCATGCCGATGTTGAGGCGGAAGATCGCGGTTGCGGCGGCCGCCGCCAGCACGAAGGCGGGAACATCGATGCTGGAAAACACGGGCATATCGAACGACAGCCCGAGCGACCGCACCGGCGTGGTCTGCCGAAACAGCGTATGCAGCGCGAACCAGATCGACAGGTTGAGGATCACGCCGACGACCGCGGCGGTGATCGCGGTCAGCGCACCGGCGAGCCCCTTGTTGCCGCGCAGGGTTTCGACGAACGGGGCGCCCAGAAAGATCCAGAGGAAGCAGGGTGTGAAGGTGACCCAGGTCGCCAGCAATCCGCCAAGCGTTGCGGCCACCATCGGCGACAGCGTGCCGGGGTCGCGGAAGGCCGCCATGAAACCCACGAATTGCAGCACCATGATCAGCGGACCCGGCGTGGTCTCGGCCATGCCGAGGCCGTCGAGCATCTCGCGCGGTTGCACCCAGTGATAATGTTCGACCGCCTGCTGTGCGACATAGGCCAGCACGGCATAGGCGCCGCCGAATGTCACCATCGCCATCTTGCTGAAGAACAGCGCGATCTGGCTGAACACATTGGCTTGTCCGAGACCGATCACGAGCGCGGCCACCGGCACCAGCCACAGCAGCAGCCAGATCGAACTAACCTTGAGCGCACGGGCCACGCTCGGGCGGACATGCTCGGGCAGTTCCTCGCCCAGCAAGCTGTCGACCGCTGCGGTCTTCCCGGCTCCGCCGCCATGTTCGACGGCGGCGAATTCCGGCCGCCCGGCCCTCGCGCCGAGATAGCCGATCACGCCGGCCGCGATGATGATGATCGGGAAGGGAACGTCAAAAAAGAAGATCGAGACAAAGGCGATTGCCGCCAGCGCGATCATGACGCGGTTGCGCAACGCGCGCTTGCCGACACGGACGACGGCCTGCACGACGATGGCAAGCACGGCGGCCTTCAGGCCGAAAAATAGCGCCTCGATGAATCCGACATTGCCATAGGCCGCATAGATGTAGCTCAGCCCCATGATGGCGATGATGCCGGGCAGAATAAACAGCCCGCCGGCCATGATGCCGCCGGCGGTCCGGTGCAACAGCCAGCCGATATAGGTCGCAAGCTGCTGCGCCTCCGGGCCCGGCAGCAGCATGCAATAGTTCAGCGCATGCAGGAACCGGCTCTCGGAAATCCAGTTCTTCTCTTCGACGAGAATGCGATGCATCACGGCGATCTGACCGGCCGGGCCGCCAAAGCTCAGGACGGCAACCCGCAGCCAGACCCGCAAGGCTTCGCCAAAGCTGATGCCGTGGCCGGTATCAGCTTTGGCGGTCGTGTCGGTCGTCGCATCCATTATGGCTTCGCCTTGTTCGTCGGCCAGTTGTGGGTTTCGCCGGTCGCATCGCGGCACCAGCGATAGAAGGCGTCGTATAGCATCATGCCGGCTTCAAGCTGTTCGAGATCGTCATCGAACATGCGCGACAGACCAAGCGAAGCCGCCAGCAATCCCGGCGCCTCCGGCGACAGATCAAGTCGTCCGGTATCGGCCGCGCGCACCATGGTGGCGAGCCGCAGCAGAGGCGGCGCGGCCAGCCCGAACTCCTCGATCATCACATCGAAGGTGCAGAGTTCGCCGCGGTGGCTCCAGAACACGTTTTCAATGTCAAAAGGCGCCGCGTTGAAGCGCTCGCCGACGGCAACGACTTCGGACGGCGCCACGTACAGAAACACCGCGTTCGGATCGACGAACCGGCGGATCAGCCAGGGGCAGGCGATGCGGTCGATCTTGGGCCGCGCCCGGGTCACCCAGACCGTGCGCCCCTGCGCGTCGCGCGGCGGCAATTTTGATGCATCCACCAGCGGAAGCTTTGCTTCTTTCCAGCCTTCGAAGCCGCCTTCCAGCGTCTCGGCGTCTACCTTGGCGTTCCGCAGCCAGGCCGCGGTGCCCTGGGCCAGTTTTGCGCCGCGCATGCAGACGACGATGGCTGAGCCTTTGGAGAAATCGCCGCTCCAGTCGCCGGCATCCTGATGGCTCCGCCTGATTGCGCCGGGAATCAGCCGCGGGTCGGCGGCAAAATCCGCGTCGGTGCGGACGTCGATCAGGGCAGGCGTGTTCGGCGTGCCGATCAGCCGTGAAAGTTTGTCTACAGATATGGTTGTGTAGGATGACATGATTGCGCCCTCGTAAGAGAAACGGGACGCGATACTTGGGCTTGTCGCCTCGTGGGGAGATCGCAAAGTCCCCATGCGCCGAATTAACCGTTCGGCGCTACCGCTGTCAACCGGTTCTGTGGCCCTGCGCTGCATCGGGCCGATTGAATCCGATCCGGTTGGCTGTAGTAGTCCTGCGCGTTAGTTGTTGCGCAGATCAGGGGGATCGACATGAACAGCTTCGTCGCGGCAGGTGCCGGCTTTCTGCTTGCCGTATTGTGGTTCGACCTGATGTTCGACGTGCAGACGCGCAAGCATCCCGCCGATCCGCTGCCGCCGGAAGTCCTGGCGTCGATTTCGAGCTACTACCGGCGCGTCACCACCGAGGCCTATCCGATGAACCGGCTGGTCGCGTTGGTCATGCTGCTGACACTTGCCGCCATCGCGGCGGAGGTCGTGTTCGGCATGTACCCGTGGTGGGTCGGCTGGGGATCGCTGGCGCTGGCTGCCACTGGCTTTGTGCCGACCATGATCCGCACGGTCCCGAATGCGCGCAGGCTGGGAGGCGGCAAGGATTCGGCCGAAGAGCAATCACTGCTCGCGCGCAGCATTTGCCGCGACCACATGTTCAGCTTCGCGCGGATGAGCTGCGTGCTTCTCCTGCAATTGTTCGCGCGATAGACGCATCGCCATCGCGAATGGTCTCGCTGCTGACATTTGCCGCCATTCGTTACGATTTAATCGGATGACTTTCGTCTTCGTCTTGCATCTGTCGACGTGACAGGTGCAGATGGTGAGACGGAGGACACGAACTTGGGTGAATTGGTCGGGGTTGCGATCGCATTGGTCTCGAGCTGCCTCGGTGGGACGGCGGCGGCGATCACTCGCTATCTCGCAGGCAACACCGATCCGATCACGCTTGCGATCCTGCGCTGGGGCATCGGCTTTCTCTGCGTGCTGCCGGCTACGCTGTTTTTGAAAGCGCGATGGCCGCATCGCCGGGACTGGCCTGCGGTCGCCGCCTTGGGCTTCTGCTTCTTCGGCGTGTTCTTCGTTCTCTACAACATCGCGATGACGTTCACGACCGCGGCGCGCGCTTCGCTTGCGCTGGCGACACTGCCGCTGCACACCATGGTGGTCGGCGCGCTGCTCGGCATCGAACCGTTGACGAAACGGAAAACGATCGGCGTCTGTATCGCGGTGCTCGGCGTCTTCGCAGCCCTCGCGTCGGGGCTTTCGGCCGCGCCGCCGGGGGCCTGGCGCGGCGAGTTGATCATGACCGGCGCCGTGCTGTGCATGGCGTTCTACAACGTCTGGTCCCGGCCGTTCATCCAGCGTTCCAGCGCGCTCGGCTTTCTCACCGTCGGCATGGGGACGGGCGCCGCGGCGCTGGTCGTGGTCGGATCGTTGACCGGCAGCGTGGCCGCCTTGAGCCAGTTCAGTACGCCGCAATGGATCGCCGGGCTCTATCTCGGCATAGCCGGCGGCGCACTGGCGTTTATCCTGTGGGTGCTGGCGCTGCAGCGGGCGTCGCCTACGCGCGTCGCCAACACCATGACCGTCAACCCCGTTGCGGCCGGACTGCTCGCGACCCAGCTCGTCGGCGAGCCGATCACAGCGAATCTCGTTCTCGGGCTGGTCGCCGTATTCGCAGGCATCTGGATCGCGACGTCGGAGATCAAAAAGCCGTAACCCGCGTTCGGGCGATCAGTTGCGCGGGACGGACACCGCCGGCGGCGTCAGGCCGACGGCCTTTTTCGGCTTCAGCGTGCCGACATAGAACGACACTCCCGCTACGAGGAAAAGACAGACGAGATACACCGCATAGGATTGCGGCGGCGTGATCGCCCATTGCACAAGATTGCGGATCGAAGCTGCCGGATCGGTTTGGTTTTCCATGGCCTGGTTTTGCGCGAAACCCGTCGCGAAGGGAAGGGTGGATTCGTTCCGCCTTCACGTCTCCACCCGCGGCGGTCCTGCGCGCACCAGGAACAGCGCCAGCAGCGCCGAGAGGCTGAGCGCAGACGAGACGATCAGGGCGCGGCTTCCCATCGCGTCGATCAGGAGACCGAACGCGAGCGGCGCATGCCGCCTGCGCCATCCGCGCCGGTGCGCCGATGATGCCCAGTCGATAGCCGTAATTCGCAGGCCCGAAGATCGCGAGCGGCAGCGTGCCGCGCGCAATGGTGAGGATGCCGTTGCCGGCGCCGTGAAAGATCGCAAAGACGCTGGCCGCGCCGCCGCCCGCCAGCGCCAGGATGGCGGCGCCGATCGGATGCGTCATGCAGGCGAGCCGGGTCGAGACCAGCGGATGATAGCGGCTGAGAAAGCTCGCCTCAAAAATACGGGCGGCCACCTGCGCCGGACCGATCAGCGCGCCGGCAAATACCGCCTGTCCCGCGCTCGCCCCGGCGGCTTCCATCAGGCGGGGCAAATGCGCGGCCATGGCGCCGGTGACGGTCCAGGTCGCGGCGAATACGAACGCCAGCAGGACCATGGTCCGATCGATCGGGATATGCGGTTTGACGGCCGCAGCGACGGCGGCCTTTGCATCCTTCACGGCCGGCAGCATCCATAAATTGATCGGCAGGCCGATCAGGATATGCGCGGCCGGCCCAGGCAAAGCAGGTGTTGCGCCAGCCGATGGTTTCCAGCCCCCACGCGGACAGCGGCCATCCGACGGTCGAGGCAAAGCCCGCAATCAGCGTGATGCCGGTGATCGAGCGCCGCGCCGCATCGCCATAAATGCGCCCGAGCGCGGCGAACGCGGCGTCGTAGAGGCCGGCGCCCATGCCGACGCCGAGCAGCAGCCATGCGGCGGTCAGTACCGGAACCGAATAGCTGAAGCCGAGCAGCGTCAATCCCGCCGCGAGCACCAGGTTGGACATCGACAGCACCGACCTGCCGCCGACGAGATCGATCTGACGGCCGACGCGTGGGCCGATCAACGCTGAGATCACCAGCGACGCGGAGAAGGCGGCAAACATCCAAGTTCGAGGAGACACCGAGATCGCGCGCCATCGGATCGGTCAGAATGGCCGGCAGATAATAGCTCGAAGCCCAGGCCAGCGTTTGTGTGGTGCCGAGCGCCAGAATGATGGGGAGCGGGCGCTGGCTCATGGTTGCAGCCTTATCCTTCCCGACCAATAGAGCGCCACGGGTCCAAGCAGAATGCCGGCAGCCAGAACCGAGAATGCCGCCATCCAGGCCGACGGACTGAGCGGACCGCCCGCCATATCCAGCGCAATTCCGACCACCCACGCGCCCAGCGCAGACAGGCTGAAGCCGACGGTCGAATGCACCGCCATCGTGGCCCCGCGATAGTTCGGGTCAGCCGCCATGGTCATGCCCGATGTCAGCGCACCGGAGTCCGCGGGAACCGTAATCCCGTACAGCACGATCAAGGGCAGCAGGAACCACGGCGGCTTGTCGGCAAATATCCCGATCAGCAACGCCACGGCGGCGGAGGCGAGCATGACGGCTGTGATCGCACGATGCCGGCCGATCCTGAGCGCAAATTCGTTGCCGAGAATGCTGGCGGGCATGGCGAGGACGGAGAACAACACGCTGACGACAATCGGCGTCAGGATCGACTGCTCGGAATTCTTCAAGGCCACGAAGGTCCAGAACGCAACCAGCCAGGTCCTGATGCCGTAGAGCTCAAAGCAATGTGCACCGTATCCGAGCACGAACCCCATCGCCTGGGTGTTCTTCAACACCGGCGCAAAGTCCAGCAGGCGGCCTTGCGCTGGCTTGGGCGTGACCGGCCGCAGCAGGAAGCACACCGCCAGCATCACCAGCGGACCAAGGGCAGTGACAAGGAAAGCGGCCCGCCAGCCCCAGGCTTCCGCGACGAGTTGGGAAACCAGAAACGACAGACCGACGCCGAACGAGAAGCTCGACGTGTAAAGCGTTATCGCGCGGGATGAATCGCCCGGTGCAAGCCGGTCGGTCAGCGCCTTCAGCCCGGGCATGTAGGCCCCCGCAAAGCCTATTCCCGCGATGGCGTTGAACAACGCGCCCGACCAGAGGCCGGAGGCAAAAATGCCGAACAGGAGGGTGCCGAGCGCACTGACCGCGGAGCCCGCGATCAGAATTTTGCGTGCGTCGATGCGGTCGGTCAGCGTTGCCAGCAACGGCACGGTCAACATGTAGCCCGCAGCGCCGGAGCCCGCCAGAAGGCCCGCCTGCGCCCCGGTCAAATGCCATTCCGGAATCAGGAACGCGGCAAGAATGGAGGGGACGACGACGTGCGGGAGCAAGCTGCCAAGCTGCCCCACGCACATCGCGACGATTACCGATCGACCTTGCAGCGAAATACCGCTCATCTCCGCGCGCTCAGGACGCGCACCCGCACCCCGTCTTGCCTTCTTGCCTCGCATTTGCATCCGCTGCGCAACAGGCGTCAATATCCGATAATGCCGGGCCGCCGCAGCAATTGCTGGCATCTGTACGGCCGAACGATTGCAAACGCCGGTCTCGGGCAGCACCAGTTCGACGCGTTCCGCGGCTTCGCGATCGCCGGCGATGTCGGCGGCAATCGAGCGCACCTGCTCGTACCCCGTGAGCATCAGGAAGGTCGGCGCACGACCGTAGGATTTCATGCCCGCAAAATAGAAGCCCGGTTCATGCTGCGCCAATTCCCGGGCGCCATGAGGCCGCACGGTACCGCAGCTATGTTCGTTGGGATCGATTAACGGCGCCAGCGCAACCGGACATTCGATGGCCGGGTCCAACTGAATGCGAAGTTCGCGCACGAAATCCAGATTCGGCCGGAAGCCAGTGGCAACGATGAGTTCGTCAACGTTGACCTGACGGCCGCAACAACCGGTGCCGACGATGAGGCCAGCGCCGTCGGCGATGAGATGCGAAACGCGAAAGGCGCTTTCCACCCTTATCTGACCGGTCGCAACCAATGTAGCGAACGCAGCGCCGAGTTCACCGCGTGCAGCAAGCTTGTCGTTGGCGCCGCCGCCGAAAGCCTTGGCCGGATCGTTACCGCGCAAGAGCCAGATGGGGCGGGTTCCAGGCGCTTCCGCTGCGAGCCTGGCGAGATCGGTCAGAGTCCCGACCGCGGAATGTCCGGCGCCCAGCACCGCAACCGTCTTGCCGGCATAGCGAAGGCGGTCTGTGCCCAACACGTCGGGCATCCCGTAAGCGATCTTGTCCGCGGCCTGCACCTCGCCGATGGCGGGCAGGCCATTGGCGCCCGCCGGGTTTGGCGCGTGCCAGGTGCCGGATGCGTCGATGACAGCATCGGCCCTGACAGTCTTGGGGCCTTGCCCGTTCTGATACCGGATTTCGAACGGAGCCGCCTCGCGTCCGCGGGTCTTGAGCTTGTCGAAGCCAATCCGGCTGATACCGGTGACGCGGCTCGATACGTGGATGTGGGGCCGCAGCGCGGTGCCGGCTGCAAGCGGCTCGAGATAGCGCTCCAGCAGTTCGCCGCCGCTCGGGTACCGGTTCGGTTCGGGAGAATTCCACCCGGTTGCAGCCAGCAGGCGCGCCGCGGCGCGGTCGATGTTGTATTCCCACGGCGAGAACAGTTGAACGTGGCTCCACTGGCGCACCGCGTGGCCGATATTGCCGCCGGCCTCCAGCACGATCGGCCGCAGCCCACGCTCCAGAACGTGCGCCGCGGCGGCGAGGCCGACCGGACCGGCTCCGATAATGGCGACCGTCTTGGCTTCGTTCATGGCATCCTCCCATCAAACCAGAAATATCGAAATTCAGTGCCCGAAGAAGCTATGCCGCGGTCTTTGTGTCCTTGCTTTCCGAAGCATCGGCGCAGCATTCGGCGACGAGAAAGTCCACCAGCCCCTGCATCACTTCGTAGTTGGCGTGACATATCAGCGTGGTCGAGTCGCGCACCTGGCTGACGAGGCCGACCACCACCAGCGTCTTGATGTGATGTGAAAGCGTGGAGGGCGCGATCTTCAGCCTGTCCTGCAGGCGGCCGACCGGCAGCCCGGCGGCGCCCGCGCGGATCAGCGTGCGATAGATTTTGAGCCGGGTTGGGTTGCCCAGAGCTTCGAGATGTGCGGCGGCATCATCCAGTTTCATGATGGCATCCTGGCGTGCGAATCGAGACCCGTCAACCGTATTTCTAGAATCATCGAAATAGCCTCCTTGTTCGCCGCTTGACAAACGATGAACATATCCATAAGTCTCGATATATGGAATCGGAGAAGGCCATTCTCGCGCTGGCGGCGCTCGCGCAACCGACGCGGCTCGACGTGTTTCGCTTGTTGGTGAAGCACGAACCGGAGGGGTTGGCGGCGGGCGAGATCGCAAAAGTCCTTGCGGTCCCGCAAAATACCATGTCGTCGCATCTGGCGATCCTGTCCCGCGCGGCGCTGGTGACGGCGCAGCGGTTCAGCCGCTCGATTGTCTATCGAGCCGATCTCAAGGCCTTTGAAGCGGTGATGTTGTTCATGCTCAGGGATTGCTGCGACGGGCGGCCGGAAATTTGCGCGCCGCTGATCGAAAGCCTCACACCCTGTTGTCCTCCGAAGCCGAGGAGGAAAGCCCATGTCTGAGCGCATTTACAGCTTGCCGCTTGACAGTATTGACCGGCTATCGCTCGGAACAAGACTGCGCGATATCGGCCGTACCGCGGGATCCACCTTCGGCCAGGAGAAAGTCCAGCTGATGTCCGGCTTCGATCTACCGCGTCGGCTTGTGGCCGAAGCGCTCGGGACTGCGTTGCTGGTCGCGACCGTCGTTGGTTCCGGCATCATGGCCGAGAGCCTCACCAAGGATGTTGCGCTGGCGCTGCTCGGCAATACGCTCCCGACCGGCGCCATCCTCATCGTCCTGATCACCATTCTGGGTCCGATTTCGGGCGCGCATTTCAATCCTGCGGTCTCATTGGTCTTTGCGCTGAAGCGCGAATTGGAACCGCGAGAGGCGCTGTTGTATGTCGCCGCGCAAGTCGCCGGCGGTATTGCGGGAACCATCATGGCGCACGCGATGTTTGCGCTGCCGTTGCTCGAAGCGTCAGTGAAAGCGCGAACCGGCGCCGCGCAATGGTTTGCGGAAGGGGTCGCCGCGTTCGGTCTGGTTGTGACGATCCTCGCGGGCGTCAGGTTCAATCGCGCCGGCGTGCCGTGGCTGGTGGGTCTCTACATCACCGCGGCCTACTGGTTCACGTCGTCGACGTCGTTTGCCAATCCCGCCGTAGCCATCGCGCGATCGCTGACGAATAGTTTTTCGGGCATTCGCCCCGTGGACCTTGCCGGCTTCATCGCGGCTGAAGTATGCGGTGCCGTCGTCGCTTTGTTCTTCATGGGCTGGCTGCTGCGCGGAGCAGGCGAGGCGCCCGTAACGATGAAGGAGGCCCAATCATGAACGTCACGATCTATCACAACCCCGCCTGCGGTACCTCACGCAACACGCTGGCGATGATCCGGCAAAGCGGTGAAGAGCCGGAAGTCATCGAATATGTGAAGAACCCTCCGAGCCGCGCGCGCCTGATCGAGCTGATCGCGGCAATGGGAATTTCCGCTCGCGCACTGCTGCGCGAGAAGGGCACGCCTTACGCGGAGCTCGGGCTGGCCGATCCCAAATGGAGCGACGACCAGTTGATCGATTTCATGTTGGCGCATCCGATCCTGATCAACCGGCCGATCGTCGTAACGCCAAAGGGCGTGCGGCTATGCCGGCCGTCGGAGATGGTGCTCGATCTGCTCGATCATCCCGTGGCGTCTTTCGTCAAGGAAGACGGCGAGACCGTCGCGCATACGAGATAGGACCGATCGGCGCCAGCCTTTCACCCGTCGCGATTGCGCGGCATAATATGCCGCATGGAACTCACGCCACGCCTGCGCCTGATGAACTGGCTGGTCGGCCAGGGGCTGACGGGCCTGCCCGGAAACGATCTGATCCGCGGCTTTTGCGAGCGTTGCCGCGCCGGCGGCATCGATCTGTCGCGGGGGCTGGCCTTCATCGACACCCTGCACCCGATTTTCGAGGGGCGCGGTTTCCGCTGGAACGACAGCGAGACCAATGAGAGCGATAGTTTCGAATACGGATCGACCAGTGAGGGCGATGCGGCGCAGAACTGGCGCCGTACCACTTTCTACCACATGCTCGAAAACGGCCACGACGAGCTTGTGATCGATCTCGCCGATTGCGCGAAACTCGACTTCTCGATGATCGGCGAACTCGCGGACAAAGGTCACAAGCATTTCGTCGCCTTCGTTCACAAATTCGGCGAGGCCGGGACGATGGGGCAGATGGACTGCTTCTATTCCTACTGGACGACCCGCCGCGACGCGGGTTTTCATGAGCAGGAGCTGTCGGCGCTGCGCGACCTCGTGCCGGTGCTGGGGCTTGCGATCAAATCCGCCGCTCAGGTCGATATCGCCAGGACGCTCGGCCGGGTCTATCTCGGCCGCGACGCCTCCGAGCAGGTGTTGCGCGGAAAAATCTCGCGCGGCGTCACCGAACGTATCAACGCGGTGCTGTGGTTTTCCGATCTGCGCGGCTCGACCGCGATCAGCGAGGGTCTCGAGCCCGGCGAGATCATTCCATTCCTCAACGATTATGCGCAGGCCTCGATCGACGCCATCCACGATTCCGGGGGCGAGGTGCTGAAGCTGATCGGCGACGGCGTGCTGGCGATGTTCACGCAGGAGAACCTGGCGGCCGCCAAACGCGCCGCGCTGCGCGCCGAGCATCGCTTCCGGCACAACATGGATGCACTCAATGCCCGGCGCGCGGCAGACGGCAGGCCGGTGACGACGGCCCATGTCGGCCTGCATGTCGGCGAGGTCTTTTACGGCAATATCGGCAGCGAAGACCGGCTCGACTTCACCGTGGTGGGACCGGCCGTGAACGAGGTCAGCCGCATCGCCTCGATGTGCCGTTCGGTGGACCGGGATTTGCTGACGTCGTCGGCGTTCCGCGCCGGCCTTGATGCAACGGGGCGAAACTATCTGGTTTCCACCGGCCGCTTTGCGCTGCGCGGCATCAGCCGCGCGCAGGATCTCTACACCCTTGATCCCGACATCGCGACAGACGAGGTGGCTGGCTGGAAAGTACGAGCGGTATCTGGCGGGCTAGCCCATGATCCGGAAAAGTGGACACCGATTTTCCGAATAGATCATGCGCAAACAAAAGAGCAAAAGCGCCATAGCGCTTTAGCTCCGCCTAAATTGCTTTGGCCCGCCGCGTATAAAGGGCGACCGCCACGAGCGAGGCCACCGTCAGCACGATGCCGAGCGCGAACAGCGCTTCACGCGATACCGTTGCAGCCAGCCAAACCGCGATCGCCGCGCTCATCATCTGCCAGAATCCGACCAGTGCCGAGGCAGCACCGGCCTTCTCGCCGAACGGAGAGAGCGCCTGCGCCGTGCCGAGCGGATTGACGATGCCCATGCCGAGCAGGAACACGCACATGGCGCCGAGGAACGGCAGGAAGGTCGGGTGGAACAGCGACACCAGCAGGATCGCGATGCTGCCGGTCGCTGCTGCCACGAGACCACCCCGGATCGAGCGGTCGAGGCCAAAGCGCGGCGCTAACCTGGTCGCCAGCATGCCGGCGGCGAACACGATCATCACGGTTCCGGCAAAAAACAAGCCGAGCTGGATCGGCGTGAAATGCATTCCTTCGATCAGCACGCGGGGGGCCGCCGAAAACATCGCGAACAGCCCGCCCATGATCAGGCTCACGGTCGCGGCCGGAACAACGAAACGGCGATCGGCGATCAGACCAAGATAGTTCTTCGCGATCGCGAGCGGATTGAGCGGGGTCCGGGTCGAATGATGGGTCTCGCCGAGCACCGCGCCATAGGCGATGGCGCCGATCGCCGCGAAGAGGCCGACAAAGATGAATTCCGAGCGCCAGCCGAAGGCGTGGTCGAGCGCCCCGCCGAGCAGTGGCGAGAATCCGGGCGCTGCCGCCATCGCGATCATGATCAGCGCCATCGCGCGCGCCAGCGCCGCGCCGCTGAAGAGATCGCGGGCGATGGCGCGCGACAGCACGGAGGTCGAGCAGGCGCCGGCGGCCTGGATGACGCGGCCGATCAGCAGGCCGGGCAGGTCGGTGGCGAGGGCGCACCAGATGCTGCCGGCGAAGAATACCGCAAAGCCTATGAGCACCGGCCAGCGGCGGCCGTAGCGATCCGAGATCGGCCCGACCGCGAGCTGGCCGAGCGCGAACACCGCAAGAAAGATTGTAATCGCCGAGGTGACGGCGGCGCTCGACACGTTCAACGACACCGCCATCTGCGGCAGCGACGGTAGCAGGATGTTGGTGGCCAGCGTCCCCGTGGCCGCGAGCGAGGCCAGCACCGCGATTTGCAGGAAGGTGGAGGAGGCCTCCGGAAGCGGGGCGGCGTCGATCGTCGCGGTCTGGTCGGCCATCGGAGTTCCCCGGTTTCGGATTAAATGATGTGTATCATATAAAATGGAATGGGAAAGCCGGATTGACGATATTTGGAAGATTTTGCTCCGTCATGGCCGGGCATAGCGATGGACGGCGTCGCTTCCGCTCGCATATGCGCGGACATCGAAGCCTTCGAGACAAGCCCGGCCAAGACGTGATGCGGCACAAGGCCGCGCAGACAATCGCGGAGTTCGCTAGCATCTCGCGGGCGTCCGCGACCATCTCCGGCTGCCGCGCCAGCGAGACCGCGGGCGACAGCAGGATCACCAGCGCCTGCGCGCCGAAGATCGCGGCTGCCAGATACAGGCAGGTTTCGGCGCCGTAGAAGCCGCCGACGATGGCGCCGAGCGCGGAGCCGAGCGGGCGCGCGCCGTAGCTCATGATATTGATGGCGGAGACCCGTCCGAGCAGCGACGGCGGTGTCACCGATTGCCGCAAGGTGGTGGTCGAGATCACCCACAGGATCGGGCCGACGCCGAGCAGGAAGAAGCTCAAACCCGCCAGCAATGGCGTCGGGAACATCGTCGTCAGCGCCATCACGGCGGCGGCGACGAAACCGGTTACGGGTCCGAGCCCGATCACGGTGCCGAAGGCGAGGCGCTGCATCACCCGCGTCGCCAGCAGTGCGCCGACCACCATGCCGACGCCGTACATCGCAAGCGTGGTGCCGACGCCGGTGGCGGACAGGCCGAGATGGCGCACGGCGTAGGGTACAAACACGGCGAGCAACAGGAACGAGGCGGTGTTGAAGATGAATTGCGTGACGAACACCGGCCGCAGCAGCGGATGATGCAGCACGAACGCGGCGCCTTCCCTGATATCCTGCAGCGGATGCCGCCGCGCGGTGGGCGCGCGGGCCGGCTCGTAGATGCCCGACAACAACACGACGGCGATGACGGAGAGTGCGGCGGCAAATCCGAACGCGGGCGCAGCGCCGACCCATCCGACCAGCACGCCGCCGAGGGCGGGACCGCTGGCAAACGCCACGGTCCGCGCCAGTTCGATCCGCGCATTGGCCGCCGGCAATTGTTGTGGCGTCACCAGCGAGGGCACCAGCGCGGGAGCTGCGACGCTGTAGGCGACCGTTCCGCATACCGCGATGAAGCCGAGCAATGCGAGCAGCGGCAGCGTCATCCAGCCGAGCCAGATCAGCAGCAGGATCCCGGCCAGCGCCGCGGCCCGTAGCGCTTCCGCGCCCGCCATCAAATAGCGCCGCGAAATGCGGTCGGCGAGCAGGCCGGCGGGGATCGCGAACAGGATGAACGGCAGCGTCAGTGCGGTCTGCAACAGTCCGGTCTGGCCTTCGCCGACGCCGAGCAGCAGCACCGCGACGATGGGCGCTGCGGCCAGCGCGATCTGCTCGGCCGATTGCGCGGCGAGGTTGGACCAGGCCAGGCGGTTGAAGGTTGGAGGCAGGAGGCGTGTGTCGGTGGCAGTCATGGCTTGATTCCCTGGAATGTCGATGGGCGGCATTGTCCGGCCTCAGGACATCAGAACCCACCCGTTTCCCGACAAGCGTTCGTGGGGCACGCTGGCCCTTGGACCAGTGACTTCAGATGACCTGGCCTCGGGGAACGTGGCCAGCAAATTGCCGTCGCAGCCGCCGAGTTACGCGCCCTTATGCGGCGCTCGGCCATGACACTCCCCAGAATTTGAAATCAGGACATTTGTACTCGCGGGACAGTGTGCTGGTCGGTACCGGGGATCGAATTTGTCCCTGACGTGGTTCTCGCGTTTAGATCGGTGGGTACCATTGCCCGCGCTTCCCCCTGGCTCTGGTACATCCTCCTTGGTCCACCACGGCCCCGGTTTCGAGAGACTGGGGCCGTACCCGCTGGAGGCCTGATGGATGAACCGGGAATGTCCAAATCGAATGAACACATTCACCTGCGGTTCCAAGCCGTGGTGATCGCAAGCCAACTGCCCGACAATCCGGCCGAGGCGTTGCTGGTTCTCGACTATGCGCGGCATATGGTGGTGGACTATCTTGGACGACTCTGTCCGAGGTCTCTGATCGCGTTTCCGGCAGTGTTGAAACTCGAGCGCTCCAGCAGCCGCCGCGCGGCGCGACAGATTGTCACTCGGTCCATTGATCACACGGCGGAGGACAATTTCCGACACCGCAGCATCGCGGGAATTACGTCGCGATACCTTGCGACTGGCTCGTGCGTTTCCTCCCGGAGATCTGAGCGCAATCAGCTTCGATCTATTGCTCGAACGCTCGCGTTTTTTGAAGCGGGACCCGGCGGATCATTTGTCCATTGGACGCCGAAAGCGCACCCGTACGGCCTCGGGTTGCCCACCCTGATTATCGCATGCGCCGAAACTCTTCGCCTCCAGAGTGATGCGGAAAATCAAATCGCCCTCTCAACCTGCAAGCCCGAAAGGCCTGCAAGAGATCATCACTGTCAGGGACAACGAAATCCACTGACGCCGGATTTGGGCGTTTGAATTCAGGTAGGGATACAGGCGAACCGTGTGCTGCAACATGTGCGCACCGTGATCCCGGCAGGTGTTACCCCGTGATCGATGAGGGGTCTTGGTGGGCGCATCAGGGCTCGAACCTGGGACCCGGTGATTGAGGGCCGTCTGACCCGGCAACCGGGCCATGCGCCCAAAGTCCCGACGCTAGATGCAGTTGCAAATGAGTTGCATTAAGATCGGATATCGGTATCTTGTTGGGATGGATGCCCGAACGCCCGAATTGACCCAAGAAACATTGCCTCGGACCCCGCCGGGGAATGTTTCGGCCGCTGCCGGCTGGCGGGCGGATGCCGCAGCCGGCGTTCAGCGCAGCCTGCCCGAGGTGAACGCGACCATTTCCGTCCCCTTCGGCGGCCATTGGGCGCGGCGGTTGCTGGCGTTCCTCGGCCCGGGCTACCTGGTCTCCGTCGGCTATATGGACCCCGGCAATTGGGCAACCGACCTCGCGGGCGGTTCGAAGTTTGGCTACACGCTGCTGTCGGTGATCCTGCTGTCGAACCTGATGGCGATCCTGCTGCAGGCGCTCGCCGCGCGTCTTGGCATCGCCACCGATCGCGATCTCGCGCAGGCCTGCCGCGCCAGCTATTCGCGCCCTGTCAATTTTCTGCTGTGGCTGGTCTGCGAGGCGGCGATCATCGCCTGCGATCTCGCCGAGGTGATCGGCACGGCGATCGCCTTGAAACTTCTGTTCGGCATTCCCCTGATCGGCGGCGCGCTGATCACCGCGCTCGACGCCTTCCTGCTGCTGCTGTTGATGAACAAGGGCTTTCGCTTTCTCGAGGCTTTTGTCATCGCGCTCCTGATCGTCATCGCCGTCTGCTTTTCGGTTCAGATATTCGCAGCCGCCCCGCCGGTCGCGGCGATCCTGCACGGCTTTGCGCCGTCAGCGGAGATCGTCACCAATCCCGAGATGCTCTACATCGCCATCGGCATCATCGGCGCTACCGTGATGCCGCATAATCTCTATCTGCATTCCTCGATCGTGCAGACCCGCGCCTATGCCCGCAACGAGGAAGGCCGCCGCGACGCCATCAAATGGGCGACGACGGACTCCACCATCGCGCTGATGCTGGCGCTGTTCGTCAACGCGGCGATCCTGATCGTCGCCGCCGCGACGTTCCATTCGAGCGGTCATGCCGACGTTGCCGAGATCGGCCAGGCGTTTGAACTGCTGTCGCCACTGCTGGGTCTCGGCATTGCCTCGACATTGTTCGCCGTCGCGCTGCTCGCCTCCGGACTGAACTCGACCGTGACGGCCACGCTTGCGGGCCAGATCGTGATGGAAGGTTTTCTGCACCTGCGCCTGCCGAACTGGGCGCGGCGGCTGGTCACGCGCGGCATCGCCATCGTGCCCGTCGTCATTGTGACAGCGTTCTATGGCGAACGCGGCACCAGCCAGTTGCTGGTCTTCAGCCAGGTGGTGCTGTCGATGCAATTGCCGTTCGCGGTCATCCCGCTGGTACGGTTCGTGTCCGACCGGCGGAAGATGGGCAGTTTCGCGATATCCCGGCCGGTCGCCGCGTTGGCCTGGATCGTGGCCGGGATCATCGTGGCGCTCAATTTGAAGCTGTTGTTCGATACGTTGGTGGGCTGAAGAAGCCGCGAATGGCGAGTAGCGAATAGAAATTGCCCTATTCGCCACTCGCCACTCTCTATTCGCCGATTTAATCCTGCGGCTCGGACAGCGCTTCTCCGGTCGCATCCACCCGCAGCCAGCCTGACGGCGCCAGCCGCTGCTGCGGCAGGAAGCGGCCCTTGTAGTCCATCTTTTTGGAGCCTTCGATCCAGTAGCCGAGATAGACGTAGGGCAATCCCAGCCGTCTCGCGCGCGAGATGTGGTCGAGGATCATGAAGGTGCCGAGCGAGCGGCTCTGCTCGGACGGCTCGAAGAACGAATACACCATCGACAGCCCGTCGCTGAGCACGTCGGTCAGGGCGACCGCGATCAGCTCCTCGCCGCGTCCGGTGATGCCGGAGTCGATGTTGCGCTTGCGGTATTCGATGATGCGGGTTTCGACGTGGCTGTCTTCCACCATCATGGCGTAGTCGAGCACGGTCATGTCGGCCATGCCGCCATGGCGATGGCGCTTGTCGAGATAGGCGCGGAACACCGAATATTGTTCGGAAGTCGGCACCGCGCTACGCTGCTCGCCGATGATGTCGGCATTGCGCGCGAGAATTTTCCGGAAATTGCGCGAGGGGCGGAACTCGTTGGCGACGACGCGCACTGACACGCAGGCGCGGCACTGGTCGCAGGCCGGCCGGTACGCGATCGACTGGCTGCGCCGGAAGCCGCCATGGGTGAGCAGATCGTTGAGGTCGCCCGCCTTGTCGCCGACCAGATGCGTGAACACCTTGCGTTCGTGCCGGCCCGGCAGATAGGGGCAGGGCGAGGGCGCGGTCAGGTAGAATTGCGGGGTGTCACGCGAGTGTTGGGTCACGTCAGGTCGTCAGGCCTCCGAAGCAACTCATCATAGCATCGCCCCGCGGAGGCTGACGGTCAATCCGGATTAGGCACGCTCAGTAGCTGCGTGCGGCCGGCGCCACCTGTGTACGGACCGAGCTGTTAATAATTACGGTTCCCAGGATGACGTCGTGCAAAAGACGGCGGCGGCCGTTGAACAGGCCGACCAGCAGTACCAGTGGCGACAGGAACGAGATCGACAGCCAGAACAGCACCGCATGCATGGCGCCGAGCACGAAATAACCCGATGCGCCGTACCAGGTGCGCAACTCCAGATCCATCACACGCATGCCGAGTGTCGCCGAATGCGGACCACCGAGCGAGGCGCCGTAATAAACGATGGCCCAGACGATCGAAGCCGGCCACGCCAGCCAGAACAGCGCCCAGCCGAGCCCGAGCGTAATCAGGCCGAACACGGCGATGAAGAGGTAACCGAGGATCACCGGGATCGACAGCACGACCAGATCGATCAGAAACGCAAGCATCCGCCGCATCAGCACGCCGCGAAACAGTTCCGGCTGCAAATCGGGATCGAACGCATGCGGCTGCACGCCGCCACCGTTGCGCCACGCGCCGCCGCCCGAATTACCCGAACCGCTATAAGACATGGATCAGCCCTCCGACATGACGTCCCGCGCAGCAGATGGGAACAGCCCGCGGCCCTGCCAAGGCCCGGGATCATTAACAAGCGGAAATAATCAGGCGATTCCGGGGCCAAAGCCTTGCCAGCCATGATGCCGAGTGAAATCTAGAGGTGGGCTGACACGGGTGCCGGCATCGCGGGGGAGAGCATGAGCAAACAGGCTGAGCTGCGCTGCCGCTGTGGGCAAGTTTCCGGAATTGTCACCGACGCGTCGCAGCGGACGGTCAATCGCGTGGTCTGCTATTGCGATGACTGCCAGGCCTTCGCGCACCAGCTCGGCCGCGCCGATCTGCTGGACGCCAAGGGCGGCTCCGACATCGTCCAGGTCGCGCCTGCGTCGGTCACCTTCGTACAAGGACAGCACCTGATCGCCGGACTGCGGCTGACAGCCAAGGGCCTCTTGCGATGCCATACGACCTGTTGCAACACCCCGATCGGCAACACGCTGAGCCCGGCCGTTCCCTTCGTTGGTATCCTCGCGCAGGCCTTCGAAACCGGTCCCCAGAAGGCCGATGACGTCTTTGGCGCGCCGGTCGGCGCCATCTTCGGCAAATGTGCGATCGGACAGCCGCCGGCGGGCTCGACAGGAATGAACCTGTCGCTGCTTTTACGCGCCATCGGCAAGGTGCTCGGCTGGCGCTTGCGCGGCCGCGCCTGGCCGCATCCCTTCTTCAAGCGTGATACAAGCGAGCCGGTCTATCCGGTGACGGTGTTGTCATCAGAACAGCGCAACACGCTCCGCCAATTTTGCGGCCCGCATCCGACGGCGCACGCGACCTAGCGTTCCGCCTTCAGCTTCTCGGCCGCCTGCGGCGCAAAATAAGTGAGGATGCCGTCGGCGCCGGCGCGCTTGAATGCGAGCAGGCTTTCCATCATCGCGCGTTCGCCGTCGATCCAGCCATTGCCGGCCGCTGCCGCAATCATCGCGTATTCGCCGGACACCTGATAGACGAAGGTCGGCATCGCAAACGTGTCCTTTACCCGCCGCACGATGTCGAGATACGGCATCCCCGGCTTCACCATCACCATGTCGGCGCCCTCGGCGAGGTCGAGCTCGACCTCGCGCAGTGCTTCGTCGGAATTGGCGCTGTCCATCTGATAGGTGCGCTTGTCGCCGGTCAGCGTTTTCGCCGAACCGATGGCGTCGCGGAACGGGCCGTAGAAGGCGGAGGCATATTTCGCCGCATAGGACATGATCTGCACGTCGACAAAACCTTGATCGTCGAGCGCGTCGCGGATGGCGCCGACGCGGCCGTCCATCATGTCCGAGGGCGCAATCACGTCGCAGCCGGCTTCGGCCTGCACCAGCGCCTGCCGCACCAGCACCGCGACCGTCTCGTCGTTGAGGATCTTGCCGTCCTCGATCAGCCCGTCATGGCCGTGGCTGGTGAAGGGATCGAGGGCGACGTCGCAGAGCACGCCGAGACCGGGAAACTCCTTCTTGATCGCGCGCACCGATTTGCAGACCAGATTGTCCGGGTTGAGCGCCTCGGAGCCGTGCTCGTCGCGCAAGGACGCCTCGGTGTAGGGGAACAGCGCGATGCAGGGGATGTTCAATTTGACCGCGCGCTCGGCATCGCGGACCGCCTGGTCGACGGTCAGGCGGTCGACGCCGGGCATCGAGGCAATGCCGGTGCGCGTATTGTGGCCGTCGACCACGAACATCGGCCAGATCAGATCGTTCGTCGTGAGGACGTTTTCCCGCACCAGCCGCCGTGCCCATTCGGCCTTCCGGTTGCGGCGGGGGCGGATCGTCAGGTCGAGCGGGGCCGAGGCGAGGGTGGTTTGCCGCTGCGGCGCGTCGCGCATTTCGATCGGGCGCCCGAATTTGATCGCCATGTGATGCTTACTCCTCGACGGCGGGAAATCTGGATTTGTTCCAGTTCTAGCACCTTGCGCCTCGCCCGTCACCGCGGACGGGTGCCGCCGATTTGAATTCGAGGGTTCACGAACTTGGGAAGAGGGGCGCCGGTTGAAGCTCATCAGCAATTGATTTTGGCGCTCCGGCGGGCCAAGACTTCCCTTATGAGGACAATTACCCGGCCCATAAGCACTGATTCCCAGGTGGGATCAGATGTCTGACACCTCGGCGCGCGACCAGGCGCGGGACAATGCCATGTCGGCGGCGGCGGTCTCGTCCGAGCGGATCGAGCCGGACGACAATGCGTGGACGCGGCGGCTGGTGCTGTTCCTGCGCATCATGGCGGTCGTTTCGATTCTGAAGGGTCTTTACCACTGGGCGCAGGTGACGGGCTTTATCGGCGGCGAGGAAGAGGCGTTCGAAAACCAGTCGATGGCCTGGCAAACCGCGACCGTCTACTTCGCCGTGATCGAACTCGTCGCCGCGGTCGGCCTGTGGCTCGCCACGCCATGGGGCGCGGTGGTGTGGCTCACGACCGTGGTGTCGATGGCGGTGATCGAATTGATGTTTCCCGGAATCTACGGCGGCAGCCTGATGGTGGTGGGCTTTGAGGCCGTGATGCTGGCGGCGTATCTTGCGCTCGCCTGGATGGCCGCGCGCGAACGCCCGCCATAGAGCGCGAAAGGAGCAAGGGTGGCACGAAACATGGCTGCGAGACACGTCGCGTTGCCGCGCTCTTCGCTCCTGCAAACTGCCCTGACTCGCGTTGCGTGCAAGAACTGCCACGCCGCCCCCGTCCAGTTTTCGAACAATTTAGCGGTAACTTTTCAGTCACCGTAAAGGTTTCCGCCACACCTGTTACGCGACCGTTTCGATTTCAGACGAAGCTGTTTCCGAATGTGACAGGGCGCGCAGACGAAGCGTGAACAGTGGCTTTTCTCGGTCAACGAAATGTTGCGAAAAGTCCTTTATCCATGGGCTTAATCAGCGATTTACTGTCTTAAATTCATGATCTCTTTATTGTCTTATTTAAGCTGATCTTCAAACCGACCCCTTAAGTTGTAGCTATCAGGCGGGACAAAAGTTTCGTCGAATAAGTCGACAAAAACGACAACAGGGGAAGTGTCATGATGAAAGCCGTTGCAACGGCGGTGGATACCGCTGAACGCGCTGCCGGTCAGGCTCCGGTGCAGCCGCTCTATCTTGAAGCATTGACTTTGGTGGAGCGGTTGCATCGTCGCTTGCTCGACGTGATCAAAGACGAATTCGACCGCCGCGGTCGCGCCGACATCAATTCGGTGCAGGCGCTGTTGCTCTATAATATCGGCGACAAGGAACTGACCGCGGGCGAACTGCGCACGCGCGGCTATTACCTCGGCTCCAACGTCTCCTACAATTTGAAGAAGCTCGTCGAACTCGGCTTCCTCGATCATCAGCGTTCGCGCGTCGATCGCCGTTCGGTCCGCATCCGTCTGACCACGCAGGGCCAGGAAATCCGCCGCATCGTCGACGCGCTCTATCAGAAGCACGTCAAGACCGTGGAGCAGGTCGGCGGCATCTCGAACGAGGAGTTCGCGACCCTCAACAAGTCGCTGCACCGGCTCGAGCGGTTCTGGACCGACCAGATCCTGTATCGGCTCTGAGATATTTTGCTTCGCCTAAGCGGCCAAGCCGGCCACCTAGAAGACCGGCAGCCAAAAACGGCGGCAGAGAGCAAAAACGGCGCAAAGAGATTGGCAAGGCAGTAAGCCTTGCTCAAAACGCATCGGCTCCGGTCTTCCGGATCCGGTGCGTTTTGTCTTTTGGGTCCGAAAAACCGGTTTCCCGAAATGGAACCATTGGCCGCCTTCGCGCTTTATCCGTTCGAACGGAGAAGCAACAGCCATGCTGGTCGAGCGCGGATTGCAGGTCATGAATGTCGAGGTGGTGGGCGAAGCCTATTCCATCGCCTCGAATTATCTCCGCAGGAGCGGCGCCATCGCCGACAGCTTTGCGACCGACGAGCGGCTGCTCGAGATCATCGTTAACCTGTTTCAGCACGGCGAATTCAACAAGATCAGGCTCGCCAACAAGGCAATCGCGAGATTTGAAGAAGCGTTTATCGGTTGACCGCATCACATCCGGAGCATCCCATGGAAGCCGCGATCGACCGCATCATGCAGACCTACGATCTGCTGGTGAACCGCACCACCGCCGCCAGCGAAGAAGCGCGCGCCAAGGTGACGGAATACGTCACCACGCTGTTCGAGGCCGGCGAGAAGGATACGCACCGCCTGACCGTGTGCGGATTAACCTATCTGCGCCAGCTCGACGGCAGCACCGATCCGGTGAAGGCCGGATTTACGGGGCTTTGAGGGCAGGCGCGGACATCTTTCCAGTTGCTTGCCCATCCCCGTTTTCCAGGCGACATTGCGTCGGGCTATCGTTCCGAGCAAATTATCGTTCCGAGAGCGGCATCAGCCCGGCCTTGGCGATCACCGGCGCCGCCTCGGGCGAGGTGAGGAAGCGGATCAGCGCATTGGCCGCCTCGGGCTGTTGAACCGTGCCGGTCAACGCACCCGCAAAGAAGATCATCGGCTGGACCTCGGCTGGAAGCGTGCCGACGAAGGTGATGCCGGGAACGTGGATCAGCTCGCTGACCTGCTGGAATCCGATTTCCGCCTCGCCACGCGCCACCACCGCGGCCACAGGCTCACCGGATGGAGGTCCTCGCACTTTCCGGCTCTTAGCCGCGATCTGGTCCGCGATGCCGAGCTTCGGGAATAGCGTGGTCGACAGATAGGTACCGCTGCCGCTGTCCGAATAGGCGATCGATCTTGCCGCAAGCAGCGTATTCCGGAATGCGTCGACGCTGCCGATGTCAGGCTTTGCCGTCCCGGCCTGCACCACCATGCCGATCAAAGAGCGCGCAAGCCTGACCTTGCTATCGGCGCGCGCCAATCCTCGCTTGCCGAGCTCGTCGGCGGCGCCGTCATCCAGGATCACGAGATCCGCGGCCTCGCCGCGCGCCAACCTCGTCGGGATCGATTCCGGGGAGTCACCCATCGAGGGCCCGCGAGTCGTGACCAGACGGTGACCGCTCGCGCGTTCGAACATCGGCCCCAGCTCGGAATAGGCTCCATGAAAGCCTGCCGAGATCATCACATGCACATCGGCGGCGGATGCCGCTCCGGCCATCAGCGAGGCGGCCATGCCAAGCGCGGCGAACCATCGGGCGAGCGATGCTGGTTTCATGGAATTACTCCTGAGGTGAAGTACGTCTGGCAACCGAAGCGCAAACAGTTTGATTGATTTTGGTTCCGCTCATCCTACGCGCTTATTTACCCGGTGAGCAAATGGCGCCACGGATTGCTTTGCGGAGCCTGTCATCGGCGTTGCATTTGCGCTACCCGTTGCCTCGCAACGACAGCCTGCGCCAATCAACAAAACTCCCAGAGGAAATCCCATGCTCACGCTTCATCATCTCAACGACTCCCGCTCGCAGCGGATTTTGTGGCTGCTGGAAGAACTCGGCACGCCCTATGAGATGAAGCGCTATCAGCGCGACGCCACGACGCGGCTGGCGCCGCCGGAACTGGCGAAGATACATCCGCTCGGCAAGTCGCCGGTCATTACCGATGGTGACGTGCGCATCGCGGAGTCCGGGGCGATCGTCGATTACATCATTCGCCGTTACGGCAAGGGGGCGATGATGCCGGCGCCCGGCAGCGCCGACTGGGAAACCTATAACGAGTGGCTGCATTACTCGGAGGGCTCGGCGATGCTGCCGCTGTTGCTCAACCTTTATGTCGGCAGGCTGAAGGAGGCGGGGGCGCCCTTGCACCCGCGTATCGACAGCGAGACCGCCAATCACCTCGGCTATGTCGACGGTGCGCTGAAGGGCCGGGAATTTTTCGTCGGCCCGTCGCTGACGGGCGCCGATATCCAGATGAGCTTTGTCGGCGAGCTGGCAAAAGTCTTCGGCAAGCTCGCACCCTATCCGAACCTGGCGGCGTGGCTGACGCGGATGCACGCGCGGCCGGCGTTCCAGCGTTCGGTCGAGAAGGGCGGGGCATACCGGTTTGCGGACTGACGCGTAGTCGTCATTCCGGGTTCGATGCTTCCATCGCCCGGAATGACGATGTTCGCGCTCACGGACCCGGTCCGGCCCGGCCATGACCGGGGTAGGGCCGCTTCAGTCTGGCATCCCCGCCACCCCCACCATATCTTGCATAAATATCGGGGCACTACCGCAAGCGCTTGGCCATTTCCGGGCGATGTGGTATCTCGCAGATGCCTCTTTCGACCGCCACTTTTGACCGACCGCTATGCCCCTAAGGGCCTGCGGCGGTGGAGATATTTCGTCCAATGACCCTATCTTCCAGCTCCAAAACCGCCTCCGCGCCCGACTCGTTCTTCACGGCCACGCTGGCCGAGGCCGACCCGGAAATCGCCGCCGCCATCAAGGGCGAACTCGGCCGTCAGCGCCACGAGATCGAGCTGATCGCATCGGAAAACATCGTCAGCCGTGCGGTGCTGGAAGCGCAGGGCTCGGTGATGACCAACAAATACGCCGAGGGCTATCCGGGCGCGCGCTATTATGGCGGCTGCGAGTGGGTCGACGTCGCCGAGACGCTGGCGATCGAGCGTGCCAAGAAATTGTTCGGCGCGCAGTTTGCCAATGTGCAGCCGAATTCCGGAAGCCAGATGAACCAGGCGGTGTTTCTGGCGCTGCTGCAGCCCGGCGACACCTTTATGGGCCTCGACCTCGCCGCCGGCGGCCATCTCACCCATGGTTCGCCTGTCAACATGTCCGGCAAATGGTTCAAGGCCTCGCACTACACGGTGCGGCGCGAGGACCAGATCATCGACATGGATGCGGTGGCCAAACAGGCCGAGCAGGTGCGGCCGAAACTCATCATCGCCGGCGGATCGGCCTATTCGCGGCCCTGGGACTTCAAGCGCTTTCGCGAGATCGCCGACAGCATCGGCGCTTATTTCCTGGTCGACATGGCGCATTTCGCCGGCCTCGTCGCCGGTGGCGCGCATGCATCGCCCGTGCCGCACGCGCATGTCACGACGACGACCACGCACAAATCGCTGCGCGGGCCGCGCGGCGGCTTGATCCTGTGGAACGACGAGACACTGACCAAAAAATTCAATTCGGCGATCTTCCCGGGCTTGCAGGGCGGCCCGCTGATGCATGTGATCGCGGCGAAAGCCGTCGCGTTCGGCGAGGCGCTCCGTCCGGATTTCAAGATCTATGCGAAGAACGTGGTCGAAAACGCCAAGGCGTTGGCGGAATTGCTGCGCGCGCAGGGCTTCGACATCGTCTCCGGCGGCACCGACAACCATCTGATGCTGGTCGATCTCCGGCCGAAGGGCCTGAAGGGCAACGTCTCCGAAAAGGCGCTGGTGCGGGCCGCCATCACCTGCAACAAGAACGGCATTCCCTTCGATCCCGAAACGCCGTTCGTCACCTCGGGCCTGCGCCTGGGTACGCCGGCGGCGACCACGCGCGGCTTCGGCGTTGCCGAGTTCAAGCAGGTCGGCGGCTTGATTGCCGAAGTGCTCAACGCGCTGGCGCAATCGCCCGACGGCAAGGCGCCGCTGGTGGAAGCCGCGATCAAGGAACGCGTGAAGGCACTCACCGACCGCTTCCCGATTTATCAGTAAGGGTCGGCTTAACAGTAAAAGTGGTTAACATAAATTCTTGTCGGATGCGCTGCCCCAGCTGCAATAGTCTCGATACGCAGGTGAAGGACTCGCGTCCGACCGAGGATTCCGCCGTGATCCGGCGGCGGCGGGTGTGCATCGCCTGCAATTTCCGCTTCACTACGTTCGAGCGCGTGCAGTTGCGCGAACTGACCGTGATCAAGCGCAACGGCCGCCGGGTGCCGTTCGATCGCGACAAGCTGGTACGTTCCCTGCAGATCAGCCTTCGCAAGCGTCCGGTCGATCCTGAACGGGTCGAGAAGATGGTCTCGGCCATCGTGCGGGAACTCGAAAGCGGTGGGGAAGCGGAAGTCTCGTCGGAAGCGATCGGCGAGATCGTGATGGAGCATCTGCGCCAGCTCGACGACGTCGCCTATGTCCGCTTCGCCTCGGTCTATCGCAATTTTCGCGAAGCCAAGGATTTTGAAGCCGTGCTCGGCGAACTCTCCGGCGAAGACGACGCGCGGGTCGCCACGTTACGCAAATGATCTTCCGCATTCTGGAAGACCAGTTCGCGCAAAAATTTGGGGATGCGAAGGCCGCGGACCTGCGCTTCATGCAATTGGCGCTGACGCTCGGGCGACGCGGGCTGGGCCGCACCTGGCCAAATCCGGCCGTCGGCGCGCTCGTGGTCAGGGATGGCGTCATTATCGGCCGCGGCTGGACCCAACCCGGCGGCCGGCCCCATGCCGAGCCCGAGGCACTCGCTCGCGCCGGCGAGGCCGCACGGGGCGCGACGCTCTATGTAACGCTGGAGCCCTGTTCGCATTTCGGCAAATCACCGCCCTGCGTCGACGCCATCATCGCCGCCGGCATCGCGCGCGTCGTGTCGGCGATCGAGGATCCCAACCCGGAAGTTGCCGGGCAAGGTCACGCCAAACTGCGCGCGGCGGGCATCACTGTGGATGTCGGCCTGGGGGCTGCGGAAGCGGCGCGCGATCATGCCGGACATTTCCGACGTATCCGCGATAAACGACCGCACGTGATCCTCAAGCTCGCGGTTTCCGCCGACGACAAGATCGGCGCAGCCGGTCACAGGCCCGTGGCCATCACCGGCGAAGCGGCACGGAGGCGCGTGCATCTGCTGCGCGCGCAATGCGATGCCATCCTGGTCGGCATCGGCACCGTGCTGGCGGATGATCCGTTGCTGAACTGCCGCCTGCCGGGCATGGAAGCACGTTCGCCGGTGAGGGTGGTGCTGGACCGAGCGTTGCGCATTCCCGGCGCCAGCCGGCTGGTTCAGTCCGCGCGCGAGACGCCGCTCTGGGTGATGACCTCGAACTTTTCCGAGGCGCCGGCCGTCATGAAGCTGGGCGCCGCGGGCGCACAGGTGATCCGCGTCGCCGCCACGACCGACCCGCCTGGGCTGGATCTGCCCGCGGTGCTGCACGCTTTGTCCGAAAAAGGCATCACGCGGTTGATGGTGGAGGGGGGCGCGCGGGTGGCGTCATCCTTCGTTGCGGCCGGCCTGGTCGATGAGGTCTGGCTGCTGCGCGGACCTGCGACCATCGGAGCCGACGGCGTTCCTGCGCTGGGCGCATTGCCGCTGACGCCAATCACGCAGTCGCCGGGCTTTCGCGTTCGTGCTAGCGAGAATGTCGGCAAAGATACCCTTGTCATCTACGAGCGCGCTTGAATGTTTACCGGAATTGTCACCGATATCGGCGAGATCGTCAGCCTGACGCCGACGGCGCAAGGCCAGTTGCATCGCCTGCGGATCGCCTGCCGCTACGATCGCTCGACCATCGCCGACGGCGCATCGATCGCCTGCAACGGCGTTTGCCTGACCGTGGTCGCCTCGGGCGTGGAACAGGGCAAAACCTGGTTCGATGTCGATGCCGCTGCCGAGACGCTCGGCATGACCACGGCAAAGCATTGGGTCAAAGGCACCAGGCTCAATCTCGAGCGCGCGCTGAAGATCGGCGATGAACTCGGCGGCCATATCGTCGCGGGGCATGCCGACGGGATAGCGACCATCGGCAAGCGCGACGATCTGCCCGACATGGCCCGGTTCGAACTGCGTACCACGCGGGAGCTGGCGCGTTTCATCGCCGCCAAGGGTTCGGTGACGCTGGATGGCGTGTCGTTGACCGTGAATACGGTCGCAGACGTCGTATTTTCGGTGCTGATCATTCCGCATACGCTTGGTGTCACGACACTCGGAGCGTGGCGCGCGGGCAACGAGGTCAATCTTGAGGTCGACCTGATGGCACGTTACGCGGCGCGGCTGTCGGAAATGAAGTGACGTCTCATGCCCGGGACAAGCCCCGCCACGACGAAACATCACAGAATCCGCATTCGTGGCTTGGATTTGTAGGCTGCGGCGACTACAAACGCGCAAACGCATATGTTGACATGTCAACATAATTGTTGAATGTCAACGTATTGAAACGGATGAAATAATGGCAGATGCGCGGCGCGCACCTCTGAAAGACCAGACCGACATTGCAGGCGCGCGCGCACTGATCGTCGAGGCGCGGTTCTATGACGACATCCAGGACGCGCTGATGGAAGGCGCCGTCGCCGAGCTGAAGGCCGCCGGCATGACGCATGACGTGATTACGGTTCCCGGCGCGCTGGAGATTCCGGCCGCGATCGCGATCGCGCTCGATGCGGCGGAGAAAAACGGAAAACCATACGACGCTGCGATCGCGCTCGGCTGTGTGGTGCGGGGCGACACCATCCATTTCGAAATCGTCTCGATCGAATCCTCGCGCGCGCTGATGGACCTTGCCGTGGCGCGAAAGGTTCCGCTCGGCAACGGCATCATCACCGTCAACACCGAGGCGCAGGCCTGGGCGAGGGCACGCGCCAGCGAATTGAACAAGGGCGGCGACGCCGCGCGCGCGGCGCTGGCGATGCTGCGGATCAAACGCCGGCTGACAAAGGCTTGATGATGCCAGACAGCAAGAAGCCAGCCAAAGCTGCCGACAAGAAAGCCAACCGGCGCGGTGCGGCGCGCCTCGCCGCCGTGCAGGCGCTGTATCAGATGGATATCGCCGGCGCCGGACTGAACGACATATTTGCCGAGTTCGAGAGCCATTGGCTCGGCAACGAGGTTGAAGGCGACACATATCTCCCGGCCGAGGCCGCGTTTTTCCGCGACGTGGTGTCCGGCGTGGTGCGCGATCAGGCCAGGCTCGATCCGCTGATCGACGACGCGCTGTCGAAGGGGTGGCCCCTGAAGCGGATCGACGCGATCTTGCGCGCCGTGTTGCGTGCCGGTTCGTACGAGCTGGAGCATCGCAGGGACGTGCCCGGCCGTGTCGTCGTGTCCGAATATGTCGACGTCGCGCACGCCTTTGTCGAACAGGACGAGACCGGCATGGTGAATGCGGTGCTCGACCAGATCGCGCGGCAATTCCGCGCCGACGAGTTTGCGCGTGGCTAGCGCGCCGTCAGCGTCCGGCGAGGACACGCTGATCGCGCGCTATTTTCGGCCGATCGCGACCGACCCGGGCGCCTTCAGCCTCGACGACGACGCCGCGGCCTTGAAGCCGTCCGGCGACGACATCGTGGTAACGACGGATGCCATCGTCGAGGGCGTGCATTTTCTCGCAGACGATCCGCCTGATACGGTCGCGCGCAAGGCGCTGCGGGTGAACCTGTCTGATCTTGCGGCGAAGGGCGCTACGCCTGCCGGCTTCGTCCTGACGCTGGCGCTGCGCAACGCCGATGACGCCTGGCTAAAGCCGTTCGCAGAAGCGCTTGGCGAGGACGCAACGCAATTCGGCTGCCCGCTGCTGGGCGGCGATACCGTCTCCACGCCGGGCCCGCTGATGATCTCGGTCACGGCGTTCGGACGTGTACCTCCTGGCAAAATGGTTCATCGCAGCGGCGCGAAACCCGGGGATCGCGTCATGGTGACCGGGACGATCGGCGATGCCGCGCTCGGGCTCGCTATTCTCAAGGGGCGGAAAAGTTCATGCTGCGGCAAGCGATGCAGCTGCACGCGCGTTTTTGGTCGGGCGCTATCGCGTCCCGCAGCCGCGCGTAAATTTGTCGGAGACGGTGCGCGAATATGCCAGCGCCGCAATGGATGTATCCGACGGACTGGCCGGCGATCTCACCAAGCTGTGCGGCGTATCGGGTGTCTCTGCCGTCATCGATCTGGAGTCGATCCCGCTCGCCGCCGCTGCAAAGGATCTGCTGTCGCGGCGGATTGTCGGCATCGAAACGCTGATCGCGGGTGGTGACGACTACGAAGTGCTGTGCACGGTCCCGGAAGATCGCGTTGATGCATTCGCGCAGGCCGCGCGGCTTGCCGGGGTGCAGGTGAGTTCCATCGGCAGCGTCGTTGCGGGGACTTCAGCGCCGAAATTCATCGACAAGCAGGGCAGGGAAGTCGCGCTGGAACGACTGTCCTACAGCCATTTCCAAGGACCGGTCCAAGGACCGGTCTAAGGTCCACCCTGGTCGGCCGGAGCCTTTATTTCCCGCGAAGCATTGCTATTGTCGCAAAAAGCCTGTAGCTACCGCCAATATTCGATTGCCGTCGTGCCTTTTTTTGAACGCGCCCCTCGGGGGCTTCTTCCAGAGACATCGTCGACATTGGATTGAATCCGCGCGATCGCCGTGCGGAATGAGAGCCTAGGTGCTTTGGAGAAGAGAAAATGGCTACGGGAACAGTGAAGTGGTTCAACGGTCAAAAGGGTTTTGGCTTCATTGAGCCGAGCGATGGCAGCAAGGATGTGTTCGTTCACATCAGCGCCGTCGAGCGTGCCGGTCTTGGCGGACTGGCTGAAGGTCAGAAGGTTCAGTACGAACTCAAGACCGACAAGATGCGGGGCAAGGTAAGCGCGGAAAATCTCGCGCTGGCCTAAGGCTTCGAAACGGTCGTTTCACGGATGTACTGAAATGGCTAGCGGACCCGTTCAACCCTGTGGGTTGGGCGGGTTTTTGCATTTTCGGGCGACGCGAGCGTGGCCCGCCGGACCAAGCGGCGATTCGCCGCTGCAGGCCGCTACCAAGCCGGCATCGTGGAAGATGCGTCGTTCCGGCCAGCGGCGGCCGGTTTTCCCGGTATTTCCTTTCAAAAATCGAAGGTTTTTGCCCTCCGCGGCGTTGCGCCGGGGAGGCGATTTTGGCATGGTCCCGCCGATTTGAGGCCGCCCTGTTGGGCAGGGCAGGCCTCCTTTTTATGCGCCTGCCGCGCTCGCGGTGATGGCGTGGGGCTACACCAGCATCTGAGGCAAATTCTATGACAGCATTATGGGTGATTGTGCTCTGCGGAGCGCTTTCCATCGTTTACGCCATCTGGGCGACGGCTTCCGTTTTGAAAGCGGACGCCGGCAATCCGCGCATGCAGGAAATCGCAGCCGCGGTCGCCGAAGGCGCGCAGGCCTATCTCAAGCGCCAGTACATGACGATCGCCATGGTCGGCGTCGTGATCTTCGCGCTGCTGGCTTACTTCCTCGGCATGCTGGTCGCGGTCGGCTTCCTGATCGGCGCGGTGCTGTCGGGTGCGGCCGGCTTCATCGGCATGAACGTTTCGGTTCGCGCCAACGTGCGCACCGCGCAGGCCGCGACGATCTCGCTGGCCGGCGGACTTGAACTCGCCTTCAAGGCGGGTGCGATCACCGGCATGCTGGTGGCCGGTCTGGCGCTGCTCGGCGTCACCATCTACTTCGCCTACCTGACCCACGTGCTGGGCCTCAAGGCCAACGACCGCGTCGTGGTCGATGCGCTGGTCGCGCTCGGCTTCGGCGCTTCGCTGATCTCGATCTTCGCCCGTCTCGGCGGCGGCATCTTCACCAAGGGCGCAGACGTCGGCGGCGATCTCGTCGGCAAGGTCGAAGCCGGCATTCCCGAGGACGATCCGCGCAACCCGGCCACGATTGCCGACAACGTCGGTGACAACGTCGGCGATTGCGCCGGCATGGCCGCCGACCTGTTCGAGACCTATGCGGTGACCGCGGTCGCCACCATGGTGCTCGCCGCGATCTTCTTCGCCAAGTCGCCGCTGCTGGTGAACATGATGACGCTGCCGCTTGCGATTGGCGGCATCTGCATCATCACCTCGATCATCGGCACCTTCTTCGTCAAGCTCGGAGCCAGCCAGTCGATCATGGGCGCGCTCTACAAGGGCCTGATCGCAACCGGCATCCTGTCGCTTGCCGGCGTTGCAGGTGTGATCAACTGGCTGATCGGCTTCGGGCCGCTCGCAGGCGTCGAATACACCGGCATGGCGCTGTTCGAATGCGGCGTCGTCGGCCTCGTCGTCACCGGCCTGATCATCTGGATCACCGAATACTACACCGGCACTGACTACCGCCCGGTGAAGTCGATTGCGGCCTCGTCGGTGACCGGCCACGGCACCAACGTGATCCAGGGTCTGGCGATCTCGATGGAATCCACCGCCGGTCCGGCGATGGTGATCATCGCCGGCATCCTCGTCACCTACAGCCTTGCCGGCCTGTTCGGCATCGCGATTGCGACCACCACGATGCTGGCGCTGGCCGGCATGATCGTAGCGCTCGACGCCTTCGGTCCCGGTCACCGACAATGCCGGCGGCATTGCCGAAATGGCCGGCCTGCCGAAGGAAGTCCGCAAGCCGACCGACGCGCTCGACGCCGTCGGCAACACCACCAAGGCGGTCACCAAGGGCTACGCGATTGGCTCGGCCGGTCTCGGCGCGCTGGTGCTGTTCGCGGCTTACAATGAAGACCTCAAATTCTTCATCGCCAGCAAGAATGCCTATTTCGCAGGCGTCAATCCGGACTTCTCGCTGAACAATCCCTACGTCGTGGTCGGCCTGCTGTTCGGCGGCCTGCTGCCGTATCTGTTCGGCGCGATGGGCATGACGGCGGTGGGACGTGCCGCCAGCGCGATCGTCGAAGAGGTTCGTCGCCAGTTCCGCGAAAAGCCCGGCATCATGCAGGGCACCGACAAGCCGGACTACGGCAAGGCCGTCGACCTGCTGACCAAGGCTGCGATCAAGGAAATGATCATTCCCTCGCTGCTGCCGGTGCTGTCGCCGATCGTCGTGTACTTCCTCATCTACGCCATCGCGGGCGGCGGCGCGGCCGGCAAGTCGGCGGCGTTCTCGGCCGTCGGCGCGATGCTGCTGGGCGTGATCGTGACCGGTCTGTTCGTCGCGATCTCGATGACCTCGGGCGGCGGCGCCTGGGATAACGCCAAGAAGTACATCGAGGACGGCCATTACGGCGGCAAGGGTTCCGACGCCCACAAGGCGGCGGTGACCGGCGACACCGTCGGCGATCCCTACAAGGATACGGCGGGTCCCGCCGTCAACCCGATGATCAAGATCACCAACATCGTGGCGCTGTTGCTGCTGGCGATCCTGGCGCACTGAGCTCTAAAGCACGATGACTGTAGGTACAATCGCCATCGCGCTTTAGCTATACTGTTTGCGCGGGATCTTTTCGGAAAACCGGTGTCCACTTTTCCGGATCATGCGCTAAAGAGCAGACCAAAAGTGAAAACCCCGCGGTGCGAGCCGTGGGGTTTTTTGCTGGAAAAATACGGAGATCAATCGATGTCGCTCTCATCCGCCCGTAATTATGCGCTCCGCGCCTCGAAGTCGCAGGATCAGAAGGAGGCCGTCGAACTGCTGTCGAAGGCAATCCTTGAACTCGCGATGTCGATCGATGCCACCGACGCCAAGGTCAAGAAGATCAACAAGTCGGCGTAAGCCAGGAAGTGCCAAGCAGCGCAGAAGGCGTCAATTCACGTCCATCTGCAAACCTTCGCGCTTGATGATCTCGGCGAATTTTACGGTCTCCGCCTGCATGAAATCGGCGTACTGATGCGGCGTTCCCCAGTCGGGGCGGGCGCCCATGTTGGCGATGGTCTTCTTGATGTCGTCGCGCTCCAGCATCGCCTTGATCTGCATGTTGAGCGCATCGACGATGGGGGCGGGCGTTGCCTTCGGCACCAACACGCCGAACCATGAGGAGACGTCGAATTTCGCCAGTTCGGGCGCGCTCTCGCGCATGGTCGGAATGCCGGGTGCGGCTGCGCTGCGCTCGGGCGTGGTCACGGCGAGCGCGTTGAGCTTGCCTTCCACGGTTTGCGGAAGCGACGGGTAGAGATTGTCGAACAGGATCTGGATATCGCCGGCGAGTGCGGCCTGCAGCGCAGGGCCGGCGCCGCGGAACGGCACATGCACCATCTTCAGCCCGGTGAGCTGCAGGAACCAGGCGCCGGTGAGATGAGGGCTCTGGCCGACTCCGGAGGAGGCGTAGTTGAGCTTGTCCGGATTGGCCTTGATGTAGGCGATCAGTTCGGGGATCGACTTGATGCCGGTGGACGGATGCGCCGACACGATGTTCGGAGTCCGGATCAGATTGGAGACCGCCTGCAACTGATCCGCCTTGTAGGTCAGGTTGCGGAAGATGCTGTAGGCGATGGCGTTGGGGCCGGGATTGCCGATCAGGATGGTGTGGCCGTCGCCCTTCTGGCGGATGACCTCGATGGTGCCGATGGTGCCGCCGCCGCCCGAGCGGTTTTCCACGACCGCGGACTGCCCCCATGCCGTCTGCAGATGCGCCGCCAGCAGGCGGCCCATCACATCGGTGGTGCCGCCGGCCGCGGCGGGCACGATGATGCGGACGGTCTCGGTCGGCCGCCACTCGGCGCCCAGGCTTGCGCGCGGCAGGATGGCCGCGGTTGAAAAGGCGGCGGCCCCGGTCAAGACGCGGCGTCGGGAAAAGGCTCTGCTGGTCACGGATTTCACTCCTTGGATTTCCTTTTTTGCAGGGAGCGTAGGCAGCGCGCAGCCGTCCGGCAAGCGGGCGACTTGGCGCAGGCAGCCTGGCTTTCGGCTGAAGACACCTTGACTGGAGAACGGCCGGCTAAAGCTTCGGCTAGTTAAAGCTGAGCAGCTTGAACAGCGGGGTCAGGTAGCTGAGCTCCTGGCCGGAGGTCGCCGTGGTGCGGCTGATGAAGTCGAAGATCTTGCCGTCCTGCAGCCCGTAATTGGCGAGCCGCTGCACCTGGCGGTTCTTGTCGAAATAGACGGCGATGACCCGCTGATCGACGACCTGCTGGTTCATGAAGGCGACTTTGCGCTCGGAGCGCTGCGAAATGTAATAGAATACCTCGCCGTTCAGGGTGGCGACGGTGGAGGGCGTTCCCATCACGATCAACACCTGATCCTGGCTGGCGCCGATCGGGATCTGCTCGAGCGCGCCGGGCGGCAGGATATAGCCCTTCTGGAACTGCTCGCCGGTGCACCCGCCCAACACAGCACATAGCAGGGCGATGGCCGCGGCTGCACGCCAGCGCACGGTCAGGCGGCGCGGGGAGGACGCGCGGGCGTGTGAGTTGATCGTCTCGGTCATTTGCGGAACTTGTCCGTCCCCTTGCATCGCGCGAGGCGTTGACGTACCGGGCAGCACGCAGGATTGCAACATGCGCGGGCTCCCAGGGAAACCTTTGGGGCTCGCTTGCGGAACCCACAATGCTTTGGCCCTTCAATCACTTCAGGAAACCCCAGATCGCCCCGCGCGGCACCATTGAAGCCATCTATGGCATGATCGTGACGCAAGCGCGAGAACCGTCGTTTTATCGGGACTTGGGGGTGCCGGACACGGTTAATGGCCGTTTTGACCTGCTCCTGCTGCATTTATGGCTGGTATTGCGGCGGCTGAAGTCGCTCGAGGGCGGTGCCGGCCTGTCGCAGGCGCTGTTCGACCATTTCTGCAACGATATGGACGATAATCTGCGCGAGATGGGCGTCAGCGACCTGAAGGTGCCCAAGCGTATGCAGGCCTTCGGCGAGGCGTTTTACGGCCGGACCGCGGCCTATGATCTCGCGCTCACCGAGGGCAGCGAGGCGCTGGCGCAAGCGCTCTGCAAGAATATCCTCAACGGCGATAACATCGCGCAGGCGCGCCGGCTTGCGGCCTATGCCGGGGCGGCGATGGCGAGCCTCGCCGGATTCGACGAGGTGGCGCTGTTGGAGGCTTCCTGTTAAATTTCCATCGCCAGTTCAATTGGGCGCGCAGCAATGAGCAAGACGACAGAGATACCGGACCCGTGGCGCGTTCCCGTGGCCGTCGCGCAAATACCTGACACCGGCCTGCATCGCGACCTCGATGCCGATCAGGCCACCCGTCATGCGGTGGCGGATGTTGGGGGCCTGCGCGAGGTTCTCTCGGTGCAGGCGTCATTCGACGTCACGCCGAAAAGCGGGGGCCGATTCCATGTCGTGGGCCATGTGCGGGCGCGGGTTGGACAGACCTGCGTGGTGACACTGGACCCGATCGAGAGCGATATCGACGAGCCGATCGATCTGATTTTTGCGCCGCCGGAGCAGATCCCGCAAATGGCTGCGCTGATCGACGAGGCTGAAGAGAGCGACGAAGAAACGCCGGACCCGCCCGAGCCGATCATCAACGGGATCATCGATCTCGGCAGGCTTGCCACCGACGCATTGTATCTGGGTGTGGATCCATATCCGCGGAAGGCGGACGCGGCTTTTGAGCCCTTGGTTGAAGCGCTTGATCCTGAGGATCATCCATTTGCAGCGCTTAAGGCGCTCAAGGTCACGCCGAAAAAGTCCGGCGCGAAGAAGCCCAAAGGCAAGTGAGGCGCCGCTAAAGTGAATGGCAGGCCCATATTCCGGTCGAGGCGATTGTCTTGCCTCTTCAGGAATCTCTCATAAGCGTTTGAATTAGCGTAATTTATTGCTAATATCCGATTCCGGATAGCGCCGGTTCGTTTTGCCGAAAGCGCGCGGTCAAGAGGTTGTTTCGGGACGGGGACACGCTATTGTCCCGGCCCGGCGGGGACGCAGAGTTTACATTTCACCGAGCATCGCTTTCGGCGGTGCCTTTCCAGTGCGCGGCCGGGCTCGATGAGGGCCGCAAGAGATCAGGTTTCCGGGACGTTCATGCCTCAAAAGGTTCGAATCGCGCTTGACGCCATGGGTGGCGATGTCGGCGCATCGGTAGTCATCCCCGGCGCCGCGACTTCATTGAGTCGGCATCCCGAAGCGGAATTTCTGATGTTTGGCGACAGCGCGCAGATTGAAGCGCAGCTTGCCAGGCACCCGGCGCTGAAAGCGGTGTCGCGCGTGATCCACACCGACGTTACCGTCAGCATGCACGACAAGCCGAGCGTGGCGCTGCGCCGCGGCCGCAAGACCTCCTCGATGTGGCTTGCGATCGACGCCGTGAAGAAGGGTGAGGCCGATGTCGCGGTATCCGCCGGCAATACCGGCGCGCTGGCGGCGATGGCGCGGTTCTGCCTGCGCATGATGCCCGGGATCGACCGGCCGGCACTGGCGGCGATCTGGCCGACGGCGCGAGGCAATTCAGTCGTGCTCGATCTCGGCGCCACCATCGGCGGCGACGCGCAGCATCTGGTGGCGCTGGCGGTGATGGGCAGCGCGATGGCGAGCGTTCTGTTCAATCTGGAGCGGCCGACGGTCGGTCTGCTCAATATCGGGGTCGAGGAGATCAAGGGCCGCGAGGAAATCCGCGAGGCGGCCGAGTTGTTGCGCGGGATGAACCTTTCCCAGCTTGAATATATCGGTTTCGTCGAGGGCGACGGTATCGGCAAGGGGACGGCCGACGTCATTGTTGCCGAAGGTTTCAGCGGCAATATCGCCCTGAAGGCGGCTGAGGGCACGGCACGCCAGATTACCGAATTTCTGCGCGGCGCCATGGCGCAAAGCTGGCGTTCGCGGATCGGTTACCTGTTTGCGAAGAACGCCTTCAAGGCGCTACGCGACAAGCTGGACCCCTCGAAGGCCAATGGCAGCGTGGTGCTCGGACTGAATGGCATCGTCGTCAAAAGCCATGGTGGAACCGACGCCGAAGGCTTTGCCTATGCGGTCGATGTTGGCTATGAGATGGTCCGCTACGATCTCCTCACCAAGATCAATCTGATGCTCAATCGCGACGGCAGTGCGCTGGCTCAAGCGCAGACCGCGCAGGAGGCTGTCTCGTGACTGCACTACGATCGGTCGTGCTCGGCTGCGGCTCCTATTTGCCGCAGCAGATCCTGACCAACGCCGAACTGGCCGCCCGCATCGACACCTACCGACGAGTGGATCGTGCAGCGTACCGGCATCCGGCAGCGCCATATCGCCGCAGAAGGCGAGTTCACCTCGCATCTGGCGGTTCATGCCGCGCGTGCGGCGCTGGCGCATGCCCGTCTCGATGCCCAGGCGATCGATCTGATCGTGCTGGCGACCTCGACGCCGGACAACACCTTTCCGGCCACCGCGGTCGCCGTGCAGAACGAACTCGGCATCCACCATGGCGCGGCCTTCGACCTGCAGGCGGTGTGCTCCGGCTTCGTCTTCGCGCTCGCCACCGCCGACAATTTCCTGCGCTGCGGCACCTACAAGCGCGCGCTGGTGATCGGCGCCGAGACGTTTTCTCGCATTTTGGACTGGAACGACCGCGGTACCTGCGTGCTGTTCGGCGACGGCGCCGGCGCCGTGGTGCTGGAAGCGCAGACCGAGCCCGGCAAATCGAGCGACCGCGGCATCCTGACCACGCATCTGCGCTCCGACGGCCGCCACAAGTCGAAACTGTTCGTCGATGGCGGCCCGTCCTCGACCCAGACCGTCGGCCAACTCCGGATGGAAGGCCGCGAAGTGTTCAAGCACGCGGTCGGGATGATCACCGACGTGATCGTAGACGCCTTCAACGCCACCGGGCTGACCGCCGAGGACATCGACTGGTTCATCCCCCATCAGGCCAATAAGCGAATTATCGATGCTTCAGCGCACAAGCTTCATATTGCGCCGCAGAAAGTGGTGCTGACGGTCGACCTGCACGGCAATACGTCGGCGGCGTCGATACCGCTGGCACTGTCGGTCGCCGTCAGGGATGGACGGGTGAAGAAGGGCGACCTGGTGCTGTTCGAAGCCATGGGCGGCGGCTTCACCTGGGGCTCCGCGCTCGTCCGCTGGTAAGCGCCTTGTAAAAATATCGGGCGGATTTGCCGCTATCTTTCCTGCGCCTGCCTGCTGGTCACTGTTGACCATTGCGCGCTAACCTCATAATTTCAGGGAATAAATTGTTCGCCGAGAGTGCGGGGCAGGCGATGACCGGGACCGGAAAAACAGTCACACGTGTCGATTTGTGCGAGGCGGTCTACCAGAAGGTGGGTCTGTCTCGAACGGAATCGTCTGCGTTCGTCGAGCTTGTTTTGAAAGAGATTACCGATTGCCTCGAGAAGGGCGAGACGGTGAAGCTGTCTTCCTTCGGCTCCTTCATGGTGCGCAAGAAGGGTCAGCGTATCGGACGTAACCCGAAGACCGGCACCGAGGTGCCGATCTCGCCGCGCCGTGTGATGGTGTTCAAGCCGTCGGCCATTCTGAAGCAGCGGATCAATGGTCACACGCCCGCCAATGGCGACGGCAAGGACGAATAGCTGCATTCCCTGGGAATTGCGTTCTCAGGCTGCGCTGCGTTCTCAGGTGGTCCTTCTCTGCGTGCGTTCTTGGGTGCAGCAAAATACGGGTTCGCACGGCAATCGGGTTCACGCGGATTGCGTAGGACTTATTTGCGGCGGAAAACGCGGTAAGATCAGAGCACCTGATTCTCGTTGGTATTCGAACGAGGTGAATTGAGGGAGCGAGCATTTGGACAAGGCGCCGGATGCGTTCCGTACCATCAGCGAGGTCGCTGACGATCTCGACATCCCCCAGCACGTGTTGCGATTTTGGGAGACGCGGTTCACCCAGATCAAGCCGATGAAGCGCAGCGGCGGGCGGCGCTACTACCGCCCCGACGACGTCGACCTGCTCAAGGGCATCCGCCGCCTGCTGTACGGCGAGGGCTATACCATCCGCGGCGTGCAGCGGATCCTGAAAGAGCACGGCATCAAATCGGTGCAAGGCATCGCCGACCAGAGCGCCGCCGTGTCGTTCGGCGCGGTCGAGGAGGCGATCGGCCTCAGCCTGCAGGAACCCGACGAGGGCGAGACGCCGGCGGTCGATTCCGACGACGAGGATTACGAGGGGGAAGACAAGGGCATCGACTACCGCTTCCTCGACCCCGACGAGGACGGCATCCTGGCCCCGTTCGGCAAGGGCAAGGCCGCCGCAGCGCCGGGGCCGGTCGGCGGCCCCGACCGCGAGCGCCTCGAGCGCGTGATGGCCGACCTGGTCGCCTGCCGGAAATTGCTGGACAATGCGCTCAAGGACGGCTGAGGGCGGGGGCGGAACTGGCCAGTACATAGCGGTGGTATCTCGCGAGCAAATTCGGATCGATGGCGCCGTCGCAAGGACCATTCGGGATTATTTCGGGACTTTTTGCCCTAGAACGCGCATTTCAGCGCGGTTTGTTCGTAAATAGGCCGAATTTCCGAATTCGGCCCGGATTCCGGAAGAGGCGCCTGATTTTGTTGGGGTGAAATGGTCGGAGCGAGAGGATTTGAACCTCCGACCCCTAGTCTCCCAGACTAGTGCGCTAACCGGGCTGCGCCACGCTCCGATGTCGTTCCATTAGCTGCGATTAGGGCTTCGCGCAAGGCGCGCGCGGCGCCTGATTGGACCATGCGCGATGCAAATCGCCACAATCTAGCGGCGAAAACTCTTCGTAT